>CAMLDO010000003.1 GCA_946478865.1 uncultured Methylobacillus sp.
ATACACCTCCTTGGAGGTTGAAAAGATTTTCTCGCCCTTGGCTTGCCATGAAGCTGCAGGCTTGGGCGGAGCGAACGCCACTGTGACAATAGAATATTAGAGGATTTTCGCCCTCGAGTTCATGAGCACGCAATGGGAGCAAGTGTAGTGGAATGTGAATGGCACCGTGAATGATGCCGCGAATAGCCTCTTCTTCGGATCGTACGTCTATGAGCGTAATGGTTTCCGTTGCAGTCAGCGAACGGAGTGTCGCACTGTCGATGTTTTTGAATGATGCTGCCATAAGAAAGGCGAGTGTAATTAAAGGATTTACTCGGTGATGGCGACCATTATAGAGGGTTCGAAGGGAGACATATTCATCATTCAGAGGAAGTATTTTGCATGGAGGAGATAACCTTGGAATTGCTGCCTTTTCGTGTTGGATAAAGCAGTTGGTAATTCATTCTTCTTAGCCAGTGTGTGCTGATGAAAATTGGAAATTCACCGGATATAGGCCGAAGAAATCAAATGGAGCAAGGCCGAAAGGGCCTTAATTCAGAATTTACCTAGGAGTGATGCGATCACCTTTGCCCGAGCCCATGACGGTTTGAAAAATGTACCGGAAATAGGCGGCTGCACTCAGGTTGTCCAGCATGTGAGCGTCGGTTTGAGCTAATAATTGCGGCGTGGACATGTCGATGCCTTGAGTCTGAGCTAGGCCTGTAATACCCGGGCGCACATCAAAGACTTTGCGCATCGTGCGCTCAGAGATCAATTCCGTCTGATTGGGTAAGCAAGGGCGCGGGCCGACCAAACTCATATCGCCTATGAGCACATTCCATAATTGTGGCAGTTCGTCTAGTTTGCTTCGTCGAAGGAAACTACCGAAAGAGGTAACGGCGGAAGGGTCTGCCAAATGCGTTGCTACAGAAGCTGTGCCCGGTCGCATCGTACGAAACTTTACAAGCTTGAACGGCTTTTGATGGCGCCCTACTCGTACCTGAAAGAAAAGCGGTGAGCGGGTGTCGGCAAAACCGATGAGCAGGAGCAACAGCAGAATGGGCAAGCCCAGGACCAAGCCCAAAGCCGCCAACACCAGATCAAGAAGACGCAGCATCTGACATGCTTTCACAGCTTTAATAACTCCAGTAGTTTCATTGGATATTTGGAAAGTATTTTAAGCATATTCGTATCTAGCCTATTTTCTCGACAGGCCCTTAACACTTCCTGATTGAGAAGAATTTTTGCACGCCATCCGCTAGTGCTCGCGCCGCCAACTTGCATGCGCACCAGCACTTCTGGCAAATGTCGATAGCGCAAGGTATGACCGTGGAATGCTCGAATAATGAATTCGAAATCTCCGGCAATGCGATAGTCGGTTTTGAAGCGACCTACGCGCTGAACGACGTTCTTATGAAGAAATAATGCTGGATGGGCGGGCATCCATCCCCAACTCAGTCTTGCAGGGGTAAAACGATCTGAACGATAGCGACGCACCATACGCATAGGATTTTTTTTGTAGAAAAAACCTACATCGCCCATCAAGGCGTCGAGCTTGTGTTCGCGCATTTGCGTGGCAATCAAGGACAGAACCTGAGATGAGGCGTATTCATCGTCAGAATTTAGAAAACAAATGATGTCACCACTTGCCCGATCTAAGCCTTTGTTCATGGCGTCGTAAACGCCTTTATCAGGCTCGCTGACCAAATGTGCCAAATGCGGGCGAAAACGCTGGAGAATTTCCATCGTCGAGTCCGTTGACGCGCCGTCAATGACAATATGTTCGACATCAGGCCAATCCTGATCCACGACTGACTGGAGTGCCCGCTCAAGCGTTGATGCGCTATTGAAGCAGACAGTAATGACACTGACTTTCATTGGGGATGGAATCATAAAGCGTTTTGGGATGGAGTATTCCCATCAATGACATTCCGATAGACATCCAGCGTCTCTTGCGCACATTTCTGCCAGGAAAACTTAGCGCATTGACGCCATCCTTGGTCTATAAGGTTCTGTCTGTATGTGGAGTCGAACAGGACTTTATTCAGTGTGGCCACCATGGAGTCGACTGACTCTGGATCAAAAAACCCGGCAGCATTCCCGACTACTTCTGGTAAAGAACTCCGGTCGGTACATACCACCGGACATCCACAACTCATGGCTTCGAGAGGGGGGATGCCGAACCCTTCATAAAGCGAAGGATAGACAAAGACTTCTGCAGAGGCATACAGGTCGGCCAAAACCGCGTCATCGCCGCTCAAATGCAGCACTTGCCATTGCCCCTCCCCTAACTGCTTGATCCGGGATTGTTCCTGCCATGTCAGTGGACCGCCACCGAACACCACGAGCTGGAAATTTTTATGGAGGGACTGAGAGGCTCCATAAGCCTGGAGAAGAAGGTCAAAGTTCTTGTAGCCACCCCGGCTGCCTACATACAGAATGAAGGGTTCTTCGCACCGCCGAAGGCCGGTAGGGGCAGCCAATAGCTCATACCCATGATGTATTACGGATGTCTTGGCAGGATCCACGCCCAAAAGACGAATCAAATCCTGTCGGGTATTCTCTGACACGCAAATGATGTGATCTGCCCGGATGGCTGCCGCTGCCTTCTCTTTTCTAGTGGTGTCCCAGGAAACAAAAGACTCGGGGAAGAGTTCGTGGATCATGTCATGAACAGTGATCACTACCTTGGCATCGTAGGGTACCAATGGGCCTTCGGAGTAATATGTTTCATGGACAATATCCGGACGGAAACGCCGCATTGGCCAAGGCGCCATCCATCGATTCAATTCGCGGTATATCCTTCCTGTCTTACGTATCTGTGGAACGTGGATACCTGCGATGGGTATGGATGAGGATGGCAGATACTCATTGATATACAAGGGGCTAACAATCTCCACCTCGACGCTCTCAAAGCGGTTGATGTGACGTGTTAGCTCAAAAAAGTAGCGAGAAATTCCACCATATCTTTGCCAGCCAAAGATTTGATGATCGTAGGCGATCCTCATTGTTGCGGCTTCACAGAGCTTCCATTATTCGCCGATGATCGATCATGGTTTTGGATCCTAGTCGGTGACGTATCCATAGGGGCGCAACTTTTGTGATCAAAGGATGTGTGGCGTACTTAAGATGCCTTTCACATAGCGGCTTGCGGGAAAGGATATGCAAGCCGTTTGCACTAATAAAATTGAGCCCCAGCCGGCTCCCCAGTGTTTCCAGGCTTGTTCTTGTGAAGAACCCGATATGCTGGCCTGTAGAAAAGGCGTAATACCACCAGTCCGGATTCGGAGGGGCTCCTTCATAAAGCTCTGTGGTAAATAACAAGGTGTCAGAACTTGCTGTCTTGAGCACCTCATCCACGAAACCCAGAGGGTCAGTGAGATGCTCCATCACTTCCATGGCAGTGACCGCTTGGCATCCCTTGAGATGCTCGTCGAACTCAAAGCCGCGCGCCATGAGGTTCTCGCAGTATTTGTCCGACCAATAGAAATCAAATCCCAAGTCGCGCATTAGCCGGGTCAGCATCCCGTAGCCCCCTGCAGCGTCAAGATATCGCCCTTGCCCACGCTCATCCATGAGCCAATATAGAACTGTAGAGACTTTGAAGGCGAGCGATAAATTGCGCATTACTAGTCCGGTATCTGCGGCAGCGATGGCGGACGTGTACGCTTCTTCCAGCCAATGAGGCTCACGAGCACGAAGAAAGCCACAAGCAGTGCAGACCTCGTATTCCGCCGGATATTTACGTAACACTTGGGCCTTAAAGCTCGAGCGCATTTTTCCGGCGCAGATAGGACAATCTTGCGACATATCAGCTTGCCTTTCGTCGCAGTTTGCTCAAAAGCAATGCAAGTATCCGCTTCCATAGCGGGCGCCTGAAACATTCTCGGTCACTGAAGCGATCAGCTGTAACGTTGCGTGTTCGTACGACCGGATGAGCCAGTGGGAACGGCAACGGTTCTGTAGGCAAATCAGCCAGTGGGCTGACACCGGTTGTATGGGTCGCATCGACACCAAAACCGATATTTGAAATCAGATTTACCGAAGGCAGAATGCTCAACCGACCTTCAATCCAATTAGCAAAAACCCATTGGTAATCCCAAGTGTCGATGCCCCCTTGATGCACCCTCTCGAAAATCGATCTCCAGTACGAAGCCTCGTTTTCATCGAGCACCAGATCTCCGAGCCTTCCCAGGTCACGAACTTGTGGCCATCGATTCATCTGTACATCGTACGAGCCCTGCCAGCGATCGCGCCAGGATGCCCATCCCCAGATGTGTACGTACTTTGAGAAATAGTAGCTGTCTTCACCGTAGCGTCTGCCAAACTGGAAGTTATCACCGCTGATCATGCCTACGCGTTGATCGTGCCGATAGCGTTCGAGCATCTCCTGGCAGAACCGAAAGAACGAAGGATCTGGCAAGCAATCGTCTTCCAGAATGATGGCCTCTTCGACCTGCTCAAAAATCCAGTCGATGCCGCTGGATACTCGCCTCTTGCATCCTAGATTGACGTCGGAAAAATTCGTCAATACTTCGCAAGGCCAGTCGACCTGTTCGATGATGGCCTTGGTTTGGGCAACCCGTTCAGACTCGCCTGTGCGATGTGCACGTGGGCCATCGCTTATTACCAGCAACGTGGGTGGCTGAGCCTTTGCAATTTCAGCAAACACACGTGCCGTCGTATCCGGGCGGTTGAAGATAATAAACGCAACCGGCGTATTCAGCTTGAAATCAGGCATTCAGGAGCTTTCTGAAATAAGCGATGGTCTCCTTCAAGCCATCTTCCAGTGCCACCGTCGGCTCCCAGTTCAGCGTGTTCTTGGCCAGAGTGATATCTGGTTGCCGTTGCTTAGGGTCATCCGTAGGCAGCGGATGGAAGGAGAGCGTCGACTTACCGCCTACTAAGCGCAGAACATTTTCGGCCAATTCCAGCATGGTGAATTCCGTGGGATTTCCCAAGTTCACCGGGCCAGTAAACCCGCGTTCGCTGTCCATCATGCGGATGAAACCTTCTATCAAGTCATCCACATAACAAAACGAACGCGTTTGTTGCCCATCGCCATAGATTGTAATGTTCTCCCCCTTGAGTGCCTGAACAATAAAGTTACTCACCACTCGCCCGTCATTAGGATGCATCCGAGGGCCATAGGTATTGAAGATACGTACTACCTTGATATCCAGATTGTGCTGACGGTAGTAATCGAAGAACAACGTTTCTGCGCAACGCTTGCCTTCGTCGTAACATGCGCGCGGGCCGATCGGATTGACACGTCCCCAGTACTCCTCCTGCTGGGGATGGACTTCGGGATCGCCATAGACCTCGCTCGTTGACGCTTGAAAGATTCGGGCCTTGATCCGTTTGGCCAGGCCCAGCATATTGATAGCCCCATGAACACTGGTCTTAGTCGTCTGGACGGGGTCGAACTGATAGTGTATCGGACTCGCCGGGCAGGCCAAGTTGTAGATTTGATCGACCTCGACATAAAGCGGGAATGTCACGTCGTGACGCATCAGTTCGAAATAAGGATGGCTCATTAAGTGAGCAATGTTGGCTTTGCTGCCGGTGAAGAAGTTGTCCACGCAGAGCACATCATGCCCGTCTTTGATCAGGCGGTCGCATAAATGCGAACCGAGGAAACCGGCGCCGCCGGTGACTAAGGTTTGTTGCATCAATATCCTTTCAATGCGATTTTAGGCGTGCAAAGACTACATGCTTTTCAGTAGGGCCGTATTTGACCTTATTCATGCCGTTTCCAGACATAGTAAACGGGCAAAAGGGCTTTCGTTTTCGTAATGAGTAAAATTCTTGTACTTCTGTCGAATAAGTCATAAAAATAATTGACGATAAACTGGCTGAGAACACTTGCCATGGCCGCGCCGTTTATTCCATAACGCGGGATAAAAATAATGTTCAATAACACATTGGAAATAACACCTAATACGGTACGGTAAAGAACTTTCTGGGTGAGATTCTCTACAGTAAAGAAGACTCCAGTGGCCACGCCCATGAACACGAATACGGCTGCCCAGATATGAATGGAAAGCACGCTACCAGCCGCCTGATACGCTGAGCCATAAAGCATCACGATTAGCCAGTCACCAAGGAAGGTCATCAACAAGGCAACGACAATACCCATCCAGGTCATCACGGTGATGAGTCGTTGCAATCGTTGGTGATAAAGCGATTGGCTGATTTTTCGCGCATTTACAATCGCCGGAAAGACAGAGGCCGTGATGATCGTCGGTATGAAATACCATGCTTCGGACAACTGAATAGCCGCCGAGTATAAGCCCACATCCTTTTCCCCGAGCATTTCCTTGATCATGACCTGATCAATTCTCATATAAAGGCTTATGGCAGCGCTAGACAGGATAAGCGGCCATGAATTTTTTAGCAGCTCCTTGGCTATACTCAGATCAAATTGACCAAAAAAGCTTCTCACCTGTTGTCGCCAATATGCATAAGCCAACGAAAGAGCCAATGTAATCTGGTCGATAAGGCTGATCAGCACAAACCAAATTAAATCGGCGTGCAGGAAAACGAGATAGAGCTTGAGTGCGGAGGAAAGTACAAGTTGTACCAGCTTGCAAATAGAGACATATTTGGAAAGGACCTTGGCCTGAAAGTAAAAATCAATTACTTCGAAAGACTGAAAGATTAGGCCGCTGGCAATGATTAGGATGTAAAGATTGGTCGTCGCATCATTACTCGTTAGTTGCACAGCAAACGCCAACAGGACTAAAGTCACCGCTGCGCCAATAAGCTTCAACCAAAACGCGGTGCCTAGATAGAGATGTCGCACTTCCAGCGGATGATGGATCAGGTCGCGTACCACAATGCTGTCCAGCCCCAACTTGGTGATAGTGCTGAACAAGGCTACGAAGGCCAATGCATAGCTATAAAGACCAAACTGCTCTGGCCCGAGATAGCGGGCGACATAAACCCCTACGAACAGGACCGCGATGATGCGCAAGCCTTTTTCGGCAAAAATCCAGGAAGTGTTGAGAAAATAACGTCGAAAGCCTTGATGGGTGGCTAGCCAGCCAAGCTTTGTAGAGATCGTGGAGAATAAGTTAAACAAAGGGGGTTAGTCCTGCCTGAATAGGCTTGGGTGGTAGACTTTGTTCGCCACTTTGCACATTTTGTCGTTAAGTAATAAGCGCGATGCCTTTTGCCTTTAATCGCGGGATGACATCCCGCGATGTTGAAGCGGCAATCGCGTTCTTAAAAACTATTCGTGATAGTTCATGGCTTTATAACCATGATGTTTGATTAATTCATCGCGTTCAGCTGATTTGATATCTTCTCGAACCATTTCGGCGACCAACTCTTCAAATGTTATCTTGGGCGTCCAGCCCAATTTGGTTCGCGCCTTTGACGGATCACCAAGTAACGTTTCAACTTCCGTCGGGCGGAAATAACGCGGGTCAACGGCGACAATCAACTTTTCGCCTTCTAAAGTTCTAGCGTAGCCTTTTTCATCAACTCCATTGCCAACCCAGCGGATTTCCATGCCAATTTCCTTGGCAGCCACGTTGACGAAATCTCGTACGCTGTATTGGACGCCGGTAGCAATGACGAAGTCTTCCGGTTGTTCTTGCTGCATCATCAGCCATTGCATTTCGACGTAGTCTTTGGCGTGACCCCAGTCACGTTTGGCATCCAAGTTGCCGAGGTATAGGCAATCTTGCAACCCCAGCTTGATGCGAGCCAGAGCACGAGTGATTTTCCGAGTAACGAAGGTTTCGCCCCGGATGGGGCTCTCGTGATTGAATAAAATGCCGTTGCAGGCATAGATTCCATAGGCTTCACGGTAGTTGACCGTAATCCAATAGGCATAGAGCTTGGCGACAGCATAGGGACTCCGCGGATAAAACGGCGTAGTTTCTTTTTGAGGAGTTTCTTGTACCAAGCCATAGAGCTCGCTGGTGCTTGCCTGGTAAAAGCGCGTTCTCTTTTCAAGCCCGAGGATACGAATTGCTTCCAGGATGCGCAAAGCACCCAAGGCATCGGAGTTGGCGGTATATTCCGGTTCCTCAAAACTGACAGCTACATGGCTCTGGGCTGCCAGGTTATAGATTTCATCGGGCTGGACCTGCTGGATGATGCGGATGAGACTGGAGCTGTCAGTCAGGTCGCCGTGGTGCAGAAAAAAGCGCACATCTTTTTCATGCCGATCGCGATAAAGGTGATCGATCCGATCGGTATTAAAAAGGCTGGTACGGCGCTTAATGCCATGGACGATATAACCTTTGTTCAGCAAAAGCTCAGCCAGGTAAGCACCATCTTGTCCGGTAATCCCCGTAATCAGTGCCACCTTATCTTGTTGGCTCATAATCGCCCTCTTTATCGTTTTCTACTGCGTGGTTTTATTCAAAAAGTCTTTATAGGCCAGTCCTAGCCCATCCGCCAGGTTGACCTTGGCCTGCCAGCCCAACGCATTCAGGCGAGAGCCGTCCATCAGTTTCCGGGGAGGGCCATCTGGTTTGCTCAAATCAAAAATAAGCTGCCCGGAATAGCCTATAACATTCTTGATGGTCTCGGCCAATTCCCGGATGGTAATGTCACACCCGTAGCCCACATTGATATGGCTTTGCATAGGCTGGGTGTGCTGCGCGTAGGTTGCCCCATCCAGGTTCATGACATGCACGCAGGCGGCGGCCATGTCGTCGACATAAAGAAACTCCCGTTTCGGCGTGCCCGAGCCCCAGATCGTCACGCTGGGAGCACTATTAACCTTGGCTTCGTGTAAACGACGAATCAGAGCCGGGATGACATGGGAGTTTTCGGGGTGGTAGTTATCCCCCGGGCCATAAAGATTCGTCGGCATGACACTACGGTAATCTACGCCATGACTGTCACCATACTGGCGGTTATAGCTCTCGCACAACTTGATGCCGGCAATCTTGGCGATAGCATACGGTTCGTTGGTGGGTTCGAGGGTGCTGGTCAGGAGCGCATCCTCACGCATCGGCTGCGGTGCCATCTTGGGGTAAATGCAACTCGACCCTAGAAACAAGAGTTTCTTCACGCCTTCGTGGAAGGCCGCATCAATCACGTTGGCCTCAATCATCAGGTTGGCATAGATGAAGTCTGCAGGATACGTGTTGTTTGCGTGGATACCCCCTACTTTGGCGGCTGCCAGATAAACCTGGTCCGGCTTTTCCTGAGCGAAGAATGTACGTACGGCCGCCTGATTAGTAAGGTCCAGCTCGGCATGGGTGCGTGTGACGATGTGTGTCTCGCCCTGTTGCCGCAAGAGCCGAACAATGGCGGAACCTACCATCCCCTGATGGCCGGCAACATAAATTTTGGAGGTGGCGCTCATTTTGGGGTACGTCCGTAATGATCTTCAAAGCGAACGATGTCATCTTCTCCCAGATAGTTTCCGGACTGCACTTCAATAATTTCCAGAGGCGTGGTGCCAGGATTGGCTAGGCGATGGATCTCGCCCAATGGGATGTAGGTGGACTGATTTTCACTGAGGAGGATGACCTTGTCGCCGCAGGTGATCTCTGCCGTGCCTTTGACCACGACCCAGTGTTCTGCGCGATGGTGGTGTTTTTGCAAACTGAGACTGGCCTTGGGGTTGACTTGAATATGCTTGACCTTGAAGCGTTCCCCTGTGTCGATGCTGTCATACCAGCCCCAAGGGCGATGCACTTTACGATGCAGGGTATGTTCTTCACGTTGCTGATGGTCGAGCAGGCTGACAATGCGCTTCACATCCTGGCTGAGCGATTTGTCGGTCACGAGTACAGCATCCGGGGTCTCGATGACCACCAGATTGTCCACGCCCACCAAGCTAACGAGACGGCTGGTGGCGTAGACAAGGGTATTGCGGCTGTCGGTGGTCAACACATCTCCAAGATGCGCGTTCCCTGCCTCATCTTTAGGCAATACGTTCCAAACAGCGTCCCAGGCGCCGAGGTCATTCCACCCCGCATCTAATGGCACCATGGAGATAGGAAAGGCGCTGCCCGGACAACGCTCCATTACGGCGTAATCGATCGATTCACTCGTGATCGCTGCAAACTCAGCTTTTCCAGGGCGGACAAAGTTGGCATCCTTGCTGTGCACAGACCAGGCTTTATGAGTGGCCAGAGCAATGTCGGGTCGGAAGTGCTCCAAGGCGCTCAACCACACAGAAGCCTTCAGTACAAAAATCCCGGCATTCCAGAAGTAATTGCCCTCTTCAAGATAGTGCTGCGCTGTAACAGCATCCGGCTTTTCGACAAAACGATCTACAGGCAGGACTCCTGGAGCTGAGTGTTCACCTGCCCCCGCCTTGATGTAGCCAAAACCAGTTTCAGCCCTGTCTGGTGCAATACCCAGAATGACGATTTTTCCCTCAGCTGCTTGGAGAATAGCGCGCTGCATGGCATGGTTAAATGCAGCTGGATCTGTGATTGTTTGATCTGAAGGGGTGACGACAAGGACCGGATCGTCACCATTTTCTACTGCTGCCAGAGCGGCCAAGGTCAGAGCAGGTGCAGTATTGCGTCCTACAGGTTCAAGAAGGACGGCGCCCAATTCAATATTGGCTTCGCGCAATTGCTCCAGTGTCAGGAAGCGATGCTCTTCATTGGTCACAATATAAGGCGCTGCAACGGCCGTTTGTTCGGTACTCAAGTCTATTAGCCGCTTGGCAGCTTGCTGAAACAAACTTTCGTTGCCTGTCAGGCAAAGAAATTGTTTGGGGAAACCCGCCCGCGAAAGAGGCCAGAGGCGAGTTCCTGAGCCACCGCAGAGAATCACCGGTCTAATGGATATCATATTTCTTCTCAGAACTATTTCCTTGCTGCATTGTTTTAAAAGAGCTTTCTAAACTTCATATCGGGACTGTTCGTGGGGTATTTTATAGTGTGCTGACCTGCCACTGGCCAATATTAAGAGGCAGGCGAGCGTCAATGAGCTGGATAGACGCCTAAGCCATAGACGTCCCCTCATTCGGATATTTTAGGATGGTTTGGGCTGAAGGACCTAAGCCCAAACCTGGGTTTTATTTGACACGAGCCCCATCAGTTTTTGCAAGGAGTTTCCAAGCTAACCAGGCTGGTATCGATGGTTATATCGACATTCTCTTCACATAATAAGGCAAAAGTAGATTTGCCTTATCCGAGCTGCCATTATTTAGTCGTATTCAATGCGGAAAATCCTGCGAAGTCAGATTAAAGGGTTGTGGATTGAATCCCAAGTCGCGAGCCGCATCCGCATGCTCAAATACCATATCTTGGTTCATTCTTTCTGCCATGGCCACATTCCAATCTCGATACCGTGGTAGAACGCGCAATACTTTGACTACAACATTGATCAGCCCTAACGGCACAGTAACCAAATACGGCTTACGTTGTAAGGCTTCAAAGATGCGACCCACCATTTCTCTGTAGGTCAAGGTTTCAGCCCCGGAAATGTTATAGGCACGATTCGCGGCAGCTGGAATTTCAAGCGCTGCAATGCAGGCTTGAGCCACATCCTCCACACGCACTGGCTGACGTAAGCCTTGCGCGCTACCAAGTACAGGAAAGAAACCAACACGTCGAATGAGTCGGATGATTTCAGAAACGTTTTTGTCCAGGCCTAGGCCATATATCAAGGTGGGGCGCAGAACTACCCATTCAATCCCGTTTTTCTCGGCCCACTTCTGCAATTGCCATTCGACATCAGTCAATCGGCTCGCCATTCGGCGCTCTTTTACATCTAAAGATTGGCTTTTGGTAAACCGGCTTGTAGACGATAGCGCCACCACGCGCTTTACGCCACAAGCTTGCATCAGTTCAAAATAGTGAGGCAGTACGTGGATAGGTGCTACGCATATCCATTCAGCAATCACTCCATGAGCCGCTACCTGTTGGTGATCGACGATCACATCCTGCTTGCTCGAATATTTATACCAGGTGATATTGGCTTCGCTCTGTCGGATATCACGTCGCGAGAAGGCGATGACCCGATCTCCCTTTTGTGTCAGCGCTGGCAATAGTGCATGACCGACAAAGCTTGTAGCACCAATAACACCGACCACTCGCTCACTCACCGACCGATCCTCAATTTATAAGCAATACCGCGTATTGTGTAATAAGTAGCTACTGCAGCAAAGCGGAGCCATACTCCAATTGCCACTAACCACATCAGTATCCCCGGATACTGATGCCTAAAGAATTTTCGATAAAACCGCATCATGCCGCAATGCTTATGCCATTCTACAAAGATCGGCCTAGAGCGGCTGCATGTGCCTTTTTCATGCACAATTTTTGCATCTGGCACGAACATAATTTTCCAGCCCTTGCGGCGCAAGGTCATGGAGAAATCCAGATCTTCGCAATGTAGGAAATAGCCCTCATCCCAGCGCCCGACATCTTCCATGGCGGCACGCCGTACCAGCATGCAAGCTCCAGAAATCGCCTCGACTTCAATGGGATGTGCCGGGAGAGGTTGCTTATGCAAATGGAAATCAAAAAACAGTTTGGGCCAGCGTTGAGCAAATCGAGACAAACCAAAAGCACGCACGAAAGAACGCCAAGGTGTAGGAATGGCTCTTCGGCCGCCGCCCTGTTCAGTACCGTCCGGATCAACCAGCAAGCCACCGACCATCCCCGCTTCAGGGCAGTCCTCCAGCACCTGGAATAGCCGCTGCACGGAATCAGGCTCTAGCACGCAATCAGGATTGAGAAACAGCACATAACTGCTAGAAGCATGATCCCACCCGATATTGCAAGCGGCTGAAAATCCTAGATTCTTATAATTCCGAATGACTAGCAGTTTGGGGGCATCCGGGTGGAGCGTAGCGACCTTATCCAAACTATCGTCGGTTGACGCGTTATCGACGACGATCAACTCGTCGACTTGTGGTAATGCGCTTGTTATGCACTGTCCAAGCAGTGTGCCGGCGTTATAGTTCACAATCACCAAAGAAACGGTATTTGGCATTTCAATAACTTTTCAACTACGTCGTATCGGGATTAGGTGCTTATCCAAAAGGCGCCATATGCCGCGGGCAGAAATAATGCGCCGGGACTGAATCTCTTGTCGTTTACGCCACATTTTGGGTATGCCTTTCAGTGCATCCCACTTGGCGCGCGAAATCACTTGCGCCTGACCTTTGAAACTGAAATAAAGAATGGAAAACAAGGTAAGCGCCAAGTGCAACGGCAAGCACAGCCAGAACAACATACCAGGCATATTCTTGATATAAGCCCAAACCAAATTGCGGTGGCCATGATAGATAGAAAAATCACTACGTCTGCCAGTGACTGCCGAGCCCACGTGAAGAGCAACCGAATCTGGCACATATAAACACCGATGCCCTAATAGGCGCATGCGAAAGCCGAGATCGACATCCTCGATGTAACAAAAGAAATCCTCATCGAATCCGCCGGCTTCAAGAAAGACATCTTTCCGATACATTGCTGCAGCGGCACAAGGAGAAAATATCTCAACCGATGAACAATTCGAGTTATCACGCTTTTCTCCATGATTGCTCCTCCACACTAATCCACTAATGTGGCATACGTCACCTTCTCCATCCAATACAGCAGGATTATTGGCGTCTATTAAACGGCTTCCAAAGAAAGAATATTCCTTGTATTGAGTTGCGGCTTTTTCCAATGATTCCAGCCAAGTTGGTTCAGGAAATGCATCGGGATTCAATAACGCTACCCACTGACACTCTGGAGAAAGGAATTGGATACCCAAATTATTTGCGGCTGCGAATCCAAGGTTTTTTTCAGCCACAACGATAGAAACTGTTGGATATTCCTCAGTTATTTCCTTCAAAGAGTCGTCTTCACTTTTGTTGTCTACAACGACCACATCCAATGGTTTTATAGTCTGCACAGACAACGCTCTAAGACACTTCTTCAGTAAAGGGCCTGAATTCCAATTAACTATGATGATAGAGCTAAAGTGGGCCATCTGAGTTATAGGCTCTTCACTCAAAATCAAACTTCGTAAGATTTTTCAAAGGAATAAATAAACTCGATAACATTGAGACTCGATACGCAGGGTTCTAGTGCCTTATCCCATTGATATGTTTAGACTCCCAATTCCATGCATGCTCAATAATTGTTTGAAGGTCAGAATACTTGGGAATCCATCCGAGTTTCTCTCGAATTAATGCCGAATCGGCAACTAACCGAGCAGGATCCCCTGAGCGGCGAGGGGCGTCAATCGCAAGAATCTTCCTGCCTGTAACGCGTTCAGCCGTATCAATTACTTCTTGAACAGAGAAGCCATTGCCGTTCCCCAGATTGTAGGCTTGACTGTCAGCGCCGCTCATTAAGGACTGCAGTGCCAACCAATGTGCTGAGCATAGGTCATTGACGTGGATGTAATCACGAATGCAAGTGCCATCTGGCGTATCATAATCCCGCCCAAACACGCTGATCTTCTGTCGACGACCTGAAGCTGCTTGCAACACTAGAGGAATTAAATGTGTCTCAGGATCATGCCGCTCACCGAGTTGCCCATCAGGATCGGCGCCAGCAGCGTTGAAATAGCGTAAGCAGACAGATTTCAGGCCATAAGCCTTGTCATAGTCAGCCAGCACGTGCTCCACCATGAGTTTAGTGCGCCCATAGGGGTTAATCGGTTTCTGCGGGTGGCGCTCGTCAATAGGCACATATTGTGGCTCACCAAAGGTTGCGGCGGTCGATGAAAAGATGAAACGCGTTACCCCATGTATCCGCATCACGTTCAGAAGATTCAGTGTGTGGACAACGTTGTTCTCATAATACTTCTCAGGATGCAATACTGACTCACCTACCTCAATAAATGATGCGAAATGCATAACGGCATCGAAGCCACGGGTCATAACCTGATTAAGTAGGTGGTTATCAGCTACATTTCCCTGCACAAAATCACCACACAACACAGAGTCGCGGTATCCAGAGGACAAATCATCTAGTGTGGTTACACTACACCCAAACCGACCCAACATTTTGACCATATGTGAGCCGATATAACCAGCACCACCAATAACGAGTACTTTTAGCATCTACTGCTTCAATTATTAAAAAATTTTCGTATCACGTCAGTGAGATTTCGCTCGTGTTTTAATTCATGATTAATCGAGTGTTTCTTTGTGCTGACCAGAACATCAATATATTCAGCACGAATTCCAAAATCGATATTGTCGATTGCAATAATCACGGTCGGCATTTTCGACTTATTCACAATAAAACTGGCGATATCGTACCCCCAATGCATGGTGACAAGGCTCCCTTTTGCATCCACAGGGTTGCCATGGTACTCAGGTTCCTGGTGATAAACGATTTGACCGTTCCTGTTACGCGAGGCCCATATTTCGGAGTTTCTAGTTTTGTTGACGAGCGGTGCAGTGAAAATGTGGGCCCCCCCTGGCTTAAGTACTCGTGCGATTTCTTGAAATGCAGCCTCGGGGTTAAAGATGTGCTCCATCACATCTTGGCTGACGAATAGGTCGAACGATTCATCAGGAAATGTTAGTAACTCTAGATTCTCGCAACGATATCCGCTTTCCCTATGCGCCGTACCTGGAACGACATCTGGATAGTACTGCGAGGCTGTGTAACCTTTGCACTCATTATGAAGCTTTATGCTGGCACCACGCCCCCCCGGAGATGTTTCATGGATTTTCAATTCCCGCCAATTCGGGTAAAAGTCAGCTATTACCTTCATCAACGCTCGCTCACGTGGAATTGATCCGCAGAGAGAACAAAAAAGGTTGTCCCTAAACCAAAGCTCTGTTGACCTAAAAATTGCAGGTGTTTCGCATATTGGGCAGTAACCACTATGCTCAAAGATATCGCTCATATAACCTCTTTGATTATCCACGGATCAGAGGCGTGCAAAGATATCACCATCTGACAATTTCATTCAATTTCCAAGGGAGGGCTAGATGAGGTATACAAACCACTGATCTTATTCTGTCGTCTTAAAGTATTGCGGGGAGAGTAACAATTCGCAACCCCAAACACTACGGTGAACCCATTGGGGCTCATTTGCCAGTCGTTGCCGCAAATCATTCAAATCTGGAAACCCTTTTATGTTTGGAAAAACATCGTAAGCCGGGCAGATCACGATGGCCGCAAGTGGGGTGTTTTCGAGATATTTCTGAGGATGTACCCAAAGATCAGAATAATCCTTGAACCAAGGCGGTGCTGCCATAGTTTTTCTTTGAGCTTGAAATGCAATTTCGCTACTGTAGCCATTGCCGAAAACAACAAGACCTGTCCCCGGTTCGGTGACGTCGCGTAAATACCGCCCCACCTTGTATGATTGCACTGATCTTGGATCCAATTCGTCAAGGGTACGCGCAGCAACGATGCCGTAAGCTTTGCCGAACACACTCAAGTTCGAAAGAACGAGTACAAGCGTTACGAGAGTAACAGCCATTGTTGTCCCGGTTGAGTGCTTTAACCAAGCGCCTACCACAATGGCGAGTGCCGCCAACAAAAATGCCACCGAAGCAACTTGATAGTACTCATGGACAAAGTGCAGGTTGGTGAAGATCAGGATCGGTAAAATAAAGAGGGCAAAAGCTGCTAGTGACAGCCAACGAAACCGGGGATGGTCGTGCTTACTGATCCAGGGCAGCAGCAGCAGGAGAGCGCCCAGGAAGCCGCTCGCATTCCATCCAAAGGAGCGCTCACCCACCACGAGTCGCCAGACCATGGGATCCAGCTTTTGCTCCATGGTACCAAAATTCCATTGCCCGAGTGCCTTGGACGTCAATTGCTGGCCAAATGGATTGGCCATTTTGACGACATCAGCGTAGTGTGCCCATGCTAGTCCGATGATTAAAGGGATGGAGATCACCAAAGCTGGGAAAATGGCCCGGCGTATCGTTTGAAGCGTCAGACCTGACTGCCTTACCTGGATTATCACGGAAGCTATTAAAAGGAAGAATAACACTGGGCCGCCAGTGGTAGATTTTTGCAATACCGCGGCAGTAGCAAAAAAAACAAACCCCATTGTGCTAAGCCAGCTACCCGTACGCCGAATCAAGTCCAGTCCATAAGTGAGGGATACCATGGAAAGAAACAATGCAGTTGTCTCGATCATAAACGTCCGCCCCCAATAGACATATAAGGGTGCTGTCCACAAAAGTGTGCAGAATACCCAAGGCACGTTAATTGGGAGCGCTAGCCGCTTGCTGAGTGCAAATGCAGGCCACGCGCACGCTACGAGAAACAGATAGCTTACGAATCGCCCAACAGGTTCAAGCTCGAACCCTGAGATTGCAACGATTGCAGCAACTAGAGCCTGATAGATGGGGAATTCGAATGGTATTGCCCAAGGATACCCAACTACCGGCGTCTGATAGGCAAGAGTCCAACCTTCTTTCAGCATCCAGAATGAAGTAAGCGCAGTTTGGGTTTGTCTGAATGCATGCGCATCCGCTAGAGGCTGATGAATGTAGCGTAATGTGATATAGGCAGAGAATAGAAAAGCCGCAGCTGTAAGAAGATAAAGCCCATATATCCAGATGGATGAATTACCAATTCGTTGCAATGTGCAGTTAATCCGCAATTTTGCCAATATCGATTTAAAGAAAAGCATAGATTTTATTTGATGCATGCATGCGATTTATATGGCGCAAGTTTCGAGGCTAATCCGAAGGCGATGAGTGCAGAAAGAGCGACGCCGGCACCAATGTCAATAGACAATGCGTTCTGCAAAGGGGACAAAACCCAAACCGCGCCGGTATACGACAGTAATGCAATCAAAATCAGTCTAAACAGTAACGGAAAACGCTGCTGAGTAACTATGGCGCCACCGATTGCCAAACCAAATACGGCTGCTTGCGGCAATTGATGCAATATCGCTGGTGCAAAGAACCCGAGTACGACAAGTAACCAAGCGGCAAGTGAAATTCCGACTAGAACAACAAAAGGCATCAAGCCTTGCAGAATATCGCGGCGACGCAAGACAAATGCGCTCAGTGAAACCCATACTACAACCACAGAAAAAACAGGGATTGCCGCATTGCCTTTGGATAGCAACATAAAATCCCATGCACGCAATTTATCGATTTCGCCAGCCCCATAATCCATATTTAAATCTATTTGCGTAATGCTATGACTCACCGGCAAGAAGACCTGCATCAGCATGGTTTTCTTTATCTCCAACCATTGCGAGAAATTTATCTCGCGATACCTATCGCTCAGCATTTGCCAAAGCGACCACTCGGGATGCTCAAAGCCATAAGCTCCGGTCAACGCAAATTTGGTTATAGGCTCAGCACTCGGCAATACGATTGATTTATAAAGACTCCAACTAATCAGAAGAGCTAGTGCGATTCCAAAGCCAATAAAAACAGTGCGTGTATCACTACGCAACCTCCAAAAAAGGAATAATAACCCCAACGGGGCGAGAAAGAGCGCAACGCTGAAGTGGGCTAACATACTGAATATACCCAGCATAAAAAAAAGCAAAATAGTTAACTGACGGAACTGTACACTTGGGCGTGACTGCCAAGCCATGCCGAATGCGAGCAGTGCAAAGGCTGTACCAAAAGCCTTGGGCCAACCATATATGGTATTGAATAAAACGAAAGGAATACATGCGACAAACACAAGGATAGCCAAATGCCTACGATCATCGAGACCATGACACAGTGTTTTGAGCAACCACCATACTGCTGGCACCCATAAGGCGTTTAGGAGAATCGCCGCTGCATTGTAGGCTGAGCCGAGAAGATATCTACCATCATTATTAGCTTGAAGTGACCCGAATGCGTCTGAAAGAAGGAGGTGAGCACCTGCCATTAGTGGAGGCCGATCAGTGGGTAGCCAGCCGCCGCCAATCAGCCCCTTCAAGTTCCAACCTTGCCGTATCGCTTCTGCAAATAGCCACGGTAACTCATGATCAGACGACCATGTTGCGGGCCAGAAGCGGTAGTTGGGTTCCCAATGCCCTACACCATTATTGACCAAGCTTAAGAGTGAGAAATAAGTCAGACTTGCAAATGCCCAGACTTTTGCATAAGGGTAAAGTGAGTGTCTGGCCTGCATACGGGCTGTGGGGCCGGACCAACTCAACACACCTGCGCTTGCCAAGGTAACAATTGCGAAACTGAGCCATCGCCAATTATCAGGAATGTCGAAGGACGATGTGATGCTTGCTAGATAAAACATCACTAATGCAGAAAAACCAAACCAGGAAAAAGCAACAGGAATCAAATCATCATGCCACCCCATTCGGCTGGCGAGTGCGCCACCAGTAAACATGACAAGAGCGAAAATAATAAATGCTGCAAGAAAATATGGTACTCGACCAATAAAGCTGGATTTCAAGTACGAGAGCAAAGAAACTTCATATACGGAACCTACGCCTACATTTATCGAGTGTTCAGACGATCTAAGTATTAAACGTGCTTTATCTGGACACCAGTTAGACGGGACAGCCACAAGCGATTCGGCCACATTTACATTTACCCCACCACGAAACACTTCAATCCGTTGATTATTGCTTTCACACTCGATATATGTTTGAACGAGTCCTGTAGGAGTGCGATTCGTTCCAGTAATTACGACCGACATATAGCGTGATGGTGAGAATAAACCAGACGACAGTTCAGCGGGAGCAATACCTTTAGCAGGAGTCCAGGTTCGAAATAAATGATCTCCATCCGATTCAATCACAGAATGTCTAATTTGCCGAAATTGTTCAGGAATTTCGTGCAATGAAATCTTGCTGCCTTCATTACCATGGAATACCCACTGATCAGGGTCTGTTAGCAATTCTGCTGGCGTTTCTGGATAAACTGCGATACCAATCAAAATTGACGCAACCACAATAAAAAAAATTGTGCTTAACTTATTATTCATTTTCTACTCATTATGTTGACGCGCTCAGATAGAACAGGTCTGGGCACCAACAAGCTAGACAGCCGCGAATGATACGCGGATTGCCGAGCGTCAAGTGGATACGCTTAATTCGGGTCATCGGAAGGTTAAAAATTTATGACCGAAATAGCTGGTCACTACCGGCACCAGTACGCCAGCCAAATGCGCCAATGCCTCCGCATGCTCGATGATGCCAAACGATGGCAGCATCCACCGGGCTAGTACCAAGCTGATAATTAAGGTCTGTAGCACAGCTATCAGGTTCACGCCCACGAACTTCCCAACCTGCTGCGCCAGAGAATTGCTAGCTGCATTAAACACACCTTCGCGCATCAGCAAAAAGGCGACTGACATTCCAACCAAATAAGCAAAAAAGACAGCTAAGCCGTAATCCAGAAACATGCTGAATATAAAGCGTGAGCCAAAATTGGCTCCTGCAGCTACCCCGCCAGCTATAAGAAACCTGAGGAATTCGGATGTCAGCATATGACTATGGTACTCAATCCATGTCGTTTGTTGTGGCCATCTGCGCCATTGACCGTCCGAAGCCAATACTCTCAGAGATACCGCGATCTTCAGGGTAGTAGTACGACGTATCCGCTACCCATAAACCTTGAACAGGCAAAGCAACTGGTGGCAATTTGTCCAAGTAGCCCGGGTCACAAATGGGTTGTGCATAGCGGTACCGGCTGGCACGAATATCGATGAAGTCTTCATCTTTTAGCACGGGATTGATCTTCTTTAGGTATCGCCGTACCTTGTCTAGAAAGGCTTCGTCCGGTTCTGCAAATTTGGGATGCTCTCCCGGCATATAAAAGGGCACATACACCACGTGATGATCTAGCGGGCGCAGGTTGGTGTACTCCACTAACCCTGGGATGTCCATTTCTGGGTCGTTAGTGTTCAGCCAGAAGTTCTCAGTTACAGCCTTTTTGAGTTTGGTGATGACACACACCACAGCTATATTCTTCACTGTCGCAAACTTGGCAAGTATGTCAGTAGGTAAGTCAGGTATCAGGCGCGGGACATAGGGTAGAGGAATCGTACTGATCACCTTGCTAAAAGCTTCAACATGACCATTGGACTGCACACCTAAGACCTTGCCACCTTCGATAAGTACTTTCTCAACGGGAGTGTTAAGACGAATTTCCCCGCCCTGCGCCTCGATAACCGACTTTAATGCCTGCAGAAGAGTGGCGGAGCCACCTTCCAGATAGCCGAGCTTTTCTCGGAACAGGCTGTAACGTGATCGACCGATGCGGCGAATTCGACTCCAAATCCAAGCGGCAGACAGGCTATTGGAGTATTCGTAAAACTTATAGTCGAACAAGCGCCGCCACAAGACCTCCCAGGCCTCTTTGCCGACCCAGCATCGTATCCATTCGGAGGCATCAATATTGTCTAATGGTTGCCAGTCGTTGCGTTTGGTCGAAAGAAATGCATGCAAGCCATAACGGAATTTCGCGATAGGGCCTAAGCCGCGAAATTTGAGGAGCGCTATTGGATTGCCCCAAGGTTGTAAGCGATCTTGGTACCAGTACCCCATCTTGGTCTCTACCCAGTGCATTTTTTCGGCAATGCCCAACTCTTCCAACATCTGCAGGAATGCATGGTCTGAGATGCAATGAAAGTGATAGTAGCGTTCGATATTTAAACCGTTAAAATCGAAAGTGGCGGTCATTCCGCCGACACGATCATCTGCCTCAAAAAGGACAGGCTGGTGTCCATCTCGTATTAACTGATAAGCCACTGCCAAGCCCATTGGCCCTGCGCCCAATACAGCAATGCGTTGTTTCATGCTCAAAACTCCAATACGACCTGACTGTAACGCGGGTCATTGAAAGTCTCGTCAATAGCCTCCTTGAAAGGTGTTGATCGCACCCCGAAAATACCGGGCCAGTCGATTACCTCAAATTCATCTTTGGCGCTTAAAGCAGCCAACTGTTGCGTAGTAAAAGGGGGATTCTTATCAAATAGGCTCCAAATCCACAGCAGTGCGTAAAAAAGCATATAGGGAATACGCAAAATCAGGGCGCGAGCATGTGTGACCCGCTTGATCTCACGAATGATGTCAATGTAATCCACCTTTTCGTGGCCCGAAATATTAAAAACACCATCCACGACACGACTCTCGATACAGTTGATGATGATGTTGCAAAAGTCCCCGACATAAAGCGGTTGACGCATGTAGCGACCATGCCCAGGAATGGGAAAGACCGGCACTTTTTTCATAAAACGCGATAGCCATCCCAGATGCTTGCGATCGAACCAGCCGAACATTAAAGTTGGCCGCAGCACGGGACAAGGAATACCACTCTCCAACACCAATGCTTCCTGAGCTTTCTTGGTAATGGTGTAAAAGTCGTGGGCGACGGATTCGACTACCGAAGAACTGATATGCACTAAATAAGGGACATGGTTGGCCTTAATGGTATCCAGTACCAATCTCGTCGAATCAATGTTGTTGCGAATAAATTCTTGATAATTGTTTCCACCAATTTGCGCCTGTAGCATAACAACCACATCAGCCCCGATAAAATGCCGCTGCCAATCTCCAGGCTCTGCGAGATCCGCGTATTCGGCAGTAATATCCGGCTGCACTTCTCTCAAAACAGCAAGGTTCACATGATGTTTATCAAGGACGATGATATTGGTGTAGCCATACATTTTTAGACGCGCGACAAGGTTTTGTCCGACAAGACCGGCGCCACCAGGCAGAAGAATTTTGATTTCAGGTTTTTTCACGAGACCTACTTCCTAACAAGTATGCTTAGGCTTCTTTAGTAATTGAGCGAGCCGCCAAAATTGCTTTAATACTCGTTAAATTCATTTTCATATATCCAATTTCTTAAATATGAAATTAGGAATGTGACGTATAACCATCATAATGAGAGCCCACTTTCTTGGGGTATAAACAACCCATGTCCCCCGACCTATACTGTCAACAATGTTTTTAGCCACCTGCTCAACTGGTGCCAGCTTTTGACCTTTTATCTTAAGGTGCGCAGTCATGGGGGTATCAGTTGGCCCTGGCTTAATCAAAACAACTTTCACGCCTGATTGTGCAAATCGGTGTTGTAGTCCTTGTGCGTAACGCGAAACCAGTCCCTTTGCTGCGCCATACACGTAGTTAGATTTTCTACCTCGGTCACCTGCAACGGAGCTGATGATGGCGAGAGTTCCCTTATTTGCAATTTGCATATGCATGACAAATGCCTCGGCAAACAAGACTGGTGAGATGCCGTTGGTATCCAATACCTCACGACATTTACTTATGTCCTTTTGACAATCCTCCTGCGCGGGTAGTGATCCGTGCGCGATAAGCACAATGTCGACTACTCCTTCTTTACATACTTCGTCTGCGAGCGCTTGAATTTTTATCGGATCTAGGAAGTTTGCTTCAATGCTCTTGATTGATGTTTCAGGGGCTCGAACGCTTAGGTCGGTCGCTATCCGATTTAACTTTGCTTGATCTCTGCCTACCAAAACCATTTCAGTTGGAGACTCTTCCGCCCAGAGCCGAGCGCACTGCTCAGCAATTGCAGATGTTGCGCCAATGATGGCGATTCTTTTTTTACTCATTCAACTTCCCATCAGACGGCGAGAAAGACCGGAGCTGATACCCGGATCTCGGTATTTCATAAACTCAGAAAAGCGCGGATAGCCTGCTTCAAAGAGTTCTCTCGGCATTCGTGCATCCTTTGCCAGATAAATGCGTCCACCTGCTTCAGCAACGATGGCATCCAGTCGTTCAAAAAGCATATGTGTGCGCTCTCCATGATTGGGGAAATCCAGTGCCAAGGTTACGCCAGGTCGTGGGAAGCTCAGCATCCCAACTGGCTGGCGGTTGCCGAAGGTTTTCAGGACCGCGAGGAAGGAGCCATCGCCAGAGCGGGCAATTTCTCTCAGCATGGCCTGCACAGCGACTTGCCCAACTTCGCGAGGTACTACGCTCTGGTACTGGAAGAAGCCCTTTGGGCCATACATCCGGTTCCATTCAAGCAGATTATCCAATGGATAGAAAAATGGCTCGTAATGAGCAATCGACCTCCCAGCCTGCCACTTCTTAAGGTTATAGTAGGCTACATTGAAAGGGCGAAGTGACAGTCGATTGACTAGCGAAAATGGAGGGACGACAGGCACAGTCAACTTGCGAGTCTTCGGCTGCGGTTGTTTTCCGATATCGGTCGGATTGCCGCGCATGAACAAGCCACGCCCGCCTCCGCCCGAGACGCAGTCGATCCAAGATACTGTATGTTCCCATTCGGCTTCGGAATTATCGGCGAGTTGAAAAAACTCGTTCAGGTTGGCATAAGGAATCGTCTCGCTATCAAGCCAAGGCCCGGCGATACGACGCAACTGAATCTCGGCTTGGGCAATAACTCCTGTTAGCCCCGCTCCCCCGACAGTCGCCGCAAACCAGCCCTGATGTTCATTGGGGCCGCATTGAATGACCTCACCATTGGTACGAACAAGGGTAAGATTCAGGATATGATCTCCAAATGATCCGAGCACATGATGATTCTTCCCATGCACGTCGTTGGCAATGGCTCCTCCAACAGTCACAATTTGGGTGCCGGGAGTTACTGGCAGAATCCAGCCCCGCGGAATCACAAGGCGCTGGATATCTCTAAGCAACACTCCAGCCTCGCACACCAGCCGTCCGTTGCTGTCATCAAAAGAGATGAAATGATCTAATCCAGTTGTGACCCAAAGCGAGCCTTCCGGATTCAGGCACACATCACCGTAGCTCCGTCCCATTCCAAAGGCGAGGCCAAGCTTCGCATTTTTTATGCTAGCTGCTATTCGAGTGCGATCAAGAAGCGTAACAATCGAATGCTCATACCTCGAAAGCCGCCCCCATGAACTGACCGCTACCATATCAAGCCTACTGTCCCTGCAACCAATACTGCAGCAAAAGAGGCTCCAGCGATGAGGCTTGCACGGTCCTTAACCGCAAAGACTAGCGGGTCGTCATGCATTTTTCCTCGATGTGCTTGCATCCACATCCAACTTATCCAGAACAACATTACAGGTACAGCACCCCAAATCAACTCTGGAGCAGAGTACAACCTCACAACAGCATCACTATTTAAGTATAGTGCCAGTACTAACACGGACGAGTAGCCAGCCACAATGCCCATGGTTTGAATCAAGGAGGCATCGGCAGTGTGATATCCACGTCCATGGATTTTTTCTTTCCCACTTAGGAGCTGAACTTCTATTTCGGCATAGCGTTTGACAAATGCAAGAGACAGAAAAAGAAATACTGAGAAAGTCAGAAGCCAGAATGATAGTTGATGCCCAACTGCCATTGCGCCTGCAATGATGCGTACGGTGTATAACAATGCCAGCGTGAGGCAATCAATTAGCATTAAACGTTTGAGGAGCCATGAATAAGCACAGGTCAAGGCAAAATAGAAAACGAGCCATGACAAGAACTGTTTGCCGACCAGCACAGCCATACTCAAACTAACGACTAAAAGTAGGGGGGCGAGCAATACTCCCATCCATGCAGGTACGAGACCGGATGCAAATGGCCGGTTTCGCTTTCGTGGATGCGCTCGGTCGCTTTCGAGGTCAAGAAGATCGTTGGCAATATATACCGAAGAAGCGCAAAGGCTAAACGATACAAATGCTAGTATCAGTGATATCCATGCTTCCTCGTTACCAAGCTCATGAGCAGCAAATAATGGGACGAAAAGAAGAAGATTCTTAAGCCATTGGTGAATACGTAGAACCCGGCGCCACCCAGAAAATCCTATATTTTTTTTGGGGAAAACTTGTTCAATTGCACAGACCTTCTGAGTCTTTTTAATTAATTCACTTGATCCATTGACAACTATTGCCTGACGAGCATGCGACCATACTGGCAAGTCTTTATTAGAGTTTCCTGCATAATCATATCCACCATGCTCGAAACGCTTGACCAAAGTTTCTGCTTTATGCTTTCCTGCAATGTTTAAAACACCATCACTAGCAATGACCTCATCAAAAATACCTAGATGTTCAGCAATGGAGTTCGCAATTGAACGATCTGATGCGGTACATAAAATCAACTTGCGACCTTCAGAGCGTTGTTTTTTTAGCCATTGAAGCAATTCTTCGTTATAAGGAAGTGTTTGGGGATCGAAATCAGTACGCGTAGCAAGGTGTTTTTTCAATAAGGCCTTACCCTTGACTAAAAAGAAGGGGATTCGGAGAGTTTCGAGGGGGCTATTCCTGAAAGATCTCAATGCTGACTCATGTAGCATATCTGTATGGATTAAAGTTCCGTCCAGATCGACGACGAGTGGTTGTTGAACCAAAACCATTCCCCTTGTTTCAAAAGACTTGCATGTATAGTGTCGTGAGGAGTATGTCGACGCCTTATCTAGGCCAGCATCTCCTAGATTAATTCTAATTCCAAGTAAACCTTTTCGAAGCCATCGCCACTGCGTATACAAGGATTGGGTAAATCAATTTGTTATATGACCAAACTGCGTGGCTAGTTTCTCCACATAGGTCTGCGCAGTCGTTGCCGATTCTGCGGAAACGGGAAACTCACTCGCGATGAAGGCTTGCATGCTGCGGATTTCTTCCAACTGGGCTGTGTTGAACGAACCCAGTGTCACGCCGTTTTGATGACGGCGATGCGCATTTGCTGGTACTGGTGTGAAAGCAATAAGGCCTTGTTTGAGGAGTAACGTATATACCATCCAGTCCCCTGCGACCCGATATGAAAGAATATGATCAATGTTCTGATTGAGTACAGCACGCAGGCTATCTGTTCGGAACAGTGCTGCGCTGACATTCGGAATGACATTCTTAATGCAAAAGTTATGCGCCGCTTTATCACCATCCATGACAAAAGGAGTTAGCCAGCGGCGATTATCGACGTCAGACACGTATGCTAGGTAATTATCCGCAAGAACCTGACCGCTTTCGTCGATTTGCTGGCTTTCACAATAGCTCAGCACGACACCTGGAGTGCGAAATCCCTTGCGCGTCTCGCTGAGGAAGCTTTTGTCACAGGAATCATCGGCCTCGGCAATCCAGACATGCGTGCCACTAGCAAGATTCACCCCTTTCATCCACTGCTTGAATACTGAGCCAGAGTTTTCTGTATTTGGCACGATTCGGTAATCAATAGCCTGTGCCGAAAGAATCTCCTTTGCTATTCCGAGGCTCTCATCCGTCGAATGATCGTCGAGGAAGAGAATCTCAAAAATTGGGTAGTCTTGGCGGAGAATACTATTCAGGCGCTCTGGCAGATAGTGTGCGTAGTTGTAGTTCGGCAAGACCACTGAAATCCGATCGAGCCCCATCCCCATCAAATCAAGCAGGTCGAACACATAATGGCGGAATGAGAATTGCTCGGCGATTAGCTCGGCTCCTCGTGCACCCGATGCAAAGGCCGCCTCAGGTTGTTCAAGAAGTGTAGCGACCGCTTCGCCAAAGGCCGTTTCATTCTCCTTTTCAACCAAGCGGCCACAACCTTCGCACAACAACCCGATGAAGCCGCCGGCATCCTCAAAACCGACCATTGGCACGCCCGCATCCATAGCTTCAAGTACCACCGAAGGGAAAGGATCTTCGCGTGAAGTCAGTGCGAATACGTCTGCCCCACCGTAGAACATGTCGGTGTCTTGTTGCAAGCCGGGGAAAATAAACCGATTCTTTAGTTCGGGAACTGCGGCAAGTTGTTTCTCGATGGTGTGTTGCATGGTTTGCTCCCAATGCCCAATCCACACCCAGTATGTATTGGGAAGACGGTTCGCCATTGCAATGCCAGCAGCGACAAACAAATCAACCCCCTTACGGTAATCCGCGTACCCTACTCCCAGCACAATCTGGGCATCCTTAGGCAACTCCAGTTTTTGGCGAAGGAGTATGCGGTCTGACTCTTTGCCACGGAGCTTGTCGCGGCGCTTGTAAAGGCCTTGGGGGCGTATCACGAGCTTGTCGGCATGAACAGTCGCCATGTCCTTAAAAGATTTGGCCACTTCGGCTGCAGGAAAAACGATCTTGCTAGCGTGGGTGGAAATCGCCTGTGCATGATCATGCAGCCGATGCTGTTCGATAACGCCTCTCAGTTCATGGATCAGCGCAACACATTCAATCCCCTGCTCGACGAGCGTTTGGAGAAAAAGCCCTGACACTGTGGTGTTGACCAGCGCGCTACGATGTCCCATGCCATATAGGCGGCTCGCTAGTGCCTTTGCCTCGGTTCCATATGAATCCTTACCAGCAAGCATATGCACCGTTGCCCATTTGGCATATTCGGCAATGAGCGGACCTTTGCCCAGACAAACTAAATCCACATGAAAACCCATGCCTTGGTTCAGAGTTTTAGCTAAATTTGCTGCGAGCATCTGGGCGCCATGAGGGTATGCATCGTGAGCAACCAGAATAACTTTGCGTTTGGAGTCTGGGGTGTAAGTTTCTCCACTGATGGCATCTCGTGTTGCCTGAAGCCAAGCATAGCCATACTTGGCATCAGGCTCTAAATGAGCTCCTTCAGCCCACTCGTTCCAGGCATTGACGAAGATCAGCCGTTCATCCGGGTTTTGCTGATGATTTAAGGTGTCTGCGACCGCATTTTCTAGCCATTGCTGGTAAAGCGCAGGTGTGCTGTTGAGAAAAACTGTGCCGCGATTTTTCCGTCTTGCCGTGTTGTCCCAAGATGGGCAAACACTTCGAAACAACTGATAGGCAGGGCGTGTATAGTTCTTGCTGCGCTCAACAAAAACACGCCAGTCATATACGGTGCAGCCAAAATCGGCACCTGATGGTTTAACGATATCGGTGATATTGGGTGGGGCAGAGTTGTTGGGAGGAAACTCAATCGCAGCATCGAAACCATAGTCTGCAGGATCGATAGTCTCGAATGATTGCGTATATGCAAGATAGATTTCTCCGAGACCATTTGCTTTGCACCAATCACGCCACCGTTGTGCTGTTTCCTTAGCCGAGGGAAGCAAACTTGGGCGATAAACAAGGAGCAAAGGTTTTCCGTCGATACGGATGTAGCGCGAATCGCGCATATAATTTGCTACATGGGAGATGAATGCTAAATCGTCCGCGGGTGAGTGCTCTTGAGCAATTAGAATTTCCTTATCAAGCCCATCCCAACGGCGGCTCCAGTTCTCGTTAGCCCAGCATAGACAAAACGGCAGATCAAGGTTGCTATCATTAAGGTAGTTTTCGATCGGCGTTTCGAGAAGTCGCTTGCCACCAAACCAATAGAAATAAAAGCAGAAGCCACCAATCCCATAGAGCTTGGCTAATTCAACTTGGCGTTGCTGAATTGCAGGATCGAGCAGGCTGTAATAACCAAGCTCTCCCGGCACGTGCGGTTGGTAATGCCCTTCAAATTGGGGCTTGGCAGGCTGTACGTTGGCCCATTCAGTAAAACCTTCGCCCCACCATGCATTGTTTTCCGGGATGGGGTGAAATTGCGGCAGGTAAAAGCAGATCAGCTTGGCCGGCATGCCCTTAAGAGGTGTTGTTTGCAGCAAGGGCACATATTGCTCTGTTGACTGATCGTTCCCTTCTCCCAGTCTATCCTGCCCATTGTAGACAATGGAATTTTGAAAGCTAAGCCAATCCTTATAGACCACGGTGTGACGGAATAAGAAGGGAGCAGCCGTAAAAAGAGCACTTTTCAGTCGTTGTTTGCTTTGAATCGAAAGCGGAAGCGTGCGCCAAGCCCTACGTATAACAGTAACAATTTGATTTCGGAATGAGATCGGAATTTGCCACGTTGCTACTCGGCGGAAATAGCGCAAGGGCATTGTTGCCTTCCAAGATTTGCTGCTAAAAATTGTATTGATCCGATGATTAAGGTTAGCGATCAGCGCATCGCGCTCGGCCACCGTTCGGTTAAGGTTAGCGATCAGCGCATCGCGCTCGGCCACCGTTCGGTTAAGGTTAGCGATCAGCGCATCGCGCTCGGCCACCGTCTGATTAGCACTGGAGAATTGATGAGTATCTTTCGCTGAGGCAGAGGCTAACAAGCCTGTCAACAAATTTTTTATTGTTTCAGCAGTTTCTGTCGGCGAAGATTGCGCCATATTTGCTGACAAAACTAGTGGTCTTGGGGCGTCGGAAAACGCACCATAGTCAATTATCAGTTCAAACTGTGGGTCATTGTCGTAACAAACTACCAAAACCTTATCTGTTTGAGGCAGTAGTTCAAGTCCGAGGCAATTTCGGATTCCAGACTCCTCTCCACACCAAGTCCACAGCACATCTCCATTTCCATCACGGAGAGTTAGTGAACTAAGCCAGACTGCACAGGGGCTATTGGCTGGATCAAAACGTAAAGCTACAGGGGAGGAGTTCGCCCCTTCCAACCGAAAACTGACGCTGACTTCTTGATCATTTAAGAACGATACAAATTGGCGGATACAATGTAATTCATCATATCCGTGCTCCTCTGTTGCAACGTAAAGAGCTGTGACAAAATTATTGGGATCTGTGGAATGCACCGTACCATAAGGGGTAACGGGACGATTTCTCCAAGCTATGTCGTAGGCCAATCGAATCTCATCAAGACTCAACCCTGCCGATAATCTTGCTTCTTCAATGACTGCTGGAGTTTCACCATTAAGTGAATTCAGATATTCCCGTAATCGACCACTATTAAGCAAATGACTGAATGGCAAGTGATAATTTGATAACAACCAGCATAATAATCGGTCGCGACATTCGTTCCATGGCGAATTTAGAAACTTCGGTAGCATCCCCACATCCTGTGTGTCGGCAATTCCTCCCAAATGGCCTTCGCCAACAATTGCAAGATGTTTTTTCCATAAAAGTGCTTGTAAACCGACAGAAGAGCTGACGGTAATTACGCCCTGAACAAAAGGCATCAAATAATGTGATACCCCATAAACCTGTCGGAACAACGGATGCCAGATGAAGTTTGGATATCTTCTATTTAAATACTCTACTGTTTCTGGCCTTAATACTGGATGTTCGGGGTGCTCACAAACTATAACGGCTATGTTGCTTGGTAAAGAGTCCAGCGTATGGATGAGAAGATCATATTGATCGGGAAATCTTGCGTTAGCATCGTAAGCATAAAAGTTAGAAAACTGCAGCGCCAATAATACGGCTGACTCGAACGACTCAATAGCTGGGCTAACAATACTGGCAACTGGATTATCTGTATTATCTTTCGATGCCTGAAATTTGTGCCGCAAATCTGTTAATAGTGCGACCGCCTCGTCCGGTGGATACCAGGATTGCAACTCATCTTTGTACTTAGCGAGGATACTTTCAGCAAACATTCCGCGAGGGTCAAAATACATTGTCTCGGGAAATGGAGGCCGAGATATGAACCCATACTCCATATGCAAGACCTTGACTTCGGGCCATGCAAGTTTAAGGAATGGTGCCGGCGAAAAAGTCAAACACAAGGTCGGAACGAAATCACCGAGGTGTTCGCAGACAAGCTCCGCCATGCCGGAAAGCGCTGCCGAGCCTGTATTCTTCAAGTACCATCCGCTGGCAACAACCAAAGCGGACTGACCAAAACGTGGAATCAACTCCGTTTGGTCGATCGTAGCAACATGGCTATTCGGTAATATTGAATGGGCAATGCCTTCAAGTGCTGATGGCACGATGCAGGCAATATCGTTCTCGCTTAGTCCCTCAGTAATGAGAGCTGAAGATATCTCCTTAACGAAATGTTCGACCCACCCTTTTTTCCAGACCGGATTTTCGCGCTCAACCAGTGGCTCGACATAGAATAGAACACGCATTAATCAGAATTCCCCGAGCGCATCAAAGATATGTTTTGGTGCGATTCCCATTGCAACCGACATCCCTACCTTGAATTCCTTCTCTATCGCCTTGAGAGCTAACTGATGGATTTCAGGCCAACGCTGCTGTGGTATGGCGACAACACCATCGCTATCGGCAAATATATAGTCACCATTAGAAATCGGCGTCTTGCCAATTTGAATAGGCTTGTTCATTGCGCGCAGCGTTCCCTCAAATTTGATATCAGCACAATAATGACCGCGTGCAAACACCGAAAACTCAAGTTTAGCGACATCATCCTTATCACGTGTTACGCCATCAATTACGGCACCGACCGCACCTGCGCGCATCGCGAGTTGAGCATTAAGATTGCCGAAATACGCCCGATCTTTAATGCGATTTTCAACCATGATGACATCGCCTGGACGAACAAACTGATAAGAGTCAAGCGCGTCATAAATGCCCTGCCATGGTTCGCCTGGCCGGCATTGGTCCAGCAACAACGTCTTTGCGCGACCAAAAAATCGTTTATGCCCCGAGATTTCTTGAGGTAATGTGCAATCCGCAATGCCAATTTCGCGCGTAATGTCGGATAGTAGCGCTGAGTTCAGATAAGGCATCAGTGCGGCAAGCCGGAGATTTTCCTGTGCCCTCACTCCTGCGGCGATGGTTTCAGCCAAGGCGAGCTCTTCAGGCCAATTGACATCAACATTTTCGATGGGTGTCAGTTCAAATAAGATGGGGTTGTTACCAAAACGCCTCCCTAAACGAAGTGCATCATGACGCACCATATAAAGTGACATTGCTTCGATAGTAGTGGCTGGCAAATCCACGCTATTCGGAATTCGGCCCCTACCATAAAGGGGCTCACTGCCATCCCAAAGATATTGTTTGGTCTTCGTCACAGCGACTAGGGAGTCATTGGTTTCAGATGAAAGCAAACTAGCCAACGCGCGCTCGAACGTTTCTGCTCCTACAAATGGAGCTGTGCAAAGTGCCTGTATATAAACATCGGCATTAACCTGCGCACATTCCCATGCAAAAAGTTCATGACCATCGGTTGCATTACTAGCAAGTGTCGAAGGGCGCTTCAAACGTTTTACTGGCAAATCGGCGGCCAATTGGGCAATTTCATCGCTATCGGTATCGAGATAAACCTCATCAATCAAATTACAATCAAGGAGTTGCCGAAGTTTTCTCTTGAACAAATATTCTCCATCCAAGATGGAAAGATTCTTGTTCTGAATTCTCTCGCTACTGCCTTTAGCCGGAACGAATGCAACAATCTTTGTCATTTAATTACCTTTGTAATTGACAAAAAAAAGTTTGACCATGCCACCCATAAGGAAACCATGGGTCTAATTTGATATCTGGATTATTTTCTAGCCACTCAAGAGTGGCTCTTCTTTCTCCAGCATTATTACTAGCATTAAAACAATTCCAATCGTCAAACATTAAAATCGTTCCAGTTTGCAATAATTGCTTGACCGCATTTAAAACTGTGATGCAAGACTCGTATAAATCCATATCAAGATGGAGTACTGAAATTAGGATGTTTTGATTGCAAGTCTGATGCAGCCATTCTGGGAGAGAATTTTCAAACCATCCAGCGTGCATGGAAATTTGATCTTTGTTCCAAACGTCATGATGAATTAGAAAATTTTTAACATCCGCATAGCTATAAGAGTAATCTCCCTCTTTGAATTGAGCACTTGAGCAATCTATTCCTGTCAATTTAGGGAGTCCGCAGAATGAATCAAACAAATAAAATTGATTAACAACGTTAGCTCTTGAATACGCTCTTATAGCAGCAACAGCTGATCTACCTTGGCCAACACCAAATTCTAGATAAGCCCCATTCAGCTTATTGTCCATCAAATAGTGAGCAACAATTGTGTGCGCATCAACACGACCTGTGGCCGACATTAAACTGGGAATTTGGGCTGTATATGGAAGGGGATCAAGTAAGTCTTGTCGCATAATTAAATTTTTCTAAGTTCAATAGAAGCAGGACTAAAGGATAAACCTATAACGTTTCGTTCACTTACCACTGTCAATCGTCTTACTGGCCAACGCTGATCCAGTTCAATGCGATCCCCACTAATATCGGCGAGACCAAGGTAGAGGAAATATTCACCCGCCTGGATATTGAGTTTGAACCGATACGTTAGCTCAGAAATACCCCGCTTTAGGCTCAAATCGACTTCGGCAAATATATTGTTGTCTCCCCAGACGTCGACGCCAGCACGATTTTTCAAAGTAATTCCTGTAACGACCTTTTCATATTGGCGCGTGCTTTCAATGACTGCCTTGATTTGTATTTCTTCACCAGCTTTGAAAACTTGTCGGGCAATGTTGTCGTCACCTAAAAACTCAACACTCAAATAGCGTGCTTCCTGGGAGCCAAAGCGAGTTTCCTCAATACCCTGCAGTTCTTCGACATAGGACCCTATACGCACCTCTAATTCTTGCTGGAATGCCGTTTCAGGTATCGCAACTTTTCGCGTCAGTTGTTCATACAATTTCACGCATTTAAGTGGGTCACGATTTTGCGAAGCAATGCGACCTTGTTCCATTACAATTGCGTGATCACATAGCCGTACTACCGACCCCGTATCATGCGAGACAAATAGAATAGTGACGCCTTTTTCTTGCATCTCGCGCATGCGCAGCATGCACTTCAACTGGAAGCCTGCATCGCCTACCGACAGGGCTTCGTCGACTACTAGAATTGCTGGCTCAACATGAATTGCCGAGGAAAACGCAAGGCGAGCCTGCATCCCGCTGGAGTAAGTTTTTAGAGGCTGATCGATATAGTCACCAAGACCGGAAAACTCGATTACGCTATCAATCTTTTCATACATTTCATCTGCGGACAGTCCGATCACCGCCGCATTAAGATACACATTTTCCCTTCCAGTAAATTCTGGGTTAAATCCAGAGCCTAACTCCAACAAGGCTGCAATTCGCCCATTGGCCTGAACTGATCCGAGCGTAGAATTGAGAGTGCCGCAGATTATCTGTAGGAGCGTGGATTTCCCACTGCCATTGCGGCCAATAATTCCAATAGTCTCGCCACGTTTTACCTCAAAGGAAACATCGCGAAGTGCCCAGAACTCGCGGTAGTAGTTCTTGGGGATTATGCCCATAAGCCGCTGTATGCGAGGGAGGAAAAACTGCTTCAAGCGATCATGCGGCTGATCATAAATCTGATAACACTTGCTCAGATTCTCGACTTTAATAGCAATATCAGATGACATCTGCAAACCCTTTGCGTGTCTTCTGAAACCATGCAAAGCCGAGGCAAGCAATGAGCAATGCTACTAAGCTATAGATTGCTAAAAGCTTCCAATCAGGTGTTTCCCCCCAGTAAAGTACATTCCTCGTCTGCTCAATCACTGGAGTTAGTGGATTGAGATATAGCCAATGGCGATATTCTTCCGGCAATGCACTTGCAGGATAGAAAATGGGAGAGAGGAACATCAGTACCGTGGTGATTGCACCAATCACTTGAGATACATCTCGCAGGTAAACGCCCAATGATGCCAACGCCCAACTAAGCCCAACCACAAAAAGCATCAACGGCAAAATGACCAAAGGCAGGAACAATGCGGTCAACGGTGGAATACCGAACAAAATGAGGTAGGCGGCAAACCACACCCCTAGACTGATGAGGGTATGGAACATGGCTGAGCCCAGAGAAACAATGGACAGAATTTCCAATGGGAAAACAACTTTTTTGACGTAATTGACGTTGGAAAGGATCAGGCTCGGTGCCCTGTTGATGCATTCGGAAAATAGGTTGAACACGATTAGCCCGGCGAACAGCACCAACGCGAATTCAGTTTTCGAGTCACTACCGTCGCCACCCCAGCGTGCCTTGAAGACTACGCTGAAGACAAAGGTGTATACCAGTAGCATAAAAACCGGATTAAAGAAGGACCAGAGCAAACCCAACATGGAGCCGCGATAACGTCCGACTACCTCGCGTTTGACGAAAGATTGGATCAGGGCGCGGTTCCTACAGATGCTGCTGACCATTTCCTTAGGTGAGGCGGAGAAGTGTTGCATCAGACAAACACCTCGGCCAGTTGAAACAAAGTTCCTTGTGCATCCTTAGTTGAGAGTGATGGGTTGCCATCAAAAGGCCAGTCAATGGCTAGGTCTGCATCGTTCCAGAGAATGCAGCGTTCATATTGTGGGGCGTAATAGTCGGTGGTTTTGTAGAGGAATTCTGCTATATCAGACAATACGACAAAGCCGTGAGCGAATCCTTCAGGTACCCAGAGCTGTTTCTTGTTTTCCGCACTCAGAATCGCGCCGACCCATTGGCCGAAAGTAGGAGAACTTCTGCGCAAATCCACGGCTACGTCGAATACTTCGCCAACGGCCACGCGTACCAATTTACCCTGCGGTTGCTGGATTTGGTAATGCAGGCCACGCAGTACGTGCTTGGCCGAGCGAGAGTGGTTATCCTGCACAAACTGCACTTCTCTACCGATAGCCTCGGCAAAAGCCTTTTGATTAAAGCTTTCAAAGAAAAATCCTCGGTCGTCCCCGAACAATTTGGGTTCGAGCAGGACGACATCGGAAATGGCAAGTGGTGCTGCTTTCATCGATACACTTTCTCATTCAGTATCTGCTGCAGATACTGGCCATAGCCATTTTTGGCAAGTGGTTGCGCAAGTACTTCCAGTTGTTCAGCAGAAATCCACTGGTTGCGGTAGGCAATCTCTTCCGGACAGGCAATCTTGAGTCCCTGGCGACGTTCCAGCGTGGCAATGAACTGACCAGCTTCGAGTAGAGACTCATGTGTGCCCGTATCCAGCCATGCGTAGCCACGGCCCATGATTTCCACGTTTAACTGGCCTAACTCTAGATAGTTGCGGTTGAGGTCGGTGATCTCCAGCTCGCCGCGAGGAGATGGCTTGAGATTCTTGGCCATGTCTAGCACTTGCTTGTCGTAAAAATACAGGCCGGTCACCGCATAGTTGGACTTGGGAGTGCGGGGTTTTTCCTCCAGGCTGATGGCCTTGCCCAGAGGGTCAAACTCTACAACCCCATAACGTTCTGGGTCATGCACATGGTAGGCAAAAACACTCGCGCCTTCTGTACGCTGCGAGGCATTGCTGAGCAGTTGTTGGAAGTCATGGCCATGGAAAATGTTATCCCCGAGCACCAAGGCAGAGAGATGGTTGCCGATGAAAGACTCGCCGATCAAAAAGGCTTGGGCAAGACCATCCGGCGAAGGCTGCACGGCATAGGAAATGTTCAGTCCCCACTGTTCCCCGCTGCCCAACAGTTGCTCGAAACGTGGGGTATCCTGCGGCGTGGAGATGATGAGTACATCGCGAATTCCCGCCAGCATCAGGGTGCTGAGTGGATAATAGATCATCGGTTTGTCGAAGACGGGCAGCAACTGCTTGGAAACTGCCTGCGTGACCGGATAAAGTCGTGTGCCGGAACCGCCGGCAAGAATAATGCCTTTGCGTTTAATCATGATGCGTCCAGGATTTGATTAAGGACATGCCGGACCCCGTACTGCCAATCAGGCAGTTCCAGCCCAAAGGTCTGCCGCAACTTAGAAGTATTCAGGCGAGAGTTTGCCGGACGTTTGGCGGGCGTGGGGTAATCGGAAGTGGCGATAGCATTGATGGATGCAGGCGCGAGCTTGAAAGATTTTTTTGCAGCAATTGCTTCAGAAACGACGAAACGAGCATAGTCGCACCAATTGGTTTCGCCGTTGGCTACCAGATGATAGAGTCCAAAAGGAAAGTGCTCTGTACCCTCACGTTGCAACTGGCGCACGAGGTGCGCGGTGACATCAGCTATCAAGGCGGCCGATGTAGGCGCTCCATGCTGATCAGCCACTACATTCAGGCTTTCACGCTCAGCAGCCAACCGTAGAATGGTTTTGGCAAAATTGCCGCCATGCGCACCGACTACCCAGCTCGTACGCAGGATCAAATTGAGTGCGCCACTTTGCTGTAAAGCGATTTCGCCTTCGCGCTTGGTGTGCCCATAAACGCTATGCGGATTGGTGGCATCCTCTTCGACATAGGCAGCGGGTTTATAGCCATCGAAGACATAGTCCGTCGAGTAATGCACCACGCAAGCGCCCAGCCTAGCCGCTTCTTCTCCCAGAATGGCCGGTGCAGCGGCATTAATGGCCTGCGCCAGTGCCGGTTGGGACTCGGCTTTGTCCACGGCGGTATAAGCGGCCGGATTGACGATTAACACTGGTTTAACGTGCCTGATCAAGTCGCGGAGCGCTGAAGCATCGGCAAGATCGCAATCAGCTTGATCGACGGCATGGATTTCACCCAACGGTGCCAAGGCACGTTGTAGTTCGAAGCCAACCTGGCCGTTCTTGCCTGTCAGTAGGATTTTCATTATGCAAGATGGCCGTATTGCTGACCAAGCCATTGGCGATATTCGCCGCTGGTGACATGGGCGACCCAATCCTGATTCGCTAGATACCATTCCACCGTTTTGCGGATGCCGGTGTCGAAGGTTTCCGCTGGACGCCAGCCTAGTTCGTGCTCTATCTTGCGCGCGTCAATAGCATAGCGACGATCATGACCTGGCCGGTCTGTGACATAGGTAATCAGGCGGGCATAACTACCGGCAGGGTCAGGTTTGAGTTCGTCCAGTAGACGGACGATGGTGTGTACGATGTCAATATTGGGCTTTTCGTTCCAGCCGCCAACGTTGTAGACCTCACCCACCTTGCCAGCTTCCAGGATGCGACGGATTGCGCTGCAATGGTCTTTGACGTACAACCAGTCGCGAATCTGCTGGCCATCGCCATAGACTGGCAACGTTTTGCCGGCCAGAGCATTGGCAATCATCAGCGGAATGAGTTTCTCCGGGAAGTGATACGGGCCATAGTTGTTTGAGCAATTGCTGGTCGTGACCGGGAGGCCGTAGGTGTGATGCCAAGCACGAACGAGATGATCGCTGGCTGCCTTACTCGCAGAATATGGGCTATTCGGTTCGTACGAGTTGGTTTCGGCGAAGGGTGGATCATTGGGTTTGAGCGATCCGTACACTTCGTCAGTGCTAACGTGGTGGAAGCGGAAGTTGGCTTTATCCTGTCCGTCCAATGTATTCCAGTAATACCGCGCTGCTTCCAGCAGAGTGAAGGTGCCTTCGACGTTGGTGCGTACAAACTCAGCTGGGCCGTGAATGGAGCGATCCACGTGGCTTTCGGCAGCAAAGTGAACGATGGCACGGGGGCGATGCTGGGCCAGCAGCCGATCAACCAGGGCGCGATCGCAGATGTCGCCATGTACGAAAACATGGCGGGCATCGTCTTGCAGCGTGGCGATGTTTTCCAGATTGCCAGCGTAGGTCAGCTTGTCGAGATTGACGACTGGCTCATCGTGTTGCTCAAGCCAGTCCAATACAAAATTAGCACCAATGAATCCAGCGCCACCAGTAACGAGAATAGTCATCTTAAATTAATTATCTTTAAAAGTTTGTCTCAGCAACCTCTCAGGTCGCCTAAAAACAATTTTCCAAAGACTTACGTTTGGATTGGCTGGCGAAACGAGCGGGATGGCAACTTATGATGTGGGTAGTTAAGTTGCTGGAGGTGGTGGGGGCTTCGGACTTCCTGCTTGAAACAGGCTATGCACTCCGCGATCAATGAGCTGGGTCGATTATTCAATCTAACATCCTTTTAGCTACCCCATGCTGTTTGCAGAGTTAACTGCCACAGTAAGTTTTATGTTTATGTTCAAGGGGCCGCACATCAGCTTTCTCAGGAGAGACCTAGCGCGTCCTTATTATTATGAGTTATCCGCAAATTGTACGTCCTTTACTCATGGCCGAGCAATCCTCTGTTCTGATGGTTGTCTTACACAGTAAATTAGGCTTTCTATCTCTTTCCCTCTGGAAGTGATGCTGGAAGTGTCGGGCATCTGGCATTTCAAAATGCCCTGATCGGGGATTCGTGGAGATCTCCATAGCGCCAGCGGCGCATGTCAGCAAGCTGTACATGCGCCGCTGTGTTTATAGGCAAGTCGTCAGCAGCGCCGGATTGCCCGGCGCAGTGTGTGCCTTCAGCTTTTCTCGCAAGCAATGAAGCAGTAAATCTTGGCACCGAGTACACCGCCTATGATAGGTGCCAGCCAGAACAGCCAGAGCTGAGCCACCGCCCAGTCGCCGACAAATACGGCCACGCCGGTGCTGCGCGCAGGATTGACCGAGGTGTTGGTCACCGGGATGCTGATCAGGTGAATCAGCGTCAGCGCCAGGCCGATCGCGATCGGTGCGAAGCCGGCCGGGGCGCGCTTGTCGGTCGCGCCGAGGATGATGAGCAGGAAGAACATCGTCATCACGACTTCGGTCACTAGGGCTGCCGTCAGTGAATAGCCGCCTGGAGAGTGCTCGCCGTAACCGTTGGAGGCAAATCCTGCCGAGACGTCAAATCCCGGCGCGCCGCTGGCGATGACATACAGTACTGCGCCTGCCGCGATGCCGCCGAGTACTTGAGCTGCGATGTACGGTACGAGTTGGTTCGCAGGAAAACGACCGCCGGCCCACAGGCCGATAGAAACGGCCGGGTTCAGGTGGCAGCCGGAAATATGACCGATGGCGAATGCCATGGTCAGTACGGTCAACCCGAACGCCAGTGCCACGCCGTGCAGGCCGATGCCTACTTCCGGAAATGATGCTGCCAGTACTGCGCTGCCGCAGCCGCCCAGTACCAGCCAGAAAGTGCCCAAAAACTCCGCGCCGTATGCCTTCATGTTGTTCTCCTTGTCGATCGTGGAATGGTTTGCAATCTGGCCTGCCAAGCCGATCTTTCCGTCCGCGATGAGGTCGCCCGGCTAGCCGCATGCCAGCATTGCAGAACCCATTTGAAATCGCAATGCTTTGTTGATGATTGGGAACTAACAGGGCACGCAATCCCCTCGGGCTTGGGCGCGAACTGTTGCCGCGATTTGCTTTCTACTGATAGCGCAGATTTTGTGTCTGCCAATCTTCCCCTAACGAGGCGCGTAATCCCACAGTACAATTCTGCGGCACGAGGTTGTCAGTAATATGACGAGTGATCTGATTTTTCTGAGTGAATTCATGAACGAACAACAGAATATGCTGAACCACGTCCAGCAAACCATTATCGACGGCGCGATCAGTTTCGGCCCCAAGCTGCTGGTCGCTCTCGTCATTCTTGTTGCGGGTGTTTATGTTGGTCGTTGGATCGGTCGCGTGACTGATAACGCGCTGCATAAATTTCATCTGGAGCCGCCAGTGCAGGCATTGCTGGTGCGTATTGTGTGCGTGCTGGTGTTGGCGCTGTTCACCATCATGGCGCTGCAGAATCTTGGGGTGGAATTGTTGCCGCTGATAGCAGGGCTGGGCGTCGCGAGCGCCGGCATCGCGCTGGCCATGCAAGGCGTGCTGAGCAATATCGTTGCCGGGCTGACGATTATTTTTTCCAAGCCATTCCGCGTGGGCGAGTACATTTCCATTGTGGGCGAGGAAGGCAGGGTGGAAAACATTTCACTGTTTTCTACCGTGCTCAGCCATCCGGACTGCTCGCAAGTCATCATCCCCAACCGCAAGATCGTCGGGGAGATTCTGCATAACTACGGCAATATCCGCCAACTCGATATCCTGGTGCGTGTGGGCTACGAAACTGAGCTGGAAGCCGCCCTGGCAAGCGTGCGCCAAGTGGTGCTGGACAATCCGCTGACGTTGCGCGAGCCATTGCCGGTGGTGTCGGTCAGCTCGCTTGCACCATATTCGGTCGAAATCGGGGTGAAGCCGTGGGTCAACGTGCCGGATTATGTGCAGGCTACTGGCGAGATCAACCAGGCCATTATTGAGACATTCCGTAGTCGCGGCATAGCGATTCCCGTGCCGCAACAGGACATTCGCCTGTTACAAGGCCAATAATCATTCGCCGACATACGTCCGATAGCGGCAGCTGACCTACCGGCCTGTGGAATCAAGTGTCAGCGGTGAGTGAGAACCAAACAAAAAGCCCAGCGCGATGGCTGGGCTTGCATGCTTGATTCATCTGAATCGAATCCTGGTGGCCAGGGGCAGAATCGAACTGCCGACACGCGGATTTTCAATCCGCTGCTCTACCAACTGAGCTACCTGGCCGTGTCTGCGGCCCGCGATGGGCAACAGGAGGCGGGATTATAGCAAACTCGTTGTCGGTGGCAAAAGTTTTTTGTTGTGACCATGTTTGACTCGGCACGATGGGTAAGGTACAACCCAATTCTCCATTTACCCAGATACGATAGTTCGGGATATTCATGTCCGCCGTTTTCCAGATTGCCTCCCTTTCCAATGCTGAACTCCAGCAAAAGCTTCAAGCCAAGATCGATAACAAGACCAAGCCGATAGGCGCACTGGGGCGGCTGGAGCGGCTGGCGTTGCAGGTCGGACGAGTACAGCAATCGCTGGATACGGAGTTGCGACGACCGGCGATGCTGGTGTTTGCGGGAGATCATGGCGTGGCTGCTTCCGGTGTCAGCCCGTATCCACAGGAAGTCACACGGCAAATGGTGCTCAATTTCCTCGCGGGCGGAGCGGCGATCAATGTATTCGCGCGACAAAACGGGATGGCCGTGCGCGTCGTGGATGCAGGCGTCAATCATGATTTCGGTCAGATCGACGGGTTGATTAATGCCAAAATCGGCTTCGGGACGCGCAATTTTCTGGAAGAGCCGGCCATGACGCGCGCGGAATGCGAAGCCGCGATCAAACAGGGTGCCGCAATCGCCATGCGTGAGATCGAGCAGGGCAGCAATGTGCTTGGATTCGGCGAGATGGGCATCGGCAATACCTCCTCCGCCTCCATACTCACGAGCAAGCTGTGCGGCTTGCCGCTGGAGCAGTGCGTGGGGCGCGGCACCGGGCTGGACGATGCGGGGCTTGAGAAAAAGCGGGCGCTGCTCGCGGCAGCAGTTGTAAAGCATACTGATGCTAGAGAGCCGCTCGATGTGCTCGCCACCTTCGGCGGCTTCGAAATCGCGATGATGACGGGCGCCATGCTCGCGGCTGCGGAGCGCCGTGCGCTGCTGCTGATCGACGGCTATATTGCGACCTCGGCGTTGCTGGCGGCGGCGAGCCTCTATCCCGCAATCAAGGATTACTGTGTGTTTGCACATGAATCCGGTGAGCCGGGGCATGCGAGACAGCTCGCATGGTTAGGCGTCGAGCCGCTGTTGTCGCTCGACATGCGGCTGGGCGAAGGCACGGGTGCGGCCTTGGCATATCCGCTGGTACAGGCGGCGGTCAATTTCCTCAACCAGATGGCCTCGTTCGAGTCGGCCGGCGTGAGTGGCCGCAGCGACTAATGCGCGAGTTGCGGCTATTTTTTACGGCGCTGATGTTTTTCACGCGCATCCCTTGCGAATGCTGGGCCGGCAGCAGCCAGGACGACCTCAACCGGGCGTCGCGTTATTTTCCATGGGTCGGCGTCCTGGTCGGTGCATTTGGGGCGGGCGTTTATTGGTTGAGCCATCAATTCTTCCCGCAGGAAGTCGCCGTGCTGTTGAGCATGGTGGCGACGCTGCTGCTGACCGGCGCTTTTCATGAGGACGGCTTGGCGGATGCGGCGGACGGCCTCGGTGGGGGCTGGGAGAAAGAGCAGGTGCTCACCATCATGCAGGATTCGCGGCTCGGCAGCTACGGCGCTCTTGCGATCCTCATGGCGATGCTGGTGAAGTTCGAGACGTTAGTTCATCTGTCTCCGACGCTGTTGCCGTTTGCTCTGATCGCCGGGCATGCCTTGAGCCGTTTCTGTGCAGTGCTGGTGATCGCGACGCAGGAATATGTGCGGGCTAGCGGCAAGGCGAAACCGTTGGCAACACGTTTATCCAAAGGCGGCCTGTTCATCGCGGCCATTGGCGGGCTGCTGCCGCTCGCCGGGCTCGCACCGCAGTTGTTGTGGGCGCTTGTCCCCGTGGGGCTCGTGTGGCTGTGGTTCAGCCTCAAACTGAAGCGCCGCCTGGGAGGATATACCGGCGATTGCCTCGGCGCGATGCAGCAGTTGTGCGAACTGGCTTTCTATCTTGGCATCCTGGGACTGAGCGCCTGATGGAACTGTATCTCGTCCGCCATACTACTCCCGCGATCCAGCCCGGCATTTGCTACGGCCATGCCGAGCTCGACCTGCATGACGATGCCGAAGCGGAAATCGCAACGGTGCGTGCCAAGCTTGCCGATGTCGCTCCCGCCGCTTTCTATACCAGCCCGCTGCTGCGCTGCCGCCGTCTGGCTGCGGCCTTGCCTTGGGGTGAGGCGCAACAGGATGACCGGCTCAAGGAAATGCATTTCGGCGACTGGGAATTGCAGCGCTGGGATGCGATCCCGCGCGAGATTTTCGATTATTGGGCGACGCGCTTCGTGGAGCACGCACCTCCTGGCGGCGAATCCTTTCGCGATCTTTATACGCGCGCCAGCAGTTTCTTCGCCGAAGCTGCTGAGCGCCATCCCGGCACGACCGTAGTCGCGGTGACTCATGCCGGCATTATCCGTGCCTTGCTGGCGCATGCGCTCAAGTTGCCGCTGGAAAATGTGCCCGGCTTCCATCTCGATTTCGGTGGCGTGACCAAGCTCATGGTGGCCGGACCTCATATCAATGTCGCCTATGTCAATCGTTAACTGTCCCGCCTTGCTCATCGCTGCGCCGTCCTCCGGTGCCGGAAAAACCAGCGTGACGGCGGCGCTGGCGCGTTATTTCGCGCAGCAGGGCAAGCGCGTGCGTATTTTCAAGACCGGTCCGGATTTCATTGATCCGGGCATTCACGAACGTGCATCCGGGAACCCGGTGTACCAGCTGGATCTATGGATGGTGGGCGAGGATGAGTGCAAGCGCCTGCTGGCAGAGGCGGCGCGTGAGGCGGACCTGATCCTGATCGAAGGCGTGATGGGGTTGTTCGACGGTACCCCGAGCAGTGCCGATCTCGCTGAGTTTTTCGGGATTCCGGTGCTGGCTGTGATCGATGCCTCTGCGCAGGCGCAGACCTTCGGCGCAGTGGCCTTCGGGCTGGCGCACTATCGGCCCTCGTTGCCGTTCGGGGGTGTGCTGGCGAATCATGTGGCGAGTGCTGGCCATGCCGACATGCTCAAATCCAGCCTGCCTTTAGATATGCGCTGGTTCGGCTGGATGCCGAAAGCGCCGCAGGCCGCGCTGCCGGAACGTCATCTGGGGTTGGTACTGGCTGAGGAGCAGGTGGATCTGGATGAAAAACTGGATATGCTGGCTTCGGCGCTGGTGCTTGAGGGATTGCCGTTGCCGCCAGCCATCGATTTTCCCGCCGCAGAACCGCGTGAGGTGCCGCGAACCTTGGCCGGGCGGCGCATCGCCATTGCACGCGACGATGCCTTCGCCTTCATTTACCGCGCCAATCTCGACCTGCTTGGTGCGATGGGCGCCACGCTGGAGTATTTCTCGCCCTTGCACGACAGCCGCCTGCCCGATGCGGATGCGTACTACTTTCCCGGCGGCTATCCGGAGCTGCACCTCGATGTGCTGGCGGCCAATACGGCCATGGCTGACGCCATTCGTACCGCCCATGCCGCAGGCAAGCCCATCGTGGCAGAGTGCGGCGGGATGATGACGATGTTCGAAGCGATTACCGATGCCGCAGGGCGTCGCGTGCCCATGCTGGGTCTGCTACCGGGCGAGGTGAAGATGCAATCGCGCTTGGGCGGGCTCGGCCTGCAATCGGTGGCGCTGCCCGAGGGTACGCTGCGCGGCCACACTTTCCACTACTCGGTGACCGACACGCCTCTGGCCCCGCTTGCCGTCGCTGAAAAGCAATCCGGCAGCCAGGGTGAGGCGGTTTATCGTAGCGGCCGTCTTACTGCTTCCTATCTGCATCTCTACTGGCCTTCGAATCCGGAAGCGGCCGCACGACTGTTCCTGCCATGAGCGATTTCAGCGAATCCGACAAGGCGGCGATCTATCGCGTGATCGCCGAGCGCCGCGACATGCGGCATTTCCTGCCTGATCCGGTGCCGGCAGAGACGCTGGCGCGCCTGCTGCAGGCGGCGCACCTTGCACCCAGCGTCGGCTACATGCAGCCGTGGCGCTTCATCCGCATCACTGAGCCGGCATTGCGCCGGCAGATACATGCACTGGTGGAGGAGGAGCGCATCGCGACCGCGAGCGCGCTGGCCGAGCGCGAGGATGAATTCATGCGGCTCAAGGTCGAGGGCATTCTCGAGTGCGGCGAATTGCTGGTGGTCGCACTCATGGACGGGCGCGAGAAGCATGTATTCGGCCGCCGCACCTTGCCGGAAATGGATCTGGCTTCTGCTTCCTGTGCGATCCAGAACCTGTGGCTCGCAGCGCGCGCGGAAGGCCTGGGCATGGGCTGGGTCTCGCTGTTCGATCCCGCCCGGCTCGCGGCGTTGCTGCATATGCCGGAGGGAGCGGCTCCCATGGCCGTGCTGTGCCTCGGTTATGTGGAGGCGTTCTACCCGCGGCCCATGCTGGAAATGGAACACTGGGCCGAGCGCATTCCGCTGGACACGCTCGTGTTCCAGAATCGGTGGGAAACGTAGCCGCGTTCATTTTTCTGTCATAAATCCCGGTTAGCATGAAGCGTGCTGAAGCGGACTTCCTCAACATCATGGCACGCCCTTTCCAGACTCTCGTAATGAGCGGCATGTTCGCCGTTACCGCACTTGCCGCTCCCGGCTCCACCCCGGTGGTGCAGGGCCCGGAACGCGTCGAGGACTGGTATACGGCCGGCCAGGCGTTCATCCAGCGCGCCGAACAGCTTGTGCCACAGAACCGGCCCGCCAAAAACGTCATCCTGTTCGTCGGCGACGGCATGGGCGTCACTACCCTCACCGCAGCCCGTATTTTCGAAGGTCAGCTGCATGGCAAGAGCGGCGAGGAGAATCGCCTGTTCTTCGAAGACTTTCCTTATCTCGCGCTTTCCAAAACCTATACCTGGGACCAGCAGACGCCGGACTCCGCGCCCACGATGACGGCGATGATGACCGGCTACAAGGCGCGCGAAGGCATGTTGTCGGTGGATCATCTCACCCGGCGCGGCGAGTGCCGGACGGCGGAATTGCAGCGCCATGTCCTGCCAACCCTGCTGGAGCGGGCTGCTCTTGCGGGCAAGGCCGTCGGCGTGGTTTCCACCGCCCGCCTCACCCACGCTACCCCGGCCGCGACCTATGCGCATACGCCGATGCGCGACTGGGAGTCGGATGCCGATTTGCCGCCAGGCTGCGAGGTAAAGGACATTGCGCGCCAACTCATCGAAGCGGCGCCCGCCGTACGTCAGCAGTTAAAGGTGGCGATGGGCGGAGGGCGCAGCAATTTCCTGCCGAAGACGCAGACGGACCCCGAATACGCCAAGCCGGGCAAGCGGCAGGACGGACGCGATCTCATCGCCGAATGGCGGCAGACCCGAGGCCAACATGCGGCAGTAGTCATGGACAGGCAAGCTTTTGAGGCGGTCGATCCCGCGCAAGTCGATCACCTTCTCGGGCTGTTCGAGAACAGCCACATGCAGTATGAGCTCGATCGCGCCAAGGATAAGTCCGGCGAACCTTCACTGAGCGAAATGACCGAGAAGGCCATCCGTATTCTGCAAAAGGAGCACAAGGGCTTTTTCCTGCACGTCGAGAGCGGCCGCGTGGATCACGCGCACCATGCCGGCAATGCCAAACGCGCATTGATGGAAGTGGTCGAACTGGCGCGCGCGGTGCGCAAGGCGCGCGAACTGACCGATCCGAATGAAACCCTCATTATCGTGACTGCCGATCACAGTCATGTATTCACGATGGCGGGATATCCGCATCGCGGCAACGATATTCTAGGGGTGGTACGGGAAGTGCCCGAAGAGGATGGGCACGAGCTGGAAATGCGCAAGGATCAGCGCGGCCTTCCCTATACCACGCTCGGTTACGCCAACGGACCGGGTTGGCGCGACCCCCATACCCACGCGGGCCATAGGCCGGATTTAACCGAGGTTGATACCCGGGCGGACGATTTCAAACAGGAAGCGACGATACCGACGGAGTCGGAAACGCATGGGGGCGAGGACGTGCCGATTTACGCCGTCGGTCCGATGGCGCATCTGATCCATGGCTCGATGGAGCAGAACTGGATCTACCACGTGATGCGGCGCGCCTTCGGGTTCTAGCCGCCGACAGGCTGCCAGTCGCGAATGATTCGCGCGATGGCGTCTAGTCCATCGGTAAGCGCGGCCGGGCCGGGCGAAAGGATCAGCGGCGACTTGATCTCGAACATCTGACCATTGCGTACGGCGGGTGTCGTGTCCCAGCTTGGCCGGGCGGCGACCTGTTCAGGCCGGAATTTCTTGCCGCACCATGAACCGAGGATGATGTCCGGCTGGCGCTCCACCACTTGCAGCGGATCGAGGATGCGGCGATTGCCGGCGAGCGGCTCGCGTGCGAGCTCCGGAAAACATTCCTCGCCGCCCGCAATTTCGACCAGCTCCGACACCCAGCGTATGCCGGAAATGAGGGGCTCGTCCCATTCCTCGAAATAGACGCGCGGTTTGCGCGGCAATCGTGCCGCCAACGCACGCACGTTCTCCACATGCGCCCATAGCTGGTGCACCAGGGCTTCGCTCTTTGCCGGCTGGCCGATGAGCGCGCCCATAGTAGTGATCATGCGCAGGATGCCCTCGACGCTGCGGTGATTGAATACATACACTTCCACCCCGGCCTTGATGAGGTCGCGGGCAATGTCGCCCTGCAGATTGGAAAATCCCAGCACCAGATCCGGCTTGAGGTCGAGAATGGACTCGATCTTGGCGCTGGTGAAAGCGGAAATCCTGGGTTTTTCCTTGCGTGCTTGCGGCGGGCGTACAGTGAAGCCGGAAATGCCGACAATGCGGTCCTGCTCGCCTAGCAGGTAGAGCGTTTCGGTAGTTTCTTCAGTCAGGCAGACAATGCGTTCGGGATAATGGATATTCATGACAGGATGAAGTCGAGTTTGGCCCAGCTGCGTTCGTCGGCCGGCAAGCCGAAACGCAGGCTGGAGGGTTGCGCGAACAGGCGCGTCAGGATGCCGAGCCGCGCAAGTCGCTGGTGAATTTCGGCGGCTTTCGGTGTTTCAATCCATTGAAACAAGGCGGTGCCGCCGCTAGGCGGCAAGCCGTGGCGGGTGAGCAATTGCGCCAGACGCTGGCTTTGCTGTGCGAGCCATAAACGTTGTTCTGCCTGCCATGTACTGTTAGCGAGCGCTTGCTGCGCCACCCAGCGCGTGGGATGCGCCACGCTCCATGGCCCCAGTTTTTCATGCAATTGATCCAGCAACGCTTCCTCGGCGAGAACGAAGCCGGATCGCACGCCGGCCAAGCCGAAAAACTTGCCCAGGGAGCGCAGTATGATGAGTCCGGGCAAGCCCGCATGCGATGCCAGGCTGTGCTCTGGCGTGGCATCCATGAAGGCTTCGTCCACCACCAGCCAGCCGCCGCGAGCAGCCTGCTCCGCATGCCATTGCAGCAGAGTGTTGGTATCGATCAGTCGTCCGGTGGGGTTGTTGGGATTGGCCAGCAGCAGTACGTCCAATGGCAAATCGGGCGTTGGACTTTCAATCGGAATCACGTCATGTCCGGCTTGTTGCCAGGCATGTGCATGTTCGGCGTAGGTAGGGCTCAAAATCCCGACTCGTCCACGCGGACGCAACAGCGGCAACGCCTGGATAGCAGCCTGCGATCCGGCGCAGGGCAATAGCCGGGAAGTGCCGTAATAAGCTGCCGCCGCATCCCGTAGCCCATCCTCTTCTTCCGGCAGGCGTAGCCAGCAATTTGCCGGAATCGGCGGCACAGGATAGCCGACGGGATGGATACCCGTGGAAAGGTCGATCCAGCGGTCGAGCGGAATGCCGTATTCGCGCGCGGCTGCGGCCAGTTTGCCGCCGTGCTCAAGCATGGATGAAAACTCCTGCCAGCAGGCCGATCGCCAGCCACAGATAGACGCCATGACGTACCAGGCGCAAGGCGCGTTCGATATGGTGTGCGGCAGGCGAGTCGCCTGCGCCGAGATCCGGGCGCAGATGCCATTCGCCGTGATAGCGCGCGGGGCCGCCCAGTTTGACCTGTAAAGCGCCCGCACCAGCGGACATGACGGGACCAGCATTGGGACTGTCCCAAGTCGGGGCTTGTGTGCGCCAGCAGATCAAAGCGAGCCTGGTTTTACCGAGCAAGGCATAAGTCAGTGCAGTAAGCCGCGCGGGAACATAATCCAGCACGTCGTCCAGGCGCGCTGCGGCCCAGCCGAAATACAGGAAGCGCTCGTTCTTGTAGCCCCACATCGCGTCCAGCGTGTTGGCGAGACGGAACAGCAGCGCACCTGCTCCGCCGAGGATGAAGAACCAGAACAGCGCGCCGAAGACACCGTCATTGCCGTTTTCCAGCACCGATTCGATGGTGGCGGGTATCGGCTCGATGGCCGCCGAATCGCGGCTCACCATGTAGGAAGCAGCGAGCCTGGCCTGTTCCTCATTGTTGGCATCGAGTGCGCGCGACACGGCGCGCGCATGCTCATGCAGGCTGCGGTGGCCGATCGCAAAATAAAGCAACAGCATGTCAACCACAGGCCCGATGCCGGGCATGTTGCACAGCCACCATGCGAACGCCGAGAGCGGCACCAGCAGCAGTGTCACACCCAGCACGCCAGCCAAGCGCTGCTTTGGCAAAGCGCGTTGAGTTTCCGCATTAAGACGCGCTTCAAACCAGTTCGTCAGCCGGCCGAAACCCACCAGCGGATGCCAGCGGCGCGGCTCGCCGAGCAGTCCGTCGAGCGCGACCGCAGCCACGGCCAGCAGCGGCGTTATGGGATAATGTAGGGATGAAATCATTAATGGTTCAGGGTACGACGTCCGACGCGGGCAAGAGCACGCTGGTGGCCGGATTGTGCCGCGTATTGTACCGCAGGGGTGTCCGCGTCGCGCCGTTCAAGCCGCAGAACATGGCGCTCAACTCCGCGGTGACCGCCGACGGCGGCGAGATCGGCCGCGCGCAGGCAGTGCAGGCGATGGCGTGTGGGCTGGAACCGCATACCGACATGAACCCGGTGTTGCTCAAGCCCAATTCCGACACCGGCTGCCAAGTGATCGTGCAGGGCAAGGTCGCGTGCAATCTGGAGGCGGGCGCCTATCAGGACTACAAGCCGCTAGCGATGCGCGCGGTGATGGATTCATGGCAGCGCCTGCAAGCGCATTACGAATGTGTGCTGGTGGAAGGCGCCGGCAGCCCTGCCGAGATCAACCTGCGCGCCAACGATATCGCCAACATGGGTTTCGCCGAGGCGGCGGATGTGCCGGTGCTGCTGGTGGCCGATATCGACCGCGGCGGCGTGTTCGCACACCTGGTCGGTACGCTGGCGCTGCTATCCGAGTCCGAGCGCGCGCGCGTGGCCGGCTTCGTCATCAACCGTTTCCGCGGCGATATCGCGCTCCTGCAACCTGGCCTCGACTGGCTGGAACAGCATACCGGCAAGCCGGTGCTGGGCGTACTGCCTTATTTGCATGGGCTGCATATCGAGGCCGAAGATGCCTTGCCTCAAGAAGCCATGCCTGCCAAGGACAATGCGCTGCGGATCATTGCTCCGGTGTTCCCGCGTATCAGCAATCACACCGACTTTGACGCGTTGCGTTTGCACCCACAGGTGGAATTCAGTTTTGTTCCTGCTGGCGCACCAGTTCCGCCATGTGATCTTATTGTGCTTCCAGGCAGCAAGAGCGTACGTGCCGATCTCGACTGGTTGCTCGAGCAGGGCTGGGACAAGGTGATGGCACGACATCTTCGTTATGACGGCAAGGTACTGGGGATTTGCGGCGGCTTTCAGATGTTGGGGAGCGTCGTCCATGATCCGAAGGGATTGGAAGGCGTGCCGGGGAGCAGCACGGGGCTGGGCTGGCTGGAGATCGAAACAACGTTAATGCCGGAGAAGCAGTTGCGGCGGGTGCGTGGTGAGCTGCAGGTCGGATCAGCGGAGATCGAAGGTTACGAGATCCATCAAGGAGTCAGTAGCGGGAAGGGGCTGGCCAAACCGCTGGTGTTGCTGGAGGAAGGCCCGGAAGGTGCAATCTCGGAAGATGGAAAAATCGCCGGGACTTATCTCCATGGGCTATTTGACCATCCTGATGCTTGTGCCGCACTGCTAGGGTGGGCGGGACTGAGTGCCGTAAAAATGACGGATTATCGGCAGTATCGAGAAAACCAGTTGGATCGCTTGGCAGATGCCGTCGAATCACATCTCGATATGTCGCTGATACTTCAGATTATCGAAAAACTCTGAGCCTAGCCCTTGAGGGTGAGCGGTAGACCGGCCGCCATGAAGCGGACATGGTCGCAGGCGGCAGCAACGGCTTGGTTGAGTCGTCCCTGCTCATCCTGAAAGCGGCGATTGATTTCACCCAGCGGCACGATACCCATGCCCACTTCATTGCTTACCAGGATGACGCGGCCTGGCAGGGTAGGCAGCAATTCCAGGAAGGCGGTGCGCTCCTGCTCCCAGGTGCGGTCCTGCGGTGGCTTGCAGTCTGGGCAGATCCATTGAGCAAGCCACAGTGTGAGACAGTCGACGATCACGCAATGTCCAGAGGTGGCGCGTTCTTGCAGCGCCTGGGCGAGATAGAACGGCGATTCAACGAGGCACCAGTGTTCGGGTCGGCGTTCCTGGTGATGCCGAATACGTGCCGCCATTTCCTCGTCCCAGACCTGTGCTGTGGCGATGTAAGTGACGGGCAAGCCGGAAAGCTCGGCCTGACGTTCAGCAAAAGCGCTTTTGCCGGAACGGGCTCCGCCCAGAATCAGTTCACGCATGATGTTCTCCTTACCATTCCACGCCAGGCATTGCCTTGATACCAGCTTCATAAGCGTGTTTAACAGGTTGCATCTCAGTTACGGTGTCGGCGATGGCGATTAGTTCCGGCAGGGCGCCACGGCCAGTTACAACGACATGCTGCATCGGTAGCCGGTCGGTAAGCTCGTCGAGCACAGTGTCGATGTTGAGATATTTGTACTTGAGAACGATGTTGAGTTCGTCGAGCACCAGCACCCCGATAGAGGGGTCGCGTAAATGCGCTCGCGCTACGGACCATCCTTGTTCCGCTGCAGCGATGTCACGCTCGCGGCTTTGTGTTTCCCAGGTGAAGCCTTCACCCATCACATGCCAAGCCACATCAGGATGCTGCTTGAAGAATGCTTCTTCTCCGGTGTCGGAGCGTCCCTTGACGAATTGCACCACCGCTGCCTTCATGCCATGGCCCAGAGCGCGGGCAAGCAGCCCGAAAGCGGCGGTAGATTTTCCTTTGCCGTTGCCGGTGTTGACCAGCAACAGCCCCTGTTCCTGGTCGGCGGCGGCGATGCGGCTATCGATCAGCGCCTTTTTGCGCGCCATCCGTGCGGCATAGCGCGCTTCCCGTTCAGGATCTGGTTGCATCAGGCTTGTTTGCGTACGTTGCCCTGAACCAACGCGAATGCGATATGTACGATCAGTGCGATACCTGCCCAGAACGCGAAGGAATTCAGCGTGTAGGGGAAGTATTGCATCAATCGCGACCCGAATTCGGCAAGACTGGTATCGGCAAAGCGGCCAGAGAAGAAGTAGAAGCCGCCGCTGGTGAAGATTTCCGCCAGCGTTACGCTAACGGCGAGGCTCGCGACCAGCGCGGGAAGTGCGCGGAAGCTAAAGCTGTAATGCTTCGCGAACCAGCGGCCAGCCAGCCACAAGGTACCGTAAGCAGGCAACAGGAAGCCATAGGCCGGGCTTACGCAGAATGCGCTTACACCACCCAGCGTCACTGCAATGACATCAATGACAACTACTTCAGCCAGCAATGCGGCGAATACTTTGGCGCTACGCAGATAAAAACCGGCCAGGAAAAATGCGACCCAGGTTGCGGGCGGCAGGTTGAGAGCGGTTGCAAAATGATGGCCATGCGTCGCCAGGATCGAGGCACCCAGTGCAATACCGATCCAGAGTTGATGGCGTTTTTCGAGATTCATCGTTGGTTCTCCTTATCTATTCGCAGAATTGTAACCCAAGCGCAGGTTATTTCGGCTGCCAGCGCAGGCCGACGAAAAGGTTGGTCCGCGGAGTGTTGTAGTAGGTCCCTGTCGAGGTGCTGACGAGGGCGTAGTCGCGGTCGAACAAGTTGTCCACACGAGCATTGACCGACCAGTCTTCATTCAGTCGGTAATTAGCTGTGAGGTTGACGATCGTATAACCCCCGAGGCGTAAGCTATTGGCGGCATCGTTGTAGCGTTGTCCGCTGACAATGGCTTCTCCAGCCACCTCCAGATCACCCCAGGTTTTTCCCAGCCAGAACGTAGCATATTGCCGAGCACGGCGAACGAGGACATTGCCTGTGTCATCGTTTTTAGGGCTGAGCACATCGAAGTTGGCGCGTGCATGATAAGTATCGAACCAGCCTTCGTAGGCCAAGGTGACTCCCTTGATGGTTGCATTGCCTACATTGACTGGAAAATCGTTGTTCAATCCTTGTGAGCCGACGATGAGGTCTTCGATCTTGTTGTGATATGCAGTCGCCGAGATGCGATGATGGCCTTGGTCGTAGGTAAGCGTGATTTCCTTGTTACGAGAGGTTTCTGGCTTCAAATCCGGATTTCCTTGGTAGGTAAATCCAAAGCCAAAATCCTGGAACGGCCAGTAAAGATCGTTGAACGTGGGGGCCCGGAAAGCCGTGCCTACGTTGCCCGAAATGCGCCAGAATTGATTGAAACGATAACCGTAACCCAGATTGCCGGTTTCATGGTCGCCAAATTGAGAGTTATCGTCGCGTCGGATACCGGCACGGAAGGCATGCGGGCCGGATTCCAGAATGTAGTTGGCTAGCCAACCGTTGTTGCTACGATAGTCGCGAGAGAAGGTGGTGCTTCCATCCACCCGATCCTCAAGCCTGTCGTAAGCCACCGTTAAGATGCCCGCGGGCAACGCGAAGTCATTTTGCCAATAGTACTGGCGCTGCTTGGTCCGTAAATTGGAGGTGCCGAAGGCCCCGATACTACTCAGGTCATCCATGCTTTCGCCAATCTTGAGGTGACTGGTCCAGATGGAGGTAAAGCGATTGTCGCTTGTAAGAGCAAAGACTTGCTGACGCAAATCCTGGTGAGCATCGAAATTGCTGCTGTCGAACTCATTGCTGCCTTTGCTGTGGAAAAACTGAATGCCTACTTTATGGCCCTCGGCTAACTCCTGCATGAGGCGGCCCGAAACGCTCAGGTTGCGGTAGCTGTCATCGTCTTCATCCTGGCCAGCATGCGTGTCCAATGTTGAAAATCCATCGGTGTCCAGAGAGCTAACGTTGAGCGCAAACCCTGTTCCGTTCATTTCGCCTGCTACGCTGGCACCTGCTTTACGCGTGTTATAACTGCCATAACCAACATGAGCGGAAAAGGATGGCTCGCCTTCTGCCTTGCGCGTGAAAATCTGGATGACGCCACCTACGGCATCGGAACCATACAGGCTGGAAACCGGGCCGCGCACGATTTCGATGCGCTCGATCTGTTCTGTAGGTATTTGCTCGAGAGCGGTTGTTCCATTGGTGGCGGAGCCCATGCGCATGCCATCCACCAGGACCACGACAGCTTGTGAGTGCGTTCCACGAATGTGTACAGCAGATGTGGCGCCAAAACCGCCATTGGATTCGATCTGAACCCCGGGTTGAGTGCGTAGCAGCTCCACGAGTGTGGATTGGCCAGCGCGCTCAATCTCTTCGCGAGTGATAACGGAAACATCACTTAATACACTATCGCGCGCCTCTTCGATTCTGCTAGCAGTGACTACGACATCTTTGCCATAAATGGAGGTCGATTCCTCCGCGTTTGCATGAGTAAGTGAAGCGGCGATGGACAGGCCAACCATGCCTGTCGAGATGATTTTTTTCATGATTCTTCCCTGATTGCGCATGCGACCCCGCACGCGAAAAAACGGAAATCCGAGGGGAATAGCATCAAGAAAGGGAAAACAGAGAGGTTCGCCCGAGCCTGAACACCGACACCCCGCGGTATTTCCAACACGTGGTTGCACAGGCCGGTCTCCGGGCTCACAAGTTTTGATGCGTCGCCTTCCCGAGTTCTCTCAGTGGCGTGTATGACGCATCCGCGCTTGCTTACCGTTGCGGGGGCAGCACAGGTTTTTCACCTGTTTCCCGTTTCACCTCGTCGCTGGACAGCGATGTCGGCACCTGACAACTTTTTCAATTGTATCCGCATTGCGCACATCGCACCAGCACGCTCATGAATTGCGCTAACAAGATGCAGTAATACTTTCAATAGTCAATGTTAGCGGTTGACCTTTCAAGGAAATTCCAATTATAGTTCCAGCATGGAAGCGGATTTGAAAGCGCTGGAAGACAAGGTCACGCAGCTGATCAGCCTGTGCCAGCAGTTGCGCACAGAGAATATCGATCTGCGTCAGGAGCTTGCGCAAGCGCAGAACGATGCGCGTCAGCTTAAGGAAAACATGGCGCTGGCCGGCGAGAAGCTGGAAACGCTCCTTGCAAGCCTGCCGGAGGAAAGCCATGGCTGAAGCCAAAGGCGTCGATGTCAGTATCATGGGGCGCGAGTTTCGCGTCTCATGTACGGACGAGGAATACGAAGCACTGATGTCCGCCGTTTCTTATCTTGACCGCAAGATGCGCGACATTCGCGATAGCGGCAAGGTGATCGGCGTCGAGCGCATTGCAATCATGGCGGCCCTGAATATTGCCCACGAACTCTTGACCACAAGGAGCGGAGGGTTTGACATCGGGGACTTCAAGCGTAGAATCAATTCCATGCAGGAACAGATCGATCAGGCGGTAGCCGAGCAGAACGAGCTCTTCTGATCCCGGTTCTGGCTGTCAAACGTAGTGTTCGAGTATTGCCCAAACTGACGTAGTTTTCGCCCACACTCCCACGCTAGGCTTGATACGGCACCGAGCGAGACAAAAAGGTTTTTCCGGTTTGTTCCCTGCGATGTTGTCGGACCATAGATTCCTTGAACCAATATCAAGCATCTGGTTGCGGCTTAAAACGAGTGCTGTTGTGCGTGCCCCGCTTGTGGGCGTGCCTGATGTGCTCCCGTTGCGACCCCCTGGTCTCCCAGGTTCAGGATGCCGGTCCGGTGGCATTTGCGGGGAACTCCTCACTTTCTTCCCAGGGGTTCCATGCGTTATTGGCTCATGAAGTCCGAACCGTCGGACGTTTCCATCGACGATCTTGCCTCTTTCCCCAATCAGTCCGTGGACTGGTACGGTGTTCGCAATTACCAGGCGCGCAACTTCATGCGCGATCAGATGCAGGTGGGCGACGGCGTGCTGTTCTATCACTCCAATTGCGACGAGCCGGGTATCGTCGGCATTGCGGAAGTGAGCAAGCTTGCATATCCCGACCGTACCCAGTTCATCGAAGGTCACAAGTATTTCGATCCCAAGGCCACACCCGATAATCCCCGCTGGTTCAACGTGGACGTGAAGCTGGTGCGGAAGACGCGGCTGCTTGGTTTGAAGGAACTGCGCGAAACGCCGGAACTGGCGAACCTGCGCATCCTGCAGCGCGGCAATCGCCTTTCCATCACCCCAGTTGATCCGCGCGACTGGGAAACCGTGCTCGAGAAACTCAATTAACATGGCGAAGCGCTACGACGAAATCAGCCAGGAGCTGATACAATTCATCTGGCAGCAGCAGATGTTCTTTGTCGCTACGGCGCCAGCCGAGGGGCATGTCAATCTTTCACCCAAGGGACTGGACTCGCTACGCGTGCTCGATCCCAACACCGTGGTCTGGCTCAACATCACGGGCAGCGGCAATGAAACCGCCGCGCACGTGCTGGAAAACGGCCGCATGAGCCTGATGTTCTGCGCGTTCGAGGGCAAGCCGTTAATTTTGCGTTTATATGGCGAGGCGCGCGTGGTGCATCCGCGCGATGCGGAATGGGAAAGCCTGCTGGCGCATTTCGATACGCTGGCGGATGCGGGTGCACGGCAAATCTTCGTGCTCGATGTGTCGCTGGTGCAGACTTCCTGCGGCATGGGCGTGCCGCTGTTCGACTACCGTGGTCAGCGCACGCAGCTGGTGGAATGGGCGGAAAAGAAGGGCCCGGAAGGCATTGCTGACTACTGGGACAAAAAAAACCGGGTCAGCCTGGATGGCCGGCCAACCCAGATTTTCGGCGAAGAAGAGCTGGCCGACTAGCCCAGGAACAGTTTGTACGCCGGGTTCGCACTTTCGTCCCAGTAGGCATAACCCAGCTTATCGAGGAACTCCTTGAACGCTGCATGCTCTTGCGGCGGGACCTGAATGCCGACCAGCACGCGGCCGTAGTCGGTGCCGTGGTTGCGGTAGTGGAACAGGCTGATGTTCCAGTTGTGCCCCATGCTTTCCAGGAACTGCATCAATGCGCCCGGGCGCTCCGGGAACTCGAAGCGGAATACCACCTCGTTCTCCACCTGCGGCGCATGCCCGCCGACCAGATGGCGCAGGTGCAGCTTGCCCATTTCGTTGTCGGTGAGATCGATCGCCGGCAGTTCATGGCGCTGCAGCATCTCTACCAGCTTGGTCGATTCGCCCTGCTGATGCGTGGTGACGCCGACGAAGATATGTGCCTGGCTCGGGTCCGAATAGCGATAGTTGAACTCGGTGATGTTGCGATGTCCGAGAAGGCTGCAGAACTTCTTGAACGAGCCGGGTTTTTCGGGAATCGTCACCGCCAGTACCGCTTCGCGGTTTTCGCCAATCTCGGCGCGCTCGGCGACAAAGCGCAGGCGGTCGAAGTTGGTGTTGGCGCCTGAGGCAATTGCGATCAGTGTCTTGTCGTGCAGTTTGTGTTGCTTGGCGTATTCCTTCAGGCCCGCCAGTGCCAAGGCGCCCGAGGGTTCGAGAATGGAGCGTGTGTCCTCGAATACATCCTTGATCGCCGCGCAGATCGCATCGTTGTCGACCAGGATCATCTCGTCCACATATTCCTGACACAGGCGGAAAGTCTCGACGCCGACCTGCTTCACTGCAGTGCCGTCCGCGAACAGGCCAACCTGGTCCAACACTACGCGTTCGCCCTTTTTCAACGAACGCGTCATCGCGTCGGCATCGATGGTTTCAACCCCGATCACCTTGATCTCCGGGCGCAGGCGCTTGACGTAAGCGGCAATGCCGGACAGCAAGCCGCCACCGCCGACTGCACAGAAGATTGCATGGATGGGGGTGGGGTGCTCGCGCAGGATTTCAGCGGCGATGGTGCCTTGTCCTGCAATGACGTAGGGGTCGTCGTAGGGGTGAACGAAGGTAAGTTTTTCCGCCTTTTCCAGTTCCAGTGCATGGGTGTAGGCATCGGAATACGAGTCGCCTGCCAGTACCACTTCGCCACCGCGATTGCGTACCGCCTCGACCTTGATCTGCGGCGTAGTGGTCGGCATCACGATGACCGCGCGACAGCCCAGTTTCTGCGCAGCCAGCGCCACACCCTGTGCGTGATTGCCAGCACTGGCGGCAATCACGCCGCGCTTGAGCTGTGCCGGAGTCAGGTGCGCCATCTTGTTGTAGGCGCCGCGCAGCTTGAATGAAAACACCGGCTGCATGTCCTCGCGCTTCAGCAGCACGTTGTTGCCGATACGGCGCGACAGATTGGGCTGCGCTTCCAGCGGCGTTTCCACGGCTACGTCATAGACGCGCGCGGTGAGGACTTTTTCGAGGTAGTCGTTTTTCATCGATGGGCGGGGCGTGTATTATTCAAGGTTTAATCTGTCAATTATAAAGAAAACATTAGAGTGGAAGGGTAATTACTCATGGCAACGCAAGACGAACTGAAGCAACAAGTCGCCAAGGCTGCCGCCGAATATGTGAAGGGCGGCATCATCGGCGTGGGGACCGGCTCCACCGCCAACTATTTCATCGAGGAACTGGCCAAGGTCAAGAGCCGTATCGACGGCGCCGTTGCCAGCTCGGAAACGACCGCACAGCGCCTGCGCAGCCATGGTATCGAAGTGCTGGACCTCAACAACGTGAGCCCGGGTGACCTGGAAATCTACGTCGACGGCGCGGACGAAATCACTGAGCACATGCACATGCTCAAGGGCGGCGGCGGCGCGCTGACGCGTGAGAAGATCGTGGCTGCCGTGGCGCAGAAATTCATCTGCATTTGCGACGCCACCAAGCTGGTGCCGGTGCTGGGCAAGTTCCCGCTGCCGGTCGAAGTGCTGCCGATGGCGCGTAGCCACGTTGCACGCGAATTGACCCGCCTCGGCGGCCAGCCGGTGCTGCGCGACTTCACCACCGACAACGGCAACGTGATCCTGGACGTACACGGCCTCACCATCACTAATCCGGTTGAAATGGAAGCCAAGATCAATCAGATCGTCGGCGTCGTCACCAACGGCCTGTTCGCCGCGCGTCCGGCCGATGTGCTGCTGCTCGCAACCCAGGAAGGCGTCAAAACCCTCAAGCGCTAGGCTCGCAACAAAACCGTCACAAATGCTGACTAAAATGGTATGTTGAGCTTAATCCAAGGAAAATTTATGCAATCCGAACATACTTCCAAGCAATACGATGCCGAACTCGAATCCGTGCGCGCCAAGGTGCTGCAGATGGGCGGCCTGGTGGAGCAGCAGATTGCCCAGGCATTGGATGCGCTGGTCACTGCGAATCCCAAGCTGGCCGACGAGGTGATTTCCAATGATCACCGCGTCAACGCGCTGGAAGTTTCGGTGGACGAGGATTGCAGCCATATCATCGCGCGTCGCCAGCCCGCAGCTGGCGATCTGCGCATGATCATGATGGTGGTCAAGACCATTACCGATCTGGAGCGTATTGGCGACGAGGCGACCAAGATCGCACGCGTTGCGCAGAAGATCTACGAGTCCGACCGCATGTATTCGCCGCGATTCACCGAGATCAAGAACATGACGGCGATGACGCGCGAAATGCTGCGTACTTCGCTCGATGCCTTCGCCCGTCTCGATGTAACCAAGACGGTCGAGGTGGCGCGCCAGGACGAACAGGTGGACGAGCACTTCCGTGCGATCATGCGCCAACTCATTACTTTCATGCTGGAAGACCCGCGCACGATCTCGATGTCGCTGGAAGTGCTGTTCGTCGCCAAGGCGATCGAACGCATCGGCGACCATGCCAAGAACATCGCGGAATACGTGGTGTACATGGTCAAGGGCAAGGACGTGCGCCACACCTCCGTGCAGGAGATGGAGCGCGAAGCGCTGCAGTAACCGGGTTACGGGCAAGTACGTGATTTTTACAGGCTTGCCCGCGATCTTTTCCCCCAGCCGTCATACGGAGTCCCGGCATTGAAGGACAAGATGCCATCCGAAATCGCCGCGGTCGATCTCGGTTCCAACAGTTTTCGCCTGCAAATGGCGCGCTTGGTCGACGACCAGCTGGTATTCCACGACTCCCTGCGTGAAATGGTGCGGCTCGGTGCGGGTCTGGGCAAGGACAAGCAACTCGACCCTGATTCCCAGGCGCGGGCCATCGACTGCCTCAAGCGCTTCGGCGAACGTTTGCGCGGATTGCCGCCGCATGCAGTACGTGCCGTCGCGACCAATACCTTTCGCGTAGCCAAGAATGCGTCACAGCTGTTGAAGCAGGCCGAAGCCGCACTCGGCTTCCCCATTGAAATCATCGCCGGCCGCGAAGAGGCACGCATGATCTTCGTCGGCGTCACGCATGGCCTCAGCGCTTCGCCGCACAAACGGCTGGTCATCGATATCGGCGGCGGCTCCACCGAATTCATCATCGGCAGCGGTTTCGAGCCGCAGGAGATGGAAAGCCTGTACATGGGCTGCGTCAGCTACAGCATGAAATATTTCGCCGACGGCAAGCTGAGCGAAGGCAACCTGAAGCGGGCCGAAATCGCAGCACGGGAAGAGGTGCAGGGTATCAAGCGTCATTTCACTGCGGGTTGCTGGGAAGAGGCCATCGGTTCTTCTGGCACCGCACGCGCGCTCGGTGAGGTATTGCGCAGCCAGGGTTGGAGCGACGGGCAGATCACGCTGGAGGGACTGGAAAATCTGCGTGCACTGCTTATCAAGACCAAGGAGCTCAAGAGGCTGCAGCTGGAAGGCTTGAGCGCCGAGCGCCTGCCGTCCTTCCCCGGCGGGTTCAGCATCATGCTGGGCGCGTTCCGCGAGTTGGGCATCGAAAAGATGACGGTCGCAAGCGGGGCGCTACGCGAAGGCGTGCTGTACGAGCTGGTCGGCCGCATGCATCACCAGGATACGCGCGAAGCGACCGTGGCGCGCTTCAAACGACGCTACCACGTAGACGCGCAGCAGGCGCGCCGTGTGGAGTTAACGGCGCTGGCGTTGTTGAAGCAGGTGGCATCACGCATAAAAACGCCTGAGATGACTTCGCGCTATCTGTCCTGGGCTGCTCGTTTACACGAGATCGGCACTTCCATCGCCCACAGCGGCTACCACAAGCATTCGTCATACATCGTCGAAAATGCCGACATGCCGGGCTTCTCGCGCATGGAACAGCAGACGCTCGGCCTGCTGGTGCGCTGCCAGCGCCGCTCTCTGCCCAAGGCGATCCTGCCGGGAATCGATGACGAGCGCTGCGTGCTGATCGCTGCGCTGCGGCTTGCGGTGCTGTTCCACCGTAACCGGCAGGATGCGGTATTACCCAAGCTATCCCTCGATTGGAACGGCAAGGGCTTTCGGCTGCGGGCCGATCAGGAATGGCTCGCGCAAAATCCGCTGACCGAAAGTGCGCTCCACGCGGAAGCATCCTACTGGAAGGATGCCGGCGTGGAATTTACGCTGGGCTGACCGTTGCCGTGGCTTCGCCAGGGATGACTTCCTGGCCGTAAGCACTCATGAGATATTGCTGCGCGCCGAAGGCCGCGCTACGCGAGCTCTTCAGCCGGTAATTGCCTTCCGGCAGCATTTCCCACGCATTGGTATTGTCCTTGAGATAAGGCTGCAGGCCTTCCTTGATCACGCGCTTCTTGAGCTTGGTATCGAGCAGCGGGAAACAGGCTTCGATCCGACGGAAGAAGTTGCGCGACATCCAGTCCGCGCTCGCGAGGTAAAGATCTTCCGCCTTGTCGTTGTAGAAGTAGAAGATGCGCGAGTGTTCCAGGAAGCGGCCGACGATGGAGCGCACGCGGATGTTTTCCGACACGCCGGGCAATCCCGGCCGCAAGGCGCATACCCCGCGTACGATAAGGTCGATTTCCACGCCCGCATTCGACGCCTCGTACAACGCCTGGATGATTTCCGGATCCAGTAGCGCGTTCATCTTGGCGATGATGTGCGCTTTCCTGCCGGCACGCGCGTGCTCGGCCTCGGTATTGATCGCCTTTATCAGTTTTTGATGCAGCGTAAACGGCGACTGCCACAGATGCCGCAGCTTGCTGGCGCGGCCGAGGCCGGTAAGCTGAGCGAACAGATCGTTCACATCCTCGCAGATTTCTTCGTTGGCGGTCAGCAGGCCGAAATCGGTGTAAAAGCGCGCGGTGCGCTGGTGGTAGTTGCCGGTCGAAAGGTGCACGTAGCGGCGCAGCCGGTCTTCTTCTCGCCGAACTACCATGGCCATCTTGGCGTGCGTCTTGTGGCCGACTACGCCGTATACCACATGCGCACCGGCGTTTTCGAGCTTCGCCGCCCAGTTGATGTTGGCCTCTTCGTCGAAGCGCGCCATGAGCTCTACCACCACCGTCACTTCCGTGCCGCGCTTGGCGGCTTCGATGAGCGAGGTCATGAGCGTCGAGTCCGCGCTGGTGCGGTAGATCGTCATCTTGATCGCGAGCACGTTGACATCATTGGCGGCCTGCTGGATGAAGTCCACCACCGGGTTGAACGACTGGAAAGGATGATGCAGCAGGATGTCGCCCTTGCGCATCGCCTTGAAGATGTCGTCCTGCTTGCCGGTTTCCCTGGGCATACGCGGAATGAAGGCCGGGAACTTGAGGTCCGGACGATCCACCCAGTCCGGCACCTGCATCATGCGCACCAGATTGACGAGACCGTTGACCTGGTAGAGGTCGTCCTGTTCCAGTCCGAACTGCTGCAGCAGGAATTCAGACATGCTCTGCGAGCAGTTGTCCGCGACTTCGAGCCGCACCGCGTCGCCATATTGGCGATGCGACAGTTCGCCTTGCAGTGCAAGACGCAGGTCGGTGGTACTTTCGTCGTCCAGTGACAACTCGCTGTTGCGCGTCACGCGGAACTGGTAGCAGCCGCGTACCGTCATGCCCGAGAACAATTCACTTACGTGGGCGTGCAGTATGGAAGAGAGGAACACGAAACCATATTCATGACCTGCGATCTCGGCTGGCAGGCGGATGATGCGCGGCAGCGCCCGCGGCGCCTGCACGATGGCGATGCCGGAATTGCGGCCGAAGGCGTCCTTGCCTTCCAGCTCCACGGCGAAATTGAGGCTCTTGTTGAGCACGCGCGGGAATGGATGTGACGGATCGAGCCCGATCGGCGTCAGGATAGGCATGAGCTCGCGGAAGAAATAGGCGCGAATCCATTCCTGCTGCGCTTCGTTCCAGTGGGTGCGGCGCAGGAAGCGTATGCCCTGCTCCGCGAGTTGCGGCAGGACCACGTCGTTGAGTACCTGATATTGTCGCGCGACGAGCTGGTGGGCTTCATCGCTGACGCGCGCCATGGTTTGTCGCGGCGTCAGGCCGTCGGGCGACGTGCTGGGGGCGCCGAACTCGATCTGTTCCTTGACGTCTGCAACCCGCACCTCGAAAAATTCGTCGAGATTGCTGCTGACAATGCACAGGAACTTGAGCCGCTCGAGCAGCGGATTGCGCGCGTCCTCGGCTTGTGCAAGGACGCGGCGGTTGAACTCGAGGATTCCGAGTTCGCGATTGAGGAAATTCTCCGGCGACATGATGAGCCTGGGCAATGCCATGGTAAAGCTCAGCAGTCTATCGGCCGAATATGAAGGATTTGTGACAGACCCGTTACTGCTTGGGCGGTACGTAACCGGAAGCCTGCTCCGCACCGGCACCGAAGAAGTAAGCCTCGGTCTGCTCCTTGAGGTACTGGCGTGCACGCGGGTCGGCCAGGCTCAGGCGGTTTTCGTTCACCAGCATGGTCTGGTGCTTGAGCCAGCCTGCCCAGGCTTCCTTGGAGACGCTTTCGTAAATGCGCTTGCCGAGCTCGCCGGGATAAGGAGGAAAGTCCATGCCTTCCGCCTCGCGGCCGAGTTTGACGCAGTTCACCATTCTTGCCATTGCCGTATTCCTTTGATGTTTCCGAAAGTAGCCATGATAGCTGATGCCGCCAGTCAGGGCGAGGCTGGGAAGCCCCTCTCCCCGTCGGGAGAAGGGCAGAGGGCTAGAATTCGCCGCGTAACCCGAACAGCACGGAGCGGCCGCCAAGCGGAGCGATATCCTTGAGGACGGACGTATGCTCGCGCGCTTCCTCGTCCAGCAAATTGGTCGCCTTGACGAAGGCATCGAGGTGCAGCTTGGTCGGCAGGTGATAGCTCAGCGTGGCATCGACCATGGTGTAGCCGTCGGTCGGACGCTCATTGTCGGCGACGCGATCCTGCTCGAAGGTATGCGTTACATCCAGCGAGGCGCCGAAGCGGCTCAGGGCATAATCCACACCGAAGCCCAGGCGCAGCGGCGAGATGCGCGGCAACGGATCACCCGTTCGGCGATTGGTGGCGCGTACGTAATCGCCCTTGAGGCGCAGGTCCAGTGCTCCCGTGCCTTCGTAGACATGGAACTTGCCGGCGAATTCCAGGCCGCGGAAGACAGCGGGCACTGCCATGGTCACGGCTTCGTCCATGATTTCCTCGCCCGAACCGTCGGCGACGCCGTCGTTATCCAGGTCCGCCGGATTCAACTCGCCATCTGCGCCACGCATGTTGCCAGTCGAGAATGGCGTGATGTAATTATTGAAGCGGGTATAGAAACCGGTCACGCTGAAGCTGTGACCTCCCTGCTTCCAGCGCAATTGCAGATCGACTCCATTGGATTTCTCCACCGAGAGGTCGCGGTCACCCACTTCGTATTGGCCGGTGGCTGCATGGGGACCATTGGAGTAGAGCTCGTAGTAAGTGGGCGCACGCTCACTGTGCGACAGGTTCCCTGTCAGCGTCCAGGCTTCATTGAGCTTGAACAGCGCGCCGCCGGAGAAACTGGTGGGCGTGAAGTTTTGGCTGTCGCGATTGCCGAAGCGGCCATTCGGGCCGCCACCATCGGACGAGACTTCGGCCCGCTCGAGGCGGCTGCCGAAGGAAAGCTTGAGCGCGTCATCGAAGGCGGCGAGCGGCCATTCCTCATAGATCCAGGCGGCTTGCGTGTCGGTCTGCACTTTCGGGATAAGCGCCTCTTCGCCGTTTGCGCTGAAATCGCTGCGGTGAAACTGTACCCCGACCACGCCCGTCAGCGGTCCCAATGGGCCATGGGCGGCTTCCAGTGAACCTTCCCAGCCTTTGTTCTCGAAAGTCGTGCCGACCTCGCCGTCCTCGATTTCCTGATGCTCGTAGTCGATGCGGGCGAGTCGGCCTTTGATGCGGGTAATCGCAGTGCCGAGGTCGCGCGCTTCGCCGGCCATGTCCCAGCGGCGGCTGTTCATGTCGATGCGTACATTCGGTTCGGCCACCGTGCCGTAATTGGAGTTGAATTCCGAGTAGGAAATCCCCGCATAACCATGCTCGCCGGTAAGCGAGGCGCCGAGCGCTCCGCCTTTGCTTTGCGAGGAGCTGTTGCGCAAGGTGCCGCGGTCTTCTTCGCTTTGAGGATCATCGCGCCGCAATTTGGATGAACGTGCATAACCGGGAATGTCCAGGTCGTCAGTATCACGCGTGTAGGCATCGGCATGGATTGCGAATTGTCCGTTGCCCGCTTCCAGCAAGGCGGAGTTGCCGCGCTGCTTGTCCGCGCCGCCAATGCGCGTTTCCGCACGCCCGCTCACGCCTTCGATGGGATCGCGCGGGATACGGTTGTCGAGCGTGTTGACCACGCCGCCCACCGCGCTGCCGCCATATTGCAGGGCTGCGGGGCCGCGTACTACGTCGATTTGTTCGATCGCGAGTGGGTCGATCGGTACGGCGTGGTCAGGACTAAGCGAAGATGCATCAATGAGCCCGATACCGTTCTGCATCAAGCGGATACGGTCGCCATCGAGACCGCGGATGACCGGGCGCGAGGCGTTTGGGCCGAAATAGCTGGAATGTACGCCCGGCGTACCATTCAGGGTTTCGCCCAGCGTGCTTTGCTGCCGCAGCATCAGTTCGCGGCTGTTGATCACGGAAACCGGAGGCACCAGTTCATCGAGCGTGCTGCCGAGCGGGTTGGCGGTCACGGAAGTGGTGGGCAGCTCGATATGGATGGAGTGCTCGTGTTCGTCTTCGGCATGTGTCTGTTTCGCCATCAGGGCGAGGGCGGCGGCAAGCGCAACGGATAGCGCACGCGCTTCCGGCGTGCGGATATTCTTGTTCATGGAATATGTCTCTCTGAAAATGAATGACGGCGCCGGCCTGTATCAACGGCACGGTCGCAGCAAGCCTGTTATTCAGGCGTCAGAAACTTCAGGAGACGAAAGGAGGTGCCCGTGCCGGATAGGCGAAGAGATGAAGGGCGTCGGCCGCATGGACCGCCACTGTGACGATAGTCCCTTCGGCCGGGATATGCGGCAGTATGAATGCGGGCGTGGCCGGTACGGCATTGGCCAGCTTGGCGTAGGTTACGCACTGTTCGCACGGCGCGTTGTGTTTCTTGTCCTGCTGTTGTTCCTGCGCGTCCGTCAGGTGGGTGACGGCGTGCATGGCCGAGCCCTGTTGGCCGAGGCCGAACAGGAGCGCGAGAGTCAGTACGAGGAACATGCGCCGCAACATGAGCGGGATTCTAGCAGATCAATGTGCGGAAAATTAAGAAGCCTGTGTTGCAAAGAAGGGAGGAATATCGTCAGACGGCAGCGGTTTGCTGATGAGATAGCCCTGAATCTGGTCGCAGCCGAGGTCGCGCAAGTACTCCATCTGCTCGCGCGTCTCCACGCCTTCGGCAATGATTTCCATCTTGAGGATGTGCCCGAGCTGCACGATGGCGCGCACGATTTCCTGATTGTCGGGGTCCTCGGTCAGGTCGTGCACGAACGACCGGTCGATCTTGAGCTTGTCCAGCGACAGGCGCTTGAGGTAGGACAAACTGGAATAGCCCGTGCCGAAGTCGTCGATGGAAAGCTGGACGCCAATTTCCTTGAGCGTATGCAGCGTCTTGATCGCGGTTTCCGTATCCTGCAGCAGAATGGACTCCGTCAGCTCCAGCTCCAGCAGGTGCGGTGCCAGCCTGGTGGCGTCCAGAACGCGCGATACGGTTTCGATGATATTGCCATGGCGGAATTGCGCGGCGGACAGATTGACCGCCATGACCAGCTCCGGCATTCCGCTGCGTTGCCAGGCCATTGCCTGTCGGCATGCCTGCTCCAGCACCCATTCGCCGATAGCGATGATCAACCCGCATTGTTCCGCTACCGGAATGAACTGATTGGGCGGAATCCATTCGCCACGCGCATGCTGCCAGCGGATCAAGGCCTCAGTCCCGATAATGTGTCCGTCGGCGATATCCACCTGGGGCTGGAAATGCAGCGTGAACTCCCCCTGGCGCACGGCATGATGCAGATCGGTCTGAATCTGCATGCGGCGCTTGGCATCGATGTTCATCTGCTCGGTAAAGAAGCGGTAGTTGTTGCGCCCGCCTTCCTTGGCCCGGTAAAGCGCGATATCCGCGTTCTTGCGCAAGGTATCGAAATCCGTCCCGTCATGGGGATACACGCTGATACCGATACTGAAAGTGGTATGCAGAGTGCTGTTGCCGAGATGAAAGCTCTCCTGCGAGGCCGCCAGCATGCTCTGGGCAATACGGCCGATTTCCGCCATCTCGCCTATGCCGGCCAACAGAATCATGAATTCGTCGCCCCCCTCGCGGCTCAGCATATGCTTCGCTCCGAGACAGTGTCGAAGGCGTGCTACCACGTCGACCAGCAACTCGTCCCCCACGGCATGGCCCAGGCTGTCGTTGATTTCCTTGAAGCTGTCGAGATCGAGGAACAGCATCGCCAGCGGTTGGTCCGGGTGCTGTTCGAGCGCCTCCTCGAACCTTTCCCGCAGCAGGCGGCGGTTGGGCAGGCGCGTCAAGGGATCATGCCGTGCAAGAAAGGCCAGTTGGTTTTCCGCCGCTTCACGGCGTGCATGAGCCCGCAGGGTACAGATGCCGAAGGCGAGGTCATCCGCAAGTTCTTCCAGCAATGTCACCTCTTCCGCGGCAAAGCTGCAGGGTTCGGGCGAGTAGATGGCGAGCGCCCCGAAAACCTGCCCTTCCTCGCGTAAAGGCAGGGAGATGCTGGACTGATAGCCTTGGCGTATCGCCGATTCGCGCCAAGGGCGCATCTGGGGGTTGGTGAGGTAATCCTGGTTGACCGAGGTGGTTCCCGTGCGGATCGAAAGGCCGGTGGGGCCCTGTCCCGACTCGTTATCGCTCCAGCTAATGTTAATGCTTTGCAGGTAATCCTGTCCGTAGCCATGCTCCGCGACTGGCCGTACGGAACGGGCCTGGTTGTGTTCCGCATATCCGACCCAGGCCATGCTGTAGCCACCTGTTTCCACAATCATCCGACAGATGTCATCCAGCAGCCTCTGTTCCTCCGAAGCATGAATCAGGATCTGGTTACACTGGCTGAGCAGGCGAAGCGCACGATTCAGGCGATGCTGCGCCTGCTCGGCGACGCGCTGCTGGGTAATGTCATGGAAAGTCGAGACCACGGAGATTTCCGTGGTCGATTCCGTTGCCGGCACCGGTTGCGAGTTGATGGAAATCCACACCAGTTCATCGTTCGGCCGGCGTACGCCCATCACCACATCGTGTACCGGCTTGCCGGTTCGTGTCGCTACGGTCGAAGGGTAATCATCCATGAGAAAGGGGGAACCATCTTCATGAATGGTGACCCAGACGGGCGAACTTGCGGAAAGCCCCAGTATTTCTTCCGAAGGACGGCCAAGAATGCGTGCGGCTGCCGGATTGATGGCGATGATCCTGCCGTCGGAGGATTGCCCCACTACACCTTCTGCCATGACCGAAACCACTGTGTGATATAGCCACTCGCTGCGTCGCAAATCGCTTTCCGTACGCTTCAGCTCCGTGACATCGAGGGCGGTAAGCAGTACCAGATCGGTTTTGCCTGCGGTATCGCAAACCGGTTCCAGTGCCCAATCCCAATAGGTGAAGTTTTCCCCCTGCCCGGCGGCATGAGGCGCGGCAGCCAGGCGAGAGGGCTGGCCGTTCTCGATGGCATGCCGAAGCAGGTGGTTCAGTTCCGCGAAATGTGCGGCATTGTCGGGAAACAACTGATCATAGTGATGCGCCTGGAGATCTTCCGGCAGCTTGTCGAAAAGACGGGCGAAATTATCGTTGACGCGCACACAGCAACCGCGGCGGTCGAAGATTGCGATCGGAAAGGTCGAGCGCCCAAACATTGCCTCGATGATTTTTTGCTGGCTCGGCAGGTTGTCAGCCATTTCGCTCAGGCATACCAGACAATCACCCAACTCGCGATGCGTGGAGGTTGGCGTTTTTTTCATGGTCTATTCACCGGTTCGCGACGCAAGCCTCTGAAAGTCGTACAATTTCCCTGCATGGAAGTACTGCAAGGATAACGACATAACTAAAAGCCTACAACAAGTGTAGGAATTTTCCCGAATTATATTTTGGATATCTTGTTGCCGCCTGCGCCGAGCCTATCTTAACTGCTAGGTTTCATCGGCAGCGAGAGAAGTCATACTGCGTGCATCGAGATTGGGAGGGTTGCATGCAGAATGAAGATAAGCAGAAGAATATATCGGAACAGCACAGCTCCACCTGGCACCACCGGCTGTTCGACGTGGCCGCCGAGAATTTCCCCTACCCGATACTGCTTGCGACAGCCGATGTCGGTCAGGTTCTGTCCCTGGTCCCCCACCCCCATCAGCCGGCGCTGCAGGTAGTTCATCTGGGGCAGGTTGCCGGTCAAATTGTGATAGGCGAGCACGAGGACCTGCTCGTGCGTGCTCGTACCGGAGAGCAGTTTGAGGGAGTAATCAGCGAGAACTATGGCGGTCGTTGCCGCCTGCTTATTCGGCCGGCGGACCGTTAAGCTGTAGTTGCCGCCACTCCCGCCCCATGCGCCTGCTGATCAGCGTGGTAGCTGCTTCGTACCATGGGGCCGCATGCCGCCTGCGTAAATCCCATGGCGAGCGCTTGCTCCTCGAACCACTTGAAGCGATCCGGCGTCACGAAACGCAGTACCGGTAAATGATGTGCGCTGGGTTGCAGGTACTGGCCCAGCGTCAGCATGTCGACATTGTGGGCGCGCAGATCGCGCATCACTTCGAGGATTTCCTCATCGGTTTCACCCAGACCCAGCATCAGGCCGGATTTTGTCGGAATCTCAGGGAAGCGGGCCTTGAAGTCGGCCAGCAGCTTGAGCGAGTGCATATAATCCGCCCCCGGACGTGCCTGCTTGTAGAGGCGCGGAACGGTTTCCAGATTGTGGTTCATTACGTCCGGTGGTGCTTCCGACAATACTTCCAGCGCAGTATCTAGGCGGCCGCGGAAATCCGGGACCAGGACTTCGATCTTGAGGCTGGGCGAGTGCTCGCGCGAAGCGCGGATGCAATCGACGAAATGTCTTGCTCCGCCATCGCGCAGGTCGTCGCGATCAACGCTGGTGATGACGACATACTTGAGCCGCATTGCGGCGATGGTGCGGGCAAGCTTTTCCGGCTCTTCCGTGTCCGGCGGCAACGGCTTGCCGTGCGCGACGTCGCAGAACGGGCAGCGGCGCGTGCAGACATCGCCGAGGATCATGAAGGTGGCCGTACCGCCGCTGAAACATTCGCCGATATTGGGGCAGGAAGCTTCCTCGCACACGGTGTGCAGGTTGTTGTCGCGCAGGATCTGCTTGATCTCGCGGAAACGTGCGCTGTCCGGCACCTTCATGCGTATCCATTCCGGCTTGCGCGGGGCTGGCTGCGGCACGATCTTGATCGGAATGCGCGCGGTTTTCTCGGCGCCGCGTTGCTTGTTGAGCGTATTGTCAGTCATTACTGATAAGTCTTGCCTTGATATTTAAGCCAGCCATTCGCATGGCGAGCGGCGGGGTCATGATGCGTCCAGTGAATGACGCCGCCCTTCTCATTCCACTCATATTCGCCATAAAAGGCGATGCTGTCACCTGTGGTTATGTTTTCTACTCGCGGAGCTAGGTCGATATTGTGTGCAACTAGCACGGATTGCCCATGATCGAGACGCAAGATGAAGCGCTGGTGGCGGCCCCCCTCGATATCGTCGGGCAGGATGCGAGTGATAATGCCTTGGCCCTCTACCTGAAAGTCGCTGCGATGCTGTTGATAGGCCTGCGCAATCGCATCGCTCTCATGGTTGGCCACGCCTGTGGGCGTGAGTGCTCCCAGCTGAGGAGCGAGCTGGAACCCGGCAACAGCTAACGCAATTACGACAAGTAGTTTTTTCATGTCAGGGCTGCAGTTCTACATTGAGCGCCGCTTGAAGACGCTCGACCAATGCTGTGGCGCAGGTTTCCATATCCAGCACAATGCCGAGGTCGCGCATCTGCGTGACCTGCAAACCGCGATAGCCGCAAGGGTCGATCGCGTGAAACGGCGCCAGGTCCATATCCACGTTGAGGCTCAGTCCGTGATAGCAGCGGCCGTTTTTGAGGCGCAGGCCGAGCGAGGCGATCTTGGCGCCATTCACGTACACGCCCGGTGCGTCCGGGCGGCCTTCAGCCGCGATGCCGTATTCTCCCAGCAGCGCGATGACCGTACCTTCGATGCGATCCACCAGTTGGCGTACAGTCATGTCGCGGCGCTTCAGGTCCAGCAGCAGGTACAGCACAATCTGGCCGGGCCCGTGATAGGTGATTTTGCCGCCGCGATCGGTCAGCACCAACGGAATATCGTCGCGCCAAGGCAGGCGCACATCCTTGCGATTGAGGCCCAGCGTATACACCGGAGGATGTTCCGTCAGCCAGAGCTCATCCCCGGTATCCGGCGTCCGCTGCGCGGTGAACGTCTGCATGGCCTGCCAGGTAGGCTCGTAATCGGTGAGCCCGAGCCGACGGAGCTCCGCCAACTAGAGCACCACCTTGACCATGGGATGCGCGGTCAATGCGCGATAGAGATTGTCCAACTGCTCCTTGGAGGTTGCCGTCACGGTACAAGTGAGGCTGATGTAATTGCCGCCCGAGCTGGCGCGCATTTCCATACGGTTGGCGTCGAAGTCGGGTGCGTGCACTTGCACCACGCGCACGATCTCCTCGGCAAAACCCTCCTGAGTCGCTCCCATGACTTTCAGGGGAAACTCGCAGGGGAACTCCAGCAGCGTGTCTTTTTCGTTGTCGGCCATATCAATTCGCCGCGCGCATCACGCGGGCCTTGTAGTCCTGATAGAGCGCATGCATGCGCCGGAACAATGGGCCGGGCTTGCCGTTGCCTATGGGCTTGCCGTCCAGTGTGGTAATCGCGAGAACTTCCTTGGTGGACGAGGTCAGCCATAACTCGTCGGCCCGGCAGATACGCGCTTCGTCGAATTTGCCGATTTCGACCGGGATATGGTCGGCTGCGGCCAATTCCAGTACGAGGTCGTAGGTGATGCCGGGCAGCATGTGGTTGTCCTTGGGCGGCGCGAGGATCACTCCGTTTTCCACGGCAAAGATATTGCTCGCGGCGCCTTCTGTAAGGATGCCGTTGCGGAACATCACGGTTTCCGTCGCGTCTGCATCGATGGCTGTCTGGCGCAGCAGCACGTTGGGCAGCAGCGAGATCGCCTTGATGTCGCAGCGATCCCAGCGATTGTCCACTGCGGACACGGCGCTCACGCCGCTTTCGACGAGTTCACGGGATGAGGTCACCAAGGGGCTGCTCATCATGAATACCGTCGGCGTGGCATCCTTTGGGAAGGCATGGTCGCGTTTCGCCACGCCGCGCGTGATATGCAGATAGACATATTGATCATCAGAGTCGTTACGCTCGATCAACTCGCACACCCGTTTTTTCCATTCCTCGTGTGTGTGCGGGTTGGCGATGCGTACGCCGTTCAGACTGTTCTGCAGGCGTACCAGGTGCTCATCCAGGCGGAATGGGCGGCGCGAGTAGACCGGAATGACTTCATAGATACCGTCGCCGAAGATGAACCCCCGGTCGAGCACGGGCACGAAAGCCTGCTCGATCGGGAGAAATTCGCCATTGAGGTAGACGATTTGCGACATGGCTCTTGCGAGTTACTGCACCATCAGCTTGAGGCTGTCCCACAGGCGTCCGAAGATGCCGGCGGCAGGCATTTCCTTGGCCGCGATGAGCGGACGGTCCATCAGCGGACGGCCGTCCAGCGTGAAACGTACGGTGCCGACTTGCTGGCGTGCGGCAATCGGAGCGATCAAGGGCTGCTTGCTGATGACATTGGCCTTGAGGCGCGCGAGCTGGTTCTTGGGCAGGGTGACGTACAGATCGTCAGCGACGGTCGCCGTCAGGTTTTCTTCCTGCCCCTTCCACACCTTGAGCTTGCTCACGGTCTGGCCGCGCTTGTAGACGAGGCGCGATTCGTAGAACTGGAAGCCGTAGTTGAGCAGCTTCTGGCTTTCCACGGAGCGGGCAGTATCGTTCGGGGCGCCGAGCAGGATCGCGATGAGGCGCATGTCGCCGCGCTTGGCCGAGGATACGAGGCAGTAGCCGGCGGCGGCCGTATGGCCGGTCTTCATGCCGTCGACGAAAGGATCGACCCACAGCAGGCGGTTGCGGTTGGCCTGCTTGATGTTGTTGTAGGTGAAGTCCTTTTGCGAATACAGGCGCTTGTATTCGTCAGGGTAATCGCGCACCAGCGCGGAAGCCAGCAACGAGAGGTCGTAAGCCGTGGTGTAGTGGTTGGGATCGGGCAGGCCGGTGGAATTCACGAAGTGCGAATTCTTCATGCCCAGGCGCGCCGCTTCCTTGTTCATCATGTCGGCGAATGCTTCTTCCGAACTCGCGATGCCTTCGGCAAGCGCCACGCTCGCGTCATTGCCGGAAATCACGATCATGCCGTGCAGCAGCGCATCCACGGTCACAGGCTTGTCCGGTTCGATGAACATGCACGAACCCGCGCCGCCGCCGCAGCCCGCGCCGCCGCCCTTCCATGCCTTGACGCTGACCGGCAATGTCTGTTCCAGCTGCAGATGGCCGTTCTTGATCGCCTTGAAGGCGAGGTACGCGGTCATCAGCTTGGTCAGCGATGCCGGCTCGACGCGCTCTTGCGCATTCTGTTGAGCCAGGATGCTGCGGCTGTTGAAATCCAGCAGCAGATAAGCCTTGGCAGCCAGCGTGGGCGGAGGAGGAATATCGTCCGAAGCGAACGCAATGGACGCGAGAAACAACAAGGGTAGCAGCAGAAATCTCATGGGTATCAGCGGTTCGTGGTTACGAGAGTGGAAATCCCGAGTGCTTTGCGGATGGCGACAGCCGCACGCTCGGCTTCGTCGCGGCTGGAATAGGGTCCAAGCCGGACACGATAGATGCCGTTATTATACCAGTTCTCCATCGTGACATCCCCGACCAGGCCGTTCTGGCGCAGCTTGTCCATCATTTGCTCCGCATTTTCACGTCCGCGGAAAGCGCCAGCCTGAACATAGGGGCCGGAAGCCACCGGATTTTTCGGCTGTGCAACCGGTTCGGGGGCTGGCTGTGCCGGCGTCTTCAGTACGGAAACCTGCTCCGGAGAGCGTGTATCGATGGCTTCGACTTCCACCATGCCGCTGCCGCCAGCCGCAATACCGAGGCGGTGAGCCGCCGCGTAGGACAGGTCGATCAGGCGCTCCTTGTGAAAAGGGCCTCGGTCGTTGATCCGGACCACCACCGACTTGCCGTTGGCGGGGTTGGTGACGCGTGCATAACTGGGAATAGGCAAGGTCGCATGGGCCGCCGACATGCCGTACATGTCGTAGATTTCTCCAGTCGAAGTTTTGCGTCCGTGGTAACGCTTGCCGTACCAGGAGGCGAGACCTCGTGCCTTGTAGGGCTGGTACTCCGTCATCGGAGTGTAGTTCGTGCCGAGGGCGGAATATGGGCGGTTGAAGCGGCTTTGCAATGGTTCGTAGCGAGGTACCGCATCCGGAATCTCGTCGAGATTCGCGGGCGGATTATCGCCGGGGCCGTCGTCCAGATAATAGCCACCCTTCTTGGGCGGTGTTTCAGCTTTGGGAGTTTCCTGCTTGGGTGGCGGTGCTTCCGGCTTGGTGGTCACGCCACCGCCGCAGCCGACCAGCGCCATGAGCGCGGCGAGTACGAATAAATGCTTGTAATTCATCAGGTTTGCACCAGTTTCTTGTGTGTTTGTATGCTCATCAAGATACCAAAGCCGATCATCAGCGTCACGAGCGAGGTGCCGCCGTAGCTGATCATCGGCAGCGGTACCCCTACCACTGGCAGAATGCCGCTCACCATGCCCATGTTGACGAAGGCATAGGTGAAGAAGGTGATCGAAATGCTGCCTGCCAGCAGGCGGCAGAAAGGATTGGGGCCGTTGGCGGCGATCATGAGGCCGCGGCCGATGATGACGGCGAACAGCAGCAGCAACAGCAGGTTGCCGACCAGCCCGAATTCCTCGCCGAACACGGCGAAGATGAAGTCGGTGTGGCGTTCCGGCAAAAAGTCTAGCTGCGACTGTGTGCCGTTGAGCCAGCCTTTGCCTGAGAGGCCGCCTGATCCCAGCGCGATCGTGGCCTGAATCGTGTGGTAACCCGCGCCGAGCGGGTCCTGCGTGGGGTCGAGCAGAATCTCGATGCGCCGCCGCTGGTAGTCGTGCAGCATATGCCACAGGAAAGGTGCGGCTGCGGCCCCGGCGATGGCCAGTCCGATCATGAGCCGCCAGCTCAGGCCCGCAAGGAACAGCACATAGAAGCCCGAAGCCCCGATCAGGATAGAGGTTCCCAAGTCAGGCTGCTTGATGACCAGCCCTACCGGCAGCGCGAGCAGAATCGCTGCGATGATGTAGTCCGAGAAGCGCAGCGACTGGTCGCGGCGGTCGAAATACCAGGCCAGCATCATTGGCACCGCGATCTTCATGAGCTCCGAGGGCTGGATGCGCATCACGCCCAGATCCAGCCAGCGCCGCGCGCCCTTGGAAATATCGCCGAACAGAAACACCCCCACCAGCAGGATCATGCCGAGCAGATACAAGGGTACCGCGATGCGCTGCAGGTGCTGGGGCGGGATGTTGGCGAATACCCACAGCGCTCCGAGCGCGACGGCGATATTGACCAGCTGCGCCGACATGCGATCCATGCTCTGGCCGGAAGCGCTGAACAGCACGATGAGCGCGACCGTAAGCGTCAGCAGCAGCACGCCGAGCAGGAACTGGTCGAAATGCTTGCCCAGTTGTTTGAACAGCATGCTAATCATGGGCGTCGGTCTCCTCTTCCGGGGGCGCGGACTCCGGATTGGCGCCGGGCGGCGGCGCATCGGGCTCCTTGCCCAGCAGGTAGTAATCCATGACCTGGCGTGCGATCGGACCTGCGGCGGAGCCGCCGTGGCCGCCATTTTCGACGATCACGGCCAGTGCGATCTTGGGTGCCTCTGCCGGAGCGTAGGCGATGAACAGCGCATGGTCGCGGTGGCGCTCGGCCACGGCCGCCTCGTTGTACTTCTCGTTCTGCTTGATGCCGATCACCTGGGCTGTACCGGTCTTGGCGGCAATTTCGTAAGGCGCGCCGGCACCCACGCTGGATGCCGTACCGCCTGGTTTTGTAACGTCGAGCATGCCGAGCTTGACCAGTTCAACATGCTCCGGGTTCAGTTCGATGCGATCGGTCACTTCCGGCGTGATCGGCTGCAGGCGCCCGCTGCCGCTCGGCTGGATACCGGATACGAGGCGCGGACGGTAGGCGACGCCGTTGTTGGCCAGAATGGCTGTGGCCTGCGCCAGCTGCATCGGCGTCACCAGGGTATAGCCTTGGCCGATACCCACGATGAGGGTCTCACCGGGGAACCAGGGTTGTTTGAAGCGCTTCTTTTTCCATTCGGGTGTCGGTAGCAGGCCGCCGAGCTCACCGTTGAGGTCGATGCCGGATTTCTTGCCGAAGCCGAAATGGCCGACGAAATCGGCCAGCCGTGAGATGCCCAGTTCGTGCGCGAGTCCATAGAAAAAGGTATCGCAGGATACGGTGATCGCCTTGCGCATATCCACCGTGCCGTGACCGCCTGGCTTCCAGTCGCGGTAGCGGTGGCTGCTGTTGCCCAGCTTGTAGAAGCCGGGGTCGCTGATGCTGTAGGGCGGTTCGCGCAGCCCTGCTTCCAGTCCTGCCATCGCCACGAATGGCTTGAAAGTCGATCCCGGCGGATAAATGCCCCGTAACGGGCGATTGATCAGTGGTTTGTCGAGGGATTCGTTGAGTTCTTTCCAGCTATCCGGATCAATGCCGTTGACGAACAGATTGGGGTCGAAGGTCGGCATGCTGACGTAGGCAAGAATCTGCCCATTGTTCGGGTCGAGCGCGACCATCGCACCGCGGCGAGCGCCGAAGGCTTTTTCCGCGATGTCCTGCAGCTTGATGTCGACCGAAAGCACGAGATTGTCCCCCGGTGTGGGTGGGCTGCTGGACAGTACACGCACCGCATGCCCGTCCGCATCGGTTTCTACCTGCTGTGTGCCGGTGAGACCATGCAGCGAGCGCTCGTAGAACTGTTCCACACCCGATTTTCCGATGTGCTCGGAACCCAGGTAATTGGGGAAATCGCCTGCGTCCTTGAGTTTTTTCTGGTCAGCATCGTTGATGCGGCCGATATACCCGATCAGATGGGCGCCGAGCGCTCCCTTGGGATAGTGGCGGAACAGCCGCGAGCGTATTTCCACGCCGGGAAAACGGTAGCGCTCCACTGCGAAGCGGGCTGCTTCGGTTTCGGTGAGCTGAGTGCGTAGCGGTACGCTCTCGAAGCTGTGACTTTGCTCGCGCAGCTTCTTGAAGCGTTTGCGATCGGCCGACGTGACTTCGATGAGTTTCGCGATCTCGTCGATTGTATTGTCGACATCCGCCACTTTCGCGGGCGTGATCTCCAGCGTGTAGGCGAAGAAGTTGTGCGCCAGCACTACGCCGTTGCGGTCCATGATGAGGCCGCGCGTCGGCGGCGTGGGCACGAGCGAGATACGGTTGTTTTCCGCTAGCGTGTGGTAGTAGTCGTAGCGAACGATCTGAAGATGGAAGAAGCGCGCGGCCAGTATGCCAAAGCATATCAGCATGAATGCGGCGGCGACCCCCAGGCGTACCCGAAAGTAATACTGTTCCTGCCGGTGGTTTCTGAGCTCGAAGCGGGAATTCATTCAGCCGGGTTCACGACGCGTTCTTGCCCTCGGCGCCGATGACGCGCGAGAACACGAGCAATTGCCACAGCAGTATGCCGGTGAGGCTGGAGAGGAAGTAACCCCAGCCGGGCAGCGCGTTGCCGGCCATCAGCTTGATGACGAGCAGAACCACCTGCGCGACCAGCAACAGTAAGAAGACGTAGCCGGCCTGTTGCATCGCATTGAACAGCACGAGGCGCCGTTGGTACTGGATCGCGAAGAAGGCCGTGATACTGTAAGCGAGTGCATACTGACCGAAAAAGCTGCCACTGGCGACGTCGATGAGCAGTCCCATCATCCACGCGGTACCGACATTGCACAGGTGCGGTGCGCGTAGCATCCAGTAGAGCAGCACCAGCAGCACGAAATCCGGGCGCAGCAGCAGGCCGAAGCCAGCCCATGGCAGCAAATACAGCAGATAGGCCGCGAACAGCGTCAGGTAAATGAATCTAAGGCTTACGGGGCGCATGAGCGGGCTTTTTCTCGGAATTCTTGACGACGGATTTGGCCGTTTCCGGGGGCGGGGGCACGTTTTCAGCGGCCGGGATCAGCAGCACCTGGCGATGAATCTGGATGCCGGCGATCGGCATGCAGACGATGCGCGCGAAAGGAGCATTGCTCTTGCGATCGATCGAAGCCACCTTGCATACGGCCAGCCCTGCCGGGTAAACGCCATCGATCCCTGAAGTAACCAGCTTGTCGCCCGGCTGAATATCGACGTTGACCGGCAGGTAGGGAAGATCGACAGTGCTGTTGCGGCTGTTGCCGAAGGTGATCGCACGCAAGCCGCTTCGCTCCACTTGCACCGGCACGGCGAGATCCTTGTCGCTGACCAGCGTAACCTCGCTGCTGAGCGGGTAAACCTGGGTGACCTGGCCGATCACGCCCCATTCATCGATGACCGCCTGGCCTGCGGCAATTCCATGCCGCGCGCCGAGATTCACCACTACCTTATGGCTGAACGGGTCGCGGCCGCTGTGAACGATTTCGCCGAGTCGCGCGGGTTGCGGCAGCGCGGGAAGCGCATTCATGAGGCTGCGCATGTGCGCGTTTTCGGCTTGCAGGGTACGGAAACGTTGCAGGTCGGCGCTGTTCTGCAGGGCCTTTTGACGCAGGATACGGTTTTCGGCGACGAGGTCGGTCTGGGTGTCGATGTATTCGCTGATATAGCGGAAACCGTCCAACGGTGCGCGGATCGCGACTTCAAGCGGATGCAGCGCAACCGAAACGCCCTGACGGATTTCGGTCAGATAATGCAGACGTGCATCGACCGCCATGAGGGCGATGGAAACCACTGCGAAAAAGGTCAGGCGCGCGAGAGGACTGGGCCCTCGGACGAAGAACGCCGTCGGGTGCTGGTGTTCCATCGAGGACGGCACGGGATGGCCGTCCTTACAGGGCGTTACTCATTGGCAAACACGTTGCCCAGCTTGTCCATCTCTTCCAGCGCACGACCGCTGCCGCGGGCAACGCAGGTGAGCGGGTCTTCCGCGACGATCACCGGCAGGCCGGTCTCTTCCATGAGCAGACGGTCGAGATCGCGCAGTAACGCGCCGCCGCCGGTCAGCACCATGCCGCGCTCGGCAATGTCGGCGCCCAGTTCCGGCGGGGTCTGTTCCAGCGCGGACTTGACCGCGCCGACGATGGCGTTGAGCGGCTCGGTGAGTGCTTCCAGGATTTCGTTGCTGGAAATCGTGAACTTGCGCGGCAGGCCTTCGGCCAGATTGCGGCCGGTGATTTCGAGTTCGAGCACTTCGGAACCGGGGAAAGCGGAACCGATCTGCTTCTTGATGAGTTCGGCGGTCGGTTCGGAAATCTGCATGCCGTAGTTGCGGCGGATGTAGTCGATGATGGCCTGGTCGAATTTGTCGCCGCCGACGCGCTCGGACTTGGCGTAGACGATGCCGCCCAGCGAGATCACGCCCACTTCGGTAGTGCCGCCGCCGATATCGACCACCATGGAGCCGGTCGCGTCTGCCACTGGCAGGTCAGCGCCGATTGCCGCAGCCATCGGTTCCTCGATCAAGTACACCTGACGTGCGCCGGCGCCAATCGCGGATTCGCGGATCGCGCGACGTTCCACCTGGGTGGAGCCGACGGGAACGCAGATGATGATGCGGGGATTGGGGGAGAACAAACGGGATTCGTGGATCTTGCGGATGAAGTACTTCAGCATCTGCTCGGTGATGGTGAAGTCGGCGATCACGCCGTCCTTCATCGGCCGAATTGCCGAGATGTTGCCCGGTGCGCGGCCCAGCATGCGCTTGGCTTCGATGCCGACCGCGAGGATGGTCTTCTTGACCGTGGGGCCACCCTCGTGGCGGATCGCGACCACGGAAGGTTCGTCGAGGACGATGCCCTTGCCGCGTACGTAGATCAGGGTGTTGGCGGTGCCGAGGTCGATGGCGAGGTCATTCGAAAAATAGCTATTTAGAAAACCGAACATTATGTGCGTATCCCAAGCATGCTGCCGCGCACGGATGTGCGCGGCTGAGGTGCAATATAAATCACGTTATAATACCGTATATCGTTTTGAAATTTAAGATTCCATAAGGCTCTTGCACCAAAATGTCACTTGAACTCTCCGATGTGAAACGCATCGCGCATCTGGCCCGCATCGAAATCGACGATGCGGGCGCCGCAACCGCGCTGCAGCAGCTTTCCGGCATCCTCGGGCTGATCGAGGAAATGCAGGCGGTCAATACCGACGGCATAGAACCCATGTCGCATTCGCAGGACGTGGTCCAGCGTCTGCGCGAGGATGTCGTGACCGAGTCCAACCAGCGCGAACTGTTCCAGTCGATCGCGCCGGCCGTGGAAAACGGCCTTTATCTCGTCCCCAAAGTCATCGAGTAGTTCCAGACATGATCAACAAAAGCCTGAAAGAACTGGCGACCATGCTCGCCGGCAAGAAAATCTCCAGCCTGGAGCTGACGCGGGAATTCCTAGCGCGTATCGGTCGGTTCAACCCGAAGATCAATGCTTACGTGACGCTGGATGAAGAAAAGACCCTGGCTCAGGCGCATGCTGCCGACGCGCGCATCGCCAAGGGCGAAGCTGGCCCGCTGACCGGCATTCCCATCGCGCAAAAGGACATTTTCTGCGCCAAGGGCTGGACCACGACCTGCGGCTCCAGGATGCTGGAAAACTTCGTCGCTCCGTATGACGCGCACATCATCGAGCAGTTCGACCGCGCTGGCGCGGTCAACCTCGGCAAGACCAACATGGACGAATTTGCGATGGGCTCGTCCAACGAGACCTCTTATTACGGCAAGGTGCGCAACCCGTGGGATACGGAACGCGTGCCCGGCGGCAGTTCCGGCGGATCCGCAGCGGCGGTGGCCGCACGTTTATGCGCTGCCGCGACCGGTACCGACACCGGCGGCTCGATTCGTCAGCCGGCCTCGCTGTGCGGCTTATCCGGCCTCAAGCCGACCTACGGCGTGTGCTCGCGCTACGGCATGATCGCTTTCGCCTCTTCATTGGATCAGGCCGGGCCGATGGCCAAGTCCGCCGAGGACCTGGCACTCATGATGAATGTGATGGCAGGTTTCGATGAGCGCGACTCCACCAGTCTGCCGCGCGAGAAGGAAGATTACACCCGCGACCTCAACAAGCCGCTGACCGGTTTGCGCATCGGTTTGCCCAAGGAGTATTTTGCCGAGGGGTTGGAGGCCGGCGTGGCGAAGGTGGTCGAGGATGCCATCGCCCAATACCGCAAGCTGGGCGCGGAAATCGTCGAGGTCAGCTTGCCCAACAACAAGCTGTCGATCCCGGTTTACTATGTGCTAGCCCCGGCCGAAGCTTCCAGCAACCTGGCGCGCTTCGACGGCGTACGCTATGGCTACCGCGCTCCGGAATACGACGACCTGCTCGACATGTATTGCAAGACGCGCGCGCAAGGTTTTGGCGAGGAAGTGAAGCGCCGCATCATGATCGGTACTTATGTACTCTCCGCCGGTTACTACGATGCTTATTATCTCAAGGCGCAGAAAATCCGCCGTCTGATCGCACAGGATTTCACCGAAGCGTTCAAGCATTGCGACGTCATCATGGGGCCGGCGGCTCCCGGCGCCGCGTTCAAATTCGGTGAGAAGACCGCCGATCCGGTGCAGATGTATCTGGAAGACTTGTATACCATCGCCGTGAACCTCGCCGGGCTGCCCGGCATGTCGATCCCCGCTGGCTTTTCCAATGGCCTGCCGGTCGGCTTGCAGATTATCGGCAACTACTTCGACGAAGCGCGAATGCTCAACGTCGGTCATCAATATCAACAACACACCGACTGGCATACGCGTATGCCGGAGGGGATGTAATCATGCAGTGGGAAGTCGTCATCGGGCTGGAAACGCACGTCCAGCTGCAAACCAATACCAAGATTTTCTCCGGCGCATCGACCGCGTTCGGTGCTGATCCGAATACGCAGGCGTGCGTGGTGAGTATCGCATTGCCGGGCGTGCTGCCGGTGCTCAATAAGGAAGCGGTGCGCTGTGCGATCAAATTCGGCCTTGCGATCGATGCCGAGATTGCGCCGCGTTCAGTATTTGCGCGTAAAAACTACTTCTACCCCGATCTGCCCAAGGGCTACCAGATCAGCCAGTACGAGCTGCCGGTCGTGGGCAAGGGCCGTCTGACCATTCAGGTCGGTGACGAGGAAAAAACTGTCAACATTACGCGTGCTCACCTGGAAGAGGACGCCGGCAAGTCGGTGCATGAGGATTTCCACGGCATGTCTGGCATCGACCTTAATCGTGCCGGCACGCCGCTGCTGGAAATCGTGACCGAGCCGGATATGCGTTCCGCTGCCGAAGCCGTGGCCTACGCCAAGAAGCTGCACGAACTGGTGCAATGGATCGGCATCTGCGACGGCAACATGCAGGAAGGCTCCTTCCGCTGCGACGTCAACGTATCGGTGCGTCCCAAGGGGTCGGAAAAGCTCGGCACGCGGCGCGAGATCAAGAACCTCAACTCCTTCCGCTTCATGCAGCAGGCGATCGAATACGAAACGCGCTGGCAGATCGAGACGCTGGAAGACGGCGGCAAGATTCAGCAGGCGACTGTGCTGTTCGATCCGGACACCGGCGAGACGCGCGCTATGCGCAGCAAGGAAGAAGCCAACGACTACCGCTACTTCCCCGATCCGGACCTGCTGCCGCTCGAAATCACACCGGCTGACATCGAGTCGGTCAAGGTGCTGATGCCGGAATTGCCGGAGGCGATGAAGGCCCGCTTCGAACAGGAGTACGGCCTGCCGGCCTACGATGCGAGCGCGATTACTGCCTCGCGCGCTATGGCGGACTACTTTGTCGCCGCAGCGCAGGCATTCGGCGGCGAGGCCAAGCTGGTCGCCAACTGGCTGATGGGCACGCTGGCCGCCAAGCTCAACGAGGAAGGCCGCGACATCGATGCATCGCCGGTCACTCCAGTGCAGTTGGCCGGGTTGTTGAAGCGCATCCAGGACGGCACCATCTCCAACAAGATCGCCAAGGAAGTGTTCGACGGCATCTGGGCCGGTGAAGGTGACGCTGATGCCATCATCGAGACCAAGGGCCTCAAGCAGGTATCCGACACGGGCGCGATCGAGAAGATCGTGGACGAGGTTCTTGCCGCGAACGCCGCGATGGTTGCCGAGTACAAGGCAGGCAAGGAAAAGGCTTTCAACGGCCTGGTCGGTCAGTGCATGAAGGCCAGCAAGGGCAAGGCCAACCCGGCCCAGGTCAACGAAATACTCAAGAAAAAGCTGGCTTAATAAAGATGCAAGAAAAACGGGGCGCTCAGGCGCCCCGTTCTGTTTCCAATCTCACCTGTTGCCATTGTGCAATACGAGTCGCAAGGGGGATGGAAGCATTGGCCGGACTGGTGGAAGGCAAGCGTACCAGCTCAAGCGCAGGCAAGTGGGTGAGCGTCGGCAGCGCATAGCGATGAAAAGCTTGCTCCGCTTTGGCGCCGTTGAAAAATACCCGCGTGATATGAGGATGCTGCGCGAAAAATCCGGCAAAATCGTTGGCGATGATGGAGTCCTCGACAATATCCGAATCCAGCGCACTCTCGCGGAAGCACTCCTTGAGCACATCCCACAGCGCGACACCTGCCTGCGTCAACACTTCCAGCCGTTGCTCGTAGGGGAGTTCGGGCCCTGCGCTAAACAGTTCACCCATGATGCGCCAGAACAAATTCTGTCGATGGGCATAATACTGGTTTGCGGCGAGCGAAACCTTACCCGGCATGGAGCCGAGGATCAGCAGGCGTGCGTCGGGGGCGGCGACAGGCGGGAAACTGCAGACGATCATAGGGCTAAAATAAAAAGGCGAAGCCTTGCAGCTTCGCCTTGATGCGCAAAGGGCGGGGAATCAGCTGGGGAGCTCGCCCATGGCCGATTGCAGGTAATTCTGCGTGCCGAGTTGCTGGATGAGGCCAAGCTGGGTTTCCAGGTAGTCGATATGCTCCTCGGTGTCGTCCAGAATATCGGTCAGGATGTCGCGGGAAACGAAGTCGCGTACGGTTTCACAATAGGCGATGGCCTCGACATACAGCGTCCGGCCACCGATTTCCAGATTGAGATCGCATTGCATGCATTCCGGCACATTCTCGCCGATCAGCAGTTTGTTCAGGTCTTGCAGATTGGGCAGGCCTTCCAGGAACAGAATGCGTTCGATCAGCTTGTCGGCGTGGCGCATTTCCTCGATGGATTCTTCATACACGACCTTGGCCAGTGCCATCAGGCCCCAGTTCTTGTACATGCGGGCATGGAGGAAATACTGGTTGATCGCGGTCAACTCGAGCGTAAGCGCCTTGTTGAGATACTGGATGACTTTCGCGTCGCCTTTCATGGTACTGCCTCCTTGTATTTGATATTACGCGCAGGATAGTCCCGCGTCGGGCGAGAGGCAATAGGAAAAAGGCCTAGCCGAAGGCGATGGTTTGTTCGACTGGATTTTGCAGGATGGTTTGCTGCTGGCCGCGCAGGATGCTGAGCGCGCATTGCGAGCAGCGGCCGCACTCGGAAGCCACGCCCAGGCGCTGGCGCAGTTCGCGCATGGAGCATGCGCCTTCGCACATCGCTTCGCGAATCTGGCTATCGGTAACTGCACGGCAAACGCAAACGTACATGATGGCATCCGGTAAAAGGAATATTGCTGGATGCTATTTTTATTTAAATGAGAATCGTTGTCAATACCATTTGCAAAAAAGCGCTCCGAAGAGCGCCTGTGCATGAGTTAAGGATTTCAGAGCACGCCGTAATCGCTGCGATACTTTTCCACGGCGGCCTTGTAGGCTTGCAGTTCGGGTGCATTCTCCAGATAGCGGATCAGGCCGGCCAGATTGGCGATACTGACAACGGGAATTCCGTTGTCGCGCTGCACTTCCTGCACGGCTGACAACTCACACTGCCCTCGTTCCTGACGATCGATGGCAATGGCGACGCCGCAAGGAGTGGCGCCTTGCGCGCGGATAATATCCACCGACTCGCGCACCGAGGTGCCGGCTGAAATTACGTCGTCCACGATCAGCACGTTGCCGGCCAGAGGCGCGCCCACGATCGTGCCGCCTTCGCCGTGGTCCTTGGCTTCCTTGCGGTTGTAGGCGTACGGGACGTTGCGTCCTTGACGCGCGAGCGCAATCGCGATGCTCGCGGCGAGCGTGATGCCCTTGTAGGCGGGGCCGAACAGCATGTCGAACTGAATGCCGGATTTCATGATGGCCGCCGCGTAGAATTCGCCCAGTTTCATGAGGCTTTCGCCATCATTGAACAGACCGGCATTGAAGAAGTACGGGCTCAGGCGGCCGGCCTTGGTCTTGAATTCGCCGAAGCGCAAGACCTGCTTTTGCAGGGCGAATTCGATAAACTGCTGGGTGAAATCGGACATGTGTTCTACCGGAAACTAAAGGATTTGAATTGCTGCGAATTATATCGTTAAACCTCAATGGCATCCGTTCGGCTACGACCAAAGGCCTCTTCCCATGGCTGGAAAAGCAGGATGCCGACATCATCTGCATGCAGGAGCTGAAAGCGCAGGCGGCGGACATGACGCGCGAGATGCTGCAACCGGAAGGCTATTACGGCTACTTCCACTATGCCGAAAAGAAGGGCTACAGCGGCGTGGGCATCTACTCGAAGAAACAGCCGGACGCGATCATCGAAGGGTTGGGCATGCCGGATATCGATGCAGAAGGGCGCTACATCGAGGCGCAGTTCGGCAACCTGTCCGTGGTTTCGCTTTATTTGCCTTCCGGTTCCAGCGGCGAGGAACGACAGACCGTGAAATTCGACGTGATGGCGCGTTTCCTGCCGCATTTGCAACAGCTCAAGGACAGCGGGCGCGAGGTCGTCATTTGCGGCGACTGGAATATCGCCCATAACGAAATCGACCTCAAGAACTGGCGTGGTAACCGCAAGAATTCCGGTTTCCTGCCCGAGGAGCGCGCCTGGATGACCAGAATCTTCAGCGAGCTGGGCTGGGTAGACGTCTATCGTCGCCTTCATCCCGAAACTACCGACGAGTGCTATACCTGGTGGAGCAACCGCGGCCAGGCATGGGCCAAGAATGTGGGATGGCGCATCGACTACCAGGTCGCTACGCCGGGTATCGCGGACAAGGCGGTGGCGACCAGCGTCTATAAAAATGAACGTTTCAGCGACCACGCGCCTCTTACTGTCGAGTACGCCATATAACTTCTATGTAAGCAGCACGCTTCCAGTTCTCAGGGGTAAATAAGTAAAGACACTGAGGAACGAAGATGGAAACACAGAAAACGCGGGTCATCATCCTGACCGGCCATTACCGAATTACCGGTTTTATCTCCGTCCAGCCCGAAGCGCGGGTGACGGACTATATCTGCGAATCGAGAGAATTTATTGCCGTCACCGAGGCGGAGGTGTGGGATCACGACCAGCGCAAGGTAGCCGTGAGCCATTTCCTGAACCTCAACCGGGAACATATCGAAATGATCATGCCGGAAGACTCGGTGACCGGCGGCTCGGGAATGCCGCTGACTCATCCGGCGCACTAATCGGAACACAGGGGAAGCGCGACGGCCTGCAGGATTTCGCCGGTGGCAGTGTTTTGCACAAAAGCGGCAATGCCGGACGCATGTCGAGCGAGATCGAAGTACGGGATGCTCTGCTTCCATATGGTTTCGGACTTGCCATCGAGACGATACGGGCCGCGCCATTCCCGCACTACATAATCGTGACGTAGCAAGCCGCCTGCATTTTCGCCGCGTTCGACCTGTGTGCTCAGCCCGTTTTGATAGATGACCGCGAACATTGCATTCGGTCCGGCTTGCGATGCCTGGGCGCGTAACGTAAGTGCAAGGACGTCTCGTGATTCGTCCTGCAAGGATATGTGAATGGAAGCGGGAGGCGGACGGCGTCGCGCCTCGGCAAGAGCCTGTTCCAAGGCGTCTTTTTTCTGCCAGGTGCGAAAGTCACGGCCATTCAGCATGAGCTGCGGCGTATAGACGAAGCTGCTTTCATTCAATCGCGCCATCTCGCGCTGCCGCACGGAAAAGGCGGGCTGGGCGAAGCGGTCGCGCCAGCCGAGATAGTCCCAGTAGTCCACGTGCCACGCCAACGGCACGACGTTTTTCAATCCCTTGTCTATACGGCTCAACCAGCGATCCGCAGGCGGACAGCTGCTGCAACCTTCTGACGTGTAAAGCTCGATCAGTGATGTACGTTGTGCGCCGCTGCTTGCGGTACATTCCGTTGCCTGTGCGGCCATGCCATGCAGCAGGCCGAGGCAACAAAGAAATAGGATCGGTCTCATGAGCGCTCTCCGGATATCTCATAAGTCGGAGTTCCCGGCCATCCCTTACGTCGCCGATACCTCGCGGCGCTTTCCTTCGGTATCATGCTCCAAACCGAAAGTGATGGCTCCATGAATCCTTATCTCGATATTTTCCGTAATCGCCGCGTGGCCGTGGTTTTTCTGCTGGGCTTCTCCTCGGGCTTGCCGCTGGCGTTGACCAGCGGCACCTTGCAGGCCTGGATGACCGTGTCCGGCGTCGATCTTGCGACTATAGGCATCTTTACGCTGGTGGGTTTGCCCTACACCTGGAAATTCCTCTGGGCCCCACTCATGGATCGCTTCGTTCCGCCTTATCTCGGTCGCCGTCGAGGCTGGATCGTGACCATGCAGCTTGCGCTCATGGGGGCGATTGCCGCCATGGGTTCGCTCGATCCCGCGAATGCGCCTTGGGCACTGGCGGCATTGGCTCTGGTCGTGGCGTTTACTTCGGCTTCGCAGGATGTGGTGTTCGACGCTTATCGTACCGATGTGCTCAAGCCGGCGGAACGTGGTGCGGGCGCCGCCGTATCGGTGCTTGGCTACCGGCTGGCGATGCTGGTGTCCGGCGCGCTGGCGCTGATTATCGCTGACCAAATCGGCTGGCAGCAGACCTACTGGTTCATGGCCGGCCTCATGGGGCTGGCAGTGCTGGCGACGTTGTGGGGGCCTGAGCCGGACGGCAATATTCAGCCGCCGAAAACCTTGGCGGAAGCCGTGGTGGAGCCGTTGCGCGAATTCTTCTCGCGACACGGCGCATGGGGGCTGTTGCTGTTGATCGTGCTGTACAAGCTCGGGGATGCCTTTGCCGGATCGCTCACGACCGCTTTCCTCATTCGTGGCGTGGAATTCACACCGACCGAAGTTGGTGCGATCAACAAAGGCATGGGTCTGATCGCGACGCTGTTCGGCGTGGTCGCAGGGGGCGCTCTGATGGCACGCCTCGGGCTATTCAAATCGCTCATGGTGTTCGGCATCCTGCAGGCAATTTCCAACCTGACCTTTATGTGGCTCGCGGCAACCGGCAAGGATTACGGACTCATGGTGCTCGCGGTCGGTTTCGAGAATCTTTCCGGCGGCATGGGTACCGCAGCTTTCGTTGCCTTGCTCATGAGCATGTGCGACCACCGTTTTACCGCGAGCCAGTATGCCTTGCTGTCGGCACTGGCGGCAGTGGGCCGCGTGTATGTGGGCCCGTCGTCTGGCTATTTGGTGGAAGCCGTCGGCTGGACTACCTTCTTTGGTTTCACCTTCCTTGCCGCGCTGCCGGGTCTGGGCCTGCTGTGGCTCATGCGCGGCAGACTGGAGTCGCTCGGACGTGCCTGAGCTCAGTCTGATTTCGGCCTTTCTCGTCGGGCTGCTTGGCGGCGGCCATTGCGTCGGCATGTGCGGCGGCATTGTGAGTGCAGTCAGCCTGTCGCTGCCGGGTGAGAAGCCGAAAACCGGGTTCCACTTCAGCTACAACGCGGGCCGTATTACCAGTTACGCTCTGGCCGGTGTGCTGGCTGGGTTGCTCGGTTCTTCCAGCCTGTTCCTCAGCCATCTGCTGCCGGTGGAAAAGGCGCTGTACCTGCTTGCCAACCTGATGTTGATCGCGCTTGGGCTGTATCTCGCCGGCTGGTGGCGGGGTGTGCTGGTGTTGGAAAAAGCGGGCGGGGCGCTATGGAAACGCATCCAGCCGCTGTCGAAGAAGTTTCTGCCGGTACATACGGTCGGGCAGGCGTTTGTACTGGGCTTGCTGTGGGGCTGGTTGCCGTGCGGCCTTGTTTACAGCGTGTTGGTGGCTGCGCTGGCAACGGGTAGTGCATGGCAGGGCGGCGCGCTCATGTTGGCCTTCGGGCTGGGTACCCTGCCTGCGCTGCTGGCAATGGGCATGGCGGCTGTCCGTCTAAGGCAATTCCTGCAAAAGGTATGGGTGCGACGCAGCAGCGGGCTGCTGGTACTGGGATTCGGAGTTTACGGGCTGCTAAGGCTGGCGGGGAGCTAGCCTGGCCGGCTCCGGTGCTGCCCCTGACAGCAGCTCCGGGCTCGAGGGTTTAGTCGCCGTTGCCCAGTCTGTACATGGCCAGACTGCCGAAAACGTTCGGCATGAAGCTCACAGGCTTGCCATCGGTCAGCACCAGACGTTCCGTGACGCGAATGTGGTGATCGCGGCAGAAGTTGTCGAAGTCGCTGATGGTGCACAGGTGCACATTGGGGGTGTCGTACCACTGATAGGGCAAGTTGCGCGAAACCGGCATGTTCCCCGCGATCAGCTGAATGCGGTGCCGCCAGTAACCGAAGTTGGGGAAGGTGACGACGACTTCCTTGCCTACGCGCAGCATGTCGAGCACGATCCCTTCGGTGTTGTGCATGGCCTGCAAGGTCTGCGACAGGATCACCACGTCGAAGGATTGCGCCTCGAACCCCGAGAGGCCTGCTTCCAGATCCATCTGTATCACGTTGACGCCGTTTTTTACGCACGCCAGCACATTGGCATCGGCGCGTTCTACGCCATAGCCGCGGACGTTCAGCGTGTCGCGCAGATAACCCAGCAGCGAACCGTCGCCGCAGCCAAGGTCGAGCACCTTGGCGCCTGACTGGATCCAGCGGGCGATGGCTGCGAAATCACGGCGTTCGGAAGCGGCTTCGGCGAAGTGCATATGGGCTTGGGCCGGAGTATGTTCGCTCATCATTTGCCCTCCCCGAATTCTATATTCTCAAGATAAGCGCGCACGACCGCGTGGTAGTGCGGATCCGGCATGAGGAACGCGTCGTGACCGTGGGCGGCGGTTAATTCTGCATAACTCACGGTCAGTTCGTTGTCCAGCAGTGCCTTGACGATCTCCCGCGAGCGCGCCGGGGAAAAGCGCCAGTCGCTGGTGAAGGAAACGACCAGGAAATCCGCCTTCGCCTTGGCTAGTGCAGCGCTCAAATCGCCGCCGTGCTCAGAGGCCGGGTCGAAATAGTCGAGTGCGCGGGTCATGCGCAGATAGGTATTGGCGTCGAAGGTTTCCGCGAACTTGTCGCCTTGGTAGCGCAGGTAAGATTCCATCTCGAACTCGACGTCGAAGCCGTATTTCACCATGTCGTACTTGAGCTTGCGCCCGAACTTGGCACCCATCGCGTCATCCGACAGATAGGTGATGTGGCCCAGCATGCGCGCAATGCGCAGACCGCGGCGCGGCACGACGCCGTGCCCGTAGTAGTCACCAAGATGAAATTCGGGATCGGTAATGATGGCCTGGCGCGCGACTTCGTTGAACGCCATGTTCTGTGCCGTCAGATTGGGAGCGGCGGCGATCACCAGTGCGTTCTTGACGCGATCGGGATAGGTCAGCGTCCATTGCAGTGCCTGCATGCCCCCCAGGCTGCCACCGACGATGGCGGCAAAAGTGCGGATGCCGAGATAATCGGCCAGCCGCGCCTGCGAGACGACCCAGTCATCTACCGTGACCACCGGGAAGGCCGAGCCCCACGGCTTGCCGGTTTCCGGATTGATGGTCTTGGGTCCGGTCGAGCCGCTGCATCCGCCGAGGTTGTTCACGCCAATCACGAAGAAGCGGTTGGTATCGAGCGGCTTGCCGGGGCCGATCATGTTGTCCCACCAGCCCGGATATTTGTCGTTCTCGTTGTATTTTCCGGCGACGTGGTGCGTGCCCGATAGCGCGTGGCAGATCAGCACGGCGTTGGACTTGTCGGCATTCAGCGTGCCATAGGTTTCGTAGACGAGGTCGTACTCAGGCAGAACCGCGCCGCTCTTGAGCGACAGAGGTTCGGAGAAATGCGCGGTTTGTGGAGCGACGATCCCGACGGATGATAAATCAGACATGGCGCGATTATACTATGGCCTTATGCCCGCCGCTTCTCCGCTCAATATCGCTTCCTATCAAGGCGTCACGCCGCAACTTGGCGCTGGCGTTTACATCCATCCTGCCGCCTGTGTAATCGGTGACGTGGTGCTGGGCGACGAGGTCTCGGTATGGCCGGGCACGGTGATTCGCGGCGATGTCAACCACATCCGTATCGGTACGGGCAGCAACATCCAGGACGGTAGCGTACTGCACGTCAGTCATAAATCGAGTTGGGACCCGAACGGCTCGCCGCTCATCATCGGCAGCAACGTGACCGTCGGGCACAAGGTGATCCTGCACGGCTGCACCATCGCTGACGAATGCCTGATCGGCATGGGCTCCATCGTCATGGACAAGGTGGTGATCGAGCCGCGCGTGCTGCTGGGCGCGGGCAGCCTGGTACCGGAAGGGCGGGTGCTGGAAAGCGGCTATCTCTACCTCGGCAGCCCGGTGCGCAAGGTAAGGCCGCTGAGTGAGCGCGAACTCGCACATTTCCTTTATTCCGCGCAGCATTACATTCGCTTGAAAAACAATTACATGGCTGAATAAGCATTCCGCCGTCGCAGCGAATTGGGAGTATAATCCTCGCCTGATCAAGAAAAGGAAATTCCCATGCGCATGGAAGTTCACGTGCACGGTTACATAGAGCTCGTCGAAGGTGTCAGCAAGCGCCAGGTGGAAAGCGCGTTGCGCCCGCTGCTGGATTACCTCGACATCGAACACCTTAACGAGGTGCAGAGTCTCGAGCCTGACCAACCAGGCTTTGCCTTCAACGACCGAAATTACAGTCTGGAAATGTGCTGCACCCTGGAAGTGGGGCGCAATTTCTTCTCTTCACTGGAGTCTTCCATGCAGGGCCTGGGGCGTCTGGTGGAAAATGCGACCGCCATCGAAGTGATTCTCTATCACGAAGACGGTCGCGATGAAACGCAGCTGATGTTCGTCGGACCGACTGCGGCCGCCATTCTCGAAGCGCAGCGCCGTCGCATGGTGGAAGACGTTTCCCATCTGCTTGCCCGCCATTTCCAGCAGGATTCCGTGGACGAAGTGGCCCGCCTCATCAATGATCTGTTCCGCCGCGAGCAAGGCAAGAGCGGGCAGGTCAAATCGCAAGATCCGACCGAAGATGCAACCTCGGTGCAGATTCCGGGCGAGCCGGGTCGGCATCGCCTGCACTAAGCGTCGGGTTTTCTTCCGAACGTCACCCGTTGTATTCCCGCCAGATCGGCCGCATGGCCGATCTCGGTAAATCCTCGCGCCCGCAGCAGTTCTGCCACTTTTTCCGCCTGGTCGTATCCGTGTTCCAGCAACAGCCATCCGCCTGCTTCGAGGTGATGCGGCGATTGTTCGACAATTCTCCGGATATCGTTCAGGCCATCGGGCCCGGAAGCCAATGCCGAGCCCGGCTCAAAGCGAAGGTCGCCTTGCGAGAGATGAGGGTCGTTCTCCGGGATGTAGGGGGGATTGCTGACAATAATGTCGTAGCGCGCATTCGGCAAGGCCGAAAACCAGTCGCTTTGAATCAATTGCAGGTTGTCGGTCTTCAAAAGGCCGGCATTCTGTCGGGCAATAGCTAACGAGGTTTCCGAGCGATCCACTGCGATGACTGCTGCATGCGGGCGATGGTGGGCTATGGCGATGGCAATTGCGCCGCTGCCGGTACCGAGATCGAGGATGCGGTACGGCAATTGCGCGGGAATGCGTTGCAGCGCCGCTTCAACGAGGGTTTCGGTGTCGGGCCGGGGAATCAGCACATCCGGGCCGACGATAAAATCCAGTCCATAAAACTCGCGGTGACCGAGGATATAGGCCACCGGTTCGCCTTGCAGCCGGCGCTGCAGTAATTCGCGGAAACGGTTCTCGTCTGCGGGTGTGAGCGTTTGCTCCGCATTGGCGATTATCCATGCACGTGATACGGCAAGCGCGGTACCCAGAAGTATCTGCGCTTCGATGCGTGCTTCGTCCGGAGGCAGATCCAGAGCTGCCACCAATTGCTGCCGGGATTCTTGCAGCAGCGTTTGCGGCGTCGCGGTCAGAGCGACTCTTCCGAAAGGGCGGCGAGCTGTTCCGCTTGATGCTCGGCCAGCAACGCACCTATGAGTTCGTCCAGGTCGCCCTGCATGATCGCGTCGATCTTGTACAAGGTAAGGTTGATGCGGTGATCGGTGATACGCCCTTGCGGGAAGTTGTAGGTGCGGATGCGCTCGGAGCGGTCGCCGCTGCCGACCAGGTTCTTGCGCGTAGCGGCTTCCTTGGCCTGCTGCTCGCGTACCTGTATATCCTTGATGCGCGCGGCGAGCACGCGCATGGCCGAGGCCTTGTTGGAGTGCTGCGAACGCCCGTCCTGGCATTCGGCGACGATGCCGGTCGGCAAATGGGTGATACGCACCGCAGAGTCGGTCTTGTTGATGTGCTGACCGCCTGCACCGGAGGCGCGGAAGGTGTCGATGCGCAGATCGGCCGGGTTGAGCTCGACGTCAGCGATCTCGTCTGCTTCCGGCATGATGGCGACGGTGCAGGCCGAGGTGTGGATGCGGCCCTGGGTTTCGGTTTCCGGCACACGCTGTACGCGATGACCGCCGGACTCGAACTTGAGTCGGGAATAGGCGCCGAAGCCTTCGATGCGCGCAATGATTTCCTTGTAGCCGCCGAGTTCGGAGTCGTTGGCCGACACGATTTCCACCTTCCAGCGCTGGCGCTCGGCGTAGCGCGAGTACATACGGAACAGATCGCCTGCGAACAACGCAGACTCATCGCCGCCGGTCCCGGCGCGGATTTCGAGGAAGATGTTGCGCTCGTCGTTGGGGTCCTTGGGCAACAACAGTTTTTGCAGCTCCAGATCGGCCGCTTCCAGTTTCTCCTTGCCCGCGGAGATTTCCTCTTGCGCGAACTCCTTCATATCCGGATCGGCCGCCATTTCCTGTGCGGCAGCAATGTCGGCTTCGATCTGCTTGTAGGCAAGATACTGCTCGACGATGGGGCCGAGTTCGGCGTGTTCGCGCGACAGTTTGCGATAGTTTTCCATGTCCGCCGTCGCGTTCTCGCTCGATAGCAGCAGGTTGAGTTCTTCCAGGCGCTCGCTCAGGTGGGCGAGCTTTTTTTCGATGGTGGGTTTCATAGGGTCTGGTAAAGCTGGCGAACCAGGGCTTCAAGCGTTTCGCGCTCTTCTCCGGCCGCGTTGTTGAGCGCATGGCTGGGAGCATGCATGAATTTGTTGGTCAGGGTGCTGCTCAGGGCTTCGATGACGCGCTGGGGATCCTCGCCTTTGGCGAGCTGCTTCAATGCTTTTTCCACTTCGTGGCGGCGGATGCGGTCCGCATGGTCGCGCAAGGCGCGTATGGTGGGCACGGCTTCGCGCGTTTCCAGCCAATGCATGAAATTATGGACGCGGACATCGATGATGGTCTCGGCCTCGGCGGCAGCCTGCTGGCGATTGCCCAGGCCTTCCTGCACGATCTGCGCGAGATCGTCCACGCTGTAGAGAAACACGTCGTCAAGGTCGCCGACTTCTGACTCGATGTCGCGCGGCACGGCGAGATCGACCATGAACATGGGTTTGTGTTTGCGCTGTTTGACTGCACGCTCCACCATGCCGAGGCCGACGATGGGCAGCTGGCTGGCGGTACTGGTGACGACGATATCGAAATCGGCCAGATGCTCGGGCAGGTCTGCGAGCAGGATGGCCTTGCCGCCCAGTCGTTCCGCAAGTACTTGTCCGCGTTCGAGCGTACGATTGGCGACGGTAATGCTCGCCGGTTGCTGGGCAGCGAAGTGCTCGGCGCACAGTTCGATCATCTCGCCCGCACCGATGAACAGCACCTTGAGCGATTTGAGGTCGCCGAAAATGCGCTGCGCCAGCTTGACCGAGGCGGCGGCCATGGAGACTGAGCTCGCGCCGATGTCGGTTGTGCTGCGCACTTCCTTGGCGACCGCGAACGTTTTCTGGAACAGCTTGTGAAGCAATGTGCCCAGCGTACCGGCGTTTTCGGCGATCTTGACTGCCTGTTTCATCTGACCAAGGATCTGCGGCTCGCCCAGTACCATGGAGTCGAGGCCGGATGCGACGCGGAAGGCGTGCTTAACGGCGTCGTGACTATTCAGCGTGTAAATGTAAGGCTGAATTGCGCCCGGTTGCAGACGGTGATACTCCGCAAGCCATGCCAGCGCAGCCTGTGGATCGTCCGTGTTGCAGTAGAGCTCGGTACGGTTACAGGTAGAAAGGATGGCGGCTTCCTTCACCGGCTGATGCGCGGTGAGATCGCGCAGCGCGAGGCTCAGGCTTTCGGTGTGGAAAGCCACGTGCTCGCGGATGGAAACGGGGGCGGTGGTGTGGTTAACGCCAAGGGCAAACAGATGCATGGCGCAATTTTCCGTGATCGGATGCGCGGTGGCAACAATTTCAGACGTCAATCTCTTTATAAATCAAAAACCGATGCCATTTCGGTGGGGGAATAATGGTTGATTGGGGCGGTTTTCGGCAATTTCAGCGTCGCTTATTCCATAATGCGCAGCAATCAGGGGGTTTCTTGCCTGCGGATTGCGGTTAAAATGGCACTTTTGCCCGAATTATCATGGAGGGATCATGAGCAAACAATTCCGTATCGCCCCGAGCATTCTGTCCGCGGACTTCGCGAAGCTGGGCCAGGAAATCACCGACGTTATCGCCTCCGGCGCCGATATCATTCACTTCGACGTGATGGACAACCATTACGTCCCCAACCTGACCATCGGTCCGCTGGTGTGCCAGGCGATCCGCCCGCTCACTGACGCGATCATCGACGTTCACCTCATGGTGAAGCCGGTCGACCGCATCATCCCCGATTTCGCCAAGGCGGGTGCCAACATCATCACCTTCCACCCGGAAGGTTCCGAGCACATCGACCGTTCGCTGGCTCTGATCAAGGACCAGGGCTGCAAGGCCGGCCTGGTGTTCAACCCGGCCACCCCGCTGGACTACATGGATCACGTGATGGACAAGCTGGACATGGTGCTGCTGATGTCGGTGAACCCCGGCTTCGGTGGCCAGAAGTTCATCCCGCAGGCACTGGAAAAGCTCAAGATCGCGCGCGCCAAGATCGACGCCTACAAGGAAAAGACCGGCCGCGAAATCTGGCTGGAAATCGACGGCGGCGTAAATGTTCAGAATATTGCTGAAATCGCCCGTGCCGGCGCCGACACCTTCGTGGCCGGTTCCGCGCTGTTCGGCGCGCCCAAGGACACCGACCCGCACCGCTACGACACCATCGTCGCCGCGCTGCGCGCCGAGTTGGCCAAGGTGTAATCGTGAACCGCGCTTCGCTGATTCTGCTGCTGTTGGCGCTGGCCGGTTGCGACAAGCTGACCGGTGCGGCTGACCAGAAGATCGCCGATGCAGAAGCCATCGGCTTCGCCTGTCGCGTCTCGCACAAGGCGCCGGAAGCATGCATGAAGGAAAACGAAGCGCAAAGCCCTTCCTCGATACTCGACGGCTGGAAATCAGCCGACGAAGACATCAAGGCGGGCAAGCTGGACCCGAACATGAGCGGCATGTCGTCCGCGTCTTCCACCGAGGCTGAAGCCGCCCCGGCCGAAGGCGCAGACGCTGCCGCTGCTCCTCCGGCTGAAGAAAAGAAAGAAGAAGCTGCAAAATCCGGGGAGGCATCCAAGGAAGATGACAAAGGTAAACACTAGCGTGAGCAAACCCGAACTGGTTTTCCCCTTGCCGATCAAGGCGGTCGTGATCGACCTCGATGGCACTCTGCTGCATACCGCCCCTGACCTGGCGGAAGCCTCCAACCGCATGATGGCCGAGCTCGGCATGCCGCCGGTGGCCGAAGAAAAGGTCAAGGGCTACATCGGCAACGGCGTCGCGCAGCTCATCAAGCGCGTGCTGACCGGCACCATGCACGACGAGCCCGCGCCCGAGCTGTACGAGCGTGCACGCAAGATTTACGACCGGCACTACAGCGAAGTATTCAGCCTCTACAGCCGTCCCTTCCCGGATGTCGTCGAAGGCCTGGAAGCCTTCAAGAAGGCCGGCTATCGCATGGGCTGCATCACCAACAAGATCGCCAAGTACACCGAGCCGCTGTTGAAGGATACCGGCCTCTACGATTATTTCGAGCTCATCCTGAGCGGCGATACGCTGCCCAAGATGAAGCCGGATCCCATGCAGCTGCTGCATGCCTGCGAGGTATGGGGCATCCAGCCGAATGAAATGCTGCTGATCGGCGACTCCGGCAACGATACGCAAGCTGCGCGCGCGGCCGGCTGCCATGTATTCTGCGTGCCTTATGGTTACAACCACGGCCAGGACGTTAACGTCATGGATCTGGATGCCGTGGTGAGCGGGCTGCTCGAAGCCAGCACATTGATCCGCAAGGCCTGATGATGGACGTCCGTATCTTGAGCAAAAGCTGGCGATGGTGGGACTGATGTCCCCCTTCGCCTGGCGGTGACGTCAACCGCCGCTGACCTCAAGCTCAAGATCTGGAGACACCCATGCTGCACACGCTGTCCGAACAGGAATTCAACGAACTCGCCCGACAGGGCTATAACCGCATTCCGCTGGTCGCCGAGACATACGCGGATCTCGACACACCGCTTTCGCTTTATCTCAAGCTCGCCAACCGGCCGTATTCCTACCTGCTGGAATCGGTGCAGGGCGGAGAGCGGTTCGGCCGCTACTCCTTCATTGGCTTGCCGGCACGGACGCGCATTGTCGCCAACGGCCGCAGCGTACGCGTGGAAAACGACGAGGCGGTGCTGGAAACCGTCGAGGACGTGAATCCGCTGGATTTCGTCAAGCAATACCAATCGCGTTTCAAGCCGGCCCCGCTCAGCGGATTGCCGCGCTTTACCGGCGGGCTTGCCGGTTACTTCGGCTATGACACGGTACGCTATATCGAGCGCCGTCTTGCGTCTACGCAGAAGAAGGACGTGCTCGGTACGCCCGACGTGCTGCTGCTGGTGACCGAAGAATTGGCCGTAATCGACAACCTCAGCGCCAAGCTGAGCTTCATCGTTTACGCCGACCCGGCGCAGCCGCAAGCCTATGCCAAGGCGCAAGAGCGGTTGGGCGAACTGGTGCGCTGCCTGCGCCGACCGGTGGAAATTCCCAAGGCGCCTGCCATGCAGGCGGCGGTCGCCGTCTCCGAATTCGGCGAAGCGGGGTTCAAGGAAGCGGTCGACAAGGCCAAGCGCTATATTTTTGACGGCGATATCATGCAAGTGGTGTTGAGCCAGCGCATGACGCAGGATTTCCCCGCGCCGCCGCTTTCGCTGTATCGCGCCCTGCGCAGCCTCAACCCCTCGCCTTACATGTTCTATTACGACATGGGCGATCATTATGTCGTGGGCTCGTCGCCGGAAATCCTGGTGCGTCTGGAGGACGATGTCGTCACCGGGCGCCCCATCGCCGGTACGCGTCCGCGCGGCAAGACGCGTGAGGAGGATGTTGCGCTCGCGGAAGAGTTGCTGGCCGACCCGAAGGAGCGTGCCGAGCACGTGCAGCTCATGGACCTTGGCCGCAATGACGTGGGGCGCGTGGCGGTGACAGGTACGGTGCGGGTGACCGACAAAATGGTGATCGAGCGCTACTCTCACGTGATGCACATCGTGTCCAACGTGGAAGGGGAACTCAAGCCGGAGATGGATGCCATAGACGTGCTCAAGGCCACCTTCCCCGCCGGCACGGTTTCCGGTGCGCCCAAGGTGCGCGCGATGGAAATCATCGACGAACTCGAGCCGACCAAGCGCGGTATCTATGCCGGTGCGGTAGGCTATCTTGGTTTCAATGGCGACATGGATCTCGCCATCGCAATCCGTACCGCTGTCATCAAGGACAACAAACTTCATGTTCAGGCAGGTGCCGGCATCGTGGCCGATTCCGTGCCGCAAAGCGAATGGATGGAAACCCAGAACAAGGCGCGGGCGGTGCTGCGCGCTGCCGAACTGGTGCTCGCCGGGCTGGATAACGGCGACTGACCTTACCCATTTCTCATACGGGGCTTTCGCCGGGAGTGGATTCCGGCGAAAATAGCGTTTAATTTTCAAATACTAAATTCATACGATGCAAAACAAAAACAGCTATACCTACGAGGAGCTGCTGGCCTGCGGGCGCGGCGAAATGTTTGGTCCGGGCAATGCGCAATTGCCGTTGCCGCCGATGCTGATGTTCGATCGCATTGTCACCATCACCGAAGACGGTGGTGCTTACGGCAACGGCCAGATCGTGGCCGAGTTGGATGTGAAGTCGGACCTCTGGTTCTTTGGTTGTCATTTTGAAGGCGATCCGGTGATGCCGGGCTGTCTCGGCCTGGATGCAATGTGGCAACTGGTGGGTTTCTACCTCGGCTGGAAGGGCGGCCTGGGCCGCGGCCGCGCACTGGGCTCCGGTGAGGTCAAGTTCAGCGGGCAGGTGCTGCCGACCGGCAAGCTGGTCACCTACCGCATCGATATCAAGCGCGTCATCATGCGCAAACTGGTGATGGGCATCGCTGATGCCCGCATGGAAGTGGACGGCCGCGAGATTTACGTGGCTAACGACCTGCGCGTCGGCCTGTTCACACGTACGGACAATTTCTAGGAGCACGATCATGCGTCGCGTCGTCGTGACCGGGATGGGGATCGTTTCCAGCCTGGGCAACAACAAATCGGAAGTGCTGGGCAGCCTGCGCGAAGGCCGTTCCGGCATCACTTTCCAGCCGGAATATGCCGAGCGCGGACTGCGTTCGCAGGTGGCAGGGTCGGTAAACCTGAACGTCGAGGAACTGATCGACCGCAAGCTCATGCGCTTCATGGCGAAGGGTCACGCTTATACCTGGATCGCTATGCAGGAAGCGATCGCCGATGCCAGTCTGCCGGAAGAGCTGGTCTCCAATGTGCGCACCGGCCTCATCGTGGGCCAGGGCGGTGCCTCGCACGAGAGCATCGTGGAAGGCGTGGACACGCTGCGCGAGAAGGGCGTGCGCCGCGTCGGTCCGTACATGGTGACCAAATCCATGGCCAGTGGCGTTTCCGCCTGCCTTGCGACCGGGGCCAAAATCAAGGGCATCAACTACGCGATCAGTTCCGCCTGTGCCACCAGCGCCCACTGCATAGGTGCGGGCGTGGAGCAGATCCAGCTCGGCAAGCAGGACATCGTGTTTGCCGGCGGCGGCGAGGAGGAACACTGGTCGCTGTCCTTCATGTTCGACGCGATGGGCGCGCTTTCCAGCAAGTACAACGAGACGCCGGACAAGGCTTCGCGCACCTATGACGCGAACCGCGACGGCTTCGTGATTTCCGGCGGCGGCGGCATCGTCGTGCTGGAAGAGTACGAACACGCCAAGGCGCGCGGCGCCAAGATCTACGCCGAAGTGGTCGGCTACGGTGCGACTTCTGACGGTTACGACATGGTGGCTCCTTCCGGCGAAGGCGCGATGCGCTGCATGCAGTTGGCGCTGCAAGACGTCGAAGGTTCGATCGACTACATCAATACCCACGGTACCAGCACGCCAGTGGGCGACGTCAAGGAACTGGAAGCGATCCGCGCCGTGTTCGGCGACCGGGTGCCGCCGACCGCGTCCACCAAGTCACTGTCCGGCCACGCGTTGGGTGCCGCGGGCGTGAACGAAGCGATCTACACCCTGCTCATGATGGAAAACAACTTCATCGCGGCTTCGGCCAATATCGAAACGCTGGACCCGGCGGCGGAAGGCATGAACATCGTGCGCAGCCGTATCGACAATGCCAACATCCAGACCGCGCTGTCCAACAGCTTCGGTTTCGGCGGTACCAATGCGACGCTGGTGTTCTCGCGCAAGGGGCTCTAACCATGCTGCTGATGCTCGACAATTACGATTCCTTTACCTACAACCTGGTGCAATATCTGGGCGAGCTGGGGCAGGATGTGCGCGTGTTTCGCAACGACGAGATCACGGTGCAGGAAGTGGCCGAGCTGAAGCCGCGCCACATTGTCATTTCGCCGGGCCCGTGTACGCCCAACGAAGCCGGCATTTCCGTGCCGCTGATTCATGAGTTCGCCGGCAAGGTTCCCATTCTCGGCGTGTGCCTGGGCCATCAGAGTATCGGTCAGGCGTTCGGTGGCAAGATCGTTCATGCCAAGCAGCTCATGCACGGCAAGACGTCGCCGGTATCGCATAACGACATCGGCGTGTTCAAAGGACTGCCCAATCCGTTCACTGCAACGCGCTACCATTCGCTGGTGATCGAGCGCGAAACCTGCCCTGACTGCCTGGAAATCACGGCCTGGACCGACGACGGCGAGATCATGGGCGTGCGCCACAAGACGCTGCCGGTCGAGGGCGTGCAGTTCCATCCGGAATCCATCCTCACCGAGCACGGTCACGAGTTGCTGCGCAACTTCCTCGAAAACACGCGCTGAATGCCTCGCGCCGCTTAATCGAAAGAGCACACCATGGCGATCACCGTGCAACAGGCCTTGCAGCGCACCATCGAGCACCGCGAGATTTTCTATGACGAAATGCTGTCGCTGATGCGGCAGATCATGGCGGGTGAAATTTCCCCGGTCATGACGGCGGCATTGCTGACCGGACTGCGCGTGAAGAAGGAGACGATCGGTGAAATCACCGCCGCCGCCACTGTCATGCGCGAATTGGTCACGCGTGTGTACGTACCGCCCCCGCACGACCATTTCGTCGATGTAGTCGGCACGGGTGGCGATGGTTCGCACACCTTCAATATTTCCACCGCGACCATTTTTGTGATCGCCGCGGCAGGCGCTCGCGTCGCCAAGCACGGTAATCGCAGCGTATCGTCCAAATCCGGCAGCGCCGACGTGCTGGAGTCGCTGGGCGTAAACCTCATGCTGACGCCGGAGCAGGTGGCTGAATCCATCGCCGATTGCGGCATCGGTTTCATGTTTGCGCCTAACCATCACAGCGCAATGAAGAACGTCGCAGCGGTCCGGCGCGAACTGGGCGTGCGTACCATTTTCAACATTCTGGGCCCGCTGACCAACCCGGCTGGCGCGCCGAACACCCTCATGGGCGTGTTCCATCCCGACCTGGTGGGCATCATGGCGCGCGTCATGCAGCGTTTGGGCGCGCAGCACGTGTTGGTGGTGCACGGCATGGACGGCATGGACGAAATCAGTCTGGGCGCCACGACCATGGTGGCCGAACTGAAGGACGGCGAGGTGCGCGAGTACACGATCCATCCTGAAGACTTCGGATTTGCCATGGCCAGCACGCGTAATTTGCGCGTCGAGAACGCGGAGGAGTCGCGCGCCATACTGCTTTCCACTCTCGACAACAAACCCGGCCCGGCGCTCGATATCGTGCTGCTCAATGCCGGTGCTGCGCTGTATGCCGCGAATCTGGCCGCCTCACTGGAGGATGGCATCCAGCGCGCGCGCGAAGCCATCGCCTCCGGCGCAGCACGCGCCAAGCTGGACGCGTTCGTGCGCAAGACGCAATCTTATGGAATCCCGGCATGAGCGATATCCTCAACAAGATACTCGATACCAAGCAGGCGGAAGTGGCTGCCGCGATGGCGCAAAAGCCGTTGCCGCAGATGCATGAGGAAGCGCTCGCCGCCGCGCCTGCTCGTGATTTTGTCGGCGCGATCCGCAGCAAGATTGCTGCCGGTAAGTCTGCAGTAATTGCCGAGATCAAGAAGGCGAGCCCATCCAAGGGTGTTATCCGAGAGGATTTCCGCCCGGCTGAGATTGCGGCCACTTACGCGGCGCACGGCGCGGCCTGCCTTTCGGTGCTGACTGACGAACAATATTTCCAGGGCAACCCCGAGTATCTCAAGCAGGCGCGCGCCGCCTGCGAGTTGCCGGTGCTGCGCAAGGACTTCATGATAACCCCCTATCAGGTCTATCAGGCGCGGGCGATGGATGCAGACTGCATCCTGCTGATCGCTGCGGCTCTAAGCTTGCCGCGTATGCGTGAACTGGAAACCATCGCACATGACCTCGGCATGGCAGTGCTGGTAGAAGTGCATAACGGCGAAGAGCTCGAGCAGGCGTTGCAGCTCGAAACGCCTCTGCTAGGCATCAACAACCGCAATCTGCGCACTTTCGAGGTGACGCTGGACACCACATTGGGGCTGCTTGCGCGCATCCCCAAGGACAAGATCGTCGTTACCGAGAGCGGTATCTTCACTCCGGATGACGTGGCCCTGATGCGCAGGAACGACGTGCACACCTTCCTCGTCGGCGAGGCCTTTATGCGCCAGCCTGACCCGGGCGTCGAACTCGCCCGCGTTTTTTCCTGAGGACACCATGACCAAAGCTTTCGGAAAATATCCTGCTACCCGCCCCCGCCGCATGCGGCGGGACGACTTCTCGCGCCGATTGATGCGTGAAAACGTACTGACCGCGAACGACTTCATTTACCCGGTATTCGTGCTCGATGGCCAGAACCGCGCCGAAGCAGTAGCTTCCATGCCGGGCGTGCAGCGGCAAAGCATCGACCTGTTGCTGAAAACCGCGGAAGAATGCGTACGCTACGGTATCCCTGCACTGGCGCTATTCCCGGTGGTGGATCAGGCGCTCAAAACGCTGGATGCGAAAGAGGCCTACAACCCGGACGGGCTGGTGCCGCGCACGATCAAGGCACTCAAGCAGGAATTTCCGGAGCTGGGCATTATTACCGACGTCGCGCTCGACCCTTACACCAGCCATGGGCAGGATGGCCTGATCGATGATAGCGGCTACGTGATGAACGATGAAACCGTGTCCGTGCTGGTGCGTCAGGCGTTATGCCACGCCGAAGCAGGCGCCGATGTGGTGGCGCCTTCGGACATGATGGATGGCCGCATCGGCGCAGTGCGTCAGGCGCTGGAGTTCGACGGCCACATCCATACGCGTATCCTCGCCTATTCCGCCAAGTATGCGTCTGCCTTCTATGGACCGTTCCGCGATGCGGTTGGCTCGGCGGCCAACCTGGGCAAAGGCAATAAATATACTTATCAGATGGACCCGGCCAATTCTGACGAGGCGCTGCGCGAAGTCGCGCTTGATCTCGAAGAAGGCGCCGATATGGTGATGGTCAAGCCGGGCATGCCTTATCTGGATATCGTGCGGCGCGTGAAGGAAGAGTTCGGCGTACCCACCTATGCGTACCATGTGAGCGGCGAATACGCGATGCTGAAAGCGGCATCGCAAAACGGCTGGCTCGATGAAAAAGCATGCGTTCTGGAAGCGCTGCTCTGTTTCAAGCGGGCGGGTGCCGACGGAATTCTTACCTACTACGCGCTTGAAGCCGCGAAGTGGCTTAAGGGGTAAGGGTTAACGCGCGGTATTGATACGATCGCGTTCCAGCTTGATGATATAGCGCTGGATCAGCGACTCCATCGAAGGATGGAGATTGACGAACTGGCAGCCGGAACGCAACGATTTGCTGCCATTCTTCAGGGTAACCTCGAACAGGCTCTGAATGCTCAAGTTCAGTTCCAGTTCCCCCGCACCGGGTAGCTCGATGCGGCAGCCGGGATAAACCGACCCTACCTGCAACGGTAATTCGGCCGAGTTGGCGATGATCATCCCGATCCCGCCTGCGCTGATATCGATAATCGGAAACTCCTCGACTTTCCCTTCGCCCAAGGGGATTCTGCACTTCAGCGGATTGACGATGGGTGTCGTCAGGCGATAGTACTCGCGGCGTTGCAGGCGCAGCACCTGGGAAGGAAAGGGAATCACGAACGCCGGTTTGTTTTCGAAACTGCCCGGTTCGATACCCATGCTGGTGAACTGCACCTTCACACGGTCCAGCGCCGTCACGAAAATGATTTTCTCGGCGCGCAGAATGCGCTGATTGAGGTCATTGTTTGAACCGCAATCGAGCACCACCGTGTCAATTTCAGGGTGAACCGCCAGTACCGAAGTCAGCAGCAAGTCGTTTCCGCTATTGAAGAACGCGCTGACCATCTCGTTACGCTGGGCCAGGCCCCGCAGGATACGAACAATCTCCAGGCGATTGGTGACCAGGAAGCGTGAGTCGTCGATGCTTGCCGTAAGCTCCACGCTCAGATTGTTTTCTACGGCTTTTGACATGATCAGCTTTCCTGCTCCAGCAGTGCGGCGACCGAAGCGGCTCCGGCGCGAAGTTGCGAGTTGTTGTGCGGTGTGTTCCTCGGCAGCATGCGCAAGTCGTCGGTCGCGAAAATGATGAGCTGTATGGTGCCGTGCGCCCCATCCAGCAGGAAAACAGGTAATCGCTGCTTCTCGCCCGAGATGCGATAAGTCTTTTCATCGACTTGATAAGGGATATTCTTGTTCAGCAGGAATAATTCCACATCCTTGAGGCTGTCGGCGAAAAGATGGATTTCGGTGTCGGCATAACGGCCTGCCGTACCATCCAGCACCGCTCCTGCAAGATGGGGATTGAAGCGCTCGAGCAGTTGCATCACGCGCAAGGCTTCGCTGCGGAGAAGATGCAGTCTCTGCGGTTGGGATTCGCTGTGAAAAATCTCATGGTGCAGCCGCAGTTCCTGCTCGATCTCGGCATTGCTCGGCAAACCGTGATCTTCATCGCAGCCCAACTGGCGAGCTGCTTTGCGCTTGGCCTTGGAGTAATCGGCAAGCCCTTCCTCGGCCATCATGCGCGCCGCCTGCTGGGCAATCAACCGACGCATGTTTTTAGCACTGGATTCCTTCATCGATCAATAAAGCTCGTCGATTTGCAGCTGTTTCTGAATCTGGTCCCAGAAGCCGTCGCTACTATCATCAGCTTGTGCTGCGGGCGGCGGAAACTCCTGATAGAAATATTCGTATATGCCGCTTTCGTCTTCGCGCATCTGCTCGCCGGTCGCGGGGTTGATCTTGAGCGATACCACCCCGCTGGGAGCGGTATAGGGCAAATCTGGCGAGCCGCGCAATACCTTGGACATGTACCCTATCCACATCGGCAAGGCTGCTCGGCCGCCTGTTTCCTGGCCGCCTAGCGATTTCGGCTGATCGTAACCTATCCAGGCCACGGCGACTTGCTTGGGGTTGTAGCCGGCGAACCATCCATCCACGTGATTATTGGTCGTTCCGGTCTTGCCTGCGAGGTCGAAGCGACCCAGCTCGCGTGCCTTGGCAGCAGTGCCGATGCGGGCGACATCCTGCATCATCGACGTCATGATGAATGCATTGCGCGGATCGATCACGCGGGGCGCGTTCGCTCCGGCGATCACCGGCTTGGCCTCTTCAATCACCTTGCCGGTGGAGTCCACGATGCGCGTGATGATGTGGGGTGTTACCCGATATCCGCCATTGGCAAACACGGAATAGGCATTGGCCATCTGCCAGGGCGTGACGGCGCCGGCACCCAAAGCCATGGCTGGATATGGCGGATGATCCTTGGCGGCGAAGCCGAAGCGTGTAATGTAGTCGCGTGCGTAGCCGACGCCTATGGTTTGCAGAATGCGAATGGAAACCATGTTCTTCGATTTGGTCAGCGCCGTGCGCATACGCATCGGGCCTTCGTACTCATTGTCGAAGTTATGCGGTTCCCATGGCTCGCCGCTGCCAGTTTCCTGCGCAGAAAGCACCAGCGGTTCGTCCTCGATCATGCTGGCGGGCGTGAAGCCTTTTTCCAATGCTGCAGAATAGATGAAGGGCTTGAAGCTGGAGCCCGGCTGGCGCCAGGCCTGAGTGACATGATTGAACTTGTTGCGGTTGAAGTCGAACCCACCTACCAAGGCGCGAACGGCGCCATTGGCTGGATCCATGCCGATCAGTGCCGCTTCGACCTGTGGAAGCTGTGCAATCTGCCACTGATCCTTCACTTGACGCACGCGAATGATGGAGCCGCGCTGGAGCTTTTGCTTTTCCGGCGCTTTTGCGCTCATCGCCTTCTGTACGAACTGCAGTTCCTTGCCGGTGATCTCGATGATGCCGCCATTCTTGCGGTATGCCTTGATAAGCTTGGGAGTGGCTTCGAGCACCACGGCGGGTACCAGCGTATGGAACTCCTCGATATCGCTCATGGCGTCGTCGAGAAATGCTTCAAGAGGCTGGCCGTTCGCGCCGGCTAGCGAAACTCGGCCTTCCGGGCCGCGATAGGCACGCCGACGCTCATAATCCAGTATTCCCTGAAGAACAGCGTCATTGGCCGCTTCCTGCGCATCCTTGCGGATCGTGGTGTAGACCTTGAGGCCGGTCTTGTAGATGTCATCCTTGTAGCGCTGGTACATCATCTGGCGCACGATCTCGGCCACGTATTCAGCGGAGAGGTCATGCGTTTGGCGAGACTGGCGCAACTTGAGCGGCTGAGCCAGTGCGGCCTTGTACTCCGAGTCATTGATGAAATTGATTTCATTCATGCGCCGCAAAACATAATGCTGGCGTTGCGTAGCGCGCTTGGGATTGACGTGCGGGTTGTAGCGCGATGGGGCCTTGGGCAGGCCGGCCAGCATCGCGAATTCTGCCGTCGTCAGCTTGTTGAGCGGCTTGCCATAGTAAACTTGAGCAGCTGCCGCAAAACCATAGGCGCGCTGACCAAGATATATTTGGTTGATATACAGCTCCAGGATCTGGTCCTTGGTCAGGCTGTGCTCGATTTTGATGGCAAGCAGAGCCTCGCTCAGTTTGCGCTTGAAGGTTTTTTCGCTCGACAAAAAGAAGTTGCGCGCCACCTGCATGGTGATCGTGCTAGCGCCTTCGCGTGCGCCGCCGGCGGTCGCGTTGGCAATGGCGGCGCGCAACACGCCCAGCGTGTCTATGCCTCCATGCTGGTAAAAGCGTTCATCTTCGGCAGCGAGGATGGCTTGCTTGAGTCGGGGAGGCACATCCTGTATGCGTACGAATGCCCGACGCTCCTCGCCGAATTCGGCAATTAGCTGGCCGTCTTCCGAATAGACTCGGAGGGGAATCTTGGGTCGGTAATCGGTCAGGGCTTCAAGGGAGGGAAGTTCGGGGTAGATTAGCACCCCGGCCAAGGCTATCAGGGCAGTCAGCGCAAGACCAAGCGCCAACACGGAAAGCACAAGCAGCTGCCACCATTTTTTTGGGAACATCAGCGCGTAAATTCTTAGGAAATTCGACTCATTATTATATGTCGTTGAATCAATAATGTGGAATCAAAAAAAAGCTTTACATGGCTTATGGTTGTTGCTAGCATCTAACGTAAATTATTAGCATTGCGCCTAACTATAATGCACAGAAAGGGAATTTCAGTTTGAAATTCGACTTTTTCCAGGAGCGTACGCCTCCACTGATTGGGGTAGACATCAGTTCGGCATCGGTCAAGATGGTCGAACTGAGCGGCGATGGCGAAGATGCCTATCGCCTCGAAAACTATTCCATAGTCCCCTTAGCTAAAGATTCCGTTGTCGACGGCAACATTGCCGGCCTGGAGCAGGTTGGCAGTGCCGTAGATCGGGCATGGAAGCTCCTCGGCACGCGGGAAAAGCGTGCCGCATTGGCGCTCCCTGCGGCGGCTGTGATCAGCAAGAAGGTTTTCATGCAGGCTGGAATGCGTGAAGAGGAAATGGAGTTGCAGGTCGAGGCTGAAGCCAATCAGTACATTCCTTTCGCGCTTGATGAAGTCAATATCGATTTTCAGATTATTGGCCCTTCTCTGAACAATCCGGAAGACGTTGAAGTCCTGATCGCGGCCTCGCGCAAAGACAAGATCGAGGATCGCGTGGTGGTTGCGGAAGAAGCGGGTCTTAAAGTGGTCGTGATGGATGTCGAGACCTATGCCACGGAGGCGGCATATGCTTTGGCCTGCAACCAGCTCCCGAACGCAGGGAAAGAGCAGACGGTGATGATCATCGACATCGGCGCCGTCATGATGCATATTAATGTGCTGCACGATAACCAGTCCGTTTATATTCGTGAACAGAGTTTCGGCGGCGATCAGCTGACACAGGAAATTCAGCGTCGCTTCGGTCTTGCAGCAGAAGATGCCGAGATTGCCAAGCGCAAGGGTGGTTTGCCTGAGAGCTACGAAGCCGAAGTACTGGAGCCTTTCAAGCAATCGCTGGCGCTGGAAGTGGCCCGGGCGCTGCAATTCTTTACCAGCTCTACCCAATACAACCGTGTCGATCACATCATGCTCGCGGGCGGTTGTGCTGCAATTACAGGTGTCGACCGTGCCGTGGCTGAGCGCACCCAAGTCAATACCATAGTCGCCAATCCATTTATCAATATGTCTATGTCGAGCCGGGTAAAGCAGCAGAATCTGGCAGTGGACGCTCCGTCGCTCATGATTGCATGCGGACTTGCTTTGCGGAGGTTTGACTGATGGCTGTCCGTATCAATCTTCTTCCCTATCGCAAAATCCGGCGCGCTGAACGTCAGCGTCAGTTCAACCTGATGCTGGCCGGCGCACTGATTGCAGCTGTGGCGGTCGTGTTTCTCGGCAACAATTACATCAGCGGTCAAATCGAGTCGCAAACGGAACGCAATACTCGCCTGGAAGGCGCAATTGCCCAGTTGGACAAGGAGATCGCTGAGATCAAGGACCTCAAACAAAAGATCAGCGCTGTGCTGGAACGCAAGCGTGTGGTCGAAAATCTGCAGAGTGGGCGCAGCCGTGCTGTTACCTTGCTGGATGAGTTGGCGCGCCAATTACCGGAAGGTGTCTATCTGAAAACCATCCGTCAGCAAGGGAATGTCATCACATTGGAAGGTGTGGCAGATACTAATACCCGAGTTGCTACCTTGGTACGTAACTTTGGCGGCTCGCAATATCTCGAATCACCCGAACTGATAGAAATTCACGCCATTACAGTCAATAATCTGAAGCAGAGTGCTTTCACGATGAGCGTAAAGCAAAAAGAGCAAAAGCCTGAAGAAGGCCAGCAGAAGTAAAGGGGCTGCAATGAAGCTTGAGGATTTCAATAATATTGACCCCAAAAACATGGGGATTCTGCCACTGCCGGTCAAGGCGGTGATTCTTGCTTTTGTTTTCCTTCTCCTCGTTGCTGCCGGGTATTGGTTCATGTGGAAACCTGCAATGGAGGAACTGGAGGTTGTTCGCAGCAAAGAAGCGGAACTGCGCAACGTATTCATGACCAAGAAAAAGGAAGCCATCAATCTTCCCATCTACAAACAGCAGATGGTCGATATCGAAAAAACATTTGGTGCTCTTCTGCGCCAACTGCCTGATAAATCACAAATGGATGGCTTGCTGACCGATATTAACGAAGCAGGGCTTGAGGTTGGGCTGGAGTTTGAATTGTTCCGTCCAGGGCCCGAAGCACCTGCCGAGTTCTATGCGGAAAAACCAATTTCCATCCGGGTGGTTGGCACATATCACCAGCTTGGTGCCTTTGCGCAAAATATTGGCGAACTTTCCCGTATTGTTACGCTGGAGGAGCTTGCGATTACTCCAGTCGGGGGTGACAAGCTGGGAGTGAACGCTGTTGCAAAAACTTTCCGTTACCTCGATTCCGGCGAAGGCCATTAGCCAGGCGACTAGAATGACAGCAATGACGACAAATAATGCCACCAGGTGCTTAAGAGGGGCGCAAGTGAGAGGGTTGTTCACCGCAGTTGCGCTTACGGTTTTGTTGGCCGGGTGTGGTGATAGCGGCGGGGATGATCTTGATCAATTCATCCGGGACTCGGGGAATGGCTTGAAGGGAAATGTGGAGCCCTTGCCCGAGGTGAAGCCATACCAGCCGATTGCGTATAACCCGGATGGGGCCTTGAATGACCCATTCAAGCCAAGGAAGGCGCAGGTAAAAACGGGAGGGTTCCAGCCTAACCTGAATCGCCCGCGTGAACCGCTGGAAGCATTCCCGCTGGAAAGCCTGCAGCTGGTCGGTATCATTACCAAGGGCAAAATGAAAATTGCGTTGATCAAGACGCCTGAAAATACGGTTCAGCAGGTCAAAATCGGCAATTACCTTGGCCAAAACCTTGGGGTGGTGGTCGACATCGTCAACGACGCTCCAGCCGAAGTGAAGGTGAAAGAAATTATTCAGGATGAGCTTTCTGGCGAATGGACGGAGCGGCCGGCAAGCATAGTTCAGCAGGAACAAGGATAGGGGTAGGAACCATGAGAAACGGTACATTCATTCGACAGGGGCTGGTTGCACTTTGTATGGCTTTGACAAGCCTGCCGATGTGGATTGCTCCCGCAAATGCTGCTGAAGCTGGCGCAGTCCAGAATTCGATCCAGAAGATCGACTTCGCTACATTGCCCGGCGACAAGCTTAACGTGAAGATCACGTTAAGCCAGCCTCTCAAAAATCCCCCCGCGGGTTTCAGCTTGACCGATCCTGCGCGTATTGCGCTTGATTTTCCCGAAACAGCCAACGGCTTGCAGAAAAATTCCGTCAATGTCGGTCAGGGTGTATTGAAAAGCGTGAGCGTAGCCCAAGCCAAGGGACGCACCCGCATGGTTCTTAACCTGACGCGCCCATCGTCTTACTCTTCTTCCTTGAGCGGGAACGAAGTCAACATCGAACTGCAAGCTTCTGCAGTGGCTGGCACAGGTGTCGCCTCGAACGCTACTGTGACGCGCTTTGCAGAGTCTGCAGTAGGCGATCAGCGTCATGCGTTGACCAATGTCGATTTCATGCGTGGAAGAAATGGCGAAGGACGGGTGGTAGTTGACCTGTCGGATAATACGACAGGCATTGACATTCGTCAGCAAGGACAAAAAATCGTTGTCGATTTCCTTAATGCCGATCTGCCGGAAAAACTGCAGCGTCGTCTCAATGTGACTGACTTTGCTACGCCGGTGCTGAACGTTGATACCGTTCAATATGGTAAGAACGCGCGCATGACTATTGAACCCAAGGGGTTGTGGGAGCATTCTGCCTACCAGGCGGACAAGAAGTTCATCGTGGATGTGCGTCCTGTTGCCGAAGATCCGAACAAGCTGATCCAGGGCTCCAAGCAGGGTTACAAGGGCGAGAAGCTGTCGCTCAACTTCCAGAATATCGAAGTTCGCTCGGTGTTGCAGGTCATCGCCGATTTCACCGGTTTCAACATCATTACCGGTGATAACGTTACCGGTAATATCACCCTGCGTCTGAAGGACGTACCGTGGGATCAGGCGCTGGACATCATCATGCAGACGCGTGGCCTCGGCATGAGGAAGAATGGCAATGTAATCTGGATTGCTCCGAACGAAGAGCTGGCAGCCAAGGAAAAATCCCGCCTCGATGCCGAGCAGGAAATCGCGGATCGTGAGCCGTTGGTTACGCAATCTTTTGCTGCGAAGTACCAAAAAGCAGCTGATTTGAAAACATTGATCAGTGATTCAAAACAATCGATCTTGTCGAAGCGCGGTAGTGCTGTGGTGGATGTCCGTAGTAATACACTGTTCGTGCAGGACACCGAGAAGAATATCGCCAAGATCGAGAAGATCATTAATCAGATTGATGTGCCAGTACGGCAAGTCCTGATTGAAGGGCGCATCGTGCTGGCTGACGATGGCTTCTCTAAAGAGTTGGGAGCTCGTTTCGGTGTAGGCCGCAACAAGAACTGGAATGATCCGGAAACTGCTGCGGTCACGGTGGGGGGGAGCTTGTCCAATATTTATAACGTTAACACTACGCAGACCACTACGACTCCTAACGACTTGAACGTGAATCTGCCGGCTACTTCTGGTCGTGCAGGGGTATTCGGTTTCCAGATATACAACATCCTGCATGGTTTCCTACTGAACATCGAACTTTCTGCGGCTGAAGCTGACAATCGTACGAAGACGATTTCATCACCCAAGGTGATTACCGGTAACCAGCAAAAGGCTGTAATTGAGTCTGGTGTAGATATTCCTTATCAGGAAGCATCCAGCAGCGGTGCAACCAGTGTGTCTTTCAAGAAGGCGACGCTTGGCCTAGAGGTCACACCTCAGATAACTCCTGACAATAAGGTAAACATGGACCTGCTGGTAAAGAAGGACTCTGTGGGGGACGTGATCAATGGTGTGCCTGCTATCAATACCAATCGCGTCGAAACCAAAGTCTTGGTCGACAATGGCGAAACTGCGGTATTGGGCGGCATTTTTGAAGAGTCTACAACCAAGTCGGTGGACAAGGTTCCGTTCTTTGGCGATTTGCCGGTATTAGGTCACCTTTTCAAGCGTACTTTGGATTCCACCAGCAAGAACGAGCTGCTGATCTTCATTTCGCCGAAGCTGCTGGAAGAAGGTCTCAAGACGGATTGATATACCGTTCCTGAGGCATCAGTTAAAATGCCCGTCATGCAAATGGCGGGCAATATTTTTTTTGTGGGGCTGATGGGGGCGGGCAAGACGACGGTCGGGAAATTGCTGGCCAAGCGGCTGGGTAAACCGTTCTACGACTCCGATCACGAAATTGAGGCGAAAACCGGAGTGCATATTCCTGTCATTTTCGAGCTCGAAGGTGAAGCCGGTTTCCGGAAGCGGGAGACCGCGGCAATCGAAGAGCTTACCGCCATGCAGGACATTGTGCTGGCAACTGGCGGCGGCGCCGTGCTCTCTAAGCAGAACCGGGAAAACCTCAGTCAGCATGGCACAGTGGTCTACTTGCGTGCCAGCGTCCATGATCTTTGGCAGCGCACACGCAACGATAAGAATCGACCTCTTCTGCAAACGGAAGACCCTCGCGCCAAGCTGGAAAAGCTCTACGCGGAGCGGGATCCGCTCTATCGCGAAATCGCAGACATTATCATTGACACGGGCGACCAGTCGGTGAGTACCATCGTGCAACATCTTGAAGAAACGCTGAATAGACATGCAAACGCTTACCGTTGATCTGGGGGATCGCTCCTATCCGATCCACATTGGCCAAAACCTGTTGCATCGCACCGATCTGATCCTGCCGCATATCAAGCGCAAGCAGGTTGCGATCGTGACGAACACCACGGTGGCGCCGCTGTATCTGGAAAAGGTCGCCGAACCGTTGCGTGCTCAGGGCGTCAGCATTATCCCTATCGTGTTGCCGGACGGTGAGCAATATAAGAACGCCGAAGTTCTCAATACCATTTACGATGCCTTGCTCACCAATCGCTGCGAGCGCAGCACCACGCTGATTGCGCTAGGCGGCGGGGTGGTGGGGGATATGTGCGGCTATGCGGCTGCGACTTTCCTGCGCGGCGTGCCTTTTATCCAGATTCCAACAACGCTGCTGTCGCAGGTCGATTCCTCTGTCGGCGGAAAAACTGGCATCAATCATCCTCTGGGCAAAAACATGATCGGCGCGTTCTATCAGCCGCAGCTGGTGCTGGCTGATACCGATACGCTGAACACATTGCCGGACCGCGAGCTTTCCGCCGGCATCGCCGAAGTCATCAAATACGGCCTGATCCGCGATCCGGATTTCTTCGACTGGCTGGAAACCAACATGCACCTATTGGTTGCCCGCGACCCGCATGTGCTTTCTTATGCGATCTATCGTTCTTGCCAGAACAAGGCGGAAGTTGTCGCTATGGACGAAAAGGAAAGCGGCGAACGCGCACTGCTCAATCTTGGACACACGTTCGGTCACGCCATCGAAAACGGAATGGGATATGGCGTCTGGCTGCATGGCGAAGGCGTAGCTGCCGGTACTCTGCTCGCCGCGAATATGTCGCAGCGCATGGGCTGGTTGACGGAGGCAGAAGTCGAGCGCATTACACGCATCTTCAAGGCGGGCAAACTTCCGACAGATGCGCCAGCGCTTGGCGTGGAGAAATATCTGGATCTGATGGGCCTCGACAAGAAGGTTGCGGACGGCAAGATACGCCTCATCCTGCTACAGGCTATCGGTAAGGCGGTCATGACTGGCGACTATCCGCAGGAAAAACTCCTGGAAACACTGGCCATCGCATGACCGCGCTTGCCCCCTACGCTGCCCATCCGGAGCGCTCGCAGGGCAGGCAGCATTCTGAGGCCGCTCCCGAGGGGCGCAACGAATTCCAGCGCGATCGCGACCGCATCATCCATTCCACTGCCTTTCGGCGACTCGAGTACAAGACCCAGGTCTTCGTGAACCATGAAGGTGACCTGTTCCGCACCCGCCTCACCCATAGTATCGAGGTTGCCCAGATCGGCCGCAGCATTGCTCGCAATCTCGGCCTGCATGAAGATCTGGTCGAGGCCATCGCTCTCGCGCACGACCTCGGGCACACGCCTTTTGGTCATGCGGGGCAAGACGCGCTCAACGATTGCATGCGTGAACACGGCGGCTTCGAGCATAACCTGCAATCGTTGCGCGTTGTCGATCTGCTGGAGCAACGCTACGCCGAGTTTGACGGCTTGAATCTCACTTTTGAAGTGCGCGAAGGTATTCTCAAGCACTGTTCGCTGCCGAATGCGCGCCAGCTCGGGAAAGTGGGCGAGCGATTCCTGAAAAAGCAGCAGCCTTCGCTGGAAGCTCAGGTTGCCAATCTTGCCGACGAAATTGCCTATAACAATCATGACGTGGACGATGGTCTGCGCTCCGGCTTGATTACGCTGGAACAGCTGTCCGGCGTCACCGTCTTCGCCCGTCATCTTTCCGAGGTCAAGACACGCTACCCACAACTTGATGGACGGCGGCTGATTCACGAAACCATACGGCGCATGATCAACTCTCAAGTGCAGGATTTGTGTGCACAGAGCAGCAGGAGCATCGCTGCGGCCAAGGCTGTGGATATCGAAGGCGTGCGCAACGCCGATGCACTGGTTGCCTTCAGTCCCGAGATGCAACAGGAGCAGCTGGAGCTCAAGCAGTTCCTGCGCATACACCTTTATCGCCATTATCGCGTCAATCGCATGAGCAGCAAGGCGCGCCGCATTATCCGCGAATTGTTCCGAGCGTTTTACGAGGATCCGACGCTCATGCCGGAGGAATTCCAGACACGAGCCAGAAATGAACTGGCGCGGGCGGTCGCAGATTACATTGCAGGGATGACGGACCGCTATGCGATACGTGAGTATCGAAGGCTGTTTACAGTGGAAGAGTTGCCGCTGTAAAAGAAAAAGGGCAGCAAAGCTGCCCTTTTAATTTGGTGCCGGAGAAGGGAGTCGAACCCCCGACCTTCGCATTACGAATGCGCTGCTCTACCAACTGAGCTACACCGGCGAAGGCTGAATTATAAGGTTTTGCCGTCGGCGCGGCAAACACGCGATCAGTGCATCTTGGAGTAGCCGATCACGCCGAGCAGGAAGCGTACACATCCATAGGCGACCCAGGCGAAGAATCGTCGGGTCATTGGAGCCTTTTTCCAGTCGTCTTGCAGGACGCGATGCGACGAAACATCAATGCTGCGCTGCAAATCCTCGCGCAACTCCCTGGCGAATCCATGATCGTTGACCACCACATTGGCTTCATGCGAGAGCAGCAAGCTGAAAGGGTCGATGTTGGATGAACCCACGGTGGCCCAATGACCGTCGATCACGGCAACCTTGGAGTGCATGAAACTGGTGTCGTATTCATAAATCTCGATACCGCCGCTCAACAATTGGCCATACAGTGCCCGTGTCGCGTAATCCACCAATACATACTCCACTCGAGCTTGCAGCAACAGGATGACGCGCACGCCTCGGCGAGAAGCGGAAAGCAGCGCCTGGCGGAAGCGACGCCCCGGCAGGAAGTAAGCGTTGGCGATGACGACTTCCTCGCGGGCAAGGTAGATTGCATTGAGGTAGGCACGTTCGATGGCGCGGCGATGCAAGGCATTGTCACGTTTGACGAAGGCGGCGCGCATAGTGCCGATCGCAGTAGTGTCGGGATGGATTTTTGCCAGCGTAACCTGCCTTAGCGCTACCCAGGCAACGCGGCGCCACATGCGCTTTATCGTCGCATACATGTTCTCCACCACCGGGCCCTCAAGGCTTGCGGCGTAATCAATGCGCGGCGGCGTATGATCCGGTGTGTTCATATCGTCGATGATGTTGATGCCGCCGACGAATCCGATACGAGCGTCCACTACCGCGAGTTTGCGATGCAGGCGACGCAAACGATTGCGCTTTAGCGTCCACGGCGAAATCTTGGGGCGGAAATACAGCACCTGGATGCCCATTTCCTGCATTTCTCGAATGAAATCCCTGGGCAGATCCTTGCTGCCGAAACCATCAAGCAAGACGCAGGTAACCACCCCCCGCTTTACGGCACGCGCCAGCGCATCCCGAATCCTCAGGCCTACGATGTCTGGCTCAAAAATATAGGTTTCCAGCAGGATTTCGTGCTCGGCCTCATCAATGGCGCGTTCGAGCGCGGGGAAGAATTCCGTACCGTTGCGGAGCAAGGTCACCCGGTTCCCGGGCAGCAGGCGAGTCATAAAGGCAGCAGCGTAGCGGAGAGAGCAGCGTGGTCGGAGACGCGCGCGAAGGAGGGGCCGCCGTGCACCTGTGCATTATGCACATGGAAACCGCGTACGTAGATGCGGTCGAGGCGCAGCAGCGGGAATACGCTGGGGAAACTGCGTGCCGGCTTGCCGTGACCATGCTCGAAAACTTCGCGCAGGTTGAGGCTGGAAGCGAGAGTTTGACCTGCTTTCATGCGCCAGTCGTTGAAGTCGCCGGCAATGATGAGCGGTGCATTGGGCGGGACAACGGACTCGATGCGTTCTCTTAGCCAGAACAGTTGCTGGCGCCGCCAGCGGGCGAACAGGCCCAGATGTACGCAAATGCAGTGCAAATCCTGATCCCAGCCGGGAACGGCCACTTCGCAGTGCAGCATGCCGCGCTGCTCGATGAAATGGGCGGAGATATCGATATTTTCCCACTTGGTGATGGGAAACTTGGAGAGCAGCGCGTTGCCGTGATGGCCGGCCGGGTAGATCGCATTCTTGCCGTAGGCGTATTCGTGCCAGATGGAGTCGGCGAGAAATTCGTGCTGGCTCGCAGTGGGCCAGTGGGTAAAGCGGCGCTGATGTTTGGTATGGGCGCCGAGGACTTCCTGCAGGAAGACGATGTCCGCCTGCAGGTTGCGGATCAGTTCGCGCTGTTCATGCAGCACCAGGCGCGCATTGAAGCTGGTAACACCCTTATGGATGTTGAAGGTGGCGATGCGCAGCTGGCGATGCATGAAACTCCTGCGACGTGGTTAGGACACTTCCAGCATGCGGTCCAGCGTCAGCTTGGCCAGTTCGGCCTCCTTGGGCGGGACATGAATGCGGTTGACGACGTTACCCTCGGCCAGGTTTTCCAGCGTCCAGGCAAGGTGTTGCGGGTCGATGCGCGCCATGGTCGAGCACTCGCACACGATGGAGGACATGAAGCGCACCAGCTTGCCTTCCGGCTTCATGCGCTCGGCGAGGCGGTTGACCAGGTTGAGCTCGGTGCCGACCAGCCACTTGGAACCGGCGGGCGCTTCGGACACAGTGCGCAGGATGTATTCGGTGGAGCCGACATAATCCGACTGGCGGCACACTTCGAAATTGCATTCCGGGTGGGCGATAACCTTGCCGTCCGGATGCTCGTTGCGGAACTTGATGATGTCCTGCGGGCGGAACATTTGGTGTACGGAGCAGTGGCCTTTCCACAGCAGAATCTTGGCGTCGTCGATTTGCTGCTTGGTCAAGCCGCCCAGCGGCAGATCCGGGTCCCACACCACCATCTGCTCGAGCGGGATGCCCATCTTGTAGCCGGTCCAGCGACCCAGATGCTGGTCGGGGAAGAACAGCACCTTCTCGCGGCGCGCAAAAGCCCATTCCGCGATCTTGCCGGCATTGCTGGATGTACAAACGATGCCGCCGTGCTCGCCGCAGAAGGCTTTCAGGTCAGCAGCGGAATTGATATAGGTGACCGGCGTGAACACGCTATCGAAATCGTAGTGTTCGGACAGCTCGCGGCGGCAGCGTTCGACCTTGGACAGGTTGGCCATGTCGGCCATGGAGCAGCCTGCAGCCATGTCGGGCAGGATCGCAATCTGGTCAGGGCGCGAGAGGATGTCCGCCACCTCGGCCATGAAGTGCACGCCCAGGAACACGATGTATTCCGCGTTCGACTCGGCGGCGTAGCGCGACAGCTTGAGCGAATCGCCGGTGTAATCGGCGTGCTTGTACACGCCTTCCTGCTGGTAATGGTGGCCGAGAATCACCAGACGGTCACCGAGCTTCTGCTTGGCGGCGACGATACGCTGTTGCAGGTCGTCTTCCTGCGCGGTCTGGAACTTTTCGAACTTGATGGGCGCTGTTTGCATAGCCTGTGGTCGAGTCAAAAATGAAATGTAATTTTACAACGTTAATCCGTGACGCTCACCCAGCGCGCGCAAGGCTTCCACATTCGTCCACGAGAATACCTTGGGTGCCGCTTGCCGCCAATTGATCCATTCGTACCTGAGATGCTCATCGGGCGCGAGTGAGACCGGCAGCGGGCCGGGGAGTTCAAGGCCGAACACATGCTCGGTATTGCGGGTGACGCCAGGTGCGTAACGATGCCGCCAATGCGGGAATATCTCGTATTCCTTGGAGAGCTGCCAATCCGTAAAGTTGTATTTTTCCGCGTCCAGGCCGGTTTCCTCGAACACTTCGCGGATAGCGGTCTCACGCAGGGTTTCCTCGCCCTCGCGACTCCCGGTGACGGATTGCCAGAAACCGGGACGATCGGCACGCTCCAGCAGCAGCACGTCGAGTTGCGGCGTGTAAATCATCACGAGGACGGAAACCGGCTGTTTATGGGCCACTAATCGCCCTCGAATGCGCACAGCGCATGAATGGCGTAGCCTGCCTGTTCCAACCGCTGGCGGCCGCCCACGTCGGGCAGATCGATCACGAAGCAGCATTCGACGATGTTGCCGCCGGCTTTCTCGATGAGTGTGGCCGCGGCCAGAGCGGTGCCGCCGGTCGCGATCAGGTCGTCCACCAGTAGCACCCGCTCGCCTTCGGCGATCGCGTCGATGTGCAGCTCCACGCGGTCGCTGCCGTACTCCAGCTCGTAGTCATGCCCGATCTTGTCCGCCGGCAGCTTGCCCGGTTTGCGGATGGGCACGAAGCCGACACCAAGGGCGAAGGCGAGTGGAGCACCGATGATGAAGCCGCGCGATTCGACAGCGGCGATCTTGTCGATCTTCTGGCTGGAGTAGCGATTGACCAGATCGTTGATCGTGATGCGGAAGCCGACGGGGTCTTTAAGCAGCGTCGTAATGTCGCGGAACTGGATACCCGGCTTGGGGAAATGGGGGATGGTGCGGATGCGGGATTTGACCGTCATGACTGCTATCCCAGATCGATGAACCGTGGCGCTAGCCTGCGAGGGCCCCAGTGCGGCACGAAAGCGTGCTGCAAGAGGGCTGCATGGCTAGCGCATACGGGCGCATGATTTAAGCGGCGACGTTCTGCTGGCGCACGCGGATGTGCAGTTCGCGCAGTTGTTTCTCGTCGACTTCGTTCGGCGCCTTGGTCATCAGGCACTGCGCGCGCTGCGTCTTGGGGAAGGCGATGACGTCGCGGATGGATTCCGCGCCGGCCATGAGCGTCACCAGACGATCCAGGCCGAAGGCGAGACCGCCGTGCGGAGGTGCGCCGTATTGCAGCGCGTCGAGCAGGAAGCCGAACTTCTCCTGCGCCTCTTCCTTGCTGATCTTGAGCGCGTCGAACACCTTGGACTGCACTTCCTGCTTGTGGATACGCACGGAACCGCCGCCGACTTCCCAGCCGTTCAGCACCATGTCGTAGGCCTTGGACAGGCAGGCACCGGGGTTGGTCGTCAGCATGTCTTCATGGCCGTCCTTGGGGCTGGTGAACGGGTGGTGCAGCGCAACCCAGCGGTCATTTTCTTCGTCGTGTTCGAACATCGGGAAATCAACCACCCACAGCGGTGCCCAGGTGCGGCCGTCGATGTGACCCTTCTCGTGGCCGATCTTGGCACGCAGCGCGCCTAAGGCTTCATTGACTACCTTGGCCTTGTCGGCGCCGAAGAAAATGATATCGCCGGATTGTGCGCCAGTCAGTTCGATAATGGCCTTGAGCGAATCGACGTGCAGGTTCTTGACGATAGGCGATTGCAGGCCGGTTTCGTTGAGCTGCGATGCGTCATTGACCTTGATGTAAGCCAGGCCCTTGGCGCCGTAGATCTTGACGAATTCGGTGTAGGCGTCGATCTCGCCCCGGGAAATGGCGGCGCCATTGGGCACGCGCAGCGCGGCAACGCGGCCGCCGACCATGTTGGCGGCACCGGAGAATACCTTGAAATCAACGGTCTTCATCACCTCGGTGAGCTCGGTGATTTCAAGCGTGACGCGCATGTCCGGCTTGTCGGAGCCGTAGCGGTTCATCGCTTCGGAGAACGGCATGCGCGGGAACGGGTTGGGCAGGTCGATGTCCTGCACGTCCTTGAACATCTTGCGGATCATGTCCTCGACGATGGTCATGATCTGCTCTTCGCCGAGGAAGGAGGTTTCGATATCGACCTGGGTAAATTCCGGCTGGCGGTCGGCACGCAGATCTTCGTCGCGGAAGCACTTGGTGATCTGGAAATAGCGGTCGAAACCGGAAACCATGAGCAATTGCTTGAACAGCTGCGGCGATTGCGGCAGCGCGAAGAACATGCCGTGATGAACGCGGGACGGCACGAGATAGTCGCGTGCGCCTTCCGGCGTGGAACGCGTCAGCATCGGGGTTTCGACTTCGATGAAGCCGTGGCTGTCGAGGTGGTTGCGCAGGGTCTTGGCCACCTGGTAGCGCAGCATCATGTTCTTCTGCATCGCCGGGCGGCGCAGGTCGAGGTAGCGGTGCTCCAGGCGGACAGTTTCCGACAGGTTGTCGTCATCCAGCATGAACGGCGGCGTCAGCGACGGATTGAGGATTTCGATCTCGCTAGCGAGCATTTCGACTTCGCCGGTCGGGATGTTGGGGTTGACCGTACCCTCCGGGCGCGGACGTACCTTGCAGGTGATTTTCAGCACGAATTCGTTGCGCACGGTTTCAGCATTGGCGAAAGCCTCGGGCGTATCGGGGTCGATCACGATCTGCGACATGCCGGTGCGGTCGCGCAGGTCGATGAAGATCACGCCGCCGTGGTCGCGGCGGCGATGCGCCCAGCCGCAGAGGGTTACGGTCTGGCCGATGTGTTGGCTGTTGAGTTCGCCACAGTAATGAGTACGCATAGAAATTCGAATCGTTATAGGAATGAAAGGTTGATCAGTCGCCGGCGTAGTTGCTGGCGGTCTTGTCGGACGGCACGACGACGCCCATGGAAATGATGTACTTCAGTGCCTCGTCCACGCTCATGTCGAGCTCGACGACTTCGCTGACCGGCATCATGAGGAAAAAACCGGAGGTCGGGTTGGGCGTAGTGGGCACGTAAACGCTTACGTGGTCCCCGGGCAAATGACGCGCCACGGAACCGCCGGGCTGGCCGGTCTGGAACGCGATGGTCCAGCTGCCTGCGCGCGGATACTGCACCAGCAACGCCTTGCGGAAGGCTTGTCCCGAATCGGAGAACAACGTGTCCGACACCTGCTTGACACTGTAGTAGATCGACTTGACTACTGGCACGCGGGCCAGGATGCCTTCCCAGAACTCCAGGATGCGGCGGCCGAAGAAGTTGGTAGCGACGATGCCGGTGACCAGCACGATGACGACCGTGAGCACCGCGCCCATGCCGGGAATCCGGTAGCCCAGCCAGGCTTCCGGCCGCCAGGCGGCGGGAAGCAGCAGCAGGCTCTGGTCCATGATGCCGATGAGCGTGGCAAGCACCCAGACGGTGATCGCCAGCGGCACCAGTACCAGCAGGCCGGTAATCAGATAGCGTTTGAACATTCAGGTGTACTTAATGGCAGGCGCAGCTGCCGCCGCAAGGCGTGGAGGCCGGTGCCGCTTCTTCCTTGGTGCTGGAAGAGGCGTTGCTGCTGCCCTTGAAATCGCTGGCATACCAGCCGCTGCCCTTGAGCTGGAAGCCGGCGGCGGTCAGTTGCTTGGAGAAGGTCGCTTGATGGCATTGCGGGCACTCGGTCAGAGGATCGGCGCTCATCTTTTGCATGACGTCTTCCGCATGCCCGCATGCGGAGCAGCGATATGCATAAATCGGCATGGTGTAACTCCCTAAAAAAACAGAATTATACCTGAATCATCAGGCGCTTTTTAAATGCGGTTTTCCTGGGAGTTTTTCAAGGGCGGAGGCATGCCGGGCATAAAGAAAGGGAGCTTGCGCTCCCTTAGAGAACGCATATCCGGGGAGATGGGAACCGGATATGCGTTCAACGCTGAGAAAATCGAGGTCAGTCGCGGCCGAAACGCTGTTTAACGCGCGCCTGGCACGCATCCTTGGCATCGCCGGCAAAGCTGTCGCAACGCTTGATTTCGGCATCGAAGGTAACTTCGTTCTTTTCCTCCTGTGCCTTTGCGCGAGTTTTGCTCAGGTCCTTGTGGGCTTCGCGCGCTTCCTTGTTGTACTTGAGGTCGGTCTTGGCGCGCTCATGGGCGGCCTTGGCCTGCGTCATGCACAAATCCTTGGCATCGCCTTTCTGTTCCTGGCAACGTTGCTTGGCGACATCGTAATCGGCATCGGCGCGCACTTTGGCGGCTTTGGCACGTTCTTCCGGAGTGTCCTTGTAGGCGGCTTCCAGTTCGGCCAGCGCAATCTTGCGCTTGGCGTCGGCTTGGGCCGTGCACACATCCTTCTTGTTGCCTGTAAGCTTATCGCAACGATCCTTATCGGTATCGTGGACTTCGCCGATGTTGTCCTTTTGAATCTTGTACTCGCTTTCGGTAATGCTCTGTGCATGTAGCGGCGCGGCGATCAGCATGCATAGAAGGCTGAATACAAACAGTTGGCGTTTTTTCATGTTGTCTTCCTTTCCTTGCTGTTGAAATCAGATCCAGTAGTCATCCTGGTTATCGCGATTGAATTCGCGTACCCGCTTCTCGGCGTTTTCCTTGGCATTTCCATACATTTCCTGAATCTTGCCCGCGATCATTTCGCGATTACCTTCGAAGCGTTCCTTCGGACTATCGGTCCATTGGCCCCATTGATGGTGCAACTTGCCCTTGACCATCTTCCAGTTGCCTTCGACTTGATCCCAATTCATGCGCTACTCCTTTCCAAAACATGCGAGTGGATGGCGATGAGAAAATGTTACTCACGAAGCAGACTGAGATCAGTCGGCACTCCTCGTGTGTTCGTATCGGAGAAAATGAGTGGCGCTGTCAGAACAGGCCGGCAAACGTCATTCGTCGGTTTTGTCGCCCAGAATGCTGCGCGCTTCGGTTTCGATGGCCTCGATGGCTTCGTCGAAATGCATGGATTTATCGAAAAAATACTTCACGCCCAGCGCATTGGCGCGATGACGATAGATGACATAGGCGTGATTGGTCAGCACCATGGTGACCGGAGGCGGATAGGGAAAATCCACCTTGTTGATTTCCTGCAGCACATCGAAACCGGTGCCGTGGGAAAGTTCGATATCTACCACGACCATATCGAAGCGGCGGGTGCGAAGAATGGCGATGGCTTCCTGCGAGGTGCTGGCGAAGCCATCGAACAGGGCAACCCCCGATGACGCCAAGGCTTCGGTGAGCGCCTGTCGGATCAACAGGGAATCCTCCACGAGCATAACGTGGATGCGTTCCTGCGCCATAAGATCAGTCACGCCCTGCATTTCAACTACATTCTGCCGGCGTACGTCTCGGTGTCTTAACCCTGTACCCATGGTTGCATGTTAGCCAATAGTCATTGACCCCGGTATCCGAATGAGGACTACAAATTCCTGCATACCCATTCCGCATTTCCTACTTCACAAGTTCGTTCTTGATTGCGTAATACGTAAGGTCGGCGTTGGTCTTCATGTTCATCTTTTCCAGGATGCGTGCGCGGTAAGTGCTCACCGTCTTCACGCTGATGAACAACTCCTCGCCGATTTCCGTCACTGATTTGCCGGTGGCGAGCTTGAAAAACACCTGGAACTCGCGGTCGGACAGGGTTTCATGCAGCAGCTTGTCGGACGGCTGCATCAATTCGCTCGCCATGAGCTCCGCCAGCGCCGACGAGATATAGAGACGGCCTGAGCATATGGTGCGGATCGCCTTGATGATTTCGTCCGGATCGGCATCCTTGGAAAGATAGCCCTTGCAGCCGCTGCGAATCAGGTTGAGCGCATATTGCTGTTCGGCATACCCGCTCAGTATCAGTACCGGCAATTCCGGCGCCACGCGTTTCAGATCGTGCAGCGTATCCACACCATTCTTGTTCGGCATGGAAATATCCAGCACCACAATATCGAATTGTTGTTTGCGGACCTTCTGAATAGCTTCGTTGCCGCTCGACGCCTCATCCTCGACACGCATGTCGTTTTCCATCTCGATGAGGTTGCGCAGGCCGGAACGCACGATGCTATGGTCATCCACCAGCAAAATTTTCTTCATGATGAATACCCGTTCAATAAAGTGAAATGCAGCGCGAAAATACGCTGCCTCATCTATTGACGTTTGCTCCAGTCCACGAGTTCGTCAGCGTGCTCCTCTTCAACCGCCAGAATATCTTCCAGCATGCGCCGCGTCGTCGGGTCCTTGTCGCCGAGATAGCGGATCATTTCGCGATAAGTGTCGATGGCGATGCGTTCGGCGATGAGATTCTCGCGAATCATGTCCTCCAGCGTTTCGCATGCCACGTAGTCCGAATGGGCCCGGTCGGCAAGGCCATGGGGTGAAAAATCCGGGGCGCCGCCGAGCTGCACGATCCTGGCCGCAATACGGTCGGCATGCTCCTGTTCTTCCTGCGCGTGTACCGCGAATTCCGAAGCGATCGATTCGGAGCTGATACCGGTCGCAGTAAAGTGGTGCAACTTGTAGCGCAGTACGCAGACCAGTTCGGTAGCGAGGGCATGATTCAGCAACTCCACCACCTCGGCCACATCGCCCTGATAGCTGGCGGTATGCGTACCTTCTGCCACGTTGCGCCGCGCATTCTCGCGGATGGTGGAAATATCGATATTGAAATGCCCGGAAGGCGGAGGGGCACCTGTTGTCGTGGTCGCTAATTGAGTTTCCATCTCTGACTCCATTCATCGGGCATGGCAAAGCGCAACCGCCTGGGTTGCGCTTTGGCCGGTGCCTCTCAAGATTAGTGCAACTGCTCGTCGGGGGTCGACGGAGAGCGGTGCGACAACCAATACGCGACCAGTGCGCCGGTGCCTGCAGCGACCAGCAAGGTCGTCATCGGCCGCTCCGAAATCACGCGACGGGTACGCAGCTGGGTATTGTTGAGCGTGGTCGCGAGCTCGCCCTCGCGGCCTTCGGCCCAGGCAGCCACCTTGTGGCTGAAGCCATCCCAGCTTTCCCGCACATGTTGGCGGACTTCATGGCTGACTTCCGGCCGCAACAGGTCGTAGACCTTGCCCAGCAGGATTTCCAGTTCGGACTTGATTTCCACGCCTTCGCGCGCCACGCGGTCGCCGACGTTGCCCAAGGCTTCCCGGGTTTCGACTGACACGTCGCTGGCAACGGTTTGTGCGCGTGAGGAAATGTCTTCCGCGACGTCCTTGGCGTCCTGTTTAATTTCCTGAACTGTTGAACTTAACATGATGAGCTTTCCTCTTAAGAATTTAGATGCCTGCTTGTTTTCCAAGGGATTCGCCATCGGGCGCTACTTGAACACGCCTATCAAAATCGAAACGATGGTGATGACCAGGAACACGAAGAACAGGATCTTGGCAATTTCGGCCGCGCCCGCAGCAATGCCGCTGAATCCGAAGAAGGCGGCGATGAGGGCGATAACAAAAAATACAACGGTGTAATAAAGCATGACGTCCACCTTTCTCTATAAGTGAGGTGCGAGCTACACCCTTGGCTCAACTATAAACATCGACCACCGCCCTATTTAGCGGGGATTAGATGAATAACACGTAAGAACATGCTGACAGGGGTTCCACTCGAGCGGTCGCAGAAGGGCCGAGGATGAAGTTTTATTACTGGTGCCGGGAAGCAGTCAGAAGCATAGGGTTGCGTTTGATTTTTGTTTTGGCGGGGTACGTGTTGCTGTCGATGCTGGCAGTGGCCCTCACGGATGCATGGATGGGCGCGCTCTCCCGCCAGAACGCCAGCCTGACCAAGGGCAGGATCAGCATAGCGCTGGTGGCTGAATTGCGTTCCAGCCTCAATGTGGCGGAAAGCTCGCAACGGGCTTATCTCATCAGCCTGCAGAACCGTTATGTCCCTGTCGATGAAAAAGCCATCGAGCCGCAGATCAAGCGCGCACAGGAAATGTTGCGTCTGCTGAGTTCGCACATGGAGTCCGGGGAAGAACCGCGACGGCGGCAGATGGATATGCTGAAAGGGATTTCGGCGGATGCCGAAGGCGTGATTGCCGAATTGCAGGTGGCGATTTCGCTGGCCAACAAGGGCAACCTGGAGGCCGCGATGCAAATGGTGCATGCCGAAGAGGGGCGCAATCGCATGCAGCAGTTCATGCAGAAGACGAAGAGTCTCATGGACGACCTCGGCAAGGATGTATCCGAGACGATGGAGCGGCGCGACACCACAATGGCGGCCGGGCGCCTGTCCGTTGCCGCAAGCATACTGCTGGTGCTGGTATTGCTGGTACTCTCGGTCAAAAAGCTGGTCGAGGAGATCGTGGACCGCGACCGGCGCAGCAAGCAACTGGAAACCGATGTGGTCAATTTCGAGCAGAAACTGGAAGAGCGCACCAAGATGCTGAAAACCCTCGCGGTGGATTACCAGTACGACGTCGAACGAGAGCGCCGCAAGCTTGCGCGCGAACTGCACGACGAGATGGGCTCCATTCTCACGGCGACCAAGATGGATATTTCCTGGGTGCTGCGCAAGATCAAGGATGTCTCGCCGGAAGCCAGCGAGAAACTCACGCGCACCATGCGCTACCTGGATCAGGGCATCGAGCTCAAGCGTCGCGTGGTGCAGGACCTGCATCCTTCGCTGCTGACCACGTTCGGTCTCATTCCCGCCCTCAAGGCGCTCATCGAATCCGCTGCCGAGCGCAACCAGTGGGAGCTTGATCTGCTGCTGCCTGACGAGGGCACTCATATCAGCGAGGCGCTCGGCCTGATCGCCTACCGCGTGGTGCAGGAAACGCTGACTAATGCCACCAAGTACGCGGAAGCGACCGAGGTCTCGGTCCACCTGCAAGTGGACGAACGTTATCTCAAGCTGGAAATCACCGACAACGGCAAGGGAATGGATATGACGCAAGGTTACGAGGTGACGCACGGCCTCAAGGGTATGCGTCACCGGGTCATTGCGATCGGGGGAAAACTTCAGATCGAGAGCGAGCCGGGCAAGGGGATGTTCACACTGGCCCTCATCCCGCTCGATGCCGCCGCCGATGTTCGGCCTGCGAAAGAGGCCGAATAGGCGACGAGGAGAGGGTTATCGTTTCTGGACTTCTTCCGCCTTGTTTTCGAGTTTTTCACCACCAGACTGAATGTCCTGGCCTGCACCCTTCATGGTATTGCAGGCGGACAGAAAGAAAGCGGAAAGCAGGCCGAGGACCACAGCGAAGCGCTTTATCATTTTCGGTTCTCCATTTTTCGTCACAAGAAACATCCAGGCGAAGCCGCACCGGATACCTGATGTCAGTCTAGGGAGAAATGGATGAGCCCGAAGTTGGCGGCGCGCCGAAAAAGCCGTCAGCGGATTCTTACGAGACGCATTGCTCAGGTCGAGATGCGGATACGGTATGCCGATTCGGTTCCGGCAGGCGCCTGCGCCAGCTGCTCGAATTCGAGGCTGTCGGTTCCGCATTCCTCCAGGAAAGCACCCGTCACCAGGATTTCGCCGGATTGCGCCAGATCCTCGCCGAGCCGGCTGGCGGCATTGACCTCCGCACCGAACACATCGGTATCGCCGATGCGCAGCATGCGTCCATAGCCCAGCCCCACGCACAGCAGCACCTTTTCCTCGTCGAGGCGGTCGAGATTGTAGTCCTGTACGGTTCGCTGCATCGCCAGCGCGCATTGCAGGCATTTGCGCGCATTGCGGAAGATTGCGAGGAAGGAGTCGCCCTCGACCTTGAGCACGAAGCCGTCGTGGCTATCGATGACCGGCAGCAACAGGCGTTCGGATTCGTGGATGGTCTGGAGAAAGTGGATGATGCCGAATTCGGCGACACGCCGCGAGAACCCCGAAAGGTCGGTGAACATCACGCACCAGTCCTCCCCGAACAGATCCCAGATGCGCTCGTCGATGCGCTTCTTGTCGGCTCCCGGCTTCAGCCGTTCCTTGATCAGCCGGGTCAGGCGTTCGTTGGAGCGGCGGGTAGTGATCAAATCGTGACTGGCCATGGCTTTCTCGCAGCAAAGAAGTTCCGACAAGACTTTGGGCGCTTGTCCTACGCAGCATACCCAATATCTTTTCTACGATGTGCATTCTACGACCGGAAAGCACAAGGAGCACGCCATGATCCCTTTCGCCAGCAAGCTCTCGCCCAGCATCGCCAGCATGATCCGCATGGATCACACGCACGTCATCTCCACTTTCCACCAGTATTCGCCGCTCAAGGATCCGAAAACGCGTCAAGCGCTGGCCAATGTTTTATGCCGCGTGGTCAGCATCCACTCCATGCTGGAAGAAGAAATCCTGTATCCGGCGCTGCAATCAGTTTGCCCCGATGAGCCGGTACTGCAGAAAAGCGCCCCCGAGCACGACGAAATGCGGCACCTGATATCGGTCATCAATGCTTCTTCCGCCGAGCATCCGGATTTCGACGATCACGTGATGCAATTGATGCGGCGAGTGCTGCATCACGTCGCCGACGAGGAGACTACGCTATTGCCTATCGCGGAAACCCGGCTCAGCCATGCACGGCTGTGCGAACTGGGAGTGGAAATGACCAGGCGCCGCATGGAACTGATGCGGCCTTACCTGGGCGAGGTGGCGGTCAATACGGCGCGAGGGTATGCCAAGAGTCCCATGCTATGGGCGGCAGGGACGGTGCTGACGCTGGGCTTGCTTGCTACGCGGCACTGAGGCGCAGCATTAGACATGCAGTTGCGAGGCCATTAAAGACAAAGCCCGCCGAGGAATGCTCGACGGGCTTTGTCTTGGGTGTGCTCGATCAGAACGGAATATCGTCGTCGAAATCGTCGAAGCCGGAGCCGCCGCCAGTTGCGGGACGTGCGCCGCCGCCGCTGCCAGATTGTTCGCGCGCCGGTTGCGGACGGGAAGGTGCGGCGGACATGTCATCGCCGTCATCCATCACTTCAAAGGCATTGCCGCCGCCGGTACGTCCGCCCAGCATCTGCATGCGGTCGGCGACGACTTCGGTGGTCTGGCGCTCCTGACCCTCCTTGTCGGTCCATTTGCGGGTTTGCAGGCGGCCCTCGATATAGACCGATGAGCCTTTCTTGAGATATTGCCCGGCGACTTCAGCCTGCTTGCCGAACATGGAAATGCGATGCCACTCGGTACGCTCCTGGCGCTGGCCGCTCTTGTCGCGCCAAGTATCCGTGGTCGCAATGCTGAACGATGCGAGCGCGTCGCCCGAAGGCATGTAGCGCACTTCAGGATCACGCCCCAGATTGCCGACCAGAATTACCTTGTTAACCGATGCCATCTCATTCTCCCTTTTCGATTAGTTGCATTGCGGCGTCCTCGTCCCACGTATGCATGTCCACCTTGAGCAGCGCCACGCCCTCGTCCGCGAGCACCACCGCTTCGCGCACGCCTTGCAGTTTGAGCAGGCGGTCGGCGAGGCGCTGGCCGGCGTCCGCCGACATTTCGTTGAGGTGGAACATGCGGCTCTTGACTGCCGGCGGAGCCTCCATGCTGGCCGCAAGCGCCAGCCACAAGCCGATCAGCACGCTGCAGAAGATGAACACGGCCGCATAGCCGTGCACGTGCGACAGCCACCCACCCACGGTGCCGCCGAGAAAGACGCCCAGCGATTGCGAAGTATTATACACACCCATCGCCGTCCCCTTCGAGGCCGCCGGAGCCACCTTGGAGATGATACTGGGCAGGCTTGCCTCGAGTACGTTGAAGGCCACGAAATAGACGGTCAGCGAGGTGACGATGCCCCAGAAATGATTGATGGAGGTCGCAAACAGCAGCTGCGCGCCGAACATGAGTGCGATGGCCGCCACGAACACGTTCTTGAGCTTTGCCTTCTTTTCGCCGTAGATGATCGCCGGCACCATGCAGACAAAAGACAGCACCATGATGGGCAAATACACCTGCCAGTGATGATTGGCATCCAGCCCGCTGGTTTTCATGAGGGCGAACGGCACCACCACGAACATCGCCATTTGGGCGGCGTGCAACGAAAAAATTCCGAAATTGAGGCGCAGCAGCTGCGTGTTCTTGAGCACTTCGGCGAGCTTGCCTGTGGAGGCTTCCGCATCGGAGTGGAAGCGGCTGATCTGCGGATCGGGCACGACAAAGCGCACGACCAGCATCGCGAGCACGGTGAGAATGCCGGTAAGCGCGAAAATGCCGGGCACACCTATCCACTGGTTGAGTGCCGGGCCGGCGATAAGCGAGAAAGCGAAAGTGATGCCGATGGTGCCGCCTATCATCGCCATCGCCTTGGTGCGATGTTCCTCGCGAGTAAGGTCGGCGACTAGCGCGGTGACTGCGGCGGATACCGCGCCAGCGCCCTGGATCGCCCGGCCGAGGATGATGGTTTCGATATCGGTCGCAAGCGCGGCGATCAAACTGCCCAGCGCAAAAATCGCCAATCCGAAATAAATTACCCGCTTGCGACCATAACGGTCGGACGCCATGCCGAAGGGCAACTGGAACAATGCTTGCGTGAGGCCGTAGGCACCCAGCGCGAGGCCGATCATGAGATGGCTGGCGCCGCCGGGCAGGCCTTCCGCATAGATCGCGAAAATCGGCAGGATGAGGAACATTCCCAGCATGCGCAGGCCATAAATGGAAGCCAGGCTGGCGCTGGCGCGCAGCTCGAGAGCGGTCATGCGTTCCGGTTGGGACATTGGAAAAAGGATTGAGGCGATTGGTGAAAATTGCGTATATTAACAGGTTGACCCATTCGGGGCCTATTGCAAACGGCTCACAAGACAGCATGGACACCATACGCATCCGCGGTGCACGTACGCACAATCTCAAGAACGTTTCGCTGGATCTCCCGCGCAACAAGATGATCGTGATCACGGGCCTTTCCGGCTCGGGCAAATCCTCACTTGCGTTCGACACCCTGTACGCAGAAGGCCAGCGTCGCTATGTCGAATCGCTCTCGGCCTACGCGCGGCAATTCCTTGCGCGCATGGACAAGCCGGATGTAGACCTCATCGAAGGCCTTAGTCCTGCGATTTCCATCGAACAGAAATCCACTTCGCATAACCCGCGCTCCACCGTGGGCACCGTCACCGAAATCCACGATTACCTGCGCCTGCTTTACGCGCGTGCTGGCGATCCGGAATGTCCGGAGCACGGCATCAAGCTCGAAGCACAGACCGTGTCGCAGATGGTGGACTATGTGCTGGCGTTGCCGGAAGACACCAAGCTCATGATCCTTGCCCCCGTGGTGTCCAACCGCAAGGGCGAGCAGGTCGAGCTGTTCGACGAAATGCGCGCGCAGGGTTTCGTGCGCGTGCGCGTCGATGGCGAAATCTATGAAATCGACGCGGTGCCAAAGCTTGCCAAGACGCACAAGCACAACGTGGATGTGGTGGTGGACCGCCTCAAGGTACGCGCCGACATGAAGCAGCGCCTGGCGGAATCCTTCGAGACCGCCTTGCGTCTCGCGGATGGCCGCGCCTTGGCGCTGGAAATGGACAGCGACAAGGAGCACCTGTTCTCCGCCAAGTTCGCCTGCCCGCTGTGCAATTACGCGCTGGTGGAGCTGGAGCCGCGCCTGTTCTCCTTCAACAACCCGATGGGCGCGTGCCCCAAGTGCGACGGCCTCGGGCAGATCAGCTTCTTCGACCCGAAGCGCGTGGTCGCATTCCCGCATCTCTCGCTCGCCGCCGGTGCGATCAAGGGATGGGACCGGCGCAACCAGTTCTACTACCAGATGCTGCAAAGCCTGGCGGAGCATTATGGTTTCGATCTCGACACCACATTCGAGAACCTGCCGGAAAACCTGCAGGACATCGTGCTGAACGGCAGCGGCAAGGAAAGCATTCCCTTCCGTTACATGAACGAGCGCGGCGGCTTCTACCAGAAAAGTCATCCGTTCGAAGGCATCCTGCACAACCTGGAACGCCGCTATCGCGAAACCGATTCGCTCATGGTGCGCGAAGAGCTTTCCAAGTACCTCAACGCCTGCCCGTGTCCCGAATGCGGCGGCACGCGTCTGCGCCGGGAAGCGCGTCATGTGCGCGTTGGCGGCAGCAATATCCACCAGGTATGCGAAATGCCGCTACGTCTGGCGCTCAGCTTTTTTGAAAGTCTCAAATTGACCGGCCAGAAGCTAGCGATCGCCGACAAGATCGTGCAGGAAATCAGCAGCCGCCTGCGCTTTCTTACCAATGTCGGTCTGGAGTACCTCTCGCTGTCGCGCTCGGCCGAAACGCTTTCCGGCGGCGAGGCGCAGCGTATCCGCCTTGCGAGCCAGATCGGCTCCGGCCTTACTGGTGTGATGTATGTGCTGGACGAGCCGTCCATCGGTCTGCATCAGCGCGACAATGACCGCCTGCTGGAAACGCTGTTCCGCTTGCGCGACCTCGGCAATAGCGTGATCGTGGTGGAGCACGACCAGGACGCAATCGAGTCTGCCGACTATGTGGTGGATATTGGCCCCGGTGCGGGCGAGCACGGCGGCCGCATCATCGCGCAGGGAACGCCGGCCGAGATCAAGCAGAACGCCGATTCGCTTACGGGCCAATATCTGAGCGGACGCAAGACGATCGACGTGCCCAGGAAGCGTCACAAGCCCGACCCCAAGCGCATGCTGCAGCTGACCAATGCGGAAGGGAACAACCTCAAGGGCGTCACGCTCAATCTGCCGGTCGGGCTGCTCACTTGCGTTACCGGCGTGTCGGGTTCGGGCAAGTCCACGCTGGTCAATGACACGCTGTTCCGTGTTGTCGCGCGCCATCTTTACGGTAGTGCGACGGAACCGGCCCCGTACGAGGCGATCGAAGGGCTGGAGTTCTTCGACAAGGTAGTTGACGTGGATCAGAGCCCGATCGGTCGCACGCCGCGTTCCAACCCCGCGACCTACACCGGTTTGTTCACACCGATTCGCGAACTATTCGCCGGCGTGCCGGAATCGCGCGCACGCGGCTACGGCCCCGGCCGCTACTCGTTCAACGTCAAGGGTGGCCGCTGCGAGGCCTGTCAGGGCGACGGCGTAATCCGCGTCGAAATGCACTTCCTGCCCGACATCTACGTGCCGTGCGACGTGTGCAAGGGCCACCGCTACAACCGCGAGACCCTGGAAATCCAGTACAAGGGCAAGAACATACGCGAAGTGCTGGAAATGACCGTGGAGCAGGCCAACGAATTCTTCCACGCTGTACCGGTGGTGCAGCGCAAGCTGCAAACGCTGCTCGACGTGGGTCTCGGCTACATCACGCTCGGCCAGTCTGCGACCACGCTTTCAGGTGGCGAGGCGCAGCGCGTCAAGCTGGCGCTGGAGCTTTCCAAGCGCGATACCGGCCGCACGCTCTACATCCTCGACGAGCCGACTACCGGTCTGCACTTCGCCGATATCCAGCTGCTGCTCAATGTGTTGCACCGCCTGCGCGACCACGGCAACACGGTAGTGGTTATCGAGCACAATCTGGATGTGATCAAGACGGCGGACTGGCTGGTGGACATGGGCCCCGAAGGTGGTGACGGCGGCGGGACGGTCGTTGCTGAAGGTTCGCCGGAAGAAGTGGCGGCATCGCCCAAGAGTCACACCGGCCGCTATCTCAAGCCGATGCTGAAGTAAGCGGCGCCGCTGCCCGCTAGGGCAATTGCGCCAGCCGCATGCGGGCAAGGATGATGCCCGTCTTGCGGTTGAGGCCGCGTGCGCTACGGTGTTTATCGTAGTAGCGCGGGTTGGGGATCATCGCAGCCAGCTTGGCCGACTGTCCGGCACTTAGACCTGCGGCGCTGGTGCCATAGTAATGACGGGCAGCCGCTTCAGCGCCGAACACGCCATCGCCCCACTCGATCACATTCAGATAGATTTCGAAAATGCGGCGCTTGCTCAGCATCTTCTCCAGCATCACCGTGATCACGGCTTCTTCCAGCTTACGCCACGGGGTGCGCTGGGTGGAGAGAAACAGGTTCTTCGCGAGCTGCTGGCTGATGGTGGAGCCGCCGGCCACTACCCGCCCTTTTTTCATGTTTTTTTCGTACGCGTACTGGATGCCGGCCCAGTCGAAGCCCTGGTGCGTGACGAATTTTGAATCCTCGGACACGATCACCGCGCGCTTCAGGTTGCCGGAAATGCGCTTGTAAGGCACCCATTTGTGCTTGAGTTTCGCATCCGGATTCTTTTCCTGCATGACCTCCAGCCGGTCTTCCATGAAAGCCGTGGTGTCGGGGTTGTGGTTCACCCACCAGCAGATGTGCAGGAAGATCCACAGCTGATAAATCAGCACAAAAACGACCAGCGCGAGCAGGCCGCGCCACAGGAGGCCGCCGAAGCGCATGCGATTACTGACGGAGTTTTTCGATGACGGCGCGCGTGGACGGGCGAACGTCGCGCCAGAGGTAGAAGGATTCGGCCGCCTGTTCCACCAGCATGCCGAGTCCGTCTGCGACTTGGGCGCCTTCCTCGCGTGCAAAACGCATGAAGGGCGTGTCGCGGCCGTACATCATTTCGTAAGCGAGAGCGTCCCGGGCGAAAATGCCGCGAGGGATGGGCAGTTCGCTATCGGTCAGGCCGGCCGAGGTGGCATTGATGACGAGGTCGAAGGAGAGTCCGGCGAGCGATTCGAAGGTCTGGGCCTGCACCGTGCGCTCCAGCACGTCGCGCTTCTCCACCTTGCTTTGCATTTCGCGGGCGCGATCGAGTGTGCGGTTGGCGACCACGATCAAGGCGGGCTCCTGGTGGAGCAGCGGGAACAGTACGCCTTGGGCGGCACCCCCCGCGCCGACGAGCAGGATGCGCTTGCGTTCCAGCGTGAAGCCGAGATTGTGAATGAGGTCGCGGATGAGGCCGGCGCCGTCGGTGTTGTCGCCGATGATGCGATCCTGGTCGAACTTCAGTGTATTGACCGCTTCGGCGTCGCGCGCGCGCGAGGTCAGGGTAGTGGCGAGCGCAAAGGCTTCATTCTTGAACGGCACAGTGACGTTGAGTCCCTTGCCGCCTTCGTCGCGGAAGCGCAGCACGGTTTCGCGAAAACCGTCCAGCGGAGCGAGCAGGCTGCCGTATTCCAGTTTTTGTCCGGTCTGACGCGCAAATTCAGCATGAATGGCCGGAGACTTGCTGTGCTCGACCGGATTGCCGACGACTGCGTAGCGGTCCGTCACGATCAGTTCGTCCAGGGCAGGCCGGCGACTTTCCAGCCGTTGATCTTGCCACGTTGGCCGGTAGAAGGTTCAGTCGCACCCTCGAAGCCTTCCAGAACGTTATAGCAATTGGTGTAACCGGCCTGGGTGGCTACGGCCGCAGCATTATGTGAACGGCCGCCCGTGCGGCAGATGAACATCACGACCGACTCGGTATCGACTTGCTGACTCAGTTGATTGATGAAATCCGGATTGAGGCGCATATCCGGATAATAAGCCCACTCGATGTGCGATGCACCGGGAATGCGGCCGACCAGTTCCAGTTCGGGTCGTGTGCGTACATCCACCAGTTTGGCGGAAGCGGCAGTTTCCAGAATCTGTTGTGCTTCAGCGGGCGTCAGGCTGCCCGCGTAAGGCAGATGGTTGTCGAGCGCACGTTGGTGCGCAGCCGCCAGAATGTCGTTGAGCGTTCCCATTTAGAACTCTCCGGTAAAATAATTGGGCAAATTATAAAACTATTTTTCGCAATTATCGCCTTGGCACCATTATGGTGCATTGGTAATTGATTTTGCACATTATTGGTGCGGTGAATTTAGATTCTCTTTTCTAACCTTCTGTGTGAAAATGAGAATTTACTTTGAATTGATGGCACGCTTAATGCTTGGTAAGCGTGTCAAATTTTTTGTTCAATTTGTTTTGTGCCTTAATTTAGGGAGATTGAGATGGCGGTCGCCGACGTAATCAAAATGGTGAAAGAAAACGAAATCAAGTTCGTTGATTTCCGTTTCACCGACACCCGTGGCAAGGAACAGCACGTTTCCGTGCCGGTTTCTGCTTTCAATGAAGACAAGTTCACCGAAGGCCATGCTTTCGACGGCTCTTCCATCGCTGGCTGGAAGGGTATTCAGGCTTCCGACATGATCCTGATGCCGGATCCGGACACCGCCAACATCGACCCCTTCATGGACGAACCGACCCTGATCCTGACCTGTGACGTGATCGAACCGTCCGAAGGCAAGGGTTACGACCGCGACCCGCGTTCCATCGCCAAGCGCGCTGAAGCTTACCTGAAGTCTTCCGGTATCGGTGATGTGGCTTACTTCGGCCCGGAACCCGAATTCTTCATTTTCGACTCCGTAAACTGGCAAGTCGATATGTCCGGCAGCATGTGCAAGATCCACTCCGAAGAAGCCGCATGGGTTTCCGGCGAGAAGTTCGAAGGCGGCAACATCGGCCACCGTCCTACCGTCAAGGGCGGCTACTTCCCGGTTCCCCCGGTCGACTCCTTCCAGGACGTTCGTTCCGCCATGTGTATCGCCCTCGAAGAAATGGGCGTGCCGGTTGAAGTGCATCACCACGAAGTGGCAACCGCCGGCCAGAACGAAATCGGCACCATGTTCTCCTCGCTGGTGAAGCGCGCAGACTGGACGCAAATTCTGAAGTACGTCGTGCACAACGTTGCACACCAGTATGGCAAGACCGCCACCTTCATGCCGAAGCCCATCGTTGGCGACAACGGTTCCGGCATGCACGTGCACCAGTCCATCTGGAAGGATGGCAAGAACCTGTTCGCAGGCAATGGCTACGCCGGTCTGTCCGAGTTCGCGCTGTACTACATCGGCGGTATCATCAAGCACGCTCGCGCGCTGAACGCTATCACCAACCCGCTGACCAACTCCTACAAGCGTCTGGTCCCGGGCTTCGAAGCTCCGGTGAAGCTGGCTTACTCCGCACGCAACCGTTCCGCTTCCATCCGCGTTCCGTACGTGCAGTCCGACAAGGCCCGCCGTATCGAAGTGCGCTTCCCGGATCCGGGTGCGAACCCGTACCTGGCATTCACTGCCCTCATGATGGCTGGTCTGGACGGTGTCCAGAACAAGATTCACCCGGGCGATCCGGCAGACAAGAATCTGTACGATCTGCCGCCGGAAGAAGATGCCAAGATCCCGACCGTGTGCTCCAGCCTCGAGCAGGCCCTGGAATACCTGGACAAGGATCGCGAGTTCCTGACCCGCGGCGGTGTGTTCTCCAACGACATGATCAATGCTTACATCGATCTGAAGATGGAAGAAGTGACCCGTTTCCGCATGACGACCCATCCGGTCGAGTTCGATATGTACTACTCGATCTAAGTCTCTCGGGACTCAGCAGAAAAGGCGGGGAAACCCGCCTTTTTTGTTGTCCGTTTTCCCGTCAACCATCCGCAATCCCATGCGTTGCCTGGGGGTTGCAACTGCACTACACTTCAATCCATGAAAAACTATTTGTGGTTACTGGTCGGGCTGGGGCTCAGTGCTCCCGCTTTTGCCGAGATATACAAGCATGTCGATGCGGACGGGCGCGTGACTTACAGCAACGTGCCGATGAAGGGGGCGACCAAGCTGGAGCTGGAGCCGCCTGTGACGAGCAGCCCGCCGCCGCCCAAGGCTGCGAAAACGCCGACTCCTGCCAATTTCCCGCGCGTCGACAAGGGCGAACAGAAGCAGCGCGACGATAAGCGGCGCCAGATTCTCGAGGAGGAACTGGCTGCGGAACGTCAGGCGCTGGAAGATGCCAAGAATGCGCTGGCTGAGGGCGAGAAGGATCCCGAGGTGTTCCGGACCAAGGGCAAGGACGGTAAAACCGTCGTGCGCCGCAATGTGGCGCGTTATCAGGAAAAGATTGCCCAGCTGCAGGAAAATGTCGACCTGCACCAGAAAAATATCGAGCTGCTGGAAAAAGAAATCGCGGCGCTCAAGTAACAGGGCCTCGTCGCTTTCTGGCCTGGCTTTTGCTTACCGGGAAAGCGATGCATAACAAAATACCTCATTCTTTTGCCGGGCTGGAACACTTGGCCACGGCTGTCCTGTTGCTCGATGGCAAGAGCGATGTGCTTTACGCCAACCCCGCTGCGGAAGTGTTGTTCGCGGTCAGCATGAATCAGATGCTCGGTCCGCTTGCCCAGACTTTTCCGGGGTGCGATCCGCTGCTGACGGCGGTCGAGAGCGCGCTCTCGACCAACAGCCCTTTCCGCGAGCACGAACTTCCCATTTCCACGCTGCGTCAGGGCAGCCTGTCGGTTACCTGCACCGCGACGCCCGTGGATATTGCGCCGGTGCGGCTGGTACTGGAATTTCAGCAAATGGATCAGCAATTGCGCATCGCGCGCGAGGAACGCATGCTGGTGCAACAGCAGGCGAATACCGAGTTGCTGCGTAACCTGGCCCATGAAATCCGCAACCCGCTAGGAGGGCTGCGCGGCGCGGCGCAACTGCTGGAGCACGAATTGCCCCAGCAGAATCTGCGCGAATATACCCAGGTGATCATCAAGGAAGCCGATCGCCTGCAGTTGCTCATGGACCGGTTGCTGGTGCCGCATCGCGTTCCCAAGTACGAACTCACTAACATTCATGAGGTGCTGGAGCGTGTGCGCAGCCTGTTGCTCGCGGAATCGCCGCGCGGGGTGAGAGTCAGGCGCGATTACGACACCAGCCTGCCCGAACTCGTCGGCGATCGCGAAAAGCTCATCCAGGTCGTGCTCAACATTGCGCGCAACGCCGTTCAGGCCATGCAGGGGCAGGGTGAAATCATTTTCCGCACACGTGCCGAACGTCAGGTAACCCTGGTGCGCAAACGCTATCGCGTTGCGATCAAGCTGCAGATCATCGACAACGGCCCCGGCATTCCTCCGGAAATCCGCGACCGCATCTTCTATCCGCTGGTATCGGGACGGGCCGACGGCTCCGGGCTCGGGCTGACCCTCGCGCAAACCTTCGTCACACAGCATCACGGCATGATCGAATGCGAAAGCGAGCCGGGAAACACGACATTCACCATACGCCTGCCGATCGAGAGCACGGCGTTGAAAAACGGCAGTCTTATTCGACAGTAGTACTCGACATTAAAGAGATAAAAACATGAAACCGATCTGGATCATCGATGACGACCGCTCCATCCGCTGGGTGTTCGAGAAAGCGCTCGCACGCAGCGACATGGAGTTCAAGACTTTCTCCTCGACGCCCGAGGCGCTGTCCGCGTTGGCCGAGGAGGAGCCCCAGGTGGTGGTCAGCGATATCCGCATGCCCAACGGGTCGGGACTGGATTTCCTGCAAGAGATCAAGCAGCGGCTGCCGAATGTGCCGGTCATCATCATGACCGCCTATTCCGATCTGGAAAGCGCGGTTGCGGCATTCCAGGGCGGCGCGTTCGAATATCTGGCCAAGCCGTTCGACGTAGACCAGGCAATCGATATCATCCGGCGCGCAGTGGACGAAAGCACGCGTCAGGCGAACGAGGAGGAGTACCCGCAGGAAACGCCTGAAATCATTGGCCAGGCGCCCGCGATGCAGGAGGTTTTTCGTGCCATCGGACGCCTTTCGCGTTCGCATGCGACCGTGCTTATCAATGGCGAGTCGGGTACTGGCAAGGAGCTGGTGGCGATGGCGTTGCATCGCCATAGTCCGCGGTCCGACAAGCCTTTCATCGCGATCAACACCGCGGCTATCCCCAAGGACTTGCTGGAGTCCGAGCTGTTCGGTCACGAGCGCGGCTCGTTTACCGGTGCGCAAGCGGCACGACGCGGTCGCTTCGAGCAGGCTGACGGCGGCACGCTGTTCCTGGACGAAATCGGAGACATGCCGTCCGACCTGCAGACGCGTTTGCTGCGCGTGCTGTGCGACGGCCAGTTCTACCGCGTGGGCGGCCATCAGCCGGTCAAGGTTAACGTGCGCATCATCGCCGCGACCCACCAGGATCTGGAGGAGCGCGTGAAACAGGGTCTGTTCCGCGAAGACTTGTTCCATCGTCTCAACGTGATCCGTCTGCGCCTGCCGCCGCTGCGCGAGCGCCGCGAGGATATCCCGCTGCTGGCCCGCTATTTCCTGCAGCAAAGTGCGATCGAACTGGGTGTCGAGCCCAAGCAATTGTCCGCTGCCGCACTACGCTATCTGGCGACTTTGGGCTGGAGCGGTAACGTGCGTCAGTTGGAAAATCTGTGCCACTGGCTGACGGTGATGGCGCCCGGCCAGAATGTGGATGTGGCCGATCTCCCGCAGGAGTTGCGCGAGGACGTGAGCCGTCCGATCAATGTTGCCTCGTGGGAGGAGGCGCTTGCGCAGGAGGTTGCCGATGCGCTGTCGCGCGGCGAGCAGAACATCCTGGAAAGTCGTACCAACGCCTTCGAGCGCATCATGATTATCAAGGCGCTGGAACATACGGGCGGGCGTCGCATCGAAGCGGCGACCCAGCTGGGCATGGGCCGCAATACCCTGACGCGCAAGATTCAGGAATTAGGGATCGGCGACTAGATATCGAGGGCGGCTACCCAGCCGTCCAGCGGTATCACGGGTTTGTTCTTGAGGTTCTTAGCCAGCAGCTTGTAGATATCCGGGTCGAAGGGCGCATCGTTGCGTGTTGCGAGAAGCGGCGGAATATCGCTCTCGCTGCGCGCCATGCCCAGATAGCGCCAACCATCGAACACCAGCATTTCGTCACGCCCCGCATACGACTCGGTGATGCCGACCGGACCTGCATAAGGCCATGCGGCAATTTTCAGGCGCGCCAGCGCTTCCGTGAGGCGCAAGTCGTGCCGTCCGATGTCTTCTTTCCCTACGCAGAGGCCGCGGCATTTTTTTGTGGAATGCGACGAGCATGCGCGCTCGGAAGGCGAGGGTTTTTCAAGCCCGATTTGCCGGAGGCACAGGCGGTGGGCTTCTGCCAACTCGCGTAGCGCCTGGACTGCCTTGGGCGGTGAAGGGAAAAGTCCATACAGGTTTTCATCGCGGCCCAAAGCGAGCGTGTCCATGGCCGTGAGTTCGAGCGTCATTCCCCCATTTGCGGCGCGTATCATCCGCCAACTGCACGATTCCACCTGCTTTTTCGGCACGGCGTTGTGCAGCGGATGCAGTTCGCGGATCAGATTGGCTTCCAGAAGCAGCGCACCCAGTTCGCCCGCCGTTTCCCGCCACTCGATGCGCTGGATTTGCTGCGCGATGCGCTGCTCCTTCGCGCTGCGTTTCTCGCCAGCAAAATATCCCAGCACCCGACTGCGCAGGCCGTTGCTTTTCCCTACGAGCAATGGCGCTTCCCCTTCGCCATAGAACAGGTAAACGCCGGGGCTGTCCGGAATATCGTCCAGCAAGCCTTCTGGAATGTGAGCCGGCAATACAGGCTTGGCCATGACATGGCGCATAGCTTCATCTATGGCCTCGGCCGGGTGTTCATCGCGCAGGCGCCGCAGGAATATTGATAGTACCCGCGCATCGGACAGGGCGCGGTGGCGGTCTTCGATCACCAGGCCGAGCCGTTCGATCAGGCTGTCGAGGTTGTGCTTGTAATGTTGCGGGTAAAGGCGCCGCGATAGGCGTACGGTGCATAACGTGTCGGCGCGGAAGGCGATATCGGCGCGCTTGAACTCGTTGCGGACGAAGCCGTAATCGAAGCGGACATTGTGCGCGACGAACAGTCGGCCGGAGAGACGCTGTTGCAACTCTCCGGCGATCTCCGCAAAAGCTGGCGCAGTAGCGACCATCACATCGCTGATGCCCGTCAGATTCTGGATGAAAGGAGGAATGGGTACGCCGGGATTGACCAGTGTGCTCCATTCGCGCACCGATCCGTCCGGATCGATCTCGACCACGCCTATTTCGGTGATGCGGTCGTGCTGCGGACTGGTGCCTGTGGTTTCGACGTCGATGCAGGCGATAGGCTGTTCAAGCATTACAGAACAATAAGAAATAGCGATCGCTTACTTTGCGACCCAGTGGCCGGATTTCCCACCCTGTTTTTCCAGCAGGCGGATATCGCTGATCGTCATGCCGCGGTCTACTGCCTTGCACATGTCGTAGATCGTCAGCAGCGCGACGCTGGTCGCAGTTAGCGCTTCCATTTCCACGCCGGTGCGGCCGACCGTTTCGGCAGTGACGGCGCAATGAATGGTATCCGGTTCCGCGATCTCGAATTCCACGCCGACCTTGGTCAGGCCGATGGGATGGCATAGCGGAATCAGGTCCGATGTGCGCTTGGAACCCTGGATGGCAGCAATGCGGGCGATGCCTAGCACGTCACCTTTCTTGGCGTCGCCTTGCCGGATCAGCTTGAGCGTGTCGGGTAGCATGCGGATGCTGCCGGCTGCGCGCGCAACGCGGTGCGTTTCGGCCTTCTCGCCCACATCTACCATATGGGCCTGGCCGGCGGCGTTAAAGTGTGTAAATTGCGACATCGTGCTATGAACTCTTCAGTTGGAGCATATATCATAGCAGGGTGAAATTCGTTTATCTTTTCCTCATGCTGCTCTGCGTGCCTGTCGCAGTAGCGGACGGCCTGCCCGACCTGGGCGACTCCTCCCAAATGGCCCTGACGCCGCAAGACGAACGCCGTATCGGCGAAGAGATCATGCGCGACGTGAATAACAGCGGCGGCGTGATCCGCGACGTGGAAGTGGTGGATTACCTGCAAGGGCTGGGGTACCGGTTGGCGGCGAGCAGCGGCGAGTCTCCGCAGAAATTCACTTTCTTTGTCGTGCAGGATTCCAGCATCAATGCATTTGCGCTGCCTGCCAGCATTATCGGCGTGCATAGCGGTCTCATCATGGCGGCCGGCAGCGAATCCGAACTGGCGAGCGTGATTAGCCACGAAATCGGCCACGTCACCCAGCGCCATATCGCGCGCATGATCGCGCAGCAGAAGCAGGATGCGTGGCAATCGTTTGCGGCGATGGCATTTGCGCTGCTCGCAGCGCGCTCCAATCCGCAACTGGCCGGCGCATCCATGCAGGCGGCGCAGGCGGGTGCGATCCAGAAACAGCTCGATTACACCCGCGAGCACGAGCGCGAAGCGGACCGTGTCGGTTTGCAGATTCTCAGCAATGCCGGTTTCGATACCCGTGCCATGCCAGCGTTTTTCGACAAGCTGATCAAGGGCACGCGTTTTTATGAGGGCAGTGCGCCTGCTTTCCTGCGGACCCACCCGTTGACGACTGAGCGTATCGCAGACGTGCGCAACCGCGTGGAGCAGACGCCTTACCGCCAAGTCGCCGATAGCCCGGAATTCAACTACACCCGCGCCAAGCTGCGCGCGCTTTCGGGAAGTGCCAATGAGGCGGTGAACTGGTTCCAGGATATTCTTGCGGAAAAGAAATACGTCGACGAGGCTTCCCAGCGGTACGGCCTGGCTGTGGCGCTCATGCGCGCAAACCGGCTCGATGATGCGCGCGAAGAGGTGGCCTGGCTGCGCACCAAGGCGCCGCGCAATGCCATGGTCGAAACCCTGGCCGGCAACCTGCTGGTGGCGATGGGCAACCAGCGCCAGGCCGAAACCCATTTCAAGCAGGCCTTGGCGGCCTATCCCAATCACCGCGGCCTCATCTACGGCTATGCCGAGTTGCTGCTCGCGACCAACCAGCTGGACCAGGCCGAGAAACTGCTGCGTGAGAAGCAGCAGGTATATCCGGAAGATCCATATCTCTATGAGCTCAAATCCCAGATCTATACGCGTCAGGGCAAGGACTTGTTGCGCCACCAGGCCCAGGGCGAGGCATACTATCTGCGCTACAACCTCATGGGGGCGATCGAGCAGATGGAACTGGCGCTGCGTAGCGGCGATGGTAATTTCTACGAAATGTCGAGCGTGGAAGCGCGCCTCAAGCAGTTGCGATCCATGTTGGCTGAACCGAAAAAGTAAGGGGTGAATGTGAACCGACGCGAGATGCTGAAATCTTGCGCTGCAGCCTTGTCGCTGGTGCTGTTGGTGCCGCTTCAGGCCTTGGCCGCCGCATGGAACCGAAAAGCATTCGAGGCTGACAAGATCGAAAGTGCGATGGAGGGGTTGGGCATCAAGTCGGACGAGGCCAGCCCGGATATCGAAATCGTCGCGCCGCAGCTCGCGGAAAACGGCGCCATCATCCAGATCGAAGTCACGAGCCGTATCCCGAATACCGAAGCGATCGCGATCATCGCCGAAAAGAACCCGACGCCGCTGATCGCCAATTTCCTGTTTTCCAGTGACACGGACCCGTTTGTCATCCTGCGCATCAAGATGGCCGAAACCGCGGATCTCAAGGTGGTGGTCAAGGCGGGTGATCAATATTTTTCGGCATCGCGGCGTGTGGAAGTTGCCATAGGAGGATGCGGCTAATGGCGGATCTCATGAAAATCCGTGCGCGCCTCAAGGATGGCGTGACCGAGGTCAAGGTGCTCATGATCCATCCCATGGAAACGGGCCGCCGCCTCAACGATGCCGGCGAAACCGTACCTGCCCATTTCATCCAGCTGGTGACCGCTACGCTCAATGGCAGAACCGTACTGGAAGCGCAATGGGGCACGGGCGTCTCGAAGAATCCCTATCTTACCTTCCGGTTGCGAAACGCCAGTCTCGGCGACAAGATCGCGGTGAAGTGGGTGGACAACAAGGGCGCGACCAACGCAATCGAGGGCGTGGTCGAGGCTGGGTAAGTCTATAGCATGCTCTTGATCGTGCGTTCGTACTCGGGGAAATAGCGGCCGATTACCGGCAGGTCGAAACTGCGCAGTATGCTGCTGTTGGATTCGCGCTCTAGCAGAAAATCGAAGGAGCGGCTGACGAGATGCTCGGTTGCACAGGCGCCGCCGGTCAATTTGTGTGCGTAGTCGGCCGCGACAGTGACGGTGTGGGTGGTAGTCGAGCTTGCCGTAACCGTGACTTCATAGGTAGTGTCGTTCAGCTTCTTTACCTGGATCATTTTCCACCTCCTCAATTTAGTGCTATTTGGCAACGGGCTGCAGCATTTGACGCAGCAGCGGTAATGTCACCGGGCGTTTGGCAGTGAGCGACCACTCATCCAGCGCGTCCACAGTCGCCATCAGGGTCGGCAGATCGCGCCGCAAGTGGCTCAGGCAGTAGTCCAGCACTTCATCCGGCAGCTTCATGCCGCGCTCTTCGGCATGGGCACGCAGGGCCTGGGCTTTTTCCTCGTCGGTCAGCGGATGCAGCTGATAGGCCAATCCCCAGGAGAGCCGCGTCGCCAGGTCGTCGCGCAATCCCATTTGCATGGGCGCGGCTTCTCCGGCGGCCACCAGCACGCCGTCGTTTTCCTTGAGACGATTGTAGGTGTTGAATAGTGCAATTTGCGCCTCGTTGTCCAGCGTGTGCACGTCGTCGGCAGTGACCAGATTCAGCCCGGTTTCCCGAGCCAATGCGGAGCACGCATGAAGGAGATGGCTTTTGCCGCTGCCTTCCGGTCCCCACAGGTAGACGAAGCGTACATCGGCGCGGCCGGTAGCCGCCAGATAAAGGCTGTGCAGGGTTTCGGCGTTGCGGCCGGGGACAAAATTTTCCAGCGTGGGCGCGGGGGCCGGCTGGATGTCGAGCAGGAGTTGCTTCACTTCTGATAGGTTTCGCTGGCGAGATAAGATTGTTTCAGATGACGCAGGCCGACCGCAATCGCCGCGCTGACGGGCAGTGCGAGCAAGACCCCGGCAAAGCCGAACAACTGGCCGCCGGCGAGCAGCGCGAAGATCACGGCGACCGGATGCAGGCCGATGCGGTCGCCGACCAGCCACGGAGTCAGCACCATGCCTTCCACTACCTGTCCGACGCCGAACACGACAGCAATGGGGACCAGCGGCGCGAAGCTGGAGAATTGCAGCAGCGCGGCGAGCACGGCCAGCACGATGCCGATGGTGATGCCGAGGTAGGGCACGAAGCCAAGCAGCCCTGCGATAAGCCCGATAGGCAGCGCAAGTTCCAGGCCGGTAACCCACAGGCCGATCGCGTAGAAGGCGCTCATGAGCAGCATCACGGAAAGCTGCCCGCGCAGGAACTCGGCGAGTACGAGATCGATTTCATGTGCGATCAGTGCGGTCTTGTCGAACCAGCGGCGCGGTACCAGCTGGCCGATGCGCGCGATCAAATCCTTCCAGTCGCGCAGCAGGTAGAACAGTACCAGCGGGATCAGCAGCAGACTCATCATCCAGCCGAAAAACGCCATGCCGTGGGTGCCGACAATGCGGAGTGCCTGCCCCGCGAAATTGCCGGCGGTTTTCCAGTTTTCCGTGAGTACCGCCTGAATCTGGCCGAAATCGACGGCGAGCGTGATGCCGAAGCGCTGCAGAAGCAGCGGTTCCAGCCAATTGCGCAATGCCTGGAAATAATTGGGCAAGCGTTGGGCGAGCAGCACGATTTCCTTCTGCAATAGCGGAACGACGATCAGTAACAGCAGCACGAAAACGCCGGTGAGCAATAGCAGTACGAGCGAGGTCGCCAGCGTGCGGCCCATGCGTACCTTGCCGAGATGCAGTCGCATGAGGCGGTCGACTAGCGGGCTGCAGATGTAGGCGATGATCGCCGCGGTGAGGAAGGGCGCGAGAATATCGCGCAGCAGGTAGAGCAGGATGAGGAAAATGGCCAGCGCCGCCAGCCATTGGTAAGGCAGTCCGTTCTCTCGTTTTGCGACCATTTCGGGTAAAATCACGGGTTTCAAAGCCCGTAATGTATCCTCTGGAAAGCGAGAACTCAACTTGAACCCTTCCGATTCCGCCAAAACCACGATCAGCTACCGCGATGCCGGCGTCGATATCGAAGCCGGTGACGCGCTGGTCGAAGACATCAAGCCGTTTGCCAAGCGCACCATGCGTCCCGAAGTGCTGGCCGGCATCGGCGGCTTCGGCTCGCTGTTTGAAGTGCCCAAGAAGTTCAAGAACCCCGTGCTGGTATCCGGCACCGACGGCGTGGGTACCAAGCTCAAGCTCGCGTTCCAGCTCAACAAGCACGATACGGTCGGCATCGACCTCGTGGCGATGTGCGTCAACGACATCCTGGTGCAGGGTGCCGAGCCGCTATTCTTCCTCGATTACTTCGCCTGCGGCAAGCTCGAAGTCGGCGCCGCCGCGCAGGTGATCAAGGGCATCGCCGCCGGCTGCGAACAAGCCGGCTGCGCGCTGGTGGGGGGCGAAACCGCCGAGATGCCGGGCATGTACCCGCCGGGCGAATACGATCTGGCCGGTTTCTCGGTCGGTGCGGTGGACAAGGAAAAGATCATCGACGGCACCACCATCCAGCCGGGAGACGTGGTGCTGGGCCTCGCTTCCAGTGGTGCGCATTCCAACGGCTATTCGCTGGTGCGCAAGCTCATCGAAGTCTCTGGCATAGCCATGGACAGCGATTTCCATGGCCGCCCGTTCCGTGACGTAGTGATGGAACCGACGCGCATTTACGTCAAGCCGCTGCTCAAGCTCATCGAAGCGTTGCCGGTCAAGGGTATGGCCCACATCACCGGCGGCGGCCTCACTGAGAACATCCCCCGCGTGCTGCCGGAAGGCGTGACCGCGGAACTCAAGCGCGGGAGCTGGACCATTCCGCCGCTGTTCGGCTGGATGCAGCAGCAGGGCAACATCGCCGAAGACGAAATGCTGCGCACCTTCAACTGCGGCATCGGTATGGCGGTCATTGTTTCTGCCGAAGATGCCGAGCGTGCCAGTGCGCTGCTGGCTGCCGAAGGCGAACAAGTGTTCCGCATCGGGGTCATACGCGCTCGCGCTGCCGGCGAGCATCAGACCGTTATCGCCTGATCTTCGACAACCGTCCGGCTTGCGGCGCGTTAGACGAAGAGAAGGAGGAGTTCCCCATGCATCGATTGTTATTGCTGGCCCTGTTGTTCGTCGCACAGGTTGCGTTTGCCGCGCCGCAACAGATCAAGGCGGTCTATCAGGCTACACGTAACGGCCAGCCTTTTGCGACCGTGACCGAAACCTATACCCGCGATGGCGGCAAATACAAGCTGGAAAGCCTGACCGAGGGTATAGGCGTTTATGCGTTGTTCGGCAAACGCCGCCTCTATAGCGAAGGCGAGGTGACCGAGGAAGGCCTGCGCCCCGCCCATTTCGAGCAGCAGCAGGGCGAGGCACGCAAGAATGTTTCCGCGGATTTCGATTGGGCCGCGAACCAGCTCACGCTGAAGTACAAGGGCAAGACCAGTAACGCCAAGCTGGAGTCCGGTACGCAGGATATCCTCAGCTACGCCTACCAGTTCATGTTCAAGCCGCCGCACGGTGATGAAGTGGTTTTGCCGGTGACCACCGGCCGCAAGATGCGGGTGTATCGCTACCGTATTGCCGAGCAGGAAACGCCGGTTGAGACCGAGGCCGGCAAGTACAGTGCCGTGCATCTCGTCGATGCCGAGCCGGACGAGGACCAGAAGGAAATCTGGCTGGGCGCCGAGGCGCACCATATTCCGGTGCGTATCACGATGAAGGACGAAAACGGCGCGAAGATCGAGCAGACATTGACCAGTCTGCATGTGGAATAAACGATTCAACAAGCCTTTGCTTTGGGCGCTGGCGCTCTCGGTCGCCGCACATATGCTGCTGATCGCGCGCTATTCCGGGTGGAGTTTGCCCGAAAGCGAGGAAGACCGCATCGTGGTCGAGCTGACACCGCGCACGCAGCCCCCTGCGGTCTCTGCTGAAAGCAAGTTGCCTCCCGCTGCCGTGCGCCCTCGAAAGCCATTGCCAAAGCCGGTAGCGCCGCGCCCGGAACCTGAGCTTCCAGCGCAGTCGGCGCCTGTGGAGCTGCCACCAGTCATGGCGGAGTCGGAGCCGCAAGCGATTACGCCCGAACCGGTCGCCGAAGCGGTTATTCCCGAAGCGCCAGCACCGCCTGCGGTCGCCGTGCCTGTCGAGGAAGAAACCGTGGTGCAGGAAGAGCCGCTTGCCCAGCCACCGCATCACGTTGCCATCGACTTCAATATCCTGCGCAAGGGGGGCGTGGTCGGCACCGAGCGCCATGTCTACGATTATGGCGAGCGCGGCTATTCGTTGACCAGCGTGGCGAAACCCAGGGGTCTGTATGCCCTGGCGCTCTCCGAGCTGGTGCAGAAAAGCGAGGGGCAGGTGACGCCGCAGGGCCTGAAGCCGGAACGCTTCAGCTATCAGTACGGCTCGAACCCGGACAAGGCGCAGAAAGCGGTATTCGATTGGCAGCAGGGCACGCTTGCAATGCAATCAGGCTCGCGCAAGCAGGAGGTGCCGCTTAGCGAGGGTGCGCAGGATCTCATGAGCTTCATGTACCAGTTCATGTTCGTGCCGCCGCTGCAGGAAATGCAGCTCGCGATCACCAACGGCAAGCGCTTTCGCACCTACGACTATGCTTTCGAGGGCGAAGAAATGATCGAAACGCCGCTGGGCAAGGTCAGCAGTCTGCACATCGCGCGTAGCAGCGATGATGGAGAAGAAAAAACGGAACTGTGGCTTGCCGCAGATTATCATTACCTCCCTTTGAAATTCCGCAAGACGGAAAAGGACGGCACAGTGCTGGAGCGCATCGCGACACACGTGCAGATGGAATAGACATGACACAACAACTCAACGAACCTTTATTGCGCCAGGCCGCAATGGCGCTGGCCACGGTGCTCGCGCCCCATGGGCCGGCGGACGCCAAGCTCAGCGCTTTCTTCCGCGAGAATCCCAAGTTGGGTGTGAAGGACCGCGCCTTCATCGCTGAATCGGTATACCAGGTGTTGCGCCGCAAGCGCCTGCTGGAATATCTGGCGGACGGCATCGATGCGCGCCGGCTGTTGCTGGCGGCGATGCTGCGCTTGCAGGGAATCAGCTTGCGTGACCTCGGGCCTTTGCTCAACAAGCAGCAAACGGAATGGGCGCATGCGATCAAGGCCAAGTCCACCGAGAACCTTGCCCCGGCGATCCAGGCCGACCTGCCGGACTGGCTGTGGGAACGCTTGACGGAGCAATACGGCGAACAGGAAGCGCTTACTCTCGCGCGCAGCCTGCATGTGGCCGCACCCTTGGATATTCGCGTCAATACGATAAAGGCGACGCGCGAGGAAGTGCTGGAGCAGTTCGCACGCGACCGTATCGAAGCTGCTCCCACGCCTTATGCGCCCAATGGCCTGCGCATGCAGTCCAAGATAGCGCTCAACCGCCAGCCGATGTTCATGGACGGCAAGATCGAGGTGCAGGACGAAGGCAGCCAGTTGCTGGCTCAGCTGGTCGCGCCGCGCCGCGGCGAAATGGTGGCCGACTTCTGCGCCGGCGCTGGCGGCAAGAGTCTCGCGCTCGGCGCCTTGATGCGCAACACCGGGCGTCTGTATGCATTCGATGTGTCTGAAAAGCGCCTGCACAACCTGGGGCAGCGCCTCAAGCGCTCCGGTCTTTCCAATCTGCACAGCCAGGTCATCGCCAACGAGCGCGATGCCAAGCTGAAGCGTCTGATCGGCAAGTTCGATCGTGTGCTGGTGGATGCACCTTGCAGCGGACTTGGCACCTTGCGCCGCAATCCCGACCTCAAGTGGCGCCAGACGCCGCAGGATGTGGATGAGTTGACCGGCAAGCAGGCTTCCATCCTGCAAAGCGCATCGCGACTGGTGAAACCGGGCGGCCGTCTGGTGTATGCCACCTGCAGCCTGTTGCGTGAGGAGAACGAGGCCATCGTCGAGGCGTTTCTTGCCGCGAATCCGGAATTCGAACTCGCGAACGCCAACGAAATCCTTGCCCAGCAGCAGGTGCCGCTCGATACCGGCGCTTACCTCAAGTTGTTGCCGCAGCAGCATGCCACGGACGGTTTCTTTGCCGCCGCGCTGACGCGCAAGAGCTGACTTTAGAGCGTCAGGCAGCCTGAAACGGTTGCTTGACGCTCCAATACATTTGTATGAATATACAGCTCGCCGTTCGCTGCGAAGCGAGCGGATTCCCCGATTACCCTTGATTGCCCGCTAGTCCGGGCTCACGAACACTCATTAAGATACAAGCGGAAAAACATGCAGACACAATTGGATATCTTCGTCGCCTCGCTCAATGAATTCTGGATGCAGATCGCGACCTTCGTGCCCAAGCTTCTGGCCGTGATCGTGATTCTGTTCCTAGGCTGGGTAGTCGCCAAGCTGGCTCGGGCGGGCATCCTGCGCCTGCTGCGCTTTGCGCATTTCGACAGCATCGCGCAAAAGTCCGGCCTTGAGGCTTTCCTGCAACAGGGAGACGTGCAACTGACACTGTCCGGCATCATCAGCGAAATCGTCTACTGGCTAGTGATCCTCATGTTCGTCATCACCGGCGCCAATATGCTCGGCCTGAGCGAAGTGTCCGGCATCCTGGTCGACCTCGCCGGTTATTTGCCGCACATCATCATCGCGATCCTGGTACTGATTTTCGGTACATTGCTGGCGCGCTTCATCAACCGCCTCGTGTTCGCCTGGTTGCACAGTATCAAGTTCCAGGGCGCGCTGTTGGTCAGCACCTCGGCGGAATATCTGGTGCAGGTGTTCGTGCTGTTCGTGGCGCTGGAACAGCTCAACATCGGCACGCAATTACTGACGGCCCTGTTCGTGATCGTCGTAGGGGCCGTGTTCCTCGCGCTCGCCATCGCCTTTGGTCTGGGCGGCAAGGAATGGGCTGCCAAGGTGATCCAGGACATGCAGGAAAACGTCAAGAAGAAATAACCGGTGAAATCCACGCAAACTCATTCACAGCAGGGACCGGTAGCTACCGGTCCCTCCGATCCGGCTGCTGTTCTCAAGCTGTTCCGGGTTATCTTCCAGTCGGTCAATCGCCACTCGCATGAGGTCGAGCGCAAGGCGGGTATCGGCGGTGCCCAACTGTGGGCACTCGCCGAAATCTCGGGCAGGCCGCGTATTACCGTGACCGAACTTGCCAAGGCGATGTCCATTCACCAGTCCACGGCGAGCAACCTGCTGGATAAGCTCGTGAGCCAGAATTACGTTGCGCGCGATCGCAGCGACGAGGACAGGCGCGTGGTGTTGCTGACGCTGACCCCGCGCGGCGAGGAAATTCTGCACAAGGCGCCGCTGCCATATCGCGGCGTGTTGAGCGATGCGCTACTGAAGATGAACGAGGCCGAGTTGGAAGCCTTGCAGCAAAGCCTGGAAACCCTGATCGCCCAGCTCGAATTCAAGCAGCTCAAGGGCGCTTACGAGCCGCTCGGCAGAATCTGAATATTTCCCGCATGAAACTGCCTTCGCTCAATACCCAGATTCTGCTGGGAGCGCTATTGGGCGTGGCGGGCGGCTTGGCGCTTTCACAGCTCGGTAAGGACGCACAATTCACCCGCAACGCTCTTTATGTTGCCGGCCTTGTCGGCACACTATTCATCGATCTGCTCAAGATGGTGCTCATTCCGCTGGTGTTCACGTCGATTGTGGTCGGAGTCGCCAATCTTCGTGCTCATCAGCAAATGCATCGCGTTTGGGTGACGACCCTAGGTTTCTTCATAGTCTCGATGGCCATTGCCATTCTACTGGGCCTTGGGGCAGCTAATCTGTTCCGGCCGGGAGAAGGACTGCATCTCGGCATGTTCGAGAATGCGGTACAAGGATTCGAGGCAAAGCAGATGCCGCTGCCGGAGTTTTTTGCTCAGTTCCTGCATGGTCTGTTCATGAATCCGGTAACGGCGCTCGCCAACGGCAATGTATTGGCCGTCGTGATATTCGCCTTGATTCTCGGTATCGCGCTGGTTCTCGGTGGAGAGCGATTCGCGACTACCCATAAGGTATTGAGCGAACTGCTCGACCTTTCCCTCATGATCGTCAACTGGATCATGCGATTGGCCCCTCTGGGCATCCTCGCGCTGCTGCTCAAGCTGGTGGCGACGCAGGATGTGACGTTGCTGGCGACGCTCGCCAAATTTGTCGTGGTGGTTATTGGAACCACACTATTCCACGGACTGGTGATGCTGCCTTTATTGCTTTACCTGGTGACCGGCGTGACGCCGATACAGTTTTTCCGAGGTGCGCGCGAAGCGCTGATTACCGCTTTTGCCACCAGCTCCAGTTCGGCCACCTTGCCGGTTTCATTGCGCTGCGCTCAGGAAAATCTGCATGTGAAGCGCGATATCGCTTCCTTTGTGATTCCGCTAGGGGCAACTGTGAACATGGACGGGACGGCCTTGTACGAGGCCGCTGCCGCCCTGTTTGTTGCCAATCTGGTGGGCATCGAGCTCAACGGCTTGCAGCAACTGGTCGTGTTCTTTACGGCGATGATTGCAGCGATGGGCGCGCCGGGAATTCCGAGCGCGGGTATGGTGACCATGGTGATGGTGCTGCAATCTGTGGGGTTACCTGCGGAAGCGATTGCCATCCTGCTCCCGATCGACCGCTTGCTGGATGCTGTCCGTACCATGGTCAATGTACAGGACGACATGATCGGCAGTCTGGTCGTGCAGAAATTGACCGCAGGTAAATCAGACTAGGATTTGCGGGTTTGCAGCCGCTCGCGCAAGGTCGAGGCAATTTCGACCCGCAGGCGTTCGGCGATGTTCTGCTGCATGCGTGCGGCTTCTTCGGCCACGATGATATCCAGATTTTCCAGCATGAGCGGCATCAGCGCATCAATTACGGCTTCCGCCAGTTCGCTGCTTTCGTCCGCTGCTTTCTGCGCGATTTCCCCGTCGTAGATTTCCGTCAAAACCGGGATTTCAGTCGGCTCTTCCAGAATGACAAACGGCGTACTGCTGGCATCGCCTTGTTCAGCGGCAGAAGTGTCGGCGGATGAGGATGCTGTGGCGTCCGGAAGAGTGTTGGGCGCGGCGACAGGTGGTGCGGGTACCTCGGCAGACTGGCCGCGCTTCATGAGCGCATCCAGGCGGTTTAGCACCTGTTCGAACTGCTCGCTGTTATCCGGTCGGTCGTTCACTCTTACGCTGCCACATCATGTGATTTGATTTCATAGCCGCGGTCGCGATAGAAGCGGAATCGCGTACGGGCTGCGCTACGATCGTCTTCCTCGCGACCGACTATTTCGATGAGCCCCTTGAAGCGGCTGAAGAACGGCGGGTGTTCCGGGGTAAGGTTGATAAGTACGTCGTCGTGCAGCAGGTTCTGCCCTTGCCAGTCGATGATGATGGGCGTTTCAGCGCTCAAGGCATGATCGCTGCGGCAATGGGGTAGGAAGCCGGTAGGCGGAAGTGACCACAGGATCGACTCCAGTCGCGCTGCCTCTTGCATGCCGGAGGTGTAGATGTACAGGTGGCGTTGCCGGCTTACGGCATGCTGCGCAAGTTCCGCCACGTGGCGGAACTTGTCCTCGACGTTGAAGTAGAAGTCGATGCGGGTCATCGTCCGCTTAACGGTGGCCGTTACGCTGCATGAGGAAGTGCGTCAGCAGCGGCACCGGACGGCCGGTCGCGCCCTTGTCCTTGCCGGACTTCCAGGCGGTACCTGCGATATCCAGGTGCGCCCATTCGAAGTTCTTGGCAAAGCGGGACAGGAAGCAGGCGGCGGTCACGCTGCCGGCGGCACGGCCACCGATATTGGCCATGTCGGCGAAATTGCTCTTGAGTTGCTCCTGATAGTCATCCCACAGCGGCATCGGCCATACGCGGTCGAAGGTTTCCTCGCCGGCATGGTGCAGATCCTTGGTCAGGTTCTCGGAGTTGCCGAACAGGCCGCTCGCATGGTGGCCGAGTGCGATTACGCAAGCGCCGGTCAGGGTGGCGATATCCACCACGGCTTCGGGTTCGAAGCGCTCGGTGTAGGTCAGCGCATCGCACAGGATGAGGCGGCCTTCGGCGTCGGTGTTGAGAATTTCGATGGTCTGGCCAGACATGCTGGTGACGATGTCGCCTGGCTTGTTGGCGTCGCCGTCCGGCAGGTTTTCGCAGGTCGGGATGACGCCGACGACATTGATGGGCAGATTCATCTCGGCAATCGCCTTGAAAGTGCCGAGTACGCTCGCCGCGCCGCACATGTCGTACTTCATTTCGTCCATCTCGGCGGCCGGCTTGATGGAAATACCGCCCGCGTCGAAAGTGATGCCCTTGCCGACCAGCGCCAACGGCTTCTTGCCTGCTTCGCCCTTGCTGTAGTGCATGACGATCAGTTTCGGCGGCTGGCGACTGCCCTTGGCGACGCTGAGGAAGGAGCCCATGCCGAGTTTTTCCATGTCGGCTTTTTCCAGCACCTCGACCTTGAAGCCGTACTGCTTGCCCATGTCCACCGCCTGATTGGCGAGGAAAGTCGGCGTGCAGATGTTGCCCGGAAGGTTGCCGAGATCCTTGGTCACCCTGATGCCGGCTGCAATGGCCAGGCCGCGCTGCAGGGCGGTATCGCCCTTTTTGAGGTCGTTGCGTTGCGGCACATTGATGATGAGCTTGTCGACGCCGCGGCGTTCTTCTTCCTTCTTGCATTGCGGATGCGCGAACCGATAGATGGCATCCTGGGTCACTTCGATCATCTGCTCGATTTTCCAGCCGATGTCGCGCTTCTTGATGGGCAGTTCGGCAAGGAAGGTAGCAACGTCGGAGGCGCCGTGATTATTCAGGGCCTTGATGGAGGCGGCCACGGCACGGCGATATTCGCGTTCGCGGAATTCGCGTTCCTTCCCGAGGCCGATCAGCAGCACGCGGTCGCACAGCGTACCCGGAACATTGTGCAGCAACAGGCTGCTGCCCAGTTTGCCCTCCATGTCGCCGCGGCGCATGATGCTGCCCAGATAGCCGTCGGAAGCGCGGTCGATGGCAGCGGCGGCAGCGGAAAGTTTGCGCGATTCATAGACGCCAACGATGACGCAGGCGTTACGCTGTTTCTCCGGATTGCCGTTTTTTATGCTAAATTCCATTGCTGAAGCCCTTTCCATAAGATTTATCCGATTATCCAACGTTTCCACGCGATTTCAAACCCGGGATGATATTTAGACGTTCCTTGACGCAAGAGCTGTACGCCACGGCCCTTGCCACATTCCTGACATTGGTGGGAATAGTGCTCGCCCAGCGCGTGGCCTTTTATCTGGGCGTTGCCGCGCGCGGAAGCCTTGCCAGCGACGCCATTAACGCGCTGCTCGGCTTCAGTTTGCTGAAATATCTCCCTTTGCTGCTGACCTTGACGCTTTTCCTCAGCGTTTTGCTGACGTTGACGCGTTGGCATCGAGACAGCGAAATGGTGGTGTGGTTCACTTCCGGCCTCGGCCTTGCCGCGTGGGTACGCCCCGTGATGTGGTTCGCGATGCCCATTATCGTCGTCATCGCAGTATTGAGCATGTTCGTCTCGCCGTGGGCCACGGGCAAGGGTACTCAGTATGCCGATCAGCTCAAGGCGCGTGATGAACTGGCGGCGATTTCTCCCGGTGTGTTCAAGGAGTCCCGGCATGCGGACCGCGTGTATTTTGTCGAAAGTTTCGACGAATTGGGCAATACCGTAAAAAATATCTTTGTTCAGAATGTACAGCACCAGAAGCTGGGCATCATTGTGGCGCAGAAGGGTTATCGCGAAACGCACGAAAACGGCGACAACTTTCTCGTGATGCAGAACGGCCGTCGCTATGAGGGTAAGCCCAATACGCCGGAATATACGATTACCGAGTTCGAGCGCTACGCGATCCGCATCGAGGCCAACGAGGTGCAGGAGCGCCCGCCGACTACCAAGACCCGCGCAAGCGATGAGTTGCTGCGCGACAAGTCCAAGGAAAGCAGCGCCGAGTTCCAGTGGCGGCTTGCGACACCGATTTCCGCATTCCTGCTGGTGCTGCTCGCGATACCGATGAGTTTTGTCGATCCGCGCGCAGGGCGTTCTGCCAACATGATCATGGCCGTGCTGGTGTACGTGATCTACAACAACCTGCTCAGTATCAGCCAGGCATGGGTGCAGCAGGACAAGATACACCCCGCCATCGGACTGTGGCCGGTGCATATGCTCGTGATAGTGCTCATCGTCTATCTCTTTTACCGGCGGTTGTTCCTGTTGCCGCTAATTCCGAATTTTTTCCGTAAATGAAGCTTTTCAGCCGTTATCTCTTTCAGGAAATTGTTTACAGCATCCTGCTGATGATGCTGGCGCTGCTCGCGCTGTTTGCGTTTTTCGATCTGATTCAGGAGTTGGAGAGCCTGGGTAAGGGCACGTACGGGCTGGGTCAAATCCTGATGTTCGTGCTGCTTAGCGTGCCCGGTCACGTTTACGAGGTAGTGCCGGTGGCAGTGCTGATCGGCACCATGTACGCGTTGGCGCAATTCGGCCGCAATTCCGAGCTGGTGGTGCTGCGCACGAGCGGTATTTCGATGGCGCAAATGGCGCGCCCCCTGCTGCTTGTGGGAGCACTATTCGCCGGCGTGACATTCATCGGAGGAGAGCTGGTCGCACCGGTCAGCGAAAAGGCGGCGCAGAAGATGCGCATCATGGCGACTGATTCCGTGATTGCGCAGGATTTTCGCTCGGGTATGTGGGTCAAGGACGGCAACAGCTTCATCAATATCGAAGATGTGCTGCCGGATGCCGGTCTGGTGAATGTGCACATTTACGAGTTCGATCAGGATTTCCACTTGCGCGTGATCAGCAATGCCAAAACCGCGCACTACAACGGTAAGCATTGGGAATTGAGCGAAGTGATGCAGACTGATTTTGCCGATCGCAGCATCCGTTCCCAGTCTTTCGACAAGGCAAGCTGGAATTCGGTGATCCAGCCGGAGCTGTTGAGTGTGCTGCTGGTGGTGCCGGAGAAGATGTCAGCCTGGAATCTCTATTCCTACATTCAGCATCTGAGCGAGAACCGCCAGAAAACGACGCGCCACCAGATCGCGCTCTGGTCCAAGATGACTTACCCGATCGCGTGCATCGTGATGGTAGCGCTGGCCTTGCCGTTCGGCTTTCTGCAGCAGCGCGCGGGCGGTATCAGCGCGAAGATTTCCATCGGCATCATGCTGGGCATCAGCTATCAGGTATTGAATCGCGTGTTCGTCCACCTGGGGTTGCTCAACGACTGGCCGCCTCCGGTGAGCGCGACGATTCCGACCTTGCTGTTTCTGGCCGGAGGTGTAGGCATGCTGTTATGGAACGAGCGGCGTTGATCGCCCTTTGATATTCGGGCCCGCCTTGAACTGGGTCCTTATTTCCCAGCAAGGACGAGACGGGTATTGTTCAGGCGGTCGTGCAGAAACTGCCGATCCTTGTCGATCAGCGCCCACCACAATCCGATTCCGCCAGCCAGTACGCACAATGCGGACAGCATAAATCGCTTGAGCGCCTGCAGGAGACTAAGCGGATTTCCCTCCAGCGTGACCACCCGAATTTTCCAGGTTTTCATCGCCAGCGTCTGGCCGCCATGCGTCCAGCACCAGAGAAAATAGGTTGCCATCATCAGCACTGAAATTTCTTGGAGCAACGCACGAGCCCAGCCGGAAGTGGCGTCGTCGTGAAAAGATGTGACGATGGCGGAAGCCAGCATCCACAGGGCGAGCACCGTCAAGACCTCATACAGTACGCCGCCCATGCGGCGCCAGAACCCGGGGGTAATCACACTGAATACTGATCAGTTGCCGAAATCGTCTTCGGGAGTGGGTTCCGGCCGGTTGCTGCGCAGCTTCTGGCGCTCGGCTTCCGGCAGGCGCTGATATTCGCGCCACTTGCGGCGCAGTTCTTCCTGTTTGTCGGCCGGCAGGGATTCGAATTGCTGGTACTTCTTGCGCGCGTTCTCGCGCTCGTAAGGCGTCATGCGGCTCCAGTTGTCGAGCCGCTGCTGCACGCGTTGCTGCTGCTGGGGATTCATCTTGGGATAGTCACGCGCGATATCCAGCATTTTCTCGCGCTGCCACGGACGCAAGGTGTCCCACTCCTTGGCAAGCGGTGCGAGAACCTCCTGTTGATCTTCGCTCAGTTGCGCCCATTGCGGATCGCCTCCCTGGGCGGCCTGCGCGTTCACCGCCCAGAGGGCAGCCGTCGCGATCAGTGCCGCGAGGTATTTTCTAACCATGCATCGAACCCTTTATCCACATAAGCTTCAGGCGGCAGGTCGGAGGCGAGCAGCAATGCATCGGCCTCAACCGGCTCGGAATAGTTTTGTTGCAGCGCGACAAAGACCAGCAGCGCAGCGGAGACGACGATCGCCGCTGGCATCCAGCCGTGATGCTCATGGAAATATTCCTGAATTGAATGACCGAAGCCCGCGAGTGCCGGCTGCGTTTGATGAGCCAAGACCGGCTGCGCTGCAGCGATTGCCTTGCGACGCGCTGCAACGAGTTTGTCCGCGGTCTGGCGATCCAGATCCGCGGTGCCGTAGTTCAGCACGTCGACGATTTCCTTAGCAGTATCCTGTTCGCGTGTCATAGCCGAATTCCTTTCTTCCCGAGCACTGCCGCCAGCGCGTGCACCGCCCGCGAGCAATGCGTCTTGACGCTACCCTCGGAACATCCCATTATTTTTGCCGTTTCCGCTACATCCATATCTTCCCAGTAACGCAGCACGAAGGCTTCGCGTTGACGGGTCGGCAGGTTTTGCAAGGCACTTTCGATTATAGCAAGCGTCTGTGCGCGTTCCACTTCGTTCTGCGGGTCGGTCTGACCCTCGTCCTCGATCGATGAAATCGTTTCCAGCGGGTCGTGTTCCTCGTCGTCGTCATTGGATGAGAACGAGGAAAACAGCGTGGTCCACAGGTTGCGCACCTTCTGACGGCGGAAGTGGTCGCGTATCGTATTCTGCAGAATGCGCTGGAACAGCATCGGAAATTCTTCCGCCGGGCGCTGCGCATATTTTTCCGCCAGTTTGAGCATGGCATCCTGAACGATATCCAGCGCCATGTGATCGTTGCGCACCGCATACACCGCCTGCTTGTATGCGCGGCGCTCAACCTCGGAAAGAAAATCGGATAATTCCTGGGAGTTGGCCATTCTTTTGAAAGCTTGAAGGACTATCATGGTCCCGGTTCCTGCCGAGTATAGCAGGTGATTTTTGTTGCGTGACCGGCTTTTCGCTACAATCGGATTTTCGATTGGAAAGCCTGCTCATGTTGGGTAAATTGCTGCTGCTGGCCCTGGCTGTATGGATGATCCTGCTGCTGCTCAAGCAGTACCGGCGTGGGGTTCAGCCGCCCCGTACGCCGCCGCGCATGGAGTCTCAGGACATGGTGTCCTGCAAGGAGTGCGGCGTGCATCTGCCGAAATCCGAGAGCATCCTCAAAAAGGGCGGGTACTACTGCAGCAAGGAACACAGCGATAAAGCGGGACAATGAAGCTTCCCGTTTTTGTGACTGATCTGCCCCTCCCGCATTCGGACGCTTATTGGCGGACGATGCGTTACTTCGGCTTTTATCGGGTCATCATCGCCTTGCTGCTGTTCGGCGCTTACATCCTGCTTAATGAGAGAGCGTGGTGGCAGCGGTATGACAGCCCTCTCTATCTCAAGGCATCGCTGAGCTATCTTGCTTTCGCGGTGGTCATGGGCGCCCTGACTTTTGTCCGCTGGCCGCGATTCAATCGCCAACTCACCATACAAGCGATAGGCGACATCGTATTCATCGTGTTGCTCATGAACGCGGGTGGCGGCGTGCGTAGCGGACTGGGACTTCTGCTGGTGGTGGCAATCGCCGGCGCAAGTCTCATCACGCAGGGGCGTCTCGCCATCTTCTATGCTTCGCTGGCAAGCATTGCGCTTTTGATCGAGCAGAGCTGGCGCATTCTGACCGACAGCGAAAACACGGGCGACTACACCCATGCGGTCATGCTCAGCCTCAGCTGTTTTGCTACCGCCTGGCTTGCGCATACCTTTGCCAAACGTACCCAGCAAAGCGAAGAGTTGGCCTCGCAGCGCGGCATCGACTTGGAAAACCTCGCGCAGATCAATCAGCTGGTGATTCGTGACATGCAGGATGGCGTCATCGTGGTGGATCAGGATATGCGCGTGCGCCATCACAACCGGCGTGCGGAAACCCTGCTGGGCGTGAGCGCTGGCGAATGGAAAGAATTGAGCCTCGATATATTCGCTCCCGGCATTGCGCGGCTCTATGAAAACTGGGCCGATGGGCAGGCCGGAGGCAATCAGGTGCTGGTTGTAAACGGCATGGATGTACTGCTGCGCTTTGTCCCGGTGGGGAGCGATCGCAAGCGCGGCGCCGTCATGTTCATAGAAGACTGGAGCCGGGTGCAGGCGGAGGCCAGGCAACTTAAGCTGGCAGCCTTGGGACGACTGACGGCCAATATCGCTCATGAAATTCGCAATCCCTTGAGTTCGATCAGCCATGCCGGCCAACTGCTGCAGGAAGAAGATAATCAGGACCCGACATTTCGCCGGCTGCTGCAGATCATCCAGGACAATGTCGAGCGGCTGGATCATATCGTCAAGGATGTGCTGCAACTGAGCCGGCGTGACCGCAGCCGCATGGAAACTGTCATGCTTGCCGATTTCCTGGAAGAGTTTCGTGAACAGTTCTGCCGCGTGGAAAAAATTCCTCCCGAAGGATTTGTTCTGGAGCTTGAGGATGCCACCTTGGCGACAGTATTCGATCGCGATCATTTGCATCAGATACTATGGAACCTGGGCCGCAACGGCTGGCGGCATGGACAGCAGCAAGCCGGCAGCTTGCAAGTGAAATTGTCGATCGGCATGCCTGCCTCTCGCCTGGAGCTGGAAGTGACGGATGACGGGCCGGGTATTTCGCCGGAAGTGCGCGCTCACCTTTTCGAACCTTTTTTCACGACGGATGCCGGCGGTACCGGGCTCGGGCTGTATATTTGCCGGGAGTTGTGCGAGGCCAACGGTGCGGGGCTGGATTATGTAGAATCTGCAAAAGGTGCCCGATTCGTGATTTACCTGAAGAGACAATATGCCTGATTTCCCGGTAATGGCTCCTTGCCTGGTCGTGGACGACGAGGCTGATATCCGTGAACTGCTGGTACTGACGCTGGAGCGTATGGGGCTGAGCGTCGAAAGCGCGTCCAGCGTAGGTGAAGCGCAGCAGAAGCTCGCCCAGCGGGATTTTGCGCTGTGCCTCACCGACATGCGCTTGCCCGATGGCGACGGCCTCGAGCTGATGCGTCATATTTTTCAGCAAAAGCCAGGCATGCCGGTCGCTGTCATTACCGCCTATGGCAGTGCCGAGAATGCGGTGGCTGCGCTCAAGGCCGGTGCTTTCGACTATCTGTCGAAGCCGATTTCACTCAAACAGCTGCGCCCGTTGGTGCAGTCCGCACTCAAGTTGTCCGAAAAGACCGAAGCCAAGCCGCAAGGGGCGGGGCTCATCGGCGATTCCGCTCCTATCCGGCATGCGCGGCAGATGATCGACAAGCTGTCTCGCAGCCAGGCGCCCGTCTATATCAGCGGCGAATCCGGCAGCGGCAAGGAGCTGGCGGCAAGATTGATACACGCCAGCAGCGTCAGACGCGATGGCCCCTTCGTCCCCGTCAACTGCGGCGCGATCCCGGAGAGCCTCATGGAAAGCGAGTTTTTCGGGTACAAGAAGGGCGCGTTCACCGGTGCGTTGCAGGACCGCGAGGGCTTTTTCCATGCCGCGAACGGCGGCACGCTCTTCCTCGACGAGGTCGCCGATCTGCCGTTAGCGATGCAGGTCAAGCTGTTGCGTGCGATTCAGGAAAAGAAGGTGCGCATGGTGGGCAGTACGCAGGAAGAAAACGTGGATGTACGCATCATCAGCGCGACTCACCGAAACCTGTCCCAGATGATGGAAGGCGGTCAGTTCCGGCAGGATCTGTATTATCGCTTGAATGTCATCGAGCTCAAGATGCCTCCGCTGCGCGAAATGGCGAGTGATATCCCCGAACTCGCACAAAACATCCTCGCGCGTCATTGCCGCGAACTGGAGATGGCGGTTCCAGTTTTATCGAAAGATGCCGCCGCTGCGCTGACCCGTCACGCCTTCCCGGGCAATGTGCGAGAACTGGAGAATGTGCTGGAACGCGCGCTCGCGCTTTGCAACGGCAGTACGATCGAGCGCGACGATCTGCTATTGGAGCCGTCGGCTTCGGCGCTTGCCGATGATGAGGGTTTCATTGCGGATGGCGAGATTGCCTTGCCGGAATATCTGGAAAGCATCGAGCGCAAAATTATCCTCGATGCGCTGCAAAAGGCGGGAAACAACAAGACAGCGGCGGCGAAGCTGCTGGGCGTCAGCTTCCGTACTTTCCGATACCGGCTGGAAAAGCTCGGGCTGAGCTAGAGAAAGCCTGCGGCACCGGGATGCCGCAGGCAATTGGTTCAGGACAGGGCGATGACGAGGTAGGTCACATACAGCCCGCCATTGATCCACAGATGCCATACCTTGATATGGCCGCGGGCGACGAGGACGCGCAGCCAGGTAGCGGCCAGCAGCGTGATGACGACGCCGGCCAGGACTTCGCTGCGCGGCTGCCACGGAGTCAGCATGATGCCGATGGCCGGCAGCAGCGTTCCCTGGAATACCATGGCGCCGGTGATATTACCGAAAGCCAGGGTGTCCTTGTGCTTGCGTATCCACAGGATGCTGTTGACCTTTTCCGGCAGTTCGGTCGCGATTGGAATGATCAGCAGCGACAGCAGCAGCGCGGAGATTCCGAGAATGCGCGAAGCTTCTTCCACGCCATTGATGAAACCGTGAGCACCAAAAATCAGCAAGGCCAGACCGGCTGCCAGTTGCAGCAGAATCACGATCATATTGTTGGGCAGACCGACGCGGCACAGGAACATAGGCTCATCCGCTTCGGTAGCATGTCCTTCGTTTACCAGTGCCTTGGATGCGCGCAGCGTCAGCATGATATAGACGAAATAGATCAGTACCATGCCAAAGCCCAATGTGGCACGTACGGCAGCGAGCTCATGCGGGATGAACAGTGCCAGCGTCGCGAAGCCGAAGGCTGCCAGGAAGAAATTGAGATCGCGCGTGAGGCCAGTTTTCTCGGGGCGCAATTCGCCGCCTGCGCCGCGCTTGTAAATGACGGAAAGTGCCATCAGCGCAAGCGACAGGGTTGACAGCATGAGGGGAGCGCCGAGAATCGCGCCGACGCCGATTTCCTCGTTCACCGCCGTGTTGGTCGTGCCTGCCAGCAGCGCGAGCAGCGGTACCATGGTCTCCGGAAGAGCTGTCCCCACTGCGGCGAACAGGGAGCCGGTCACGCCTTCCGAGATTTTGAGTTTTTCGCCCAGATGTTCGAGCGCGTTGGTAAAGATTTCGGCAGCGACTAGAATCACCACCAGCATAACGAGGAGTTCGATGAATACCATGGAAAATCCAGTCAGGTTGGTTAGGCCGCGATTGTATCGGAATCGGACCGCTGGCGCATGAACACGTTCCACATCGACGCGGAAGGCGTGTTGCCTGCCGCTCGCCAGCTTCCTTCGCCCAACTTCGATGAGCGACCTTCGGAAGCGGCTATCGAATTGGTCGTGATTCACAACATCAGCCTGCCGCCCGGCCAGTATGGCGGTGATGGAGTCGCCGAATTGTTCACAAATCGGCTCAATCCCGAAGAGCATCCCTATTATCGCGATATCCACCAACTCAGGGTGTCATCGCATTTTTTCATACGGCGCGACGGTGAGTTGATCCAGTTTGTCTCTTGCCTCAAACGCGCCTGGCATGCTGGAGTGTCGCAATGGCTGGGGCGGGAGCGCTGCAACGACTTTTCCATCGGCATCGAGTTGGAAGGCGATGACTATTCGCCTTTCGAGGAAGCGCAGTACGTGGCTCTGAATCAATTGCTGGAGGCTTTGCGGGAGGCCTATCCCATTGCCGGGGTCACCGGCCATTCCGATATCGCTCCGGGCAGAAAAACCGATCCCGGCCTTTTCTTCGACTGGAGCAGGGTCCAGCGCTGACGGGAAATCCGTTCTGCCGAATTACCGCTTCAGTTTTCGTGCCTATGCGAACTGGGCCGCGATCAGAACAGTCTGCAATTCAATGTGAGAATTCAGGTCAGAAGATTATCGGCTTTAATGACATGACACTGTGGCGAGCGAAAGGAAGGCGATGGCGTCCTTCAGCTATGACGATATCTATCGGGTAGTGGCTTCCATCCCGCCTGGGCGGGTTGCAACGTATGGCCAAGTGGCTCGGCTGGCTGGTATCCCGCGCCGTGCCAGATCTGTCGGCTATGCCTTGAGTGCGCTAAGCGGCGAGAGTCCAGTTCCCTGGCACCGCGTTGTGAATGCCGCCGGCAAGATCAGCGAGCGTGGACGACACGTTGGAGCCGAAGATACCCAGCGCATCCGGCTGGAGCGGGAGGGGGTGCGTTTCGATGCACAGGGTCGATTGAATCTTGCCGAGGTGCAGTGGGAGGCCGGATAGCCTATGCTGGAACGCTATCGGAATCGTTCGGGTAATTCAGGCGTAACGGCGTACGAGATTCTGGACGACGGCATACGCGTGCGTTTCATCGATGGCGAAATCTACACTTATACCAATGAGAGTACGGGGCGGGAGCACATCGAGCGCATGCAGGCGCTGGCAAGAAATGGGGAAGGGCTGAGCGGATATATTGCGACATATGTCCGCCACCGTTACGCAAGGAAATCCGGTGGCGGTCATCGGAAGCACAAGCCCGGTACAGGAACCGGGCCTGGTCGAAGCGGGATCAGACGTTGATATAGCGCGCCGCCGTCAGTGCAGCGTCGTAATCGGGTTCCCTGGTTACTTCCTGCACCAGTTCCGCATGCAGGACCTTGTCGTTTTCGTCGAGCACGATTACGGCACGGGCAGTCAGTCCGGCCAGCGGATAGTCGGTGATCATCACTCCGTAATCCTTGTGGAAGTCGCGGCCGCGCATCGTGGACAGCGTGAACACGTTCTGCAAATTTTCCACGGCGCAAAAACGGCTTTGCGCAAACGGCAAGTCAGCGGAGATGACCAGAACCACGGTGTTTGGCAGCATGCTCGCCAATTCGTTGAAGCGCCGGGTCGACTGCGCGCATACTGGCGTGTCCAGGCTGGGAACAATGTTGAGGATTTTGCGGCGTCCTGCAAACTGGCTGAGGGACACGTCGTTGAGATCCTTGTCCACCAACATGAAGCTGCGGGCCGAGTCGCCAACCCGGGGGAATGTCCCTCCGACATTCAGGGGTTCGCCTTTGAAAGTCACGGTTGCCACGGCTGATTCTCCTTATATGTGTTGATCAAGTATGCCTTGTCGCCAGACCTGTTGGCAAGCGATCGGCGGTTGCGTGTACGGATGGGCTTGTGCTCAAGGTTTTTCGATCCGTGCCGTCAATGGCAGTGTCAGGTCTGTGCCGTGTGAAATTTTCGGGAATGATGTAGGAAACATTCCTATCCTGTAATCGGTCTTATTCTGGCCAGTGGTTGTTATACTGCCCCGTACGGCCGTATGCCCATCCTTCATGTGCGTGTTTAAGTTTTTTATCTATCTTGATGACAAATCAAGATTTTTTAGCTAGTATGAAGTCCGCTTGTCGTTGAGTTTTAGGAGGAAGAAGTGTTCTTAAGGTTTTTGCTATTGAGTATTGCGTTGACCTTATCTTTCTCTGTCCCGGTGACATGGGCCGCCGAGTCGAGTGGCTCTGGCGAAAAACGGGTTTCGACGACCGCCAAGGCGAAGGCCAAGGCAAAAGCAAAAATGAAAGCCAAGGCGAAGGCCAAGTCCCGTATCAAGGCGAGGATGAAGGGCTCTTCCTACGCGCACAAGATCAAGTATGCACCGGCTGTCCCGGCCGATCAGATCGGATTGGATGGCAGTCTTTCCGATGGCGAGCTCAAGCTTGCTTCCGCCAAGGCCCTGGTGCTCAACCAGGAAACCGGCGAAGTGCTCTACGCCAAGAGCACCGATACGCCTACCCCGATTGCTTCCGTGACCAAGCTGATGACCGCCATGGTGGTGCTCGATGCACGCCAACCGATGGAAGAGCTGGTTTCCGTGACATCCGCCGATGTAGATACCCTTAAAGGGACCAGCTCCCGCTTGCCGGTTGGCACGACGCTGACACGCAGCGAAATGCTGCAGCTGGCCCTCATGGCCTCCGAAAATCGTGCTGCTTCCGCCTTGGGCCACGCATATCCCGGCGGTTACCAGGCATTCGTCCATGCCATGAACGTGAAGGCGATGATGCTGGGCATGACACGTACTCAATTCGTCGACCCGACGGGGCTGAATAGCGGAAATGTGTCCACGGCGGAAGATCTAGCCAAGATGGTCAACGCCGCCTACGAATACCCGGAAATCCGTCAGGTGAGCACGGCCTCTTCCTATGCGGTGGACATGGGGCGTCGCCAGACGGAGTTCCGCAATACCAACATCCTGGTGCGCAACAGTGACTGGAATATCGGCCTTTCCAAGACTGGCTTCATCAATGAAGCGGGTCGCTGCCTGGTCATGCAAGCCCTGGTGGCGGGCCAGCCGCTGATCATCGTGCTGCTGGATTCCGCCGGCAAGTACACTCGTATCGGTGACGCTAATCGCGTCCGCAAGTGGATCGAAAGCACTCGCCTTGCCGGTGCAAAGATGGGCTAACGCTGATACACGCCTAAAATATGCAAACAAAAAAGCCGGCGCGATGCCGGCTTTTTTGTTATCGCAAGTATGGCTGCCGTATTACTTCTTGGCAGTCACTTTCTTTGTTGTGGTCTTCTTTGCCGTGGTTTTTTTGGCAGGAGTCGCCTTGGCAGCTGCAGTTTTGCGTGCAGTTGTTTTCTTGGCGGGCGCTTCTTTGGCGGCCTTCGCGGCTAACAGCTCCAATGCGCGTTCCAGCGTGATTTCGTCGACTTCAGACCCCTTGGGTAGCGTGGCGTTGATTTTCCCGTGCTGTACATAGGGGCCGAAGCGGCCGGAATAAATTGCGATCGATCCGCCCTCGGTCGGATGCTCTCCGAGTTCACGTAGCGGCGCGGCCTTGGCTTTGGCTTGTGCAAGCAGTTCCACCGAACGGCCGAGGTCGATATCGAAAATGCTGTCCGAGCGCGGGATCGACTTGAAGGTACCGTCATGGTTGAGGTAAGGCCCGAAGCGGCCGATACCGGCAGTGATCTTCTTGCCCGTTTCCGGATGCAGGCCGATCTCGCGCGGTAGCGCGATGAGCTTGAGCGCGATGTCCTGATTGACGCTCGCGAGCGGAATTTCCTTGGGAATGCTCACGCGCTTGGGCTTTTTCTTCGGATCATCCCCGCTTTGGCCGACTTGCAGATAAGGGCCGTACGGACCGTTGAGCAGCAGGATGTCCTTGCCGCTTTCCGGGTCCGCGCCGAGATTGACCGGCTCGTTATTGGCAGGGGCGTCACCGTCGAGGTTGCGGGTGTAATCGCACTCCGGGTAGCCGGTGCAGCCGATGAAGCTGCCGCGTTTGCCGAGGCGCTTGGAGAGCGGCTTGCCGCATTTCGGGCAGGCTTCTTCCAGAACTTCGGTGCCGGGGCGCTCGACTTCGCTCTTGTCGGCGATCTGGCGGTTGAAGCCTTGCCAGAATTCGTCCAGCACGGGAATCCAGTCGCGCCCGCCTTCTGCGATGTCATCCAGCTCGTTTTCCAGATTGGCGGTGAAGTCGTAATCGACGTACTTGGTGAAGTGTTCGGTGAGGAACTTGTTGACGATGCGGCCGACGTCGGTCGGCTTGAAGCGCTTGTTATCGAGCAGCACGTATTCGCGGTCCTGCAGCGTCGAGATGATGCTCGCATAGGTCGAGGGGCGGCCGATACCGAACTCTTCCAGCGCTTTCACGAGGCTCGCTTCGGAATAGCGCGGCGGCGGCTCGGTAAAGTGCTGGTCGCCCCAGATCTTCACGACATCGAGCACCTCGCCTACTTCCAGCGCCGGCAGCTTGCTTTCGCCCTCTTCCTCGGCGTCATCCTGGCCTTCCATGTAGACCGCGATGAAGCCTGGGAACAGCATGGTCTGGCCGGTGGCGCGGAACAGGTTGGCATCGGAACCAACGCTGAGGTCCACGCTCACCGCATCGAACTTGGCTGGTGCCATCTGGCAGGCCAGTGCGCGCTTCCAGATCATTTCATAGAGACGCAGTTGCTCGGGTGTGAGGTGGGTACGCAAGCTGTCTGGGGTGCGACGAATGTCGGTCGGGCGGATCGCCTCGTGCGCCTCCTGCGCATTCTTGGATTTGGTCTTGTACATGATGGGCGATTTCGGCAGGTACTCCGGCTCGAAATTGCCCTTGATGTAGTCTCGAATCTGCATCACCGCTTCCGTGGCAAGACTGAAGGAGTCGGTACGCATATAGGTGATGAGACCGACTGTGCCCTCGGCCCCGATGCTGATGCCTTCGTACAGCTGTTGCGCAATGCGCATGGTGCGGCTGGTGGTGAAGCCCAGCTTGCGCACGGCTTCCTGTTGCAGCGTGGAGGTGGTGAACGGTGCCGCCGGGCTGCGGTTGCGCTGCTTCTTCTCGACGCGTAGTACGGTGGTCTTGCCCGCGCTCGCAGCCAGCAGCTTGCCAACGATATCGGCCTGCTGGTCCTGATTCGTGACGGTGAACTGCTCCACCTTGCTGCTGTTCAGCTGGATCAGACGGGCGTCGAATGCCTGCTTGTTCTTGCGGCTTTGCAGATGAATGGTCCAGTATTCCTGGCTCTTGAATGCTTCGATCTCCAGCTCGCGTTCGACGATGAGACGCAGCGCCGGGCTCTGTACGCGGCCGGCGGACAGACCGCGGCGGATTTTCTTCCACAGCAGCGGCGACAGGTTGAAGCCGACCAGATAGTCCAGCGCACGGCGCGCCTGCTGCGCGTTGACCAGCGGCATGGAAATGTCGCGCGGCTCCTCGATGGCGTGCTGCACGGCGCTCTTGGTGATTTCGTGGAACACCACGCGTTTCAGCAGCTTGTCCTTGAGCAGCTTCTTGCTTTTGAGAATCTCGGCGATATGCCAGGAAATGGCTTCCCCTTCGCGGTCCGGGTCGGTTGCGAGGTAGATCGCATCGCTCGCCTTGACCGCCTTGGCGATTGCATCGACGTGACGCGAATTGCGATCGATGACTTCATATTTCATCGCGAAATCGTGATCGGGGTCGACCGCACCGCTTTTCGGGATGAGGTCGCGCACATGGCCGTAGGAGGCCAGCACTTCGAAATCCTTACCCAGGTATTTCTTCAGCGTTTTGGCCTTTGAAGGCGATTCGACGATCAATAGTTTCGACATGGGGATGCACAAAATAGGAGCAAGAGCGGCAGATAATACAGACTAAACCGCCGCCGACACAAGAAATGCCGATTGAGTAGAAGGCGTTACGGTGGAAATCACGGAACCTCGGGTATCATGCGCGCATGCCCCATAACGGTCATCGACGATACCTCATCCTTGCCCTGATCTTCCTGGCGATCTGGCTGGTAGACCAGAGCTGGCTGCATGTGTTCGATCCGCTGCGCGCACGGCTTTCCGATGCGCGTCTGGCGCGCTATGCACTCCAGAGCCAGCCCGACCGGGATATTGTCATCGTCGATATCGACGAGCGCAGCCTGGCTGCGATGAGTGCAGACGTAGGACGTTGGCCCTGGCCGCGTTCGGTGCATGCGGAGCTGGTGGAAGGCATCGAGCGCCAGCATCCGCGCGCCATTGTATTCGATATCCTGTTCAGCGACCCGGACCATGCCCGCCCCGAGGGCGACCAGTATTTCGCCAATGTCATTGCCGGCACCTCCAATACCTATTTCCCCATGCTCAGGCTGGACGGCGGCAAGCCCGGCGAGGGCATTCCGCTTTCCCGTTTCGGTGCTGCGCTCGGCATGAGCGCCGGTCCGCGTGCTGAACCGAATGCGCAAGCGCATCTGGTTTTGCCCTTGCCTGCCATGCTGGAAACGGGGCGGCTGGGCACGCATAACGCGGTGGCGGATAAGGATGGTGTCGTGCGTACCTATCCTCTTTATCTGGAGGCCGGAGGCTGGCGCATGCCTTCCTTGCCCGCCAAGGTGGCGGATGGGCTGGGTTTCCGGCCGCAGCCCGGCAATTCGATCATACTCAACTGGCACGGCAGGGCCTTGTCCTATCCGCGCGTATCGTATTTCGACGTTTACCAGGACTTGCAGCGCCGGGAACACACGCGTCCAGCCGACGAATTCGCGAACAAGATCGTCATCATCGGCGCGACCGCCAATGGTCTGCACGATATCCGGGCGACGCCTGTCGACGGTCTTTATCCCGGGGTCGAGATCCTGGCCACCGCTATCGACAACCTCAAGAATGCCAACCCTTTGCATGCCGCACCAAAATGGACGGCGGTTGTGCTGGGCGTGGCATTGCTCGCGCTTCTGTATCTCGCTTTCGCCTGTTACCGGCATGTGCTGCGCATCGGATTGATGCTGGGTGTGGTCACGGCGGCGCTGCTGTTGGGGGCCTATCTCGCCTTACGCTGGAATTACATGATGGCGGTATTGCCGGCGCTCATTTTTGCGTGGCTCTACTATATAACCGCTGCCTTGATGGAGTACCTGCGCGAACGCAAGGCGCGCGAGCGCGCTGTTCAGACGTTCGGGCGCTTTCTCGACCCGCGTGTGGTGAAATCGCTGGTGGATCGTGGGGAAACTACTCAGTCGCTAAGCGGCAAGAGCTGCGATATCAGCGTGCTGTTCTCGGATATTCGCGGCTTCACGACCTTGTCGGAGGCGAGCACACCCGAACAGGTGGTGGAATTGCTGAACGCTTATTTCACCTTGCAGGAAGGCGCGATTTTCAGCCAGGAAGGCACTCTCGACAAATATATCGGCGATGCTATCATGGCTTTTTGGGGGGCGCCTGAACAACAGCCTGACCATGCGGCGCGGGCTGTTGCGGCGGCCTTGGAGATGAGCCGGCGGCTGGAAAAATTCCGCGAGCAGGCAGGTTCGCTGGGCAAGGAAATCGAGATCGGCATCGGAGTGCATAGCGGTCCGGCCGTGGTCGGGTTCATCGGCTCCGAAAACCGGCAGGATTACACCGCGATCGGGGATACGGTGAACCTTGCCAGCCGCATCGAAGGCGAAACCAAGGGTATCTGCCGCGTGCTCGTGTCCGAAGATGCCAAGGCACGTTGTGAGCAAGTTGGAGCCCCTTATGAATTCATCGACCGGGGTAGCTTCCAGGTAAAAGGAAGAGTCCAGCCGGTGAGACTGTTCGAACCCAGGGAGAAATCATGAAAGCAAGCAGCCTGACTGCGGCGGCATTCTTGCTGTCCGTAAGTTTCGCATCCATTGCCGCAGACAGCGGGCAAATCATCGTCAGCACCGACCTCAAGAGCGAGCCTTTCGTCGACGCCAGGACGCTCGCCAACCTGCCTGCCAACAGTGCAGTGGACGTGCTGAAGCGCCAAGGCGGCTGGATGCAGGTCAAACCGGCCAGCAATGGTCAGGGCTGGGTCAAGATGACCACGGTCAAGCTGGGAGGGGCCGGCAGTGCCGCCAAGGGCGACAGCGGCATGACCGCATTGTGGAACACCGCCGTGCAGGGCCGCTCCGGCAATACCGGTGTAACAGTTGCCACCGGCGTACGCGGCCTCAGCCCGGAAGACATGAAGAATGCGCAACCCGCCCCGGACCAGGTGAAAAAGCTGGACGGTTATGCGGCGAACAAGAGCCAGGCGGAGTCTGCTGCCAGGAACGGCAAGCTGAGCAAGCAGAATGTTGACTACATCGCCGACGCGAAGGGAGGCCTGAAATGAGAAAGAGCATTTCGCGACTGCTGGCCGTCTTGTTGCTGACGGCGGGCTCGGCCTCGGCTTTCGACCTTGACCTCAACAAGCTCATCGACATGGGCAAGAAAGCCGGCGACATCGGCAAGAAGACCGACAGTCTCAAGGAAGTGGACGAGAAGGGGGAAATCGAGATCGGCAGCACCGCCGCGTCTACCCTGCTCGGTGCCGCGCCGCTGGTGGAGAACGAAAAGCTGCAAACCTACGTGAATCAGGTTGGCCTGTGGCTCGCGCTGCAAACCGAGCGTCCGGATCTGCCGTGGCGTTTCGGCGTGATGGATAGCGACAGCGTCAATGCCTTCGCTGCACCGGGTGGTTATGTCTTCATTACCCGCGGCCTGCTGCTGCGCATGCGCAACGAGGCGGAGCTGGCGGGCGTGCTGGCCCATGAGATCGGCCACGTGCTGAAGCGGCATCATCTGATTGCGATTCAGAAGAATGCCAAAACTGGTATCGCCTCGGATCTGATGAGTCTTGCGGTAGATGCCAGCAACAGCCAGTACGGCGAATGGAAGAAGAAGGCGATCAGCGCCAGTACCGAACTTTATGCACGGGGTCTGGACAAGGGCGACGAGTATGAGGCGGACCGTCTCGGCGCCGTTATTGCAGCGCGGGCAGGTTACGATCCGTATGGGCTGCCTTCAGTACTCCAAACGTTGGACAGCATGAACGCGCAGGATAGTAATCTGGCATTGATGTTCAAGACGCACCCGGCGCCGCGCCAGCGCATGGAATCGCTGGATGTTGCGATGGCCGGCACTCTGGATCGCTATGCCGGCCAGCCGATGGTTGCGGATCGTTTCGAGAAGATCGTCGGCGAATACGCCCGCAAGGGTAAGTAAGCGCTCCCCGGCATCAAAAAAGGCGTCAGGCACGGTAATGTGCCTGACGCCTTTTCTTTTGGAAAAAAGTCTGGCTTATCCTGCCCGCATGAACTCGATGCGGTTGCCCGAGATGCCGGACAGGCTGAGTGCCAGTTCCTGGTCGATATCGCCGAACAGCGGATCTTCCTCGTTCGCTTCGGGGGCGATGGCCTTGAAGTTGAACAGCTCGGTATCCGCGAGATGTGACGGCGCGACATTGGTAATCGCGCGGAAAATCTTCTCCGTTCGTCCCGGGTATTCCTGTTCCCACTGCTCCAGCATGCGCTTGATGTTCTGACGTTGCAGGTTTTCCTGCGAGCCGCACAGGTCGCACGGAATGATGGGAAATTCCATGCCTCGCGCGTAGGCCGCGATGTCCTTTTCCGCGCAGTAGGCGAGCGGTCGGATCACGACGAACTCGCCCTTGTCGGTCGCGAGCTTGGGCGGCATCGCCTTGAGTTTGGCGCCGAAGAACATGTTGAGGAACAGCGTCTGCACGATGTCGTCGCGGTGATGGCCGAGCGCGATCTTGTTGCAGCCCAGTTCCTGTGCGGTGCGGTAGATGATGCCGCGGCGTAGGCGCGAGCAGAGCGAACAGGTGGTCTTGCCTTCGGGCACTTTCTCTTTCACTACAGAGTAGGTGTCGGCTTCGACGATGCGGTAATTCACGCCGAGCTTGTCCAGATAGGCGGGCAGCACATGCTCGGGAAAGCCGGGCTGCTTCTGGTCGAGGTTCATCGCGATCAGCTTGAAATCCACCGGCGCGCGTTCCTGCAGCGCGAGCAGCATCATCAGTAGCGCGTGCGAGTCCTTGCCGCCGCTCATACAGACGAGGATGGTGTCGCCGTCGGAGATCATGTTGTAGTCGCCGATGGCCTTGCCGACCGAGCTGATCAGCTTGTTGCGCAACTTGAGGAAGTTGCCGGATACGTGTTCGGGATAGTGTTGCATATTCGATTCTATAAATTGATGGAGCGGCCGCCGTCGACGGCGATGGTCTGGCCGGTAATGAAAGGCGCGTCCTCGATGAGGAAGCGCACCGCCTTGGCCACATCCTCGGGTTCGCCCACGCGCTTCAGCAGCGTCTGGGAAATCACGCGCTGGCGATATACTTCGTCGAACTGCGGGTTGTCTTCAGGCCACAATACAGGGCCGGGAGCTACCGCATTGACTCGCACGTCCGGTCCGAGTTCGTGCGCGAGCGAGCGGGTCAGCGTCACCAGCCCGGCCTTGGCTGCGCTGTACACCACGTAGCCCTTCTTGGGTCGTTCGACATGCATGTCCGTGATATTGATGATGCAACCCTGATGCTTTGCCAGCTCGGGCGCCGCGGCTTGGGACAGGAACAGCGGGGCCTTGAGATTAATGCCGATCAGGTCGTCCCAGTGCTCTTCGCTGATCTCGCCTAACTCCGTGGGGTAGTAGTTCGACGCGTTATTGATCAGCACGTCCAGGCGGCCGAAATGGGCGATGGTTCCATGCACCAGTCCCGCCAGCTTGTGTAGATTATGCAGGTCGCCCTGGATGATCGCGACGGATTTGGGACGCTTTAGGTTGAGTTCCGATTGCAATGCGCGCGCTTCGCCGCTGGAATTGCGATAGTGAATCATCAGCAGCGCGCCGCGCTCATGCAGCAGGCGGCAGATAGCCGCGCCGACGCGTTTGGCGCCGCCGGTGATGAGGACGACTTTTTCCTGAGGAGTATTCACAGTGAGCGGGTTCCGGGCGAAGGGTATAATTTACCATATTGACCCGCTTCCCTCCGATGAACACCTTACCTCAACCTTCTCCCGAACAGCTTGACCACAGCGCCGGAATGGCTGTTGCCATTCATGACGAGATCGCCGCACAGGGCGGATGGATTCCGTTCTCGCGCTATATGGAAATGGCGCTTTACGCTCCCGGCCTGGGCTATTACACGGCCGGGCTGCAAAAATTCGGTGCGGGCGGCGACTTCGTGACCGCCCCTGAAATTTCCCCATTGTTCGGCCAGACACTGGCGCGCCAGGTCGCGCAGGTCCTGCGTTTATGCGGGGGCGGCGTGCTGGAACTTGGCGCGGGAACCGGCAGGCTGGCAGTGCAGATGCTGGCCGAGCTGCAGCGACTGGATGCGCTGCCGCAGCGTTATTGCATTCTGGAGGTTAGCGCTCACTTGAGAACGGTGCAGCGGGAAACCGTGCATCGCGAATTGCCATCCGATCTGGCATCGCGGGTGGAGTGGCTGGAGGCCTTGCCTGAAGAGTTCGTCGGCTGCATGGTCGGCAACGAAGTATTGGATGCCCTCCCGGTGCATGTGATTGAGCAACGCGAGCAAGGGCTGTTCGAGCGAGGTGTGGCAGCCGAGGACGAAGGGTTTGTCTGGCGCGAGCGTCCGGCGAGTGACGCCTTGGCAGCCAAGTTTCAATCCTGCCCTTTGCCGGCCGGCATGGTGACCGAGATTTGTCCTGCCGCTCCGGCACTGATCGCCAGCCTCGCCGAAAAGCTGACGTGTGGCGCGATGCTGTTCATCGATTACGGTTTTCCGCGCAGCGAGTATTACCATCCGCACCGCAGCGGCGGCACGCTCATGTGCCATTACCGTCATCATGCGCATGACGATCCCTTGCTGCTTCCCGGTCTGCAGGACATTACCGCGCATGTAGATTTCACGGCAGTGGCCGAGGCCGCCGTCGCACACGGCTTGCAGGTGCTGGGCTATGCCACGCAGGCCCAGTTTCTCATCAATGCCGGCATTACCGAAGTGCTGTCTCGCACCTCGCCTGCAGATACGGCCGCCTATCTGCCTCGCGCTGCCGAAGCGCAAAAACTGCTCTCGCCGGCTGAAATGGGCGAACTGTTCAAGGTAATCGCACTGGGTAAGGGCATTGCGGAGCCGCTGGGCGGCTTTGCCCGTGGCGACAAGCGCCATACATTGTGAACGGCCGGTATAATTCGCCCCTTTTTTGACGCTGGAAACCCAGAATATGGAACACCACCGCCCCATTAGAAGCTTTGTCCTGCGCCAAGGCCGGCTCACGGAAGCTCAGCAGCGTGCAGTGGAAACCCTGCTGCCGGTCTATGGAGTTCCTTATGCGCCGCAGCGGCTCGATCTCGACCAGGCTTTCGGCCGCAATGCACCCAAGATTCTTGAAATCGGTTTCGGCATGGGCGGCGCCACGGCGCAAATCGCCGCAGGCAATCCCGACAAGGATTATCTCGGCATCGAGGTGCATACGCCGGGTGTCGGCAACCTGCTCAAGCTGATGCAGGAGCAAGGACTCACCAATCTGCGCGTGATCCAGCACGATGCCGTGGAAGTACTGCGCGACATGATCGCCGATGGCGTGCTGGACGGTGTGCACATTTTCTTCCCCGACCCGTGGCCTAAGAAGCGCCATCACAAGCGCCGCCTCGTGCAATCGGAATTTTTGAAGCTGTTATGCAGCAAGCTCAAGCCGGGCGGCTATTTGCATTTCGCCACCGACTGGGAAGAGTACGCGCAGTGGACGTTGGACGTGTTGCGTGCAGAGCCGCAACTGGCGAATATCGTGCAAGACTATGCTCCGCGCCCCGAGTACCGACCGCTGACAAAATTCGAGCAGCGCGGCCTCAATCTCGGGCATGGTGTATGGGATCTGATCTTCAAGCGCGTTGCTTGAGCAAATAAAAAAGCCGGCATATGCCGGCTTTTGCTTTTGTAAAGTTTAAGCGGATGGATTTTCCGCAATATCCTCGGTCTTGCCCTCTAGCGGATTCAGCCACGCCCCAATGACTTTCTCCGCATCCTCGACGCCCTGCTTTTTCAGGCTCGAGAACAGCTGTACCGTGCAGTTTTTCCAGGTTTCCTGCAACTCCTTGCGTACTGTCTGCAAGGTTTTCATCGCTTCCGAGCGCGACAGCTTGTCCGATTTGGTCAGCAAAACATGAATCGGCTTGCCCGTTGGTCCGAACCAGTCGAGCATCTGGCGATCGAGCGGCGTGAGCGGATGGCGGGAATCCATGACCAGCACGAGGCCGTGCAGGCTCATGCGCTGCGAAAGATAGGCGGAGAGCACGAGCTGCCAATGCTTGCGCATTTCCTCCGGCACCTTGGCATAGCCATAGCCGGGGAGGTCGACCAGATAGCGGTCGCCGCCGAGGCTGAAGAAGTTGATCAGTTGCGTGCGACCCGGTTGTTTGCTCACGAAGGCCAGGCGATTATGGTTGGCGAGCGTGTTGATCGCACTGGATTTGCCCGCGTTGGAACGCCCCGCAAAAGCGATTTCGATACCGGTGGCCGGCGGAAGGTCGCGCAAGTGGTGGGCGGAAATGAAGAATTCGGCGTTCTGGAACAGCGGCATATCGGACTTTCGGGGAGAGGCAAAATGCTATCACGATATCCTGATTTTGGATAAAATGCTGCGATTCCGGCCCATGGCCGCCACATATCCAAAAGAGTTCAAGGAGTTTTCCATGAGTTTCCGAGTAATTGCCGCGCTGGCTGCCGGTCTGATGGGTGCGACCGGTGTGCAGGCCGCCGGCGATGCTGCCAAGGGCACGACCATCGCAACGACGGTATGCGTGGCCTGCCACGGTGCAGATGGCAATAGCGTCATCACGATGAATCCCAAGCTGGCCGGACAACATCCGGAATACATCACCAAGCAGCTCAAGAACTTCAAATCGGGCGAGCGCAAGAATGCGGTGATGTCCGGCATGGTGGCTAACCTGACGGATGAAGACATGGCGAACCTCGGCGCCTATTTCGGTTCGCAAAAGCCGAATGGCGGATCGGCCAAGACCAACGGTGCCGGCTCGCTGGGCGAGAAGCTGTATCGCGGCGGCGTCCCGAGCAAGGGTATCCCGGCCTGTGCAAGCTGTCACGGTGCGACGGGCTCCGGCATTCCCGTGCTGTTTCCGCGACTGGCAGGCCAGCATGCAGAATACACGACCAACCAATTGAAGACGTTCCGCTCCGGCGAGCGCGAGAACGATGGCGCGGCCATGATGCGCAGTATCGCGGCCAAGTTGAGCGATGCGGATATCGCAGCCGTCGCCGATTACATTCAAGGTCTGAAGTAATCCTTTTCACGACTTATGCGTTAACTGGGGGCGTTTCTCGCCCCCAAGTTATTTGAAACCAGTGAAAAACCCTAATCTCTCTAAGTCCCGCGCGCTCTATGAGCTGCTGAGCTCGATGCGCTTTGCGATCGCCCTGCTTACGATACTGGGCATCGCGTCCATCATCGGCACCGTGCTCAAGCAGAACGAGCCCTATCCCAATTACGTGGTGCAATTTGGCCAGTTCTGGTTCGGCATGTTCGAAATGCTGGGGCTGTACGACGTTTATCACGCGGCATGGTTTCTCGTGATCCTGGTGTTTCTGGTGCTTTCGACCAGCCTGTGCATCTACCGCAATACGCCGACGATGCTGCACGAGCTGCGCACCTACCGCGAGCATGCAACGGAAAAATCCCTGCGGGCTTTCAGTCACAAGAATGAATATGCATACAGCGGCAGTGCCGACGAGACTTTGAAGCGCCTGGGCGCTTTTCTGACCGCGCGTGGTTTCCGTTATCGCACGGTACCCCAGGCTGGCGGCGGCACCATGCTCGCTGCCAAGGCCGGCAGCTACCAGCGTCTCGGCTACATCTTCACGCATGCGGCCATCGTGGTGATCTGCATCGGCGGCCTTATGGACGGCAATGTGCCGCTCAAGGTGCAGGAACTGCTTGGATACAAGGCGGTGGAGACACGTGATATTCCGGAGACTGAGGTTCCCGCAAAAAGCCGCCTGTCTCCCGCGAACCTGTCTTTCCGCGCCAACATGACCCTCCCGGAAGGAGCTGCCGGAAATGTCGCCTTCATGCGCATTCGCGATGGCTACCTGGTGCAGGAATTGCCGTTTGCAGTGATCCTCAAGGATTTCCGTATCGAGCACTATGCCACCGGCCAGCCCAAGTCCTTCGAGAGCGATGTCGAGATTCGCGATCCGGACCTCAAGGAGCCGCTCAAGGCTACTATCCGCGTCAACCATCCGCTGATTTACAAGGGCATCGCGATTTACCAGTCCGACTTCCAGGACGGCGGTTCGCGTTTGGATTTCAATGTATGGGCATTGCGTGGAGCTGGGCATGAGCCCGGCAAGATTCAGGGGCGCGTGTTCGAGAACTTGACACAGGGCGAAGGCGATAGTGCGCTCACCGTCGAGCTGGACGATTTCCGGATGTTCAATGTGCTCAACCTGAGTGCTGACGGCAAGGGTAGCCCGCAGAACGTCGGTCCCAGCGTGACCTTCAAGGTGCGCGATGCGCAGGGTCAGGCACGCGAATACCTCAACTACATGCAGCCGCTCACGATAGGCGGTCGCCCGTATTTCGTCTCGGGCATGCGTGCTACCCAGAGCGAGGATTTCAATTATCTGCGCATTCCCGCGGATAGCGAGAACTCGCTCGGGGATTTCATGCGCCTGCGCGGCATCATGTTCGACCCCGCGATGGCTGGCGAAATTGCGAAGCGCATGTCCGGCAAGGCGCTGGAAGGGCAGAATGCGAATGCCGATCTGGTGGCGAAGTTTGAAAGCAGTACCGCGCGTCTGCTGCAGGCGTTTGCGGCCGGCGGCTACACTGCTGTGGCCAAGCTGATTGAGGAGTCGGTCCCCGAAGCTGAGCGCGAAAAAGCGGCCATGACCTATCTCAAGATTATTGGCAATGCTGCATTCGAAGGGCTGGTGCTGAGCCGCGAACGCGCCGGGCTGGCTGCTCCCCAGACGGACGAGACGACGCAGCAGTTCGTGCATGAGGCGCTCAACTCGATGAGTGATATCTTCTTCTACGGCACGCCGTTCTATCTCGAGCTGAGCGGTTTCGAACAGCAGCAGGCGAGCGGTTTCCAGCTGACACGCTCTCCCGGCAAGAATCTGGTGTACGGCGGATCGGTGCTGCTGGTGCTGGGTATCTTTGCGATGATCTACCTGCGTGAACGCCGTATCTGGCTGCTGGTCAAACCGGAGTCGCAGCGCGTGCTGTTCGCGATGTCGTCCAATCGCAAGAACCGCGATTTCGAGAACGAATACGTGCGCCACGACGAACAACTGCAAGCGATGTTCAAGGGATAACAATGGAATCGATACTGACGAATGACGCGCCTCAGCCTTTCCTGAAGCGCCTGACTCTCGGGGATTGGATGTTTTCGCTGGTATTGCTGGCGGGCGCGATATTCGCCTACAGCCAATACGCGGATTACATGGACGTGTACGAGAAGAGTTTCCTTTTCGCGGCCGTCGCTGGCTTCAGCTGGCTGGGCTGGTTCTTCAAGCCGATGCGCCTGCTGATCGTCGGCATTGGCGTATTCAGCCTGTTCGGCATCAGCCAGTACCATGGCGAGCTGGCCCGCGCGGAACAGGCGTTCTTCCTCAAATTCCTGCTTTCCAGCCAATCCGCGATCATGTGGATGAATGTGCTGTTCGTGCTGGCGACGGCGGCCTATTGGCTGGCGCTGCTGGCGCGAGCCGAATTCGCCGGCAAAGTCGCCTCCGCGCTAACCTGGTCGGCGGTGCTCATGGGTTTCATCGGCCTGATGGTGCGCTGGTACGAGTCCTATCTGATTGCGCCGGATGTCGGTCATATCCCGATCAGCAACCTGTATGAAGTGTTCGTGCTGTTCTGCCTCATCACGGCGCTCATCTATCTTTATTACGAGAAGCTCTACGATACACGCCAACTCGGTGCCTTCGTGCTGCTGGTGGTGAGTGCTGCCGTCGGTTTCATCCTGTGGTACACCTTTGATCGCGAAGCCCATGCGATCCAGCCGCTGGTGCCGGCGCTGCAGTCTTACTGGATGAAGATCCACGTGCCCGCTAATTTCATCGGTTACGGTTCGTTCTCGCTCGCAGCCATGGTAGGCGGCGCCTATCTGCTCGCCGAGCGCGGCATTTTCGCGACCCGCCTGCCCAAGCTGGAAGTGCTGGACGACCTCATGTACAAATCCATCGCGGTCGGTTTCGCGTTCTTCACCATCGCTACCATCCTCGGCGCGATGTGGGCAGCGGAAGCCTGGGGCGGCTACTGGTCTTGGGATCCGAAGGAAACCTGGGCGCTTATCGTTTGGCTTAACTACGCGGCGTGGCTACACTTGCGGCTCGTGAAGGGTCTGCGCGGTCCGGTCCTCGCCTGGTGGGCGCTCATCGGCCTGCTGGTGACGACCTTCGCCTTCCTCGGCGTCAATATGTTCCTGTCCGGCCTGCATTCCTACGGCGAGCTTTAAGCTGTTGCAAAAAACCTATGCACCCTACCTCAGCGTTAGCGCGGCATTCTGATTTGCATTAGAATGCCCCGCTTATGACTGACAATATCGTCGAAATCGACAATCTTTCGTTCTCGTACAACAACCGTCAGCTGCACAAGGGAATCAATATGAAATTCCCGCGCGGCAAGGTGGTGGCGATCATGGGAGGCTCCGGCTCGGGCAAGACTACCTTGCTGCGGCTGATCGGCGGCCAACTCAAGCCCACCCAGGGACAGGTGCGCGTCGATGGCAAAGTGGTGCACGAACAGGACCGCTCCGGTATTTATGCGCTGCGCCGCAAGATGGGCATGCTGTTTCAGTTCGGCGCGCTGTTTACTGACCTCTCGGTGTACGACAACGTCGCCTTCCCGATGCGCGAGCACACTGATCTGCCCGAATCCATCATCCGCGATCTGGTACTCATGAAGCTCAACGCGGTCGGCCTGCGCGGTGCGCGCGACCTGATGCCGTCCGAGCTGTCCGGCGGCATGGCGCGCCGTGTCGCCCTCGCGCGGGCGGTGGCGCTCGATCCCTGTCTCATCATGTACGACGAGCCATTCGCGGGTCTCGACCCGATTTCGATGGGCGTCATCGTCAACCTGATCCGCAGCCTCAACGATGCGCTGGGTGCGACCTCCATCGTGGTCACGCACGATGTGCACGAAGCCTTCTCGTTTGTGGATTACGTCTATTTCGTTTCCGCCGGTGTCGTGGTGGCCGAAGGCACGCCGGAGGAGCTCCGCGCTTCCGAAATGCCGTTTGTGCATCAGTTTGTGCACGGCGAAGCCGACGGTCCGGTACCGTTCCACTATGCTGCGCCTGATTATCGCCAAGACATGTTGCGAGGCGCCCATGTTTGATCGATTGACCAAAACATTGCGCGGCATCGGTCACCGCGTGATCGATCGTATCTGGCGCCTGGGTTCCGCCACGCGCTTCTTCCTGTATACGCTCAAGCTGTCGGGCGAAAGCTGGCGACGCTTCGGGCTGACGATCCGGGAAATGTATTTCACCGGCGTGCTGTCGCTGATCATCATTTTGGTGTCGGCGCTGTTCGTCGGCATGGTGCTGGGCCTTCAGGGGTACAACACCTTGCAGAAGTATGGTTCTTCCGAGGCTATTGGCGTGCTCGTCGCGCTGTCGCTGGTGCGCGAGCTCGGTCCGGTCGTGACGGCGCTGCTGTTTGCGGGCCGTGCGGGAACTGCGATCACTGCCGAAATCGGCTTGATGAAAACGACGGAACAACTTTCCGCGATGGAAATGATGGCGGTCAACCCGATCGCGCGCGTTGTCGCACCGCGCTTCTGGGCCGGGGTCATTTCGATGCCGCTGCTGGCGGCCATGTTTTCGATGATGGGCGTGTTTGGCGGCTATCTGGTAGCCGTGCCGCTGCTGGGTATCGACAACGGCGCTTTCTGGTCGCAAATGCAGGCGAGCGTGGATTTTCGCGAGGATATCGTCAACGGCGTGATCAAGAGTTTCGTTTTTGGCGTAGCCTGCACGATCGTTGCGTTGTTCGAGGGATATGATGCGCCTCCGACTGCGGAAGGCGTGAGCCGCGCGACCACCCGGACTGTGGTGAATTCATCGCTGGCGGTGCTGGGGCTGGATTTTGTGCTGACCTCGTTCATGATCAGCGTTTGAGGAGAAGTGAATAATGGATAGAACTACGTTGGATTTATGGGTGGGTATCTTCGTCGCGGCAGGCGTCGCAGCGCTGATCGGTCTGGCCATGAAGGTCGGTAACCTGACTTCCGACCAGATCGGCGACACCTATACTGTCACCGCTGCTTTCGAGAACATCGGTGGCCTCAAGGCGCGCGCGCCGGTCAAGAGCGCGGGCGTGGTGGTCGGCCGCGTGGATAACATCCGGTTCGACAATGAAACCTTTGAGGCGCTGGTTACTCTCAAGATAGACACGCACTACAACTTCCCCAAGGACACCTTCGCGAGCATCTACACCTCGGGCCTGTTAGGCGAGCAGTATATTGGCCTCGATGCGGGCGGCGAGGAAGCGGCGCTCAAGAATGGTGATAAAATCGCGCACACGCAGGATGCGGTGGTTCTGGAAAAGATGATCAGCCAGTTCCTCTACAACAAGGCATCCGAAGGCGGCGAGAAAAAAGACACGGAGACAGCTCAATGAAATTCCTGATCAACCTGGTGGCCGGTATTGCAGCGACGATGCTGGTGGGCGTGGCCGCGGCCAATGACATGGCTCCGGATGCGCTGGTGAAGGCTACCGCGACCGATGTGCTGGACATCATCAAGAAGGACAAGGACATCCAGAGCGGCGACATGCGCAAGATTACTTCGCTGGCCGAGGAAAAGATCCTGCCGCATTTCGATTTCGAGCGCATGTCGCGCATGGTGCTGGGCAAGCACTGGAGTCGTGCGACCAAGGAACAGCAGCAGCAGTTCATCACCGAATTCCGCTCCTTGCTGATCCGTACCTATGCTTCTGCGCTGACCAAGTACCGTAACCAGACCATCGAGTACAAGCCGTTCCGCGGCCAGCCGAGCGATACCGAAGTGACGGTCCGTACACAAATCATACAGCCCGGCAGCCAGCCGCTGCCTATCGACTACAGTCTGGTCAAGAAGGATGACGGCTGGAAGGTGTACGACGTAGTGATCGAGGGTGTAAGCCTGGTTACCAACTATCGCGGCCAGTTCTCGACCGAAGTGCGCCAGTCCGGCATGGACGGCCTCATCCAGCGGCTGGCCGAGAAGAACAAGCAGGGTTCGGTCTCTGCGGCGGCCGACAGAAAGCAGGGCTAAGTGCCGTTCATCGAAGCACAAGGCAATAAGCTGCGCATCAGCGGGGCGATGACGCTGGAAAACGTCGATGCGCTGCTGAGCGAAAGTACTTCGGCCTTCACTTCCGACAACATGGAGATCGACCTCTCCGGCGTGTCGGAAGTGGACTCCACCGCTGTCAGCCTGATGTTTGAATGGCTGCGCCAGGCGCACAGCCGCAACACCAGTCTGGTGTTCGTCAACGTGCCGCCTAACCTCGTTAGCATTGCGACGCTATACGGCGTCCTCGACATCATCCCCCAACACCATCACTGAGGCGCTTGGCGCCTTGGTGCTTTTTTATTTCCATGATTCCCGCGATCCAGATCGATCAGGTCCATAAATCATTCGGCGCTTTCGAAGCGCTGAAGGGTGTCGATTTGACTATCGAGCAGGGTGAGTTTTTTGCACTGTTGGGTCCTAATGGCGCGGGCAAGTCCACGCTGATCAGTCTGCTGGCCGGACTGCTGCGCCCAACCAGCGGCACATTGCGGGTCATGGGCCATGATGTGGTGAACGATTATCAGCAGGCGCGGCGCCTGCTTGGAGTGGTCCCGCAGGAACTGGTGTTCGATCCCTTCTTCAATGTGCGCGAGATGCTGCGCTTTCAGGCCGGTTATTTCGGGCTCGGGCGCGAGAATGATGCCTGGGTGGACGAGGTGATCGAAGGGCTGGGACTCACCGACAAGGCGCACACCAACATGCGGCGCCTTTCGGGCGGGATGAAGCGCCGCGCACTGATCGCGCAGGCGCTGGCGCACAAGCCGCCCGTGGTTGTGCTCGACGAACCGACTGCTGGCGTGGATGTCGAGTTGCGCCAGATGATGTGGCAGTTCATCCAGCGTCTCAATCGCGAAGGCCACACCATCATTCTGACCACGCACTATCTGGAAGAGGCGGAAACGCTGTGCTCGCGTGTGGCGATGCTTAAGCAGGGCAAGATCGTTGCGCTCGACAGCACGCACAACCTGCTCAATCGCGTGCAGGGAAAGAATATCCGTGTACGTTTCGCCGCTGCGGTCATTCCGCCTTCGCTCGCGTCGTTGGTCAAGGCTCAGGACGGCGAGCATACGACGTTTGCCGTGGCCGATGTCGCCCAGATCGAATTTGTGCTCTCTGAACTGCGCAATGCCGGCATCAAGGTCGAGGACATGGAAGTGGTCGAAGTCGACCTGGAAGACGTGTTCATGGAGATCGTGCGGCAATGACCGGCATGTGGACACTGTTCAAGAAGGAAATCCTGCGCTTCTGGAAGGTGAGCTTCCAGACCGTGGCCGCGCCCGTCATTACCGCGCTGCTTTACCTGCTGATTTTCTCGCATGTGCTGGAATCGCATGTGCAGGTGTATGAGGGCGTGAGCTATACCGCCTTCCTGATCCCCGGCCTCATGATGATGTCGCTGCTGCAGAATGCGTTCGCCAACAGCTCGTCCAGCCTCATCCAGTCCAAGGTGATGGGCAACATCGTATTTCTGCTGCTGACGCCGCTGTCCTACCGGGAATTTTTCATGGCCTTCCTGCTGGCAGCGATCATTCGCGGGCTCGTGGTCGGCGCCTGCGTGTGGCTCGTCGCGCTATTCTTCGTCGATCTGCCGGTGGCGCAGCCGCTGCTGATATTGGCTTTTGCCGTGCTGGGCGGAGGCCTGCTGGGCACATTGGGTATCATTGCCGGTATCTGGTCGGAGAAATTCGACCAGATGGCCGCATTCCAGAACTTCATCATCATGCCTTTGTCCTTCCTTTCAGGGGTGTTTTATTCGATTCATTCGCTGCCGCCTTTCTGGCAAAAAGTGTCGCACCTGAATCCTTTCTTCTACATGATCGACGGATTCCGCCATGGCTTTTTTGGCCAGGGCGATATTGCTCCGGAAATCAGTCTGACCGTTGTGGGAGTAAGCTTTTTGGCCTTATCATGGCTCACTTTGCGCTTGCTCAAGAGCGGTTACAAATTGCGCGGGTGAGAGCGACGGGAAAAACGCTATGTTGAGTTCGGATCAGGTCAGAAATTACATCGCGCAGGGACTGCCCTGCGAGTTCGTGGAAGTGCGCGGCGAGGATGGTCAGCATTTCGAAGCGGTGGTCGTGAGCCCCGAGTTTGCCGGCAAGAACATGGTGCAGCAGCACCAGCTGGTTTACCGCGCGCTGGGCGACCGCATGCGGCAGGAAATTCATGCGCTTTCGTTGCGCACCTTTACGCCCGAGGCTTGGGCGGCGATCAATGGTTAATTTGGAGTCATCGATGGACGTTCAGGAAAAAATTCGCACGCAAGTCACTGCCAACCCAGTAGTACTGTACATGAAGGGCACGCCACAGTTTCCGCAGTGCGGTTTCTCTGGCGTGGCTGCACAAATCCTCAAGGCCTGCGGCGTGCAGAATTACGTTGCAGTAGACGTGCTGGCCGATCCGGAAATCCGCGAGGGGATCAAGGCTTACGCCAACTGGCCCACGATTCCGCAGCTGTACATCAACGGCGATTTTGTCGGTGGCGCGGACATCATGCGCGAGCTGTACCAGAGCGGCGAACTGCAAAAGATGCTGCCGCAAGCTGCATAAACATTTAACAAAGCGATAACGACAAGATCAGGGACGGAAGCCGGTAGGCTATGGACAAATTAGTGATCCAGGGCGGTCAGCCGCTCAAAGGGGAAGTACGTATTTCCGGCGCCAAGAATGCCGCGTTGCCCATTCTGTGTGCGGCGCTGCTGACGCGCGAGCCGCTGACGCTGACCAACGTGCCCGATCTTAACGATATCCAGACCATGCTGCGCCTGCTGGTGCAGATGGGGGTCAAGGTCGAGCAGTCTGGCGATACCGTGACGCTGGATGCTTCCGATCTCAACAACCCTACCGCGCCGTATGAAATGGTGAAAACCATGCGAGCCGCGATCCTGGTACTCGGACCGCTCGTTGCGCGCTGCGGCGAAGCGCACGTGAGTCTGCCGGGTGGTTGCGCGATTGGTGCGCGGCCGGTGGACCAGCACATCAAGGGCCTGCAGTCGATGGGCGCCGAGGTCAAGGTGGAGCACGGCTACGTCAACGCCAAGGTCAGCCGCCTCAAGGGTGCGCGCCTGTTCACCGATATGGTGACTGTGACCGGCACCGAGAACCTCATGATGGCGGCCTGCCTCGCCGATGGTGAAACCGTGATCGAAAACGCCGCGCGTGAGCCGGAAGTGGTCGATCTTGCGCAGTGCCTGGTCTCCATGGGCGCGCGCATCAGCGGCGCGGGTACCGACGTGATTCGCATCCAGGGCGTGGAACGCCTGCACGGCGCGACGCATCGCATCATGCCGGACCGCATCGAAACCGGTACCTATTTATGCGCGGCCGCAGTCACGGGTGGCGAGATTCGCCTCGAGGGTACGTCGATGGGTTACCTGGACGCGGTTGTCGACAAGCTCATGGACGCGGGCTGCGACATCACTGGCGAAAAGTCGCCGCAATTCGAGGCCATTACGCTGCGCGCGCCGAAGAAACTCACCGCGGTGTCAATTCGTACCGCACCGTATCCGGCGTTCCCGACTGACATGCAAGCGCAATTCATGGCGATCAACACCGTCGCCGAGGGTGCGGCCGTGATCCGCGAGACTATTTTCGAGAACCGCTTCATGCACGCGGTGGAATTGCAGCGCCTGGGCGCGGACATCCAGATCGACGGTAACACCGCGATGGTGCGTGGCGTGGCGAAACTGGAAGGCGCCACCGTGATGGCGACCGATTTGCGCGCCTCCGCCGGTTTGGTGCTTGCGGGCCTGGTTGCCGAAGGCGAGACCACCATCGAACGTATCTATCATCTAGATCGCGGTTACGAACACCTCGAACAGAAGCTGTCGCAACTCGGCGCCAGGGTCAGAAGAGAAAAATGAGTCAAATTACCATTGCCCTCTCCAAGGGGCGCATTTTCGAGGAAACCGTTCCGCTGCTGCAGGCGGCCGGCATTGTTCCGGCCGAGGATCCTGAATCCTCGCGCAAGCTGATCATTTCCACTAACCGTGAGGACGTGCGACTTATCATCGTGCGTGCCAGCGATGTGCCGACCTATGTCGAGAACGGCGGCGCGGACTTGGGCATCGCCGGCAAGGATGTGCTGTACGAGCATGGGGGCGTCGGCCTTTATCAGCCGCTGGATTTGCAGATCGCCAAGTGCCGAATGATGGTCGCGGTACGCGAGGGTTTCGATTACGCTGCCGCAGCCAAGCCGGGCGCGCGCCTCAAGGTGGCGACCAAGTACACCAAGGTCGCGCGGGAACATTTCGCGGGCAAGGGCATGCACGTCGACCTCATCAAACTCTATGGCTCGATGGAACTGGCGCCTCTGGTCGGATTGGCAGATGCCATCGTGGACCTCGTCAGCACAGGCGGCACGTTGCGCGCCAACCATCTCGTCGCGGTCGAGGAAATCATGCCGATCAGCTCGCGCCTGGTCATTAACCAGGCTTCGCTCAAGCTGAAGCGCGCGCAAATCCAGCCTATCATTGACGCCTTTGCCGGTGCCGTTACCTCAGGAAAGTAACATGCTGAAAATCAGACGCTATTCGACGACCGACTCCACTTTCGATGCCTCGCTCAAGCAGTTGCTGGCATTCGAAGGCGCACAGGACGACAAGATCGATGCCGTGGTTGCCGGTATCCTTCATGATGTAAAGACCCGGGGCGATGCCGCAGTGCTGGAATATACGCAACGTTTCGACCGCCTCACTGCGGAGAGCATGAGCGATCTCGAACTGCCTCAAGCTCGTCTTGCGGAGGCGCTCGGCAGCCTTCCTGACGCGCAGCGCGAAGCTCTCAAGCAAGCGGCGGAGCGGGTGCGCGTGTATCACGAAAAGCAGCTCATGAGCTCCTGGAGCTATACCGAAGCAGACGGCACCATGCTGGGTCAGCAGGTCACGGCGCTGGATCGTGTGGGCTTGTACGTGCCGGGCGGCAAGGCCGCCTATCCTTCTTCCGTACTCATGAATGCGATTCCGGCCAAGGTGGCGGGCGTGCAGGAGCTCATCATGGTCGTTCCGACGCCAGGTGGTGAGAAGAATCCATTGGTGCTGGCTGCTGCTGCGGTTTGCGGGGTTGATCGCGTATTCTGTGTTGGCGGTGCGCAAGCCGTGGGCGCGCTCGCCTATGGTACCGAGACTGTGCCGCAGGTGGACAAGATCGTCGGCCCCGGCAATGCCTACGTTGCGGCAGCCAAGCGTCGTGTGTTCGGCGTGGTGGGTATCGACATGGTCGCGGGGCCGTCCGAAATCCTGGTGATCTGCGACGGCAAGACCGATCCGGACTGGGTGGCGATGGACCTGTTCTCGCAGGCCGAGCACGACGAGCTGGCGCAGGCTATCCTGCTGTCGCCGGATGCCGAGTTCCTCGATCGCGTGCAGGCCAGCATCGACAAGCTGATTCAGGAAATGCCGCGCGCGGAAATCATCCGCACTTCGCTGGAAAATCGTGGCGCGCTGATTCAGGTGCGCGACCTCGATGAGGCAGCGGAAATCGCCAACTACATTTCCCCGGAGCACTTGGAGCTGTCGGTCGAAGACCCGATTGCATTGACCAGGAAGATCAAACACGCGGGTGCCATTTTCATGGGGCGCCAGACCTGTGAATCGCTGGGCGATTACTGCGCCGGCCCCAATCACGTGCTGCCGACCTCGCGTACCGCGCGCTTCTCGTCGCCGCTGGGCGTGTACGACTTCCAGAAGCGTTCCAGCCTGATCATGGTATCGGAAGCCGGTGCGCAAACACTGGGCAAGATCGCGGGTACTCTCGCCTACGGCGAAGGTCTGCAAGCACACGCGCGTTCCGCGGAATACCGACTGAAGTAAACGCTTATGAGCAAATTCTGGAGCGAAACCGTCAAGCGGCTGACGCCCTATGTGCCGGGCGAGCAGCCCAAACTCGCCAATCTGGTGAAACTCAACACCAACGAGAACCCTTACGGGCCCAGCCCCAAGGTACTGGAGGCGCTGCAGGCGGAAGCGGGCGATGCACTGCGGCTTTATCCCGACCCCAATTCCGACCGGCTGCGCGCTGCCATCGCGGACTGCCACGGAGTGACGCCGGATCAGGTGTTTGTCGGGAACGGGTCCGACGAGGTACTGGCGCATGTTTTCCAGGCATTGCTCAAGCATGAGCGTCCCATCCTGTTCCCGGATGTTACCTACAGCTTTTATCCGGTATACGCCTCGCTCTACGACATTGCCAGCGAGATCGTTCCTCTGACTGATTCGTTCGAGATCAATATCGATGATTATCTGCGTCCCAATGGCGGCATCATCTTCCCCAATCCCAATGCGCCCACAGGCCGATTGCTGGGATTGAGCGAGATCGAGCGCCTACTGCAAGCCAATCGGGATTCGGTGGTGGTGATCGACGAAGCCTATATCGATTTCGGCGGCGAATCTGCCGTGCCGCTGGTGAAGCAATATCCGCAGCTTCTCGTAGTGCACACACTGTCCAAGGCGCGCTCGCTGGCGGGTCTGCGTGTCGGATATGCGATCGGTCACCTCGATCTGATCGAGGCGCTGGTGCGCGTCAAAGACAGCTTCAATTCCTACCCGCTGGATCGTTTCGCCCAAGCGGGTGCGACCGCCGCGATGGAAGATCTTGCCTACTTCGAGCAGACTCGTCAGCAAGTGATCGCGTCGCGCGAAAAGCTGGTTGCCGATCTCGAAAAGCTCGATTTCAGCGTGCTGCCTTCCGGCGCGAACTTCATCTTCGCGCGCCATGCGACGCGCGATGGCGCCGAATTGACCGCCGCCTTGCGCGAGCGCAGCATCATCGTGCGCCATTTCAAAAACCCGGCACGTATCGCTCCCTACATGCGTATTACGATCGGTACCGATGCACAATGCGAGCTGCTGGTAGCAGCATTGCGCGAGATTCTGAATTAGCACAACGTTTTTAAGTTAGAATAAGCTCATTTTTCAGCGACTTACCTATGCGAACCGCCCAAGTCAGCCGTAATACCCTGGAAACGCAGATTTCCGTCTCGTTGAATCTCGACGGAACCGGCGTTTCCGAGTTCTCTACCGGCCTCCCGTTCCTCGACCACATGCTCGACCAGATCGCACGTCATGGCATGATGGATATCGCTATCCAGGCCAAGGGCGACTTGCATATCGACGCGCACCACACGGTGGAAGACATCGGCATCACGCTGGGTCAAGCCTTCGCCAAAGCTATCGGCGACAAGAAAGGCATCCGCCGGTACGCTCACGCCTATGTTCCGCTGGATGAAGCATTGTCGCGTGTAGTGCTGGATGTCTCTGGCCGCCCCGGTCTCGAGTTCGACGTGGAATTCACGCGTGCGCGCATCGGCGATTTCGATGTGGATCTGTTCCACGAATTCTTCCAGGGCTTTGTCAATCACGCTCTGGTGACGCTGCATATCGACAATCTGCGCGGCGATAATGCGCATCACCAGGCGGAAACGGTGTTCAAGGCATTCGGTCGCGCATTGCGCGCTGCTGTGGAGCATGATCCGCGCATGGCCGGTGTCATGCCGTCGACCAAGGGAACGCTCTGACGCTTTCTTGCCCGGCAACGCCCCGAAACACATTTTTCTGAACGCTGACGCTGACAGCTATCCATCATGACTGATATTGCAGTAATCGATTACGGTATGGGCAACCTGCGTTCGGTCGCAAAGGCGCTCGAACATGTTGCGCCAGACCGTTCGATCGTTGTGACCAGCGATCCCGCCCAGATTCTCGCCGCCGAGCGCGTGGTGTTTCCCGGACAGGGTGCCATGCCTGACTGCGTGCGCGAGCTCGATAGCCGCGACTTGCGCCGCGCTGTGCACGAAGCTGCCGCGAGCAAGCCTTTTCTCGGAATCTGCATCGGCCTGCAACTGCTGTTCGAGCACAGCGAGGAAGGTGACGTTGACGGCCTCGGCATTCTGGCAGGCAAGGTGAAGCGCTTCCCGCAGGCTCGTATGGTCGATGTCGCCGGCAACAAGCTCAAGGTACCGCACATGGGCTGGAACGAGGTGCACCAGACTTGTGATCACCCGATGTGGAAGGGCATCGCCAAGGATGCCCGTTTCTACTTCGTGCACAGCTATTATGTCGAGCCCGAAGATGCCGGCCTGGAAACGGCCTACACCGAATACCCGTTCCGCTTTACCAGTGCGGTCGGGCGCGATAATATTTTTGCCGTACAATTCCACCCGGAAAAGAGCCAACAGGCCGGATTGTCATTACTGTTCAACTTCGTCAATTGGGACGGTCGTCCCTGATTTACTTGCCTAACTCATCATGCTGATTATTCCCGCGATTGATCTCAAAGACGGCCACTGCGTGCGCCTGAAACAAGGCCTCATGGAAGATGCCACAGTGTTCTCCGAAGACCCTGCCGCCATGGCGCGGCACTGGGTGGATCAAGGTGCTCAGCGGCTGCATCTGGTGGACCTCAATGGCGCGTTCGCCGGCAAGCCGGTCAACGAGGATGCGATCAAGGCCATCGTCAAGGAAGTCGGTGGCGACCTGCCCATCCAGCTGGGTGGCGGTATCCGCGATCTGGAGACCATAGAGCGCTATCTGGATGATGGCATCAGCTACATCATCATCGGTACCGCTGCGGTCAAGAACCCAGGGTTCCTGCACGAGGCCTGCGATGCATTCCCGGGTCACATCATTGTCGGCCTCGACGCCAAGGACGGTAAGGTCGCCGTGGACGGCTGGTCCAAGCTGACCGGCCACGACGTGCTCGACCTTGCCCGCAAGTTTGAGGATTACGGCGTGGAAGCCGTGGTCTATACCGATATCGGCCGCGACGGCATGTTGACCGGCGTCAATATCGAAGCGACGGTTGCACTGGCACAAGGCCTCAAGATTCCGGTTATCGCGAGCGGCGGCATCACCAACCTGGAAGACGTGAAGCGACTCTGCGCCGTCGAAGGCGAAGGCATCATGGGTGCCATTACCGGCCGCGCTATCTACGAAGGCACGCTCAATTTCGCCGCCGCGCAAAAGCTGGCGGACGAGCTGAGTGTCTGATGAGCCTCGCCAAGCGCATTATTCCTTGTCTCGACGTCACGGATGGACGTGTCGTCAAAGGCGTCAATTTCGTCGAGCTGCGCGATGCCGGCGATCCGGTGGAAATTGCGCGTCGCTATGACGAGCAGGGCGCCGACGAGCTTACGTTCCTCGACATCACAGCCAGCTCCGATAATCGCGGCCTGATCCTGCACATTATTGAACAGGTTGCCTCCCAGGTATTCATTCCCCTCACCGTCGGTGGCGGCGTGCGCGCGGTCGAGGATGTCCGCCGCCTGCTGAACGCTGGTGCCGACAAGGTCAGCATGAACACGGCTGCCGTGGTCAATCCGCAACTGGTCGCGGATGCTTCCGGCCGTTTCGGCTCGCAATGCATAGTCGTCGCGATCGATGCCAAGCGTGTGGGTGACCACTGGGAAGTCTTTACGCATGGCGGCCGCAAGCCGACCGGATTGAATGCGGTTGAGTGGGCCAAAAAAATGGTTGAGTTAGGCGCAGGTGAGTTGTTACTTACCAGCATGGACCGCGACGGCACCAAGAGCGGCTTCGATCTCGAGCTGACGCGCGCCATCAGCGACGCGGTGGACGTACCCATCATCGCCTCGGGCGGCGTGGGCAATCTGGATCATCTGGTGGATGGCGTGAAGCGGGGCGGCGCCGATGCGGTGCTCGCTGCCAGTATCTTCCACTTCGGTGAATATTCGGTGGATCAAGCCAAGCACTACATGGCGGACCACGGCATTGAGGTACGTTTGTAATGAGTGAGTCCTGGCTCAACAAGGTCAACTGGACCCATGACGGTCTTGTGCCGGTTATCGTGCGCGAAGTTGGCTCGAACGACATCCTGATGTTCGCCTGGATGGATCGCGAAGCGTTGCGCCTGACCGCCGAAACCGGCCGTGCAGTGTACTGGTCGCGCTCCCGCAAGAAGCTGTGGCACAAGGGCGAGGAATCCGGCCACGTGCAGATGGTGAAGGAAATCAGGCTGGATTGCGACGAGGACGTCGTACTGCTGACGGTGGAACAGATCGGCGGCATTGCCTGTCATACCGGGCGCCATAGCTGCTTCTTCCAGAAGCTGGAAGGCAAGCAGTGGGTCACGGATCAGCCGGTCATCAAGGATCCGGAGGAGATCTACCGCCATGAGTGATACGCTCGCCCGTCTCGCCGAAATGCTGGAAAGCCGCAAGTCCGCGGATCCGCAATCCTCGTATGTCGCCAAGCTTTACGCCAAGGGAATGGACAGCATCCTCAAGAAGGTGGGCGAGGAGGCTGCGGAAACCATCATCGCCGCCAAGGATGGCGACAAGGAAAAAATCATCTATGAAACCGCCGACCTCTGGTTTCATACCTTGGTGATGCTGGCCCATGCCGGTCTGCACCCGGACGATATCCTGAACGAACTGGCGCGCCGCGAAGGCCTTTCCGGCTTGGCCGAAAAGGCTGCTCGCCCCAAGGATTAATGCTGCGGCGCTTGCATGCCGTCCAACAGGAGAATCTAATGAGCGATTGTATCTTCTGCAAGATTGTTGCCGGCGAAATCCCGAGCCGGAAAGTGTACGAGGACGACGAGGTATATGCTTTTCACGATATACGTCCCATCGCTCCGGTACACTTCATGCTTATCCCGAAGCTGCATGTCGCCAGCCTGACTGACTGTACCGATGCCCACAAGGATATTCTGGGACGCTTGTTGTTGCTGGCTCCCAAGCTGGCGCAGGAGCAGGGGCTGGACACAGGTTTTCGCACGATGATCAATACCGGTCATGGCGGGGGGCAGGAAGTATTTCACCTGCATATTCACGTATTCGGAGGCGGCGCTACGTTACCCAAGACGTAAGCTGCTGCATTGAGGAGATAAATCATGGGTTCTTTCAGTATCTGGCACTGGCTGATCGTACTGGCCGTGGTATTGCTGATATTCGGCACCAAGAAGCTGCGCAATGTCGGCAGCGATCTGGGTGGAGCGGTCAAGGGCTTCAAGGATGCAATGCGCGAGGAGCAGTCCACGCCCAAGCTCGAAGAGGACGCTAACAGCCGTACCGTCGAAGGCGAAGTCAAAGAAAAGACGCATCACTAAGCCGTGTTCGACGTTTCCTTTGGCGAGATCCTGATCATCGCCGTGGTGGCGCTGGTCGTGATCGGCCCGGAAAAGCTTCCCAAGGTTGCACGTACCTTGGGACTGCTGGCAGGCCGTATGCAGCGCTATGTCTCGACGGTCAAGGGCGATATCGAGCGCGAATTGAAGGCGGACGAGCTGCGCCGTATCCAGAATGAAATCACGCACCAGGTTGATGCGGTTCAATCTCAAGTGAACAACGAGTTCCGTCAGACTGAGCAGGATGCACAGCAAGTCATTCAGGAGCTGAAAACTTCGCCTGACGAAAGAAAATCCGGATTGTAGAGCCGGAAGCCGATGATCAATTCCACTTCCGACACTTTTATCTCCCACCTGATCGAGTTGCGTGATCGTCTGCTGCGCATCGTGGCCGGCTTCATCATCACGTTCATCTGTCTGTTCCCGTTCGCCAACGATATCTATACCCTGCTGGCGCATCCATTGCTCCAGAAATTGCCGCAAGGCGGGCAGATGATCGCGACTGCCGTGACGACGCCCTTCTTCATCCCGATGAAGGTCGCGATGATGGCGGCATTCGTCATTTCGCTGCCCTTCACGCTATATCAGGTCTGGGCGTTTGTCGCGCCCGGGCTTTACCAGCATGAAAAGCGCTTTGCTGCTCCCATGGTGATTTTCAGTACCCTGCTGTTCATTGCCGGAATGGCGTTTGCGTATTTTCTGGTGTTCCCGGTGGTATTCGGTTTTATTGCCGGCACTGCCCCGGAAGGGGTGGCGGTGATGACCGATATCGGCAATTACCTCGACTTCGTGATGACGCTTTTCCTGGCCTTCGGCATTGCGTTCGAAGTGCCTATCGCGGTGGTCGTGCTTGTGAGAATGGGTATGGTGGAAATCGCGACGCTCAAGGAAATCCGCTCCTACGTAATTGTGGGGGCGTTCATCGCGGGGGCCATTCTGACGCCTCCCGACGTGATCTCGCAATTCATGCTGGCAGTGCCGCTATGGCTGCTGTACGAGGCCGGCATTCTGGCCGCCGGCCTGATCGGAACCAAATCGGAAAGCTACAGCTGAGTATCGATCGTTAGTTGGCGCGCGCCTGAAGTCGCGGGCGCTTGCCGATGGAGACGGTAAGTTTCTGCTCGGTCTGATTGCGTACGATCTTCACCGTGGCCGGCGCTCCCGGCTTGAGGCCGGAAATCAGGTTCAGCATGTCGGAGCTGTCCATGACCGGGCTGCCGTTGACCTCCATGAGAATATCTCCCGGTTTGATGCCGGCCTTGTCCGCCGGACCTCCGCGCATGACGCCGGCAATCAATGCTCCGCGCACTTCCTTGAGCTTGAAGGATTCGGCCAGTTCGGGCGTGATGTCCTGCGCTTCGATACCGATCCATCCGCGTGTGACGCCACCCTGGCGAACGATCTGCTCCATCACCTGTTGAGTCAGGCTGACCGGGATGGCAAAGCCGATGCCCATGGAGCCGCCGCTGCGGGAATAGATGGCGCTGTTGATGCCCACCAGATTGCCCTCGGTATCGACCAGCGCGCCACCGGAATTGCCGGGATTGATGGGGGCATCGGTCTGAATGAAATTCTCGAATGTGTTGATGCCGAGGTGATTGCGGCCCAATGCGCTTACGATCCCCTGAGTGACTGCCTGCCCGACACCGAACGGATTGCCGATGGCAAGGACGACATCGCCAACATTGAGCTTGTCGGAATGGCCGAACGTAATCGCCGGAAGATCCTTCATGTCGACGCGAAGCACGGCGAGGTCGGTTTCAGGATCGCTGCCCACGACGCGGGCGGGTATGGTGCGGCCATCCGCCAGCGCGACCTCGATTTCATCGGCGGCTTCGATCACGTGGTGATTGGTCAGGATCAGGCCGTCGGTGGTGACGATGACGCCGGAGCCAAGGCTGTTTTCCCGTTGCGGAATGTCATTGAACTGATCGCCGAAGAAGTGCCGGAACAAGGGGTCGTCCATGAAAGGCGAGTTCTCTGCCTGCGATTCCTTGCTGGTAAAGATGTTGACGACCGACGGCATCGCTTTCTTGGCGGCTGCGCTGTAGGAAGTGATGTTCTGGCGGGGAGCGGTTGTCGCCGGCTCCACCTGCTTGACCGTGATTTCAGGCTCCTTGCCATTCAGCAGATCGGGGCGGAAGGTCTGCAGGACAAAAAGAGCGGCGAGACTGACGGTCACGCTTTGTGCAAAAATGAGCCAGAGTTTTTTCATAATTCTTAAAATGCGCCCCAGTCCTTAAATCAGGGTTATCCGAGGATGGCAAAGCGTACGAAATTTCAGATGGGAAAAGTCAATGAAGCTATCCGAGTTGATTGATTATACCGGACAATTATTGCAGGTAGATCGCTTCCGGGATTACTGTCCGAACGGACTACAGGTCGAAGGGAGGCCGGAGGTCGGCATTCTGGTTTCGGGGGTGACGGCAAGCATGGCATTGCTCGAACATGCCGCCGCGCTGAATGCCGATCTGGTGCTCGTGCATCATGGTTATTTCTGGAAGGGCGAAGACGCGCGTATCGTCGGGATGAAGAAAAGGCGCCTCAAGTTCCTGCTGGAAAAAGATATCAGCCTGGCCGGCTATCACCTGCCGCTGGATGCGCATCCCGAACTCGGCAATAACGTCCAATTGGCACAAGTGCTGGATTTCACTTTGCAGGGGTGGGCTGGGGAACAGTCGCTGGTAGCGTACGGTACGCTTGATCAGCCGGGGACTCTGGGCGAGGTCGGAGTGCGGATTGCGCAACGCCTGGGGCGGCAGCCGTTGATATTCGGCGACCCATCAAAACCCATCCATAGAATCGCTTGGTGCACGGGTGCTGCACAGGACTACATCGATGTGGCATTGGCGCTGCAGGTGGATGCCTTTCTCACGGGCGAAGTTTCGGAGCGTACGTTCCACACGGCGCAGGAAACTGGTATTGCCTTCATCTCGGCCGGCCATCATGCAACAGAGCGTTATGGCATTCAGGCGCTCGGCGAACATCTGGCGGAACGATACGGCCTCAACCATCATTTTGTCGACATTGACAACCCCGTTTAGTTGCTTCTCCCGTTTAAGTTTTATTTAGAAAACTGTACAATCTCGTCCTTTTACAAATACTCCAAGGTATTGCGATGGCTAACCAAGAAGTGGATCACAGCAAGCGGCGCTTCCTGATTGCTGCGACTGCGGTGGCGGGAGGGGCGGCGACGGTAGCCGTGGCAACTCCTTTCGTCATGAGCATGTTGCCCAGCGAACGCGCCAAGGCCGCCGGTGCACCGGTGGAAGTGGATATCGACAAGATTGAGCCGGGTTCGATGATTACCGTCGAATGGCGCGGCAAGCCGGTATGGATCGTCAACCGTACGGATGACATGCTGGCGCAGTTGGGCAAAATCGATGACAAGCTGAGTGATCCCAAGCTGGATGTGCCTCAGCAGCCGCAATACACCAAGAATGCCACGCGCTCCATCAAGCCGAATCTGATGGTGCTGGTCGGTATCTGTACCCACCTCGGTTGCTCGCCTTCCTCCAAGCTCAAGCATGGTGAAGAAGGCATGGGCAGCGACTGGCCGGGCGGTTTCTTCTGCCCTTGCCACGGTTCCAAATTCGACCTCGCAGGTCGTGTGTTCAAGGGCTCTCCTGCCCCGATCAACCTGGAAGTGCCGCCGCACAAATACCTCAGCGACTCCCGTCTGCTGATCGGCGTGGATAAGGAGGCCTGAGCATGAACAAATATCTGACCTGTGCGCTGAACTGGGTGGACGAACGCTTCCCGCTGACCGCTAACTGGAAGGCCCACCTTTCCGAGTACTACGCACCCAAGAACTTCAACTTCTGGTACTACTTCGGCTCGCTGGCGCTCCTGGTGCTGGTACTGCAGATCGTTACCGGCATTTTCCTGACCATGCACTACAAGCCGGATGCGACGCTGGCCTTTGCCTCCGTCGAGTACATCATGCGCGATGTGTCCTGGGGCTGGCTGATCCGCTACATGCACTCCACGGGCGCCTCGATGTTCTTTGTCGTCGTGTACCTGCACATGTTCCGCGGTCTGCTCTACGGTTCCTATCGCAATCCGCGCGAACTGATCTGGCTGTTCGGCGTCGGGATATTCCTGTGCCTCATGGGCGAAGCCTTCTTCGGTTACCTGCTTCCGTGGGGTCAGATGTCCTACTGGGGCGCCCAGGTGATCGTGAATCTGTTCGCCACCATCCCCTTCATCGGACCCGATGTCGCGGAGTGGCTGCGCGGTGACTATCTGGTCTCCGATGCCACCCTGAACCGCTTCTTCGCTTTCCACGTGATCGCCTTGCCGCTGGTGCTGCTAGGCCTGGTCGCTGCGCACGTGATCGCGCTGCACGAAGTGGGTTCCAACAATCCGGACGGTGTCGAAATCAAGAAGAACAAGGATCCCAAGACGGGCATTCCGCTGGATGGCATTCCGTTCCACCCGTATTACACGGTGAAGGATATCGTGGGCGTGGTGGTGTTCCTCATGGTGTTCTCCGCCATCGTGTTCTTCGCTCCGGAAATGGGCGGCTACTTCCTCGAAGCCAACAACTTCGTGCCGGCCGATCCGCTGAAGACGCCGGCACACATTGCTCCGGTGTGGTACTTCACTCCGTACTACTCCATCCTGCGTGCCGTGCCGCCGCTGTTCAATTCGCAGTTCCCCGGCGTCGTCGCCATGGGTGCGGCGGTGATGGTGTTCGCTGCCCTGCCGTGGCTGGACAAGAGCCCGGTCAAGTCGATCCGCTATCGCGGCGCGCAATACAAGGGTTGGCTCACAGCGTTCGTGATCAGCTTCCTGATCCTGGGTTACCTGGGTACGGAGCCTTCCAACGTCTGGGGTCAGTTCGGTGCCAATGTGCCGGTACTCGGCGGTGCCGATCGTGCAACCGTCGTGGCGCGTGTGTTGACGGTGGTGTACTTCCTGTTCTTCGCGCTGATGCCGTGGTACACCAAGAGAGACAAGACCAAACCAGTGCCGGAAAGGGTGACGGGATAATGAAGAAACTGCTATTGATGTTGGGTCTGCTGCTGCCGCTCGCAGTGCAGGCCAGCGGCGAGGAAGTGCATCTGGACAAGGCGCCGATCAGCGCTACCAATCAAGCTTCGCTGCAACGCGGCGCCAAGGCATTCGTGAACTACTGCCTGAATTGCCACGGCGCTGCTTCCATGCGCTACAACCGCCTCAAGGATATCGGCCTGACCGACGAGCAGATCAAGGCAAACCTGCTTTTTGCCGCTGAAAAAGTCGGTGAAACCATGCAAGTGGGTATGAAGCCCAGCGATGCCAAGGCCTGGTTCGGTGCGCAACCGCCCGACCTGTCCGTAATTGCGCGTTCGCGTACGCCGGACTGGTTGTATACCTATTTGCGCAGCTTCTATCGGGACGAGGCTCGTCCGACCGGCTGGAACAATACGGTATTCCCCAATGTCGGCATGCCGCATGTATTGTGGGAGCTTCAGGGTGAACAGCATCTGAAGGTAACCGCAGGCAAGGATGCGCACGGCAATGAGGCGGAGTCTCATGAGCTCGTGCTGGTGAAGCCGGGCAAGATGTCCCCTGCCGAGTACGATGCGATGGTGGCCGATTTGGTGAACTATCTCACCTTCATGGCCGAGCCGGCCAAGGTGAAGCGCCTCCAGTTGGGCGTTGTGGTGCTGTTTGCGCTGGGTATCCTGTTCCTGTTCGCTCTGGCGCTCAAGAAGGAATTCTGGAAAGACGTACACTAGGCATTTTTGACGTTACGGGAGGTGCCGGTTTTCCGGTGCCTCCCTTTTGCTTTTATTCGAGATCGGACAACAGCTTATGATGACCTTATATTCGGGCACGACTTGCCCTTACAGCCAGCGCTGCCGTATTGTGCTCTTCGAGAAGGGCATGGACTTTCAGGTAATCGACGTCGACATGACCAACAAGCCGGAAGATCTGGCTGTCATCAACCCTTACAATCGCGTGCCGGTGCTGGTCGAACGTGACCTCGTGCTATACGAAGCGAACATCATCAACGAGTACATTGACGAGCGCTTCCCGCATCCCCAGCTAATGCCGGCCGATCCGGTCATGCGCGCCCGCGCTCGCCTGTTCCTGCACAATTTTGAGGATCAGCTGTTTGATCATATCGCCGACATCGAATCGGACGATCCCAAGGTGGCGGACAAGGCGCGTGCGATTGTGCGTGACAACCTGACCCAGCTCGCCCCGATCTTCAACAAGCAGGAATACATGCTGGGCGAGGAGTTCTCCATGCTGGATGTGGCGATTGCCCCGCTGCTGTGGCGCCTGGGCCATTACGGCATCGAGCTGCCCAAGCAGGCGGCGCCGCTGCTGAAGTACGCCGAGCGCATTTTCTCCCGTCCGGCCTATATCGAAGCGATGACGCCCTCCGAAAAGGCGATGCGCAAGTAATGGCGCAACAGCCTACTTCGACGAAGCCGTATTTCCTGCGCGCCATGTACGAGTGGTGTCTGGATAACGGCTTCACTCCCCATATCGTGGTGGCCGTGGATGCCTATACCCGGGTTCCTCCCGGGTATGTGAAGGATGGCGAGATCGTGCTCAACATCAACTTCTCCGCGACCAAGGATCTGCTGATCGGCAACGATGCAGTGACATTCTCTGCACGATTCAGCGGCAATCCTTTCGATATCTATGTCCCGGTGACTGCGGTCAAGGGGATTTTTGCGCGAGAAACCGGGCAGGGCATGTTTTTCGAGCCTGAGGAAATTGAGCCGCAGACCGAAGAGACGGATCAGGATGAGCCGCCCCAGCCGCCGCAAGGGCCGGTTGGTGGCAAGCGTCCGTCGCTCAAGATCGTGAAGTAATTTTTCTTTCCGGCGGCGCTTGCTGTTCAAGCGGATGTCTGTATAATCGCCGCCGCGCCGGATTAGCTCAGTTGGTAGAGCAGCGCACTTGTAATGCGAAGGTCGCCAGTTCGATTCCGGCATCCGGCACCATTCCATTTCACGCAAAAGCGAGAGTGGTTTGACAAGTGGCGTAAAAAGCTTGATAATCATGGGTTCGGCAGGGAGAGGTGCCCGAGTGGCTAAAGGGGGCAGACTGTAAATCTGTTGGCTTACGCCTACGCTGGTTCGAATCCAGCCCTCTCCACCAAAAGCTGTCCTGGAGCCGAGTTTGGTCGATTGCATGGCTTCTGGCCGGTTGTGCGGGTGTAGCTCAGCTGGTAGAGCACTTGCCTTCCAAGCAAGATGTCGCGAGTTCGAACCTCGTCGCCCGCTCCAGATAAGTTTGAATAATAGTTAAGCGCCCATGTGGCTCAGTGGTAGAGCACTCCCTTGGTAAGGGAGAGGTCGCGGGTCCGATTCCCGCCATGGGCACCATTTTTTTAACTTGATGAGTTAAAGGGATCGGGAATGGCAAAAGGCAAATTTGAGCGTACCAAGCCGCACGTGAACGTGGGGACGATTG
>CAMLDO010000004.1 GCA_946478865.1 uncultured Methylobacillus sp.
TTTACACCAGCATGGCGTAGTACTGCACCACCAGCTGGATATCGATCGGGAACGGTACTTCGTCCGCCTCGGGCAGCCGGGTCAGTTTTGCGATGTACTTCTGGTCATCCCAGCTCAACCACTCGGGACGCGTCAGTGCCGGGTTCGCAAGGGTTTCCACGACCATCGGAATATTGCGTGACCGGTCGCGTAACTGGATTTCGTCACCAGCCCGCAAGCGCATCGAGGGAATATTCACGATACGGCCGTTCACCATGAGATGACGGTGACTCACCAACTGACGCGCGGCAATCAGCGTAGGCGCAATGCCGGCACGGAAAACCGCATTATCCAGACGCGACTCCAGCAGTTGCAGCAGGATGGAGCCCGAGGAACCATGCGTGTGGCGGGCGTTCACCATGAGTTTGCGCAGTTGGCGCTCGTTGACGCCATAGTTGTAGCGCAGCTTCTGTTTTTCGATCAAAGCCAGACCGTAGTCGGACTTGCGGCGACGCGCAGCGGAAGCGCCGTGCTGACCCGGCGGATTGGGGCGGTTCTCGGTGCTTTTACGCGAAAGACCGGGCAGTTCCACGCCCAGTGCGCGCATGACTTTCACCCGGGGACCGGTATAACGTGACATTTTCTATCTCTCCTTGGTTAAATCTAGGGTGTTCACCCTAATGACGTGTATGCGACCAGCGAGCCAGCGGGCCGGCGTCGAGCATGAGGTCGGTGATATGGCTGGCTTCGTCCTCGGCCATTTCCATCGCATCCAGGCCTTCGGTAAGCGTGGCCCACAACAGCATGTAAGCCTCGCGATCCAGATACATGCTGGCTTCGCCGAGGCGCAGGCGCACCGAACGTTCTTCCAGACAGTATTCGACGGTCCATTCGCCGTGCTGCGACAGCGGCAGCCATTCGCGCGCATTGGGTTTCATTGCTGAATTCCTTTCTTGCGTTGTTGACACCCCGGATTACCATAGGGACAAGTGCTTGTTTGCATCGTTCGAGGTTTTCCGGATTTTTATCGGGCAGGCGCAAATTGCAGGCTGCGTGCAGCTGAAGCGCGGCCGGCGCGCTTTCTCGCCCAGATGACGATACCGGTCACAGACAGCACAGCCACGGCCAGCCCCAGCAGCGACACCAGGATGCGCCCCGGCAAGCCGAGAATGCGCCCGGAATGCAGCGGGAACTGCGCCTGCATGAAGATATCGCCGGCGGTACCGACACCCGGCTCGACTGCTCCGAGGAAACGACCATCCTGCCCGTCGAAGTACAGCCACGGATTGCCGAGACCGCCGTCGCCGTGATCGTTGCCGGGCTCGAAGAAGCCCACGCCATAGATGCCGACCTCCGCGCTGTAGAACACTCCACCAGCCGGCAGCGTCCATTGGCGTTTTGCCGCTTCGGCCTGCGCAAGACGAATGGCTTCGGCACGGTTGATCATGGGCATGCGCGGCTCGTCCGCAGGATTGGGCGCACGCACGGCGAACGGGCTGGGCGACAGTTCTGAAACAAGCGACACCAGCGGACGTACCACCTGGAACTGCAGGTTCATGGAGACCGACGTCACCGCCAGCGTCAGCAGCAGCGCCCACAACCATACGCCGCCGGAGCGGTGGAGGTCGAAATGCAGCTTGTAGCCGCCCTGTTTCCAGCGGAAAGCGAAGGATTTGCGCCAAGCCGTGCGATTGGGGAAGGAAATCCACAGCGCGACGAAACTGTCGATCACCCACACGATGCCGACGATGCCCATGAACAGCACGCCCAACTCCATCCCGAAACCGTCCGGGATGTGCAGGCTGTAGTGCAGCTTGTAGAGGAACGGCAGCAGGTTTTCGCGAGAGAGCGACACATCGCCCCACATCCGCTGCCCCTGCACCTCGGCCGTGGCCGGATCGAGTGCAACCTGGTTGTAGTCGATGGCGTAAGCCTTGCCGGTCTGTGGATCGAGCTTGGCTCCCACCGACATCCCCAGCGCATGCCCAGATTCGATCGCGAGCGGCAGGTAGGTCACCATTGCACGCTGGTCCTGCGCTTCCAGCTTTTCTGCCAGCTCCAGGGCAGAGAGCGTAGTCGCCGCCCCGCTCTTCGCGTGGAACATCTGCGGATTGAGCCACTCGTCCAGTTCGTGGTCCCATGAGATCACGGCACCGGTCAGGCCGGCGATGAACAGGAACACCGCCATGAACAGGCCAAGCCAGCGATGGAGTACCACCAATCCTGCGCGCATCCCGGCCTCAATACTTCCAGTTCAAAGTCAGCATGGCGCTACGCGGGGTGCCGTAGAAGCTCTGGTCCCACAGCAGGCTGGTGAGGTACTTGCGGTCGGTCACGTTATCCACGTTGAGCGTGAGCGTGGTGTGCTTGTCGATCTCGTAGGACGCCATCAGGTCGACCAGCGCATAGCTCTCCTGCGCGACGCGGAAGCCGGCCACTTCACGATGGATGTCGCCGCGCCATTTGACGTCCATGCCGACCTTGAGCTTCTCGATCATGGGCACGCGGTACGTGGTCGTGAGCGTGAACATGTGGCGCGGCACGTAGGTCTTGACGCTTTCGCCGTCCTCGCCCTCGAGCGACATGGCCGAATAGCCGCCCTGCACCTTGAGACGGTCCGTCACTTCGCCGGCAATGTCGAACTCGAGCCCCTTGGTCGTGGCCTTGACGCCGCGGTAGTAGGTATCGAAGCTGGCCGGAATGGTGCCAGCTGCTTCCGCCACGTTGTCCTGCTTGCTGCGGAACAGCGCCACGGTCGTATTCAGCTTCTTGCCCAGCCATTCGCTCTTGATGCCGGCCTCGACGCTCTTGCCTTCCAGTGGCGCGAGCGGCTGGCGGTTGATGTCCACCTCCGACTGCGGGTTGAAGATGTCGGTATAGCTGGCGTAGACCGAATGCACGTCGGTGACGGCATAGACAATGCCGGCATAAGGCGTCACCTTGTCGTTGTGCTCCACCTCGCGGGGCACGCCGTAGCTCTCGCCCGTGCTCTTGACGCTAGTCATGCGCGCGCCGCCGATGAGGTCGAGGCGGTCGGTCACGTTGAGATGCACGGCGCTGTATACGCTCTGGCGCTTGTCGCGGAAATCCGCGCCTCCGGAGAAGGCCGGGTAAGTGCTGTCCGGGCGCGAGCCGGCCAGCATTTCCTTGAAAGTCAGCGTGCCGAAATCGGTGCCGTAACGCGACTCCGCTTCGATATCGGAACGCGCCCACTGTGCGCCAACGATCACCTGATGCTCGCGCCCCCCAAGCATGAATGGGCCCTTGGCCACCAGGTCGCCGATCCACTGGGTGTTCTCCACCGTGTACTTGCTGGGGAAGGCGCTCATGCTATCCACCGTGACGCCGTTAACGAAGAACATCTTGCCGTCCTCGGTGTTGCGGCGGTGCGTGACGATGCCCTTGACCTCCCAGCCGTTGGCGAATGCATGGGTTAGTTCGGCAAAGGTGCGCTGGTCGCGAGAATCCCAGTATGACCAGTCCGTCGCGGAACTTGCGGAGGCGTCGTAGTGGACGCGGTTGCCGCTCGCATCGATAAGGGGCAGCGCGCCCCACATGATGCCGTTCGCATTGTTGTCCTGGTAGGTATGACCAAGGGTGAGCAGCGTGTTTTCGCCGATATCCGCTTCAAGGATGCCGTAAAGCACGGTCTTGTCGTGGTGGTTGCGGTCGAGGTAGGAATCGCGGTCCTGCTTGATGGCCACTGCACGGCCGCGCAGGTTCCCGGCCTCGTTGAGCGCGCCGGACACATCGCCTTCCAAACGATAGTTGTTCCAGGAACCGGCCGACACCTCCACTTCGGCATTGAAATCCGCCGTGGGGCGCTTGCGCACGAAGTTGACGGTGGCGGAAGGATTGCCGGTCGCGGACATCAGACCGTTCGCGCCGCGGATGACCTCGATGCGGTCGTACACACCGGTATCGATATCCCCGTCCACCAACCCGTACGGCATGGGCATGCCGATGCCGTCAATCTGGAAATTGGTGATGTCGGAACCCCGGGCGGAATAGTAAGTGCGGTCGGTTTCCACACGCTCGACGGAGATACCGGGCACGCTATCCAGGACATCGTTGATGTTGTTGAGGCGGAAGTCGTCCATCTGCGTCTGGGTAATGATCGAGATGGATTGCGGGGTTTCGCGCAGACTGAGGTCAAGCCCGGTAGCGGCCGACGAGCCGCGCACGGTATAGGAGCCGGTGGCTTCGCTCGGCAAGTCGATGGCCGGGGCGACGTTGACAGTCACCTCCTCCAGCATCGCTTCCGGCGACTCCTGTGAGTTCTGTTTCTGTTCTTCTGCAGCCCACGCCGCGGGTTGTATCCCCCATGCGGCCGCGAGCGCCATTGCCAGCGTCTTCTTGCGCAGCATGCTTCCTCCTTGATTGAAATGCTGGCTGGCAAGCGAAAGTACGCGGCTGGCTAAGTATCAAATGATAATTATTATCATTTGCAATGACAAGTGTTCATGCAGTAAAGATTTGTAAGGCTTGCGAAGTTGAACGAAACAAAAAAGAAGCCCGGAGAAACCGGGCTACAGAAGTCCCGCAGCCGGTCATGGGCTGCGGAGCATGCACTTACAAAGACTGAAGGGTGAACAGAACGGCTAGCGCCGTCGAAGTTCCCACCAGCCCCGCCATCGCAAGGCGCGAACCGCGCATCTTGGTCCAGAGCAATACGCCCGTGATCGAGAGGAAAATCATTGCGCCCGCGAGCGAGTCCACCAGCAGGATCCAGCCCGCATTGAGCCCCACGCCCTTGTGCAAGCGCATGAGGAAGCCCCACGCGTTTACATCTTGACGCTTGACGCTGACGAACTGGTTGCCCACCCAGTATTCGGCGGTAAGCGAGTAATGCGGCAAATGAAACTCCGCCTTCCACTGTGCCGGCTGGACCAGCTTGCGATCACCCCAGGCAATCGGCTTGGGCGGTTCGTCGTGGATCTTGTACGCAGGCTGCTTGAGCGCAAATTCGTGCTGCATAAGGCTTGCAAAGGCCTTGGCGTTGCCGGGCGCAGGATGGGGCATCTCCAGTTCGAACTGACTCTGCTCCATCTGCAAGGCCGGAATCTTCATGACGGCGCGATGATTGAGCAGAAAACCCGTGAGCCCAAACAGCAGACCCAGAACCGCCCCCCACAGCCCGACCCAGCCATGCACGCGACGCAGCCAGCGCAGGAAGTGGGCGCGGCTCACATGCGGCGACATGGCTTTCCCGGCAACAGCACTCATCGAACGAAACTCAGCGTGCCCACGTGACGAATGCCTTCGTAGGCATCGCCCTGATACTCGCCCTTGACCGGCTCGACGTGGACGACTTCGACCACGTACAGACCCGGCCAGGGAGTATCGATGGCCACCTCGCCCTGATCATTAGTTTCGTATTCGCGCATCCACTGGTTGGGCGCAAAAATGTTGAGCTTGGCTTTCGCGAGCGGCTTGCCATGCAGGCTAACGCGCACCTTGCCCTTGCTAACCGGCTGAATATCAAGCGTTAGGGCGGAGACACCTTCTGACTCCGACGCGGCGAAGCGCGTGTAGTACATCGGCTTGACGATGCCAATGTTGTGCTTGCGCAGGTCCTTCACTTTCATGGTGATTTCCTGCGCAATCAGCGGTTGCCCTGCCTTGGCCTTGACTGCGAGATAGTCGGTCTTGCGTTCGGTTCCCACGGCGACGCGTGAGGCATTTGCCACTTCCGGCATGGCGATGGTGTCCAGCCGCCCGCCGCTCTTTTCGCGCAGCGCATTTTCGTACTCGCCGAAGCACAGGTGCGCCTCCTCGCCTACCGGTTCGATCCACAGGTAATGGGCTTGCACCGGAATTGCCGTCGTCATGGCCGACAAAAGCACGACCGTCATGAGTTTTTTCATTTTTTAACCCCTAGAACTTGAGCTTGAGCGACAGCTGCGCATTGCGTGGCGCACCCGGGGTGTTGTCGATATCGACACCACCGTGCGCGGACACGAAATACTCGCGATCGAAAATGTTGTTCACCAGCAGACGCACTTCGTATTTCCTGGTTTCGTAGAAGGCGGTCATGTCGGCACGCGCATAGCCCGGCAGCTTCACGACATTGCTGGGAGAGGCGTACTGCTCACCCATGAGCACCACACCGCCGCCAAGACCAAAGCCGTTGTCGAAACGTCGCGTCACCCACATGTTGGCACTATGGCGGGGAGTCAGGCTGGGAGTATTGCCTTCCAGTGCTACCGCCACGTTAGCGCCCGTAGGGCTGATCGGGACATTCATCGTGCTGGGTGAGTCGGTAATTTCCGCATCCAGGAACGCGTAGCCGGCGGTGATATCCCAGCCATGGGCCGGGCGGCCGCTTACCGAAAGTTCAAGACCATCGGTGCGTTGCTCACCCACCGGGATCAGACGGGTAGCGTCCGTCGGATCGGTGGACTTGATGTTGGTGCGCTCAAGGCGGAACAGCGACACCATGGCCGAGAGATTACCGCCCAGGAAATCCAGCTTGGTCCCGACTTCGTAATTTGTGGTTTCTTCAGGCGCGATATCGGTGTTGTTGGCAGCGAGTGCAAAAGTTTCCTGCGACGGCTGGAACGACTTGGTGTACGAGACATACATGCTGGCCCACGGCGTCGGCTGGTACACCAAGCCGGCACGCGGGCTGTACTCGTTGTCGGTACGACCGAAGCGCGCACCGGTGAGCAGATTATCCGTAACTTGGTCGAAACGGTCATGACGCAAGCCTACCAGCGCCTTCCACTCTGGACTGAGGGTAATCAAGTCCTGCACGTAAAAACCGGCTGTTTGGCTCAGCGAACTGGTCACCGTCGTTGCAACACGGGTGGCGCCGATATTATTAAAAGGCTGCGGGTCGTAGATATTTACATTAGGGGGTGTCGGGGTGAAATTGCCGGACTGCGCATCCTTGTCCTGGTAGCCCAGTTCCATGCCAAACAGCAGCGCGTGCTTCATGCCCAGCCAGTCCGCATTGGTGCTGAGATCGGTCTGGTTGAAATAGCCGTGCTCCTGGCGGTCGATGAAACTGTGACGACGCGTAGCCGTCAGAGTCGCGGTCCGGACCGCCGTCACTACGGTGTTGTTGCGGTTAAGATCGTAATCGTAGGCGCGGAAAGTATTCTTGAGCTTCCAGCCATTGTTGAACTCATGCTCAAGAATCGCCGCACCAGACAGCACATCGCTCTCGGTGTAATCATCATCCCGCGCATCGCTGGAACCGTAGTAGGTGCTCGGATCGACATTGACCGGACGGCCATTGATGGCCGGCACGCCGAAGTCTGTTACACGCTTGTCTTCGAGGTTTTCCACCTGCAGCAGCAGCTTGGTCTTGTCGGAAATATCAAACGACAGCGAGGGCGCAATGAAATTGCGCTCGGTGAAGCCCTGGTCGCGGAAGCTGTCGGAATCTTCGACAGCCGCATTGAGGCGGAAACCGACGGCGTCGCTCAGTGGCTGATTGGTATCCAGCTCGATACGCTTCATGCTCCAGGAACCGACAGTCGTCGTCACGTCAGTAAATGCCTTATCGGTCGGCTTTTTGGTGATGCGGTTGATCAAGCCGCCGGAAGAGCCACGGCCATAGAGTACGGAGGCCGGCCCCTTGAGCACCTCGACCTGTTCGATATTGGCCAGCTCCCGGAAATACAGCGCATCGTCGCGCACACCGTCGATGAATTGATCGGCAATCGCGGAAAAGCCGCGGATCGTCACCTGGTCGCGCTGTCCGTCGCCGTTGCTGAAGCCCACGCCCGGCACGTTGCGCAGCACATCGTTGATCGAACGTGCGCCCTGGTCCTGAAACAGCTTTTCCGGGACGACGTTCACCGTCTGCGGGATATCGCGCAGCTCGGCTTCGATCTTGGCCGCGGTCTTGGTGGTCAGCGGCTGATAACGGTTTTCCGCTTCAGCAGACGCGTCGACGCTGACGTCGGGCAACACAGCCTCAGCTACCGGAGCTGGAGTATCGTTGGTGGGTTGAGTTTCCGCCGAGAAGGCAGGCCAGGCGGCAATAGCCATCATGACGGCGGCAATGGACGGCCGCAGTCTGGTTCCGTAATTCATGCAAACTCCCAATAAATGAAATGTATTTTTTATTTACTGGCTGGCTTGCGATGGCTGGCTAGCTGGATGTCGGTGATTTCACCCCCGCGTGTATCAGCGGGGTGAGATTCAATTGTAATTTTTTGTTAATGATAACAATTATCATTAACTTGGAAAAGGAGAAGCTGCATTTCGGATGATGCTCTAGCGCTTGCTGCGCGCGATCATCGCTGCGATCAGGTTTTGCCGGAACCACCAGCTCATGGTGATGACGGCTGCCAAATGGAGCACGACCATCGCCAGCATCGCGTCAGCCAACCAGCCGTGCAGGTCGATCGGCCAGTCCTCGCCCCAATAGGCATCGGTACGGCAAATCCAGCCGGTGATCGCCAGTGCGCCGATCAGCAGCCACATTGCATAGACCGCCAACTGGCCGAGTGGGTTATGGCCCGGTGTCGATTCCGGATGTCGGTTGAACAGATGGGAAAGATGAAGGCGCAGGGCGCGCAGCCCGGGCAGATGCAAACGCTCGGCCGTGTTGCGCGTCCATAAGGCATGGACGAGGCGCACCATGACCAGCCCCAGCGCGGCATAGCCGATCATGCGATGCGCGTAACCGGTATCGTTGAACAGATTGACAGCCACGCACCCGGCCACCAGCCAGTGCAGCAACCGCACCGGCCGCGACCAGGCGGTCGGGCCGGAAGCGAGACGACGCATTATTTCTCGACTTCAGCCTTCACGATTTCCAGCGTCTTGGTGTCGAAGTAGATTTCGACCTTCTTGCCTTCCTTGTTGCGGCCGTAGATTTCGTAGCAATTGCCATCGACCTTGAATTTCTTGATCGTGTAGCCCTCGTCCTTCAGGGTTTGCTTGAGGGTATTTTCGGAAGCCCACTCTTCCTTCGGATGTGCCTTGCAATCTGCGGCGGCATGGGCAAACAACGGGGAGAGAGCAAGCAGAGCGATGATGAAACGCATGTTTTTCCTTTCAGTTAATTAAATGGAACGGGAATTTCTTGCAGGGTACGCGCACCGCATAGGGCCATGGTCATTTCCAGCTCGTCCCGCATAAGGCGGATAACATGAGCTACGCCCAAGGCACCTACCGAGGATAGCCCCCAGATGTAAGGGCGCCCGATCAGCACGGCAGCGGCGCCTAGCATCAGGGCCTTATAGGCATCGCGGCCGGAACGCACACCGCTGTCGAACAACACGGGGATCTTGCCATCCACCGCCGCGACTATACGCGGCAAAGCGTCGATCGCCGGCGTGACGCCATCCAGGACGCGCCCGCCATGATTGGAGACGACGATGCCATCGCAACCCAGCGCTGCCGCGCGATGTGCGTCGTCGTGGTGCAGCACGCCCTTCACGAGCAATGGCAGCCGGGTCTGGTCACGCAACCAGGCCAGATCGTCCCAATTGGGCGCTTGCGCCATCCAGCCGTCAAATACGGCGCTTTGATTCTGGGAAAGTGCTGGAATGGCAGCCGGCGCATCGAGATTGACCGCTGAAATGCCGCCGGGCAATACCATACCGGCTTGCTTGACGGGGGCATCGACCGTGAACATGACAACAGAGTAACCCGCTGCCTCGGCACGCCGCAGCAGCGTCAAAGTGCGCTCACGGCTACCCTGCCAGTAAAGCTGGAACCACAATGGCTTGTCGGCGGCGGCGATAATGTTTTCCAAAGTCTGACTGGCAAGGCTGCTTGCGATAAACTGCCCTCCAAGCGCAGCCGCCGCCGCGGCACTGCCGCATTCGCCGTCAGAATGGAACAGACGCTGGTAGGCTACCGGCGCCAGCAGCAAGGGATGCTCGAGCACCTGACCGAACAGCTCAAGGCGCGTATGCCCGCCCCGCATTTCCATCAGTGGACGCGGCGTCAGGGGAATTCGAGCAATAGCATCGAGATTTTCCAACAAGGTGCGGCCATCGCCGCTCCCCTCCTCCAGATAGCGCCAAATTTCCGGCGCAAGGCGCGCTTCAGCGTAAGGGCGGTAATGCGACGTGGAAACGACATCGCCGGGACAGGCGGTCAGTTTTTCCAGCATGCTTCAGCTTTCGGCCCAGAGGCGCAGCAGGTTGTGATAAGTGCCGGTCAGCGTGACGACGGCCTCGTCAGTCTCGCCGACAGACTGGCGCAACTTGAGCAAAGCCATGTCCATGTCGAACAACATGCGGCGCTGCTGGGCGTCGCGCACCATGCTCTGGATGAACATGAAGCTGGCGAGGCGCTCGCCGCGAGTTACGGGCGTGACTTGGTGTACGGATGAGGAAGGATAGACAACCAGATGGCCGGCCGGCAACTTTACGCGCTGGCTGCCGAAGGTATCTTCCACCAGCAACTCGCCGCCTTCGTACTCATCAGGGTCGGAGAAAAACAGCGTCGCGGAAACGTCGGCACGCACATAGCCCACACCATTGGGATGCAGGCGCATCGCGCTGTCCACATGGGCACCATAGAAATTGGCGTCGCCGCCGTAGCGATTGAAAAACGGCGGCAATATCCGCAAGGGAAGTGCCGCCGCAAAGAATAAGGGGTTGCGATTGAGCGCATCCAGCACTAATCGTCGCAACTCGGGCAATTGCGGAGACTGCTCCGGCAATTGCCTGTTGCTCTTAACCTGCGCCGACTGCGCTCCCGCCGTTACCCGCCCGTCGACCCACCCCGCCTCTGCCAGAAGCTGGCGGGCTTGGGCGAGTTCGTCGGGAGTGAGGACGTCGGGGATATGCAGCAGCATGAGTGGCCTAGAAAAACACTTCGGTGCTCAGAATTGCGATACGTCGATTACCGGGCACAACCAGGCCGCCATTGTCATACAGCGCATCGTAATATTCCTTGTCGAACAGGTTCTTGACGTTGAGGCGCACAGCATAACGCTTCTGCTCGTAGCTCACCATCGCATCCCAGCGGACAAACCCCGGGATGCTGTTGGGATTGAATGAGCCGTTGGTAAACGGACCGGTTGCCGCAGAAGGAACATAGCCATAGCGTTCGCCCTTGGCTTCAAAACCGCCACCCACCTTCCAGTTGCCCAGGAACTTGTAGGTCGTCCAGAAGTTTGCAGTGACCGGCGGCGTATTACGGGCACGCTCGCCTTCAAAACGCGGATCCGCACCCGGCGCGACCTCGACAATGTACGCATCCATCAATGCCAAGCCTGCAAACACTTCCCAATTATCGGTGACGCGGCCAGCCGCTTCGATTTCGAAGCCATTGGTACGGCGCTTCTTGGTCAGAATAGACGCGGTCGATTCCAGGTCGGTATTACGCTCCCAATTCTTTTCAGCCGTGTATACCGCAGTACGCAATGCCAAATCGCCATCGAAGAACAGCCACTTCGCGCCGACTTCCAGCGTTTCGCTGGACTCCGGATGCTCGGTCGGGTTGGACAGCTGATATAGGTCGGCGGTCGGGCTGAACGCATCGCTGTAGGTCACGTAGTAGTGAGCCGCTTCGTTCGGCTGCCAAGACAGGCCAGTACGGTAGCTGGTTTCGCTGAACTTCAGATCGAACTCCTCGTTTCCTCCCAGCGTATTGTTGTAACGCAGGTAATCCGACTTCATATGGTCGCGCCGCACGCCCAGCAGAACCTTCCAGTTCTTGATGAACTCGATGGAATCCTGAGCGAAATAGGAATAGCTATCGCTGTCGAACTCGTTGAGCCCGGTGTTGCCAGTCGTTACCACGGCGCTGGAACGATAGATCGGCGCACTCGAACTGCCGATATTGCGCAGGCTTTGGCGGTAAGAATCCTCGTGCAGGTATTCAACGCCGGTAATCACTTCGTGCTTCATCCCGGCAACATCAAACTCGGTGATGAAGTCGGATTGCAAGGTCACGGTTTCATAATCGAGCTTGCGCGCGACGTTACCGCCGGTACCGCCGGTTGCAGAAGGCGCGGCCGGGTTGAGACCGTTAGGCGGTGTTTTCACCCAATAGGCGCGCTCGTAATCGCCGCGACGCAACTGTGTACGCCATTGCGTCTTGTCAGAAAACTTATGCGTAAAAATCCCAGTGGAAACGCGCGTATCGCTGTCATCGAAGTTGCCATCGAAGCTCCACGTAGTGTCGTAGAAACGGCTCACGGGCTTGCCGTTGGCGAAGCGAATACCGTAGTCCGGCACGTCGCGTGTCTGGGTGTGGATATGGTTCAGGAACAGCTCGTTGTCGGTACCAATGCCTGCACCGAAACTTAGCGCGATGCCGTTGCGGTCGAACTTGGTGCGATCGTCGGCTGCCGGGTTCTTACGGGTAGTATCTTCACCACGGTCCATGACATTCAAACGGATTGCCACGGTCTCGCCCAGCGTCTTGTTGAAGTCGCCGGTCAGTTGATGGTAGCTGTAATCACCCAGGCTGGCAGAAACCTTGTTTTCGTCTTCCAGCTTGGCTAGCTTGCTCACCTGATTGATCACACCACCAGCTTGCCCGCGACCGAACAACATGGCGGCGGAGCCACGCAGCACGTCCACCTGCTCGAGATTGAAAGTTTCGCGGTTGTACTGAGCGGTATCGCGGATGCCGTCCAGGTACATATCACCGAAGGTATAGAAGCCGCGCAGCATCATGTTATCGCCGGCACGGCCGCCTTCGCCCGCGTTGAATGTCAGGCCAGACACATTGCGCAACGCGTCCTTGAGCGAGCTAACTTGCTGATCGTGAATCAACTGGTTGGTGATGGTCGTCACCGCCTGCGGCACATCATGCGGGTCCTGCAGCACCTTGCCGACGCGTGTTTTAGTAGCACGGTAACTATCAGGCTCTTTCTCGGCCCCCGCCTCGACATTCACCGTGGACAAGACAGCTTCTTCGCCAGTCGTGGTTTCAGCCGCCATCGCGTTCATAGAGAGCCCCGTCGCCATCAAGGCCGCCCCCAATGGCAGCAAAGGCACAGCCATGTGCTTGTTTTTCATACAGTACTACTCCCTGGTTAACTTTTCAGGCTGGCTTGCCTCTGTCAAGCAGGGCTGGCTGGCGATTGATTATGAATATGCTTAGCGAATAACTTCCGGAAGGAATATTAATGAGAATTGTTTTTATTTGCAAATTTTCGTAAGAAGCAACTCACTCTTTTACAAGCGATAAAAGCAATTACGGCAGGATGCAAAATGCACCCTGCCGTAATTGCGAGAGAAGAAAACCGGAAATTAGCGGTTGTCGTTCGGGTCGGTTACGAAACCGATTTTGGTCAGGCCTGCGGAAGCGGCGTCCGACATCACGACAGCGACATTGCGGTAGGCGCTTGCGCCATCCGCCCGGATACGCAGTTCTGGCTGTGTCGGCTGCTTGGAAGCTTCAGCCATGCGCGCCTGCCAATCGGCCTTTTCGAGTTTCTGGTCGTTCCAGTAAACCGCACCTTCCGAGTCTATGGTGAGCCGGATCACTTCCGGCTTCTGCTCCTCGGGCGCCGAACTGGCCTTGGGCAGTTCGATCTTGACTGCGTGCGTCAGCATGGGCGCGGTGATGATGAAGATCACCAGCAGCACCAGCATCACGTCGATGAGCGGGATCATGTTGATCTCCGCCATCGGCTGGCTGGATTGGTTCTTGGAGAATCCGCCGAATGCCATCATGCGCTCCGCTTGGAAATCGGCGTCACCTTGCCGTCGCCTGCCGGTTCAGCTACCCGGGCACCGGTAGACATGAAGGCGAACAGGTCATGCGCAAAGGAATCCAGTTCGGACAGCACGAGGCGGTTGGAGCGCGTGAAGAAGTTGTATGCCAGCACGGCGGGAATCGCGACTGCCAGACCCAGTGCCGTCATGATCAGCGCCTCGCCCACCGGGCCGGCCACTTTATCCAGGGTGCTCTGGCCGCTCATGCCGATGCCGATCAACGCGTGATACACGCCCCACACGGTACCGAACAGGCCGACGAACGGCGCGCTGGAACCCACGGAAGCGAGCACGGTCAGGCCGGATTCGAGGCGAGCCGTATCCTGCTCGATCGCGCGGCGCAGCGAGCGGGTCAGGAACTCTTCCTGCGAACCGGCTTCGATCATACGCTGGCCTGTCTTGGCATTGTGCTGCGCAATCGCGCGGAAACCGTGATGCGCAAGATGTGAGAACGGGTCGCGCGGCATGCCGTCATTGAGACGCTCGGCCACCACGTCCAGGTTGGGCGCTTCCCAGAACTCGGCCAGGAATGCCTTGGAGTGGCTACGCATGCGCCAATTGGAGATGGTCTTGGTCACGATGAGATACCAGGTCGCGATGGACATGACGGCCATCACAACCAGCAGGAACGTGCCGACGCCATCGACCGTGTGCAGAAAATTGGCGAATCCCATGGTTTGGTTCATGGTCTGATTCATGGTTTACCCCTTCAGATTGAATTGTATCGGTACGATGACCCAGGCACTCACCGGCTTGTCGCCCTGGCGCGCGGGTACGAATTTCCATTGCTTCACGGTTTCCAGCGCGGCGCGGTCGAGGCGCTCGAAGCCGCTGGTCTTGTGCAGCGTCACTTCCATGGCAGTGCCGCCGGCGGCGACATGCACACGCAGCAATACGCGGCCCTGCTCGCCCATACGGCGGGAAAGCGGCGGATAACGCGGCGCCGGATTATCGAGATAATCGGCATTGAATTTCGGCGGATCCACCTCTTCTTCCACAGGCTCAGCCTTCGTCACGGCCGGTTGCGGAGCGGCTGGCGGCGGAGTCTCAACCACAGGTGCGGGCGGGGTCGGTTCGGGTGGAGCAGCGACCGCTGGCGCGGGAACCGGGTCAGGCGCCCTGGAAACCAGCTGCGGCTCGGGCTGGACCACCGGGACAGGATCCGGCCTCTTTTCCGGCTTGGGCTGCACTTTCTTCTTGACCGGCTTGGGCGCAGCAGGCAATGGCTTGGGCGGCGTAATTTCCGGCTTGGGCGGCTCCGGCGCAGGCTCGGGAGTGATCAGGGTCACCATGACCGGCGGCACGGGCGGCGTGACTTCGGTGCGGTAATGGGCCAAGGCAAATATAAGGGCTGCATGAAGCGCAATCACAATCCCGAGCGTGGTCGGCGCAATGCGCGGAGCATTGATCCCGGAAACGACAGGCATGGCGACAAAACGGTTCAAGGCCTCTGCAGTAGGCGCGGCAGCCATCGAGGGAGCGGCATTAGTGGACATGGCGGACTTCGGATTGGAAAGCGGATTGTTCAAGGTTCAGGCGATCCGCGGCATCATCGATCAAGCGGCGAAACTGGAGGAAAGTCTCATCCTTGAGACGCAGGCTGACGGAGCCGACTTCGATCTCCGCGACTCGGCAGTCATGGCAATAGATCACGCGACAACCGTTTTCGCCGGCGAGCACAGTCTTGCTACATTGAGTTTTCGAATCCATCCCTGTCCTGCGCCTGCGTAAGGCAAAGCGATATCATTTGGTGAGTATCAGTTTTCCCTGGCTGGTAATACGAAGCCGGTACTCTTCGCCGACATGGTCGATCACCACTTCGCGCACAGCGCCAAACAATTCCCGGCTACTCACGCGCTTGCGCGGAGCGGCTCCTTCCGCTACAGGCGGATTGCGCAGGAAGGTCTCGGCTTTCTCTGACGGCTTGATCATGATGTAAATGATAATGATTCTTAATAATGGAGTCAATACGGATTTGCAGGTCCCATAAGAGAAAATTTCGATGTAAAACAAGAAACACTCATGAGTGACAAATAAATCTGTGATGATCTGGAATTACATTTAAATTCCAACCATTGGAGTTATGACTCGCGGGTAGTCATGTAACGAATTGCAATGCATCAATTACCAATGTGTCACTTACAGTCGAAAGGAGTGTGAAATGTCAGAATTGAAAACGATCAGGGACCTGGCAGGCCTAGGTGATGAAGCCAGCACGGTGGCAGATTCGGCGCTCATCATCATCGACGCGCAAAACACCTACTGCGAAGGCGTCATGAAACTGGATGGCATGGATAAAGCCTTGGCGGAATGCAAAACGCTGCTGGATCGATTCAGAAACTCAGGTCGTCCGGTCTTCCATATCCAGCATGATGCCGGCCCCGGCACGCCCTATGACGTAAACAACCATATCGGGCAGATCGTTAACCTGCTGGCGCCTGCGAATGGCGAGCCGGTGATCATCAAAAACTATCCGAACTCCTTTACCAACACCGAATTGGATGCACTGCTGGAAAAAGCAGGGATCAAGAACCTGATCCTGGTGGGCTTCATGTCCCATATGTGCGTCAACTCCACGGCACGCGGGGCATTTGACCTGGGGTACAGGCCTACTGTCGTCGCCTCCGCTACCGCTACCCGCACCCTGCCGTTGAAAGCTACGGGGGAAATCGTGCCATCGGCACAAGTCCATGCCGCAGCCCTGGCTGCCCTATCCGATCTTCCAGCCGCGGTCGTCGCTTCGTCAATGAATGTTCCCGACTAATGGAACAAGTTTGAAGAATTTGCTTTGCGCATGAACGAATGAAAGCCAGGCCTTCGAGATAAAGGCAATGGGTTTTGCAGCAAAAACTCCGAACAAGAAAAAAGCCACGCGAAGTGGCTAAGGGAGGAGAGCTGGAAATTATTTATGCTTATTTATTGAGCATGCGGCTACAGAATCTGCGCCACGTCCTCGAAGGCAAAACGGTGTGCCCGCGGTCGCACGGAAGCTTCATCGCCATAGCCGACATTCGCGATCACATTGACCTGATAGCGCCCGTCGGGGAAAAAGGCTTCATTTACCAGTTCAGCCTTGAAGCCGGTGATGACGCCGATATCCAGCCCCAGTGCGCGAGCGGCCAGGACCAGATATCCGCCTTGCAGGCTGCCATTGCGCAATATCGTGGGTTCGACCAGCGACGGGTTGTTCTCGAACAACTCCTTGGCCGTGGGCGACGCCGTGAGTGACGGCAGGTGCTCGAAAAATTTCGTGTCGTATGCCAGCACGATATTGAGGGGCGCATTAAGCGTCTTGTCGCGGTTACTGGACGACAAGGCCGGAGCCAGCTTTTCCTTGGTGGCTTGCGACTTGATGAACAGGTAACGGGACGGCTGGGAGTTGAACGCGGTCGGCCCCCACTTCACCAGGTCGTACAGTTGGCGAATGGTATCGTCGGATACGGGCTGCGGCGAGAAGCCGTGGTAGGTTCTGGCACTGCGAAACAGCTGATCGAGTGCGCGATCGTCAAGGCGGGAACCCAAGATGAAATCTCCTGATGCTGGTAGCCGGAGCCGCCTGGGCCCCGGCATTTCGTTTTAAAGATCGGTAAAGGGCACGAGGCCGATGGTCTTGCCCTGCTCGTACAGGCCGGTCATGGTCCAGTTCTGCTTGAGCGCGCCGGCGCCGTAATTGCGCGAGCCGCCCACGGCTTCGGCCAGCAATTGCAGGCGCGCAGCTTCTTCCAGCAGGATGATGGTGTCCGTCAGTTGGCGCACGCCGCCCTTGCCCCACACCGTGCCGCCGCCGTTGGCCTCGATGATGCCGAAGGTATGCGGGTTCTGGTTTACCTTCTCGATAATGAACTCGACTTCCGGCTGGCGACGGTCGATGTAGACCGGCAGCTCGCGGATCAGGTGATGGCGGTTGAGCGCGACGTAGTTGATCGGGAAGGTGCGGTGCGTCTGCGCCCATGCCGCAAGATAGAGGGTGTGTACATGCGAAATGATGTTGATGTCGGGATGCGCCACGAACAGCTTGTTGTAGCGGTTGCCGCCGCCGTGCTTGCCCGCGAACACCGTGCCGTCGAGGCCGATCACCGCCGGCTCGATCGGATCGTGGCGGTTCCAAGGGCCGGGATCGTTGACGACCACCAGCTTGTCGTGACCGGGAACTCGGACGACGAAGCCAACGGTGCCGTAGGCGGTGGTGGTATCGGTCTCGCGCAGCACGCGGAAAGCGTGTTCCGCGTCGGCCTTGACCTGTTCTGCGAAAGCCGCGACATCGGCGGCGAGATTGGTATCGATGGTACCCATGATGTGTCTCCTAGTGTTGATTCGAAAGTGATGATCAGGCGGCTTGCCGCTCGGCATCCGCCCTGGCATTCAGCAATGCACGCGCCGCCGCCAGCGGTCGGGGATCGGCCCAGGCCTCCAGATCAATATCGCGATCCTGGAAGCCGTGCAGCCAGGTGAAGTTCTTCTGTATCCCGAACAGCGACAGCAGATCGTCACTCAGCGCCGGATGCAGCGTGCGATGGAAGTTGTTGCGATACGCTTCGCGCACGCCCTCGTCACCCGAGCGCGTCTCGCCCTTGAGGATTTCGCGCACGCCGTCCAGGTTGTCCGCGGCCCAATCTGCCGCACGCAGCGTCTGGGCGAGGAAGCGCACCAGCAAGTCGAAATGGTTTTCGAGCAAGTCCTCGTGAACCGTGATCGGACGGGGCGTGCCGTTGTTGACGCGGCTGGTGCGGTCGCCCAGCAGATCGAGGTCGATGCCGACGACGAGACCGTAACGCTTGGCCGCCTCGGCCGCTGAAGCGCCTTTGACGTAGACCGCATCCACCTCGCCCGCCGCCAGTTTTTCGAGGCCGTCCCACAACTGGCCCGGCCCGCCGCTGTTGCGCGAGCCCTGCCCTGCGCCGACCTCGACGAAACGCACGTCATCGAGCGTCAGCCCCGCATGGCGCAACGCCCCCTTGATCCCTTGCAATGTCATGCCGCGGGCGATGCTGCAACCGCGCAGATGCTCGGGAATTTCATGCTCGATATAGCGTGGCAGCGCCACACGCTTGCCTTTGAGCGCCTGGGGAGAAGTAATACCGGAGTCGGGACGCACCAGAATGGCCTGCCATTCGTCGATCCAGGTCAGTCCGATGAGGCGGGTACGCGCGCCTTGCGCCCGTGCGGCAAGCGCAAGCAGGCTGCCGCCCTCACGGATCAGGCTGGGGATGAGATGGTCGTAATGGTGCCGTTGAAACTCGGGCGGCGCCTCCTGCAATGCAGTGACGCGGATGCCGTCGGACGCAAACTCCTCCTGCAGCCAGCCCAGCCGATAGGCCAGGCCGGTCGCAGTAGGCACCGGGCAACGGGTGAACCAGATCTGATCGAGCGCAGCCATGATCAACCCACCGCACGCAATGCAGGCGCACTGGAGCTGCCGCGTACCAGCGGCAGCACTTCCTCGCCAACGCGATATGCTTCTTCGAGATGCGGCGTGCTGGCGAGGATGAAGGCATCCGCGCCAAGCTGCACCAACTGGTCGAGACGCTCCGCCACCTGCTGGTAGCTGCCGACAATGCCGTTGGTCTGGCCGCCGCGCAGCAGGCTGAAGCCGGACCACACGTTAGGCTCGATGATGAGGTCCTTGTAGCTGTTGAGCGTGGTCGGGCGCGTGCCGCGCTGACGCGCTGCCCCCACCGACTCGCTGCCGTTCGGGCGCTTGAAGTTCTCGATGGCTTCCTTGCTCAGGCTTTCGAAGCCGCGGCGTATTTCTTCCCACGCCTCTTCCTCGGTGGGACGCGCCACGATGTCCACGCGCACTGCGCACTTGATCTTGCGACCCAGCAACTGGGTACGCTCCTTTACGCGGTCGAACTTGGCACGCAACTGATCGAAAGGCTCCAGCCAGGAGAGGTAGTAATCGGCATGACGCGAAGCCGAGGCCAGCGCTGCATCCGAAGAGCCAGAAAAATAGATCTCCGGGTACTCCTCCTTGGATAGCGGGTCCGGCAGGCCGCCGTTCTCGACCTGGTAGAACTTGCCGTCATAGCTGAACGGGCCGCCGTTCCAGACCCCCTTGAGGATATCGAGGAACTCGGTGGTGCGGCCGTAGCGGTCTTCATGGCCGACGGAATCGCCCCACCACAACTGCTCCGGACCGCCGCCGCCCGTGATGATGTTGTACAGCGCGCGGCCGCCGGTGGCGCGTTGCAGGCTGGCGGTCATGCGTGCAGCGACTACCGGATTGAGAAAGCCAGGCTGGAACGGGATCATGAAGCGGAAGGTCTTGGTCTCGCGTGCAAGAATGGACGAAATCACCCATGGTTCGTCCGTCATCGGGAACGAAGGGATGAGGCCGCCCTGGAAGCCGGAAATTTCCGCCGCATGCGCGATCTCCGCGAGATAGTCGATATAGCTGAAGCCGTCGTCGCCGCTGCCGGCCAGACCGGCCAGGCGCTTGCCGTCGTCGCCGGGGAACCAGTCGCCGCGATGCGGAGTTTTGCTGCGATGGGAACTGGGTTCGCCGTGCGTGGGGATACGCCAGAAAATGTCGATAGTCATTGTTTTTCTCCTTCGATGGAATCAGGCCGCGCGCTGCTGCCCGGTCTTGAGTTGGGAACGTACGCGCGGCAGCACGTATTCGCCGATGCGATAGGCTTCCTCGAAATGCGGCACCGCCGAAAGCAGGAAGTGGGAAATGCCGGCCTCGGCATACTCGACCAGCGCCTGGGCCACCTGCTCGTAATTGCCGACCAGCGTGGCTTCCGCGCCGGTGCCGTCGGTGGACAAGCCGCTCCACAGGTACTGGCGAATCAGCGGATCGCCCTGGCCGCGACGGTTGCCCGACTGTTCCCAGTAGCGGCGGGCATCGAAAATCGCTTCCTTCTCGGTTTCGCGCGCGACGATGTCGATGCGCAGGCCATAGGCGGGATTGCGCCCATGCGTAGCTGCAAGTGCAGCCAGGGTCGCAATGCCATTTCGGATATTGCCGACCGGAGCCGCATCGAACACGTGCACATCGGCCACCTTCGCGGAGAGGGCAAGGTTTTCAGGGGCCGCACCGGAAAGGTAGACGGGCGGCACGTTCTGGTTGGCAAGGGCGCCGCGGAAGCCGCCGTTCAGCACTTCGAAATACTCGCCCTTGTAGCTGTAGGGCGCCTGGGTGAGGACGCCACGCGCGACGGTGACGAACTCTTCGATGCGCGGCAGCAATTGCGCGTCGCTCGCGAAATCACCCAATGCGCGGCGCTGTTCGGGCGTGCCACCGACCTTGATCTGCCAGGCAAACCGTCCGCCAGTGAAGCGCTGGTAGCTCACTGCGTTCTTGGCCGCATAGACGGCCGAGCCGCGTGAAGCTTCGAATTCGGTCAGCAGCTTGAGGCGGCGCGTGCCGCGCGCCACGTAACCGGCGACGATCCAGGGTTCATCGCCATTCGGCTCTTCCGGGATGCGGATGCCGTCGAATCCGGCCAAGTCGGCCGCACGCGCCACCTGGTGCAGGTGATCGAGATAGTCGAATTTCTGTCCGCGCGGATCGGTCACTCCGGCCGAATAAGGGTGCGCGTCGGAGGCGCGTTCGCCGCGCCGCTGCTTGACTGCATTCCCGTAGCGCCCATCCCCGCTCGTGGGAAGCTGCCAGATAAATTCCGTTGTCATCATGTTCTCCTTCGGCCGCTGGCCGAGACATCAATTTGTGGATAAGCGGCTCTTGTTTTGCAGCAAGCATGCCAACTCCCGAGAACACAGCAACAACAGAAACAAATCTTTTATTTTTCAGATGGATATACGAAATCCCTTCCTGTCAGGAATGGCGCGGCAACAAGCTGCGATCATTTGCCTGCTTGCTATCCAGCAGCACTGACAGCAAAGGTGCTGAAAATCATGCAGGCGCCAGCGCCTTCAAGTTGGGTCGGCCTGTCGGATCCGGCATCTAAGCCGCGCCATTGCCGCATTTCACCCGCCTGGGCCTCTCGGTCTCTTTCTGGCACGAACCCTGCGAACTCTTCTCGCCCGACGGCTCGCAGCCATCTGCAAAACGCCGTCCGTTTTCATACTTTTTTTGAGGAGACTCACATGAGCATTACGCTGGAATCCTTTTCCAACGACGTTCGCACCGCACTGCTTGCCGATCCCGGCCCCCTGGGACGAGAACAGGTACGCCAATTACTGGAGCAGGTGGTGCAGGACGAAGCCTTCGCACGCCAGCATCTCGGCGATGACCAGCCGCAACGCCGCGTGCTGTACCAGGACCCCGACCTGGGCTTTGCCATCCTCGGCCACGTGTTCAAGGAAGCGCGCCGTACGCAGCCGCACGATCACGGCGATTCGTGGGCGATCTACGGGCAGGTGAGCGGAGAAACCACCATGGACGGATGGGAGATCGTGGAACCGGCGGCGGAACAGAAGCCCGGCAAGGTGCGGCTGAAAGATTCGGCCACACTGCGGCCCGGCACGGCACGCGTCTATAACGAGGGTGAAATCCACTCGCCTCGGCGCGAAGGCCCGGCCAAGCTGATCCGGATTGAAGGTCAGCCAGACCAGCCCGGCCCCGGACGGGCGTGGCAACCGGTCTGACCGTAGAAACAAAAACGCCTCCGGCAACCACCGGAGGCGTTTTTTCCGACAAGCCCTCGCCTTCTATCCCTTGCGCTGCTTGAGGAACGTGTCCAACGCGCCCTGCGGCAAGTCTTTACCTCCGCCGAGCAGTGCGGAATAGACGGCAATTTCCGCCCCCTCCTCCAGCCCGTTGAGCAACTGTGCAAGATCCAGCAGCGTCTTCGGCGTCCACGCGAACAGGCCGCGATTGCGCAGCAGCACGGCCGGTGCATCCGGATGCGCGCGCAGCGACTGGACAACCGGTTCGGGCGCATAGCGCGGCGCCCACTCGCTGAGGGGAATTTCTTCCGCACCGGCGCGTTTTGCAAGCGACCAGTACTGGATGCGGAACGGCTTGTGGGCAATGGCATGGGCGGTCAGGTAAGGCGAGTGCGTATGCAGCACCGCCTGCAGGTCGTCCCGCTCCTTGAATACCGCCGTGTAGACCGCAATCACCTCGCGCAGGCTGCGGCTCAGCTCGCCCTGCACGTTGCCGTCGAAATCCACCAAGGCGGCCTCGCAGAAGGTGCCCAGCACGAATGCCTGCTGTCCCGGGATCCGGATGCCGGCGTTATAAGCGCCCTGGCCGCGCGTCGACAAACTGCCCCAGTCAAGCAGCACCTGGCCCGCCTGCTCGATCTGACGTCCGAATTCGCGCAGGTAATCCTGCTCTTGCTGGCGGTATGCATCCACGCTTTTTACTGCTGTCGTCATGGCTATCTCCTTGATGAATTGATGGAATCAATCGGTACTAGGCGCGCACCGGCTTCCAACGGCCGATGAACGCCCTGAATCCGGGGCATACTGCGAGCCAGACAGGGATCCACAGCAGAAAGATGTCTTGCAGCACAAAGCCGCTGCTCAAGACGCCGCCCAATGTCGCGCCGAGGAATCCGCCCGCCATGCCGACCATGGTGAACAGCCCCGAGACATGCCCCATGTTGCGGCCCGAATGCGCGAGGCGCGATACGTTGACCAGGTGGTTGAACCCTTGCCCGACGGCCTGGAGCAAGGCGCCGATAGCGAGCCCGACCACGCCGTCGCTGAGTCCGAGAATGAGCAGGCCCAGCACCATGCTGGTATGGCTGAGGGTATAGGTCCGTACTTCACCCAGGCGCGTGACGAAGGAGCCCAGTAACAGCAGCACCGAGACGAAGGCCGCGCCTTCGATCACCATGAGGGTGATGCCGGTCTGCTCGCTCCAGTGGAACTGGCGCACGGCGATGACAATGATGAAGGTGCCGAAGAAGCCTCGCACCATGCCCCCCAGGCCGTCGAAAATGCAGACCTGACGCACGACCGGGTCATGCAGGTGACGCAGCATGTCGCGCAGCGCGAGGCCGATGCGGTCCTTGGATTCGCTGGAACGCGTCTGCGACAGGACGAAATAGCCGTAGACCGACATGAAGGCGAACAGCGCGCTGGTGATCCAGTAGCTGCCGTGCACGCCGAAATGGGCAGAGGAAAGATTGCCGAGCAAGGGACCGAGCAAGCCGATACCCAGCATCAGCGTGCCGCGGTACCAGCCGCCGCGATGGGTGCCCACTTCCGGCAGGCGCTCCAGCCAGGAGGTATTCATCGACACCACGCGGAACGGAATGCAGACACCGGCGATGAACAGGAAGATCGCCGCGAGATACCAGGTGCCGGCATAGGCGATCAGCGGATACAGCACCATTGCGCCTATGCTCGCGATCGCATACACGCGTCGCGGCCCAAGCCGGCTGATATAGATGCCGGCCGGCAATGACAGCAGCATCATGGACAGGCTCTCGGCCCCGATCAGCAGGCCGATCTGCCACGACTCTGCATTGAGATGCAGCGCCAGCAGCGTGACCAGGATCTTGTTCATCCCGATCGTGATGCCGCTGATCAATGCCAGCGAAACGAACGCGTAGGCGAACTGCGTCGGGTTAAGCCGGTGTTGGGACGTGGTCATCGTGCTTGCTCGCGGTGCGGGATGTCAGGTGCTGGTTGGCAGGCGTCGGCAGGCCAAGATGCTCGCGCAACGTGCTGCCGGTATATTCGGTACGGAACAGGCCGCGCCGCTGCAACTCGGGCACGACCAATCGCACGAAATCCTCGAAGCCGTTGATCAGCAGCGGCGGCACGACATTGAAGCCGTCCGCGCCGCGCTCGACGAACCACTGTTCGAGTGTGTCGGCGACCGTTTTGGTCGAGCCCACCACTTGCACATGGCCGCGCGACACGCTGAAGCGCAGCACCAGCTCGCGGATGGTTAGGTTCTCGCGGCGTGCGAGCTCCACCATCTGGCGGAAACGGCCCTTGCCGTTGGGGCCTTCCGGCAAGTCTGGCAGCGGGCCGTCCAATGGATATCCGGTGACATCGACGCCGTTGATGTTAACGCCGTGGCTGAAATCGATGAGGTTCTGCAACTCGCCGAATTTGTCCTGCGCCTCGGCATCTGAGTCGGCCACCACGACCGAAAGCCCCGGCGTGATCTTGAGGCTGTCCGTGTCGCGCCCGTATTTCGCCATGCGGCCCTTCACATCGGCATAGAACGCCTTGGCATTGTCCAGCGACTGCGCAGAGCAATAGGTGATCTCGCCCTGTCGCGCCAGGAACTCGCGGCCGGTGTCGGAATTGCCCGCCTGCACGATGACCGGGTACCCCTGGATCGGGCGCGCAACGTCGAGCAACCCTTCGCTCGCGAAATATTTGCCGGCGTGGTTCACGGGATGCGCCGCGCTCGTCTTGTAGAACAGTCCGCTTTCGCGATCCGGGTGATTCCAGGTGTCATCCTCCCAGCTATCCCACAACAACCGGGTGAGATGCAGGAATTCCTCGGCGCGCTCGTAGCGCTCTTCATGCGACAGCGGATCGGCGATGCCGAAATTGCGCGCGGTATGCTCGGACAGCGAGGACACCACGTTCCAGCCGGCACGACCGCCGCTGATATGGTCCAGCGAGGCAAACTGGCGCGCCACGTTGTAGGGCTCGCTGAAGTTGGTATTGACCGTCGCGATGAGGCCGATGCGTTGCGTGACCGCGGCAATCGCCGAGATCAGCGTGAACGGCTCGAACTGAAAAGTTACGCCGTTGCGGCTGCCCTGCTCCAGGTCGTGGGGCCGGGCCGAACGACCGATGAAATCCGCGAGAAAGAACGCATCGAATTTGGCCTGTTCGGCCAGCCTGGCGGCATTGAGCCAGTAGTGAACGTCCGGGCGGCCATTGCCGCGATGCGAGGGATGGCGCCACGCGGCCGGGTGATGGCCGAAGCGCATGAAGAAGGCGTTCAATACCAGTTGTCGTTTGGCTTGCGTCAAGATTGCTGCTCCTGTTGCTTGTTGCTTGTCACGGTCCGGGCGGTCCACGGCGTCCAGTAGCCTTCCAGCTTGAGGTCGCGCAAGGCGGCATTCACGAAACGCGGCTCGACCAGTTCGCGCGGGTTCAGCGGTTTGCGGATAAGTCTCTCGGCCTGCGCGGCGGCGACCACATTGCGGAAATGCTCGTACACCGAATCGTCCACCAGCGGACTCCAGCGGTCTTTCCAGCTCAGGGTCGGATCGTCGTAGTTGTTCCGGATCACCTTTTCCGGCGTGCGATTGCGGGTGCTGATACGGATCACCTGTTCGCGGCTCTGGTCCTGAGCCGCCCAGTAGGCTGCCTTGACGAAGGCCGTCGCCACCAGCTGGGTAAGCTCGGGGTAGCGCTGGATGAAAGCGCGCGTTCCCCAGATTTCTGCGCGGTACTTGAAGTGCGGCGGCTTGCCCTTGGTGGACCAGATGATCCTGCCCAGCCGAGACTCTTCCAGCAGATAGCCGTTGTTGGCGAAATGGGCATCCACCTTGCCGGAAGCGAGTGCCGCCGCACCGGCGGCGGGAGCGAGGTTGATGATCTTGAAGTCGCTGACCTTGAGGCCTTCCGATTCAATGAGCTTGCGCAGGCCGAGGTCCCACGGCCGGCCGCGATGCACGCTGATGCGCTTGCCTTTGAGCTCGCGGATCGACTTTACCTTGGAGTTATTTGGCACCAGCAGATACATGTCGCTGCCGCGACCGCTCGGCGCCACTACGGCAGTACGCACGCCGCCGGCATTGAGCAGCACCGAGGGCAAGTCGCCGATGTTGGCAAAATCGATGCGCCCGCCGGCGAAGGCCTCGTTGGTCACGGCGCCGGTATCGCCCACTACCGGATACCACTCCAGCTTGACCCCGCGCTTGTTGAGTTCCGACTCCAGCCAGCCCTCCTCGATCACACGGTCCACCAGCGGAGTGGCGCGTATCGAGGTGACGCCGTTTTCCACGTAGGCGAAGGTGCTGATGCGCAGCGATTTCGGCACATCCGCCGCCCCGGAGAGCGCAGGCAGCAGCATCAGCGCAACGAGCAAAAAGTGCAGCGCTTGCGCAGTGCGGGCGACAAAAGCACGGCGCACGTACCTTGGCTGATTCAATGCAATTTCGTTCATATCGGTATCCCAAAACCAGGAAAACAAGCTCGCTCAATGTTTGCAGGGAGCGTGCCAATCCGGAAAAGAGGAAGCCAGAGAACGCTATCTCGTTGATATTTATTCTTAAAACAGGCCCAGGCATGGGCAGGATGCTGCGCCGAGGTCCCGCCTCACTGTTGCAGTGCCAGCAAGGGGCTGCTGACACCGCAACAGCCTGAATCTGACGCATCAGGCCGTTTGAGGCTCGTCCAGCAGGGACGCGCTGTAGGTGCTGTAAAGCGCCGCGTATTCCCCACCCGCCTGCAACAGGTTTTCATGGTTGCCCAGCTCGGCCAGTCGTCCGTGCTTGATCACCGCGATACGATCCGCATCGCGGATGGTGGCGAGGCGATGGGCGATGATGATGGCGGTGCGCCCCTCGCACAGGCGACGCAAGGCGTGCTGGATGCGACGCTCGGTATGGATATCGACGGCCGAGGTGGCCTCGTCCAGTACCAGCACCGCGGGGTTGGCGAGATAGGCCCGGACCAGGCACACCAGCTGGCGTTGCCCTTGGCTCAGGTGGCAGCCGAGCGGGCCGACTTCGGTGTGGTAACCGTGCGGCAGGCGCAGCAGCACTTCGTCCGCGCCCAGTTCGGCAATTGCGGCGGCGAGTTCGCCATCGCTGCTGTCGGGCGCCGCCAGCCGCAGGTTATCGAGCACGCTGCCACTGAACAGAACGTTATCCTGCAGCACCACGCCCACATGCCGCCGTAGCTGATGCTGGGCCAGCTCGCGCACGTCGTAACCATCCAGCCGCACGGCGCCGCCCTGCACTTCATAGAACCGCGTGAGCAGCTGCACCAGCGTGCTCTTGCCATGTCCCGTAGGTCCGACGATGGCGAGCACCTGTCCGGCCGGGATAGTGAGGCTGAAGTCCTCGATCACGGGCCGCAGCGCCGCCGGATCGTATGCAAAAGTCACGCGGCTGAACTCGACGTCCCCGTGCACCTGCTCCAGCCGGGCCGGATACGGTACATCGACTATTTCCGGCTCGGTGTCGAGCATGAGGAACACGCGCTGCGCCGAGGCCGCGCCTGTGGTGTAGCGCTCGAACAGATCATTGAGCTCCTGCAGCGGCGCAAGGAACAGGAACACGTAGAACAGGCACTGCGTCAGCTCGCCCACCGTGATCTTGCCGACCGCAAGCTCATGCCCGCCCGCGAGCAGCAGTACCGCGGTCCCGGCCGTGCTCAGTACGCCGGTCAAGGGCAGGAACCACCCAGCGCGGATGTTGCCGCCGATCAGGGCATGATTGAAATCGTGCAGCAGTCCGCGATAGCGCTCGCGGTTGGCTTCTTCCTGCACGGTCTGCTTGATGATGCGGACGCCGGACACGGTCTCGACCAGATGCGCAGTGAAGCGCGCGCGGTTCTCGGCCACCTTGGCCCAGTTGTTCTGCGATACCCGCTTGAACAGCCAGGTCGCGAACCCGAGGATGGGCACGATGGCGGCCAGGCTGTAGAACAGCAGCGGCGAAATCAGCCACAGCAGGATACCCGCGCCGCAGCAGCGCAGGATTGCGGAGAGCAGTTCGGGCGGCCCCTGGATCAACAAGGGTTCGAGCGCGTCGATGTCGCGGTCAGCGCGCGAAATGATGCGCCCGGCCTTGGAGCGGTCGAAGTAACTCACGCTGAGCGACTGGATATGCTTGAACACCTGGACGCGCAGATCGTTGAGCACGCGGATCGCCGCCAGCCCGGCGAAATACTGCGAGGCGCCCGCGAGCAGGAAACGCAGCATCCACACCACGGCGATGCCGGCCGACATCCAGCCGATCAAATGCCAGTCGGCGCTCCAGGCGCCCCCCTGCTGTGTCAAGCCATGATCGATCACCTGCGCGATAAACCAGGGGCGCACGAAGATCGCGGTGACAAGCAGTGCCTCCACCAGCACCACGAGGCCGATTTGCCGACGCACCGGCGCCAGCAGGGGCAGCAGGCGATGGAACATGCCGCGGTCGAGGTGCCGCTTGGCCAGCATCTGCTCCAGTTCGATGTCGGACAGCGGGCGCAAGGCACGGTTATCCTGGCTCATGGTCTACTCCCAGCAGATCGCGATAGGCGGGATTGCGTGCCGCCAGCTCCTCGTGGCTGCCCTGGTCCGCGATGCGGCCGTCGGCGAGCAGCAGCACGCGGTCGGCCAGCAGCACCGTGGACAGCTTGGACGCAATCAGCAGCACCGTGGTCACGCGGGCACCGCTCTCGTTGAGGCCGCGCAGGTTGTTCAGGATTTCGCGCTCGGTGAGCGCATCCAGCGCGCTCGTGGCGTCGTCCAGCACAAGGACGGCGGGTTGCGCAAGAAAGGCCCGCGCGAGTGCCATGCGCTGACGCTGACCGCCCGACAGGGTGACGCCACGGTCGCCCAGACGGGTTTCCCAGCCGGCGGACATGCGCTTGAGGATTTCCTCCGCGTGCGCGAGTCGCAGCGCATGCAGCATCCGGTCCTCGCTGGCTTCGGGATGGGCAACCTGCAAGTTGGCGCGCAAGGTGTCGGAGAACAAAAAGGTCTCCTGCGGCACGACATGCACCTGTTTGCGCAGCGCAGCCAGGTCGAGCTTGCGCACGTTGCGCCAGCCGAAACGGTCGGAACCTACCAGCACTTCTCCCGCATCCGCATCGACCAGGCGCGGGAACAGGCTTGCGAGCGTACTCTTGCCCGAGCCCGTCATGCCGACCAGCGCCACGATCTCTCCCGGATCGATACGCAGCGAGCATTCGGAAAGGATGGCCCGCCCCTGCCCCGGAGCAGCGAGCGACACGCGATCGAGCTTGAGGCCAAGCGGGCCTTGCGACAGCGCATCCTGGCCACCCACGATCGCCGGTCGCGCATCGAGCAGCTCCCAGATACGCGCGGCCGAGGCGCGCGCATCCGCAAAAATCTGCATGACGCGCCCCACGCCTTCGATACGGAACACCAGCGTGTTCGCGATCATGAGCGATGCCACCAGCTCGCCCAGGTTGAGCCTGCCTTCGAGCACAAGATGGGCGCCGAAAGCCAGTATCCAGGCATGGCTCAGCGCGACCACCGCCTGCGGCAAGGGGATGCGGCTCGCGGCGAAGGCGACAGCAGTTTGCGCCTGTCGGACGAAGAAGCGCACATGCGATTCGAACCGCTCGATGCGGCGCTCCTCCAGTGCGAACGCCTTGATCACGCGCACGCCGTTAACCCCTTCCGACAGTTCCTGGTTAACCGCGTCGTAGGCTGCGCCCGTTGCCCGGTCGAGGGCCACGAGGCGGCCGGTCTGTCGGACAAAAATACCGATGCCGATCAGGGTCAGCAGCAAGGGGACCACCGCGAGCCGTGGGTCGTACCACGCCAGCAGACCGATGGTGGCGATGACTACCAGTGCGGTTTCCACCACCTGACGCCAAAAACTGATGAGCGCGTCGCGCAGCTTGTCCGCGTCGCGCGTGGTGCGCGTCACCAGTTCGCCGACGCCATGCTTGAGGTGATAAGCGAGGTCGAGGTTCTGCACCTGCACCAGGATGCGTTCGCGCAGGTTGAACAGCAGTTCCTGCCCGATCACGAGCGCCATTACGCCCGCCAGGTACTGGATAACACCGCGTGCCAGCGCCACGGCCAGCAATACGGCCAGCCAATGCCAGCCCAGGGTGTAATCGAGGCTGCCATCGGGCAGATGCACGACCGCGGCCCCGCGCTCGACGTCGTGGATGGCTTCCCCGATGAGCCACTGCTGCCACGCGAGGCTGAGATTGAGCGCGATGAAGAGCGCCGCCGTGAGGGAAAACCGCCACGGCATTTCGCGGTAGAGCGCGATGCATCGCAGCAAGGGATAGTCCCGCAACGAAAAAGACGAACGCCGCAAGACACTGAAGATTCGGTACAAACAGGTTTGGATGGTTGTCATGGACTTTCAACCGGAACTTGCAAAGATAACGCCAGAGCGCCCGAAGGTGCCCTGGCGTCCAACCAGCTACATTACCAACGCGTAATGAAGGACACGCCTATCGTGCGTGGTGCGCCCCAATAGATGTAGTCGCCATTGATACCTTGAGCGGCGTTGTATGCGGTCAGAGTGTGATTCTTGTACTCCTTGTCGAACAGATTGTTCGCATACAGCGTCCAGGTATATTTGTCCTTGAACGTCGAGTAGGCCAGTCTTGCATTGACCAGGGTGTACGACTCCTGCTCAAGAATCTTGCGATCCAGGCCGCTGGAATCCACCCCTTGCGGTGTGATGTAGTAGTACTGCTTGTCGATATAGCGGGCATCGCCTCCCACCACGATCTTGCTGCCGTTTTCCAGCGGAATCCGGTAGTCGGCAGCGAACTGTGCCGTCACATGCGGCGAGCGAACCAGTTCGGCACCCGACAGATCAGGCCCGTTGTTGAGCACTTGCAGCTCGTCGTACTTGGTACGCAGCAGGCCCAGGCTGGCATTGACATGCAGGTTCTCGGTGACCAGCGCTTCCACTTCGAATTCCGCGCCGTTCACATGCGCCTTGTCGGCGTTCTGCAGATATGAAACCGTACCGTTCGCGTTGGCGTTGAAACCTACCACGTTAACCTGGACATCTTCGTACTGATAATGGAAGACGCTGGCATTGAAGTTAACGCGCCCATTCAGCCACTCCGACTTGTAGCCCAATTCATAGGAATCAAGCTGTTCCGGATCGACGGTATTCACCGCAGCGAGACTGGTCGCGGCAGTATTGAACCCGCCCGACTTCTCGCCATGAGCGTGCTTGAAATAGACGCGGTCATGCGGAGTAATCTTGTATTCCGGCGTGATGTCGTAGGTTACGGCGTTCCATGTCTTGGAATCGCTCGTGCTGAAGGTGCCCGAACCCGCCGTTCCAGCAGCCTGAAGCGGCCCCGTATAGGAATTCCACCAATGCGCCAGATTGCTCCAGCGGTTGGCTGCGGTGGCGCCGGTCGAACCTACGCGGTTGAGATCGTACTCCTTCTTCTCACGCGTCCAGCGCAGCCCGAAAGTCGTGTTGAACTGGTCTGTCCAGTTATAGGTGGTGCTGCCGAAGATGGCAAAACTCTGGGCCTTGTGATCTAGTTCGGAGCTGTTATAGGCCGCACCCGGAGCTCCCGAGGGAGTGCCGCCGGCGGAAGCCACCGAGCCTGGTGGAAGCTGTGCACCTTGCGCCGCGTAATCCACATCCTCCTTGAAGTAGTGCACGCCTGCGAGCCAGTTCCAGCGGTCCTCCCTGGGCGAAGTCAGACGGAATTCCTGGGTGAACTGCTTGCTCTTGCCGTCAGCACGGGTGCGGGAAATTTCGAGCGGCGTACTGTCGTTGTCCGAAAGCGTTTCGTTGTCGAAATCCTCATACCCGGTAATCGAGGTAAAGGCATATTTGCCAAGCTGCCACTTGAGGTTCAGGCTGATGCCGTTTTGCCGGGTATCGCTGTGCTCTTCGGCATTGCTGCTGATGTCCTGGCTATCCCGGCTGGGAGCGTATCCGCCCCGAAACACGCCGTTCGCCGCGTAGCTCCCAGCGGTGCGAACTCCACCGTCAGTCTCGTAGGAGCGATGATGCACATTCAGCAAAGCCTCAAGATTAGGCGTCAGCACGGCCAGCAACTGGGCACGTAGCGCGCCATCCTCGATGGCGCCGCCATCGCTGCCGTCGAATTGGTTATCGAAATGGCCATCGTAGTTTTCCTGATGGAAAGAGACGCGACCGGCGAGACGCTCGTCCACGATCACCCCACCTACGCCGCCCTGTACCAGACGCTCGTTGTAGCTGCCGACATCCACCTTGACGTAGTCATCGTTGTCGCTCTCGTTGAATGAAGGTTTCTTCGAGACGACGCTGATCGCGCCGCCCGTGGTGTTCTTGCCCCACAAGGTGCCTTGTGGGCCTCGCAGCACTTCCACGCGGTCCAGATCGAACAGCGGGAAGCCAGTCGCGCTCGCGTTGCTGATGTAAACCTCATCCAGATAGAACCCCACGGGGTTGGACAAGTCCCACTGCTGCTGGCCGGCACCGACACCGCGTATCCACCAGCGCGGACGGCCGTGCTGCTGCGTACCGGCCGAGGCATTGGGCACGTAGCTGAGAATTTCGCTGGCCGAACGACCGATACCCTCTTCGAGCAACTCCTTGCCACCCAGGGCAGTAATCGCCGTGGATACTTCCTGAACGCTTTCCTCGCGCTTTTGCGCGGTCACTGTCACGGAAGGCAGCGCAGAATTGGTTTCGGCCTGCACAGGTGCAGCTTGCACCGTGGTTGCAGCCGTCGTTTCGGTCCCGGCTGCGGGAGCAGGTGTTGCAGCCGGGACTGCTTCGACCGGCGTGGCTTCGGCGGCAACAGCCGGAAGCGCGGACAACGCCAGTGCCAGGGAGAGAGACCTCACCAGCGGCTTCACCCTGAATGCCGCTGCCGCCCCTTGTTCCTGATTCAATTGGTAATGATTCATTTATCCGTTCACTTTCTTGTATGTAAGACGTAATCAAGGATGCAATTGCATGCGGTTATGCCTTTCGCATGGAGCGTGCCACCTTGGGATTCAATAAATAACTTACTGTTTTTATTTATTTAATTTGTATTACATGCTTGATTGGACCAGGTCTCTGCTGCTGGTAAAGCAGCAATCCCAAAGTCAGATTGCTCATGCGCCAACAGCCGAGCGAAAGAGAAAACCGGCCATCCGGGATGAATGGCCGGGAAGCGATCAGCGGGCGATGCGGCCCTTGAGGGAGTGGTAGCGTACGCGCGTGAACAGCTGGTTGAGCAGCAGGCCGGTAACGCCTATGCTCGCGACGCCGATGATGACGATGTCGAGGCGGGAATCGGCCTGGGCGTTCTGCATGAGCGTGCCCAGTCCGGCGCCGGAAACGAACAGCAGCTCGCTGCCGACGGTGGAAATCCACGCGAACGCGAGCGCATGCATGAGCCCGGTCCAGATCGAAGGCAGCGCACCCGGCAGCAGCACGCGGCGTGTCATCTGCCATTGCGAAAGCCGGTACACGGTGCCCACCTCGATGAGCTTGCGCTCGACCTGGCGGATGCCTTCGTAGGTGTTGAGCACCATGGGGTAGAACGCGGCGAGGCTCACGATGATGTACTTGGCCGTATCGCCGGTGCCGAACCACAGGCCGAACAGCGGCACCAATCCCAGCATCGGCACCTGGCGCAACGCATGGTAAATCGGCCCCACGATGATATTGATCACGCCGGAAACCGCCATCAACCCGCCAATGGCGAGACCAGCACTGCCGCCTATGAGCAGCCCCGTAAGCATGGTGCGCAGGGTAGCCAGCAAGCTGCCTTGCAACTCGCCGGAGGACAGCACCTCCAGCAATCCGCGCCAGATATCCGCGAGCGGCACGAAGGCGTAGGCATGCCCGCCTCCCTGCCGCGAAACGCCCTCCCAGGCGACCAGCAGCAGCAAAGGCAGCACCAGCCCCTTCGCGAGCGGATGCCTGATCCAGTTCAATCCGATACTCATCATTGATACTTCCATCTCACCAAGCGACCTTCCAGGCCGCGAAATCCTCGATCCAGCGTGAAGCCGATGAGGCCCGTGATCACCACGCCCAGCATGACAATGTCGATGCGGAACATCTGCCGCCCCATCTCCATCATCTGACCGATGCCGCTGTCGGCCGCGAGCAGTTCCGCCGCGACCAGCACCATCCATGAACGCCCCAGGCTGATGCGCACGCCGGTCAGCACCGGCGGAATGGTGGATGGCAACACGAGGCGCCACACCAGCACGCGGGTCGGCAGCTTGTAGGCGCGCGCCACCTCGAAATAGCTCGGCGAAATGCCCTTCACCGCGTCCAGCGTCGCGAGCGCGATGGGGAAGAACGCCGCCTTGGCCACAACGATGATCTTGAAGGTCTCCTCGACCCCGAAGATCAGCACCAGCATCGGAATGAAGGCTACGATGGGCACTTGCCGGATGGCGTGGAAAAGCGGCCCGCACGCCTGCTCGACCGATTTCGACAGCCCCATGAGAATGCCGAAGGCAAGACCCAGCAGCCCGCCGAACGTGAAGCCGACGGCGAGCCGATGCAAGCTTTGCTGCAGATGCAGGGTCAACTCGCCGCTGTGCCAGAGCTCGCTTCCGGCTTCGTACACGCGCTGCGGCGAAACCAGAATCTGCTCCGGGAACAAGCCGGCTTCGCACGCCCAATGCCAGGCAAGGAGCAGCGCAAGCGGCGAAGCGAACCAGAGGGCTTTGTGCAGCCAGACGGGAAGAGGCGCGCGAGCAGCCATGCTCAAACTCCCTGCTTCGTGCTGCCCGCGACGACCGGGGCATGCCAGTAATTCTCGATCCCGAGATCCTTGAGCGCCTGCCGGACGAACCGCGGCTCGAACAGTTTCTGCGCGTCAACGTCGCGGCGGATGAGGTTGATCTGGCGGCTGTAGGCGATAGCGTTGCGATAGTGCTGGGTCACGAAATCGTCGAATTCCGGATTCCAGCGGTTCTTCCAGCTCACCGTGTCTTGCGCATATTCGCGCCGCGCCACATTGTCGCTCTGGCCGCTGGCCACCGCGATGCGAATGAAGTCCTCGTAGTTCGCGTCCTGCGAAGACCAGTAGGCCGCTTTCACGTAAGCCGTCGCCACAATCTGCGCAATGTCCGGATACTTCTCGAGGAAGCCTTTGTCCGCCCACAGTTCGGCGCGCATCTTCCAGTCCTGCCCCGGCAGTTTGGTCGACCACAGGATGCGACCCACCTTCTTGTCAACCAGCGGATAAGCGTCGCTCAACGTGACGAAAGCGTCGACATTGCCGGAAGCGAGCGCCGCTGCACCTGCGCCCGGATTGAGATTGGCGATCTTGAAGTCCGTCAGCTTGAGGCCGTTCGCTTCAGCGAGGCGCGCGAAGGTGATTTCCCATGGCCGGCCGCGATGCAGGGCAATACGCTTGCCTTTGAGGTCGGCGATGCTCCGGGCCTTGGAGCCGGGAGGAACGAGCAGGTAAACGTTGTTGCCGCGCCCGCCGGGAACGATAAGACGAGTTTCGATCCCGCCGGCGTTGAGGATGATGGAGGGCAGATCGCCGTAGCCCGCGAAATCGATGCTGCGGCTCGCGAAGGCCTCGTTGATCGTCGCCCCTACCGACTGCGCCGCGACCGGCACCCATACCAGACGGATGCCGCGCTTCTGCAATTCGCTGCGCAACCAGCCTTCCTTCTCCACGATACCGGCGCTGCCGTTGTAACCAACCTTGACGCCATTGGCATAGCTCACGGCCGCGATGCGCACTTCCTTGGGCGCTTCGGCGGCGCTGGTGATGTTTCCCCAAACCAGCGCAAGTGCGCCTAGCCAGGCTAGATAGCGCCGGGCAGACCGGCCTGATGATGTTGCTGTTTCCATGATTTCCTCTTGTATAACGGGGTTGGGAGCCTTGCGGCTCCCAATTGACTAAGCTGCCAATGCTTGTCGTCCCAACGCTTCCTTGAGCGGACGCTCGTCGATCCAGTCCTCGACACGGAAGTGGTTGGGGATGAAGGCATGGCGATGCAGGAAGTCGATGAAGTCCTGCAAGCCCTCCACGGATTGCTTGGAAAAATCGGTGCGCAGGCGCTCGTGGGCATCCTGGCCGTAAGCCACGCTGACCCAGTACTCGCTGCTGTTGGTTTCACGAGCGATGAAACGGCGCGTTTCGTCCGGATGCGCATGTGCCCATTCTTCGGCACGCAGCACCTGCTCGACGATGTTGACCGCCGAATCGAAGTGGTTCTCGATGAGGTTGAGGTCCACGGTCAGCGTGCGCGGCGTGCCGTTGTTGGCGCGCAATAGCGGATCGGGATGGGCGCCGATGTCGATCACGGTTTGCAGGCCGAGCTGTTGCGCCAGTTGCACCGCACTCGCGCCCTTGAGGAAGACCGCATCCACGTCGCCGCGCAGCAGGCCGAGCAACTCTTCGTTGTTGCCGCCGGAACGGCCGCCGAACACAAACACACCGTCCTTGCTGCTGGCGGGCGCGTCGGAATAGCCGGCCTGGATGTCGAAATCGACCAGAGTCACATCGGCCAGCGTCAGGCCTTCCAGCTTGAGCGCATTTTCGAGGCCGCGCAGCGCCTGGGCACGCGTGAAGTCGATCTGCACATTCACCCATTTCGGCAGGCCGAACTTGCGGCCCTTGAGGTCCTTCACTGTACGGATGCCGGTATTGGGACGCGTGAGGATCAACTGCGCCTCATCCGCCCAAGAAAGGCCGAGCACGCGCGTTTCGCGACCGACGGAACGTGCCCAGATCGCAGGGATGTTGCCGCCATGACGGACAGAATTGGTCAGGGTGTGATCGAAATGCGATTCGCGCACGGACTTGTCGTTCGATTCGCGCAGGGATTCGACCTTGGTGCACTGGCTGGCGAAACTTTCGTTGAGCCATCCTTTCTGGACGGCAATGCCCAGGCCGGTAGGAACGGGGCAACGGGTATACCACAGGGTATCGAGGGGTTTGCTCATGGCTTTTGTTCTCCAAAGTTAAGTCACTGGGAGCAGGTTCTCCGAGTCACACAACCATGAGCAGGCTTCATGCCATGATAAAAATACCTTTTAAATCATAGTCATAAATTTAAATCGTCACGCTGGATGAGGAATTTGCTGCTTACGACGCAGCCATGATGGCTTGCCAGCAACAAGGCTGTTGCCTAGCCAGCAGGCTAGTTGATTTTCGACCTGAAATTTTCATCAAGCCATTGATTTGTCAATACTTAATCGTGCTGGCACAAGGTTTGCGAATGTTGGGCGTCTTTGCAAGTGTTTGGAGAAACCATCATGTCGACGCTCAATGCAGCGGCGCTATTCAGAAAGAACGAACCACTCGCGGGCGTCCCGTTGACGGGCACCCACGACTTTACGGTCGCGACCGCGCCCGGCACCCATGGCAAGGTGACCAGCGTCGTGCCGGATCTCAGGATCAACGTCGAAGAGAAGACCTTTGCGTTGAACGGCAACACCTTGCACGTGCTCGAAGGCATCGACCTTCAGGTACGAGCCGGCGAATTCGTGTCCGTGGTCGGTGCGAGCGGTTGCGGCAAATCGACGCTGCTTCGGCTAATTGCCGGGCTGGACCTCGAATATTCGGGAGATATCGTGTACCAGGGAAGCCGCATTGCGGGTACCGACCTTGGCCGCGGCATCGTGTTTCAGGAACACCGGCTGTTTCCCTGGCTCACGGTGGAACAGAACGTCGCGCTCGCCTTTTCGGCGACCGACGTCCCCGCCGACGAACGCCGCAATCGCGTGCTGGAACAACTGGAGATCGTGGGATTGCGCGGCTTCGAACGCGCCTACCCGCACCAGATTTCCGGCGGCATGTCGCAGCGCGTGGCAATTGCCCGTGCACTGGTGCTGCGCCCCAAACTTCTGCTGCTCGACGAACCCTTCGGCGCGCTCGACGCGCTGACCCGCCTCAAGCTGCAACAGGAGCTGGAACGGCTGTGGGCGCAGGAAGGCCTGACTGCGATCCTGGTCACGCACGACGTCGAGGAAGCGGTGTTCCTTGGCGACCGCGTGGTCGTGATGAATTCGCATCCGGGCCGCATCAAGCGCATCGTGCACGTGCCGCTGGATAGACCGCGGGATCGTACCTCGCACGCCTTTCAGGATATCAAGGCGGATGTGCTGTCCGATTTCGCGCAGGTCGAGGTGGAATGATGGCCGCGCCTACAAGTTCCGTCTTGCAGCGCCCTCGTTTGCACGAGCACCAGGATTCGTCGGATAGCGACACTGGCTTCGCGACGCCCTTGAGCACGTCAGGCGTCGCCGTGCTCAACGCGCTGGATGACTCCAGTCGCGAGATCACCTGGCGCCACTACGCGGTGCTGGGCGGCGTCGTGATCCTGCTCCATGCCGGAGCCGGCTTCGCATACCGGCAGTTCGATCATTCCTCGCCGCCGCCTCCACGCAAGCATCAGGTGGAGATTGCGCTGATCAAGCCGCCGGTGGAACCGCCCAAGGAAATCGAGCCACCCAAGCCGCCTCCCCCGCCGCCTCCGCGCAAGGTGATCAAGCGCGAAACGCCTCCTCCGCCGCAGCCGGCGCCAGCGCCTGCGTTGCGCACGCCTCCGGCGGAAGAGCACATCGCGCCGGATACCTTGACCGTGCCGGAAAACACGACGGCACCAGTCTCGACCGGACCGGTAGTCGCCGCACCGCCCGCACCGGAACCGCCGCCACCCCCACCGCCTCCGCCAAAGGTGGAAGAGCCGATCACCGAGGCCACGGGCTACGCGGCCTACCTCAAGAATCCGCCGCCGGATTACCCCGCCTTTGCCCAGCGCCAGGGATGGGAAGGCACGGTACTGCTCAAGGTGCGCGTGCTGGCCAGCGGCAAGCCGGAAAAAGTCGAGATCAAGCAGTCCAGCGGTCGCAAGACGCTGGATGACGCCGCCGTCTCGGCCGTAAAAAACTGGACGTTCGTTCCGTCGAAGAGAGGCAATACGCCGATCGACGGCTGGGCGACCGTTCCCATTGAATTCAAATTAGCCAAGTAAAAGAGGTGTCATGATGAGTACTGCAGCAACTTCAACTTCCCTGGTCGTCGACGGGGTTCTCTGGACGCTGATCGCGTTCTCCGCCATCACCTGGACCCTGATCCTGGTCAAGACCTTCCAGGTCTGGAGAATGCGCAAGCAAAACAATAATTTCCGCGCCGCCTTCTGGAGCGCCAACAGCCTGCAGGCGGCGTCCGAACTGGATGACCATGCCGGCCCGGTGTACCGCGTTGCCCAAGTAGGTTTCCACGCCCTGGCCGAGGCGGACGACGAGCACAATCACGACCTCAAGCACTCCGGCGACCGCCAGGACGTGCTGGAGCGCGCACTGCGCCAACAGATCCAGAAGGAGCGCGTGGTACGCGAAAGCGGCCTCGCAGTGCTTGCCAGCATTGGCAGCACAGCGCCCTTCGTCGGCCTGTTCGGCACCGTGTGGGGCATCATGCATGCGCTTACCGACATCGGCAAACTCGGCTCCGCCAGCCTTGAAGTCGTAGCCGGCCCGATCGGGGAGGCACTGATTGCAACCGCCTACGGTATCGCCGTCGCGGTGCCCGCGGTCCTTGCCTACAACTTCTTCCTGCGTCGCCTCAAGACCAGCAGCATCAACCTCGACGACTTCGCGGCGGACCTCATCACGCTGTCGCGCAAGGCCACGCTGCGCAAGCAGGAAAACGCGGTTTCACCGCAGGAAGCCGCGACCCAGTCCGGCGTCGTGCGCAGCCTGAAAGGAGCGGTAGCGTAATGGCATTCTCGAATCCCAGCGAAGGCGAAGAAGTCCTCAGCGAAATCAACATCACGCCACTGGTGGACGTGATGCTGGTGCTGCTGGTGGCCTTCATCGTGACCGCTCCGCTGCTCAACAACGCGATTACGGTAAACCTGCCGAAAACCGCCGCGACCCAACCGCCGGAGAACCGCAAGCCGGTCACCATCAGCATCACCGACGCAGGCAAGGTCTATCTCGACAAGCAGGAAATCGCACAGGACAAGCTCGAAGGCGAACTGCTTGCGCGGCAGCAAGCCAATCCGGACCAGGTGTATCACCTGAGCTCGGACGAGAAGGTGCAGTATGGATCCGTGGCCAAGGTCATGGCTTCCATCGAGCGCGCCGGCATCACCAAGCTCGCGGTGCTGACGCAGGCGCAATAGCTACAAACATCAGGCAATAAAAAACGGACGCCTTGGCGTCCGTTTTTTATTGGGCGTCACGCCCGTCTCAGGCCGCCAGCGCGACCGCCTTGGGTTCCTGCAGCAGACTGAATGCCTGGCTCAGCGCCTGATCGATGCGGCCTGCGATCGATTCGCTGGTGAGCTGGTAGTTGAGGAACTCGTTATCGCGCGCATAAATCGCAGTCGGCGCCGTGGCAATACCGAAGAAACTCGCCAGCGGCCGCAGCTGATACTCCAGTACCGAGGCATGCTGATCGCTGCCGCCTGTCGCGACAAGGATCGCCACCTTGCCGCTCAGCCGCTTCGGGTCGATGAGGTCGAAGAAGTGCTTGAGCAGGCCGGTATACGACGCCTTGTAGACCGGGGTACCAATGACGATGATGTCGGCGGCGGCAAGTTTGGCATAAGCCTCGGCCACCACAGGCGGGATCTGGTCGAACGCCACGGTGCTGCCCACCTCCTTGGCAAACTCCGCGATATCGATCAAATCCACCCGGGCCGGCTGCCGGTGACCGGCTTTTTCAAGCACGGTTTCCACCAGTGAGCGGGTGCGGGAAGGGCTGGCAAGGCTGCCGGTAACGCCAACGATATTCATATGATTATTCTCCTGAAAATAGCTCACCCGATTCACGCGAACAGGTGTTCAGCGAGAGGTGAGCAGAAAACATGCCTGCCCAAAGACGCCGAATTGACAGGGTTTTCGTCAAATCCGGATGCAAAAACAACAAAGGGGTGCTGAAAAATCAGCACCCCTGTCGCAGAAAAGGCAGCCCGGCCTACTGGATCACGCCGTATTGCTTGAGCAGCGTGCGGAATACATTACGGCTGATCCCCAGCGCCTTCGCTGTCTGCACCTGGTTCTGGCGGCAACGCTCATACGCTTGCAGCACGAGCTTGCGATTGACCAGTTCGTACAGGCCTTCCGGCTCCTGTTCGAGCAATTCGGCAAACGCTTTTTCCAATGTGCAAGGCGCGGCAGGCAAGCGATCCTGAGCTGCCGGAGCCGCGCTGCTATTGAGCGCAGTCAGGGCAGGCAGGTTGAGGTCAGCCGGACGCAGCGCGACGCCATCGCTGACCAGCAGCGCACGGTGGATGACATTCTCCAGCTCACGAATATTGCCGGGCCAGGGATAGCTCAGCAGCGCATCGACCGTCTCCGGCAGCAGTTCAGGTTCGCGGGTCTTCAAGCGGTCGCGGTAGGTGGAAATGAAATGCTTGGTCAGCGGCAGGATATCGCCCGGACGCTGGCGTAGCGGCGCCAGCTGCAACGGCACGACATTGATGCGGTAATAGAGATCCTCGCGGAAGCGCCCGGCCTTGACCGCCTCGTCCAGGTTGACGTTGGTCGCGGCCACCAGCCGCACGTCGATCGGCACTGGCTTGCGTGAACCGACACGCACGATTTCGCGCTCCTGCAGTACGCGCAGCAGCTTCACCTGCGTGGACAAGGGCAAATCGCCGATCTCGTCGAGAAACAGCGTGCCGCCGTTGGCGCTCTCGAACCAGCCCGGCTTGGCATTCACCGCACCGGTGAAAGCGCCCCGTTCGTGGCCGAACAGCTCGCTCTCCACCAGAGTCTCGGAGAAGGCGCCGCAATTGATGGCGGCGAACGGGCCGTTTCTACGCGGACTCAAGGCGTGGATATGACGCGCGACCAGCTCTTTGCCGGTTCCGGTCTCGCCCATGATGAAGGCGGTCGCATTGCTCGGCGCCACGCGCTCGATAAGCGACAGCAAGCGCTGCGACTCCGGGTCCTCGAACACCAGCGCGCTGGCGCGTACCGAGAGGCTGATCTGCTGGGGATTGGGGAAGGTGATGATCGCCTTGGGCTTGAGGCCGGGGATGTCATCACCGATGATTTCTACAATACTTTCGCTCATGGCTTTACCTGCAAAGAGAGTTTGCAAGGTTATTGGTTGCCATGATTAGCAGTCCAATACTTATAACAAATAACGATATAACGAACAGATGTAAGGAGGTCCGAGACCTACTCCGGTGTGTAGCTCCAACGCGGAATCAGCAGCAGGGCCACGAGCGAGATCAAGGCGACGCCGGCGGCGAACCATACGATCACCGCGTTCTCCGCCATGCGCTCGGGGTAGATCTTGATGACGGCGCCGAGACCGATCGCATTGCCGCCCGCGACCAGGATGGCTCCCACGAAATCCTGGAAGCGGCGCGCCTTGTTGGCACCCATGGCCCAGCGGGGATCGGTGTTGTAGCTGGGCAGCGACTCATGCGCGTTTTCGAGCCGCTCCAGCGAAGACAGAAAATGTCGGAGATTGGTGATGGCCCGCTCCGCCTTGTAATTGAGGAAAGCGAGGCAGGAGGAGGCCACCGGGAATCCTAGCACCAACCATTCGATAGGCAGTACCCCCTGCCCCTCTCCCGGCTTGAGCGCGACGAGCGCCGCGAGCAGCCCGATGGTCATCGTGACATAGAGCGCCAATGCCTGCTGGCGCTGCGTGATCCTCGCGTTGACCTCCTGGGAGGCGGCGATGAAACGGTAATTGGCATCCACAAAGGATCTTGCGGCCATGGCACCCCTTCAAAAAAGGCGTCCGGCAAAAGCCGAACGCCTGGACCTGGCAGACCGATCAGGCGGTTCGCAATGGCCGTGCCGCACGCAGCTTGTGCAGCACGCTCACCAGCAAATCCACCTCGGCGCACGTGTTGTAGAACGCGAGCGACGGCCGCACCGTGGCTTCCAGCCCGAACCGGCGCAGGATGGGCTGCGCGCAATGGTGGCCGGAGCGGACGGCGATGCCTTCCTGGTTGAGCGCCTTGCCGACTTCCTCGGTCTCGTAGCCCGAGAGCACGAAGGACAGCACGCTCGCCTTTTCCGCAGCCGTGCCGACCAAACGCAGGCCGGGCACTTCCTTGATGAGCCGGGTGGCGTACTCCAGCAAGGCATGCTCGTAGGCGGCAATCGCATCGATACCGACGCTGTTGACGTAATCGAGCGCCGCACCCAGGCCGACCGCGTCCGCGATGTTGCCGGTGCCGGCTTCGAACCTGCCCGGTGCGCCGTGGTAGCGGATACGCTCGAAAGTGACGTCCTCGATCATGTTGCCGCCGCCCTGCCACGGCTGGGTCTCGTTCAGCAGCGCTTCCTTGCCGTACAGCACGCCGATGCCGGTCGGGCCAAATACCTTGTGGCCGGAAAACGCAAACCAGTCGGCATCCAGTGATTGCACGTCGGTGCGCATGTGCGACACCGATTGCGCGCCGTCCACCAGCACCTTGGCGCCAGCGGCATGGGCCATCGCCACCATCTGCTGCGCCGGGGTAATGGTGCCGAGCGCGTTGGAGACCTGGGTGAAGGCCACCAGCCGCGTCTTGGGACCCAGCAGCTCGGCGTAAGCGTCGAGCCGCACCTGGCCGTCGTCGTCCACCGGGATCACCTTGAGCACGGCACCCTTCTCGTCCGCAAGTTGCTTCCACGGCACGATGTTGGCGTGGTGCTCGAGGTGACTCACGACGATCTCGTCGCCGGCATTAATATGCTGGCGCCCCCAGCTCTGCGCCACGAGATTGATCGCTTCGGTGGTACCGCGCACGAACACGATTTCATTCGGCGAGGCTGCATTGAGGAAAGCGCGGCAAGTTTCGCGCGCCTGCTCGTAGGCATCGGTAGCGCGCGCGGCGAGCTCATGCGCGGCACGATGAATATTGGAATTCTCGTGCGCGTAGAAATACGCCAGCCGGTCGATCACCGCCTGCGGCTTCTGCGTGGTGGCGGCATTGTCGAACCACACCAGCGGCCGCCCGTTCACGCGCTCCTGCAGGATGGGAAAATCGCGACGGATCTTGCCCACATCCAGCACCTGCCCGCTCGGAATGGGCGCAAGACGCGGCGCCTCGCCGAACTGGCTGGGCACGCGCAGCCCCGGCTCCGTCAAGCGCGGCCCCTGCAGGAAATAGAACGGCGTGTCGGCTTGAGTCGCCGCCCCCACAGACTGGCCTTGCGGCGGCGCGCGATACAACTCACTCGCGAGCCGCGCCAGCTCCGCCTCCTCGGGCAATCCCAGGGTTTTCAGGTCGGCCGGGATCGTCAGCTCACTTGTACTCATGATAGTTGTCCAGCACCACGTCATCGAGCACGGCCAGTGCGTCGTCCGTGAGCACCGCGAGCGAGCAATAGAGCGAGACCAGGTAGGACGCGATGGCCTTGTGATTGATGCCCATGAAACGCACCGACAGGCCGGGACTTTGCTCGCCCTGCAAGCCGGGCTGGTACAGGCCGACCACGCCCTGGCGCGATTCGCCGGTGCGCAGCAGCAGAATGCTGGACTTGTTGCCCTTGATGGGCACCTTGTCCGACGGGATCAGCGGCACGCCGCGCCAGGTGATGAACTGCGAGCCGAACAGCGACACGGTGGGAGGCGGCACGCCGCGGCGGGTGCACTCGCGGCCGAAGGCGGCGATGGCCTTGGGGTGCGCGAGGAAGAAACCCGGCTCCTTCCACACATGGGTCAACAGCTCGTCCAGATCGTCCGGGGTGGGCGCTCCCTTGCGGGTTTTGATGCGCTGTTCCTTCGCCACGTTGTTGAGCAGGCCGTATTCCTTGTTGTTGAGCAGCTCGCTTTCCTGACGCTCCTTGATGGTCTCGACGATCAGGCGCAGCTGCTCGCCGGTCTGGTCGTAGGGGCTGCTGTACAGGTCGGCGACGCGTACATGCACGTCGAGCACGGTATTGACTGCCGACAGCATGTATTCGCGGCCCCATTCCTCGTAATCGACGTAAGTAGCCGGCAATTCGCGCTCGTCGCGCTGTGAGCAATCGACGGCGACCTGGGAGCCTTCCTTGACCTTGTTGACGCGGTAGATACCCGCTTCCACCGGCACCCAGTTGAGCAGGTGCGGCAGCCAGCGCGGCGTGATGGTGGGCATCATCGGCCGCGTCTTGGTGGCATTGGCTAGTGTACGGGCGGCGACGTCGCCCAGTGCTGATTGACCTTCGTGAATATCTGCCATGTTGACCTCTATCGGGTTTACTGCGCCCTTCCAGTGGTCTGGTCAGATTGCGGTGCTTTGGGGAATTTGCAGCCTCTAGTGGACTAGTCGGCCTGATGTGCTTGAGGGACAGTTTAACCCGAATTCATACCTGAGTTAACCAAGGTTTTTCGCTTGGGTGATCGTACTGCCGGGCGGGACCGAGCGCGTGAGCCAGACGTTGCCGCCTATGGTCGAACCTTGCCCGATAGTGATGCGCCCGAGGATAGTCGCCCCGGCGTAGATCACGACATCGTCCTCGACTATTGGGTGCCGCGCGTTGCCCTTCACCAGCGTGCCGTCCTCGTTGCTCGTGAAACGTTTGGCCCCGAGCGTCACTGCCTGGTAGACGCGCACATGCCGCCCGATGACCGCGGTCTCGCCGATGACGACGCCGGTACCGTGGTCGATGAAAAAGCTCTCGCCGATAGAGGCGCCGGGATGGATATCGATGCCGGTCGCCGAATGCGCGATTTCGGAAATCATGCGGGCGATCAGCGGCAAGCCGAGCCGGTGCAGTTCGTGCGCGATGCGATGGTGCGTGATCGCGGTGATGCCGGGATAGCACACCAGCACCTCGTCCATGCTGCGCGCCGCCGGGTCGCCCTCGAAGGCGGCGCGGATATCGGTATCGAGCAATGCGCGCAAAGCCGGCAGTTTCAGCGCGAAGTCCCGCACAATACTGCACGCATGCTGTTCGACATCCTCGTGCGTGCCGGAAAAGCGCAGCTCGCGCTCCACCTGTTCGCACAACGCGCGCAGGGCGACATCCAGCGTATGGCCGACGAAGAAGTCGATGCCTTCGTCGGTCAACCCCGGCGGTCCGAGCCGGTTGGGGAACAGCGACGCCGCCAGCCCTTCCACCACCTCGGCCAGCACCTTGCGGGCGGGCAGCTTGGGCGGACGGTTGAGCCGGTCCCGGCTTTCGAGCGAGGCGACACGCAAGGCGCGCAACTCGGCAACAACCGTGTCGATCTCGCGCTGCATGTGGCCCGACTCCCGCGTCGGCAGGCGTTTCACGCTCATGCGGCTATCCCCTGAGCATCGAACACCCCCTCGAACAATGCCGAACTCAGATAGCGTTCGCCCGAGTCGGGCAGGATGACAACGATGGTCTTCCCCGCGTTTTCCGGGCGCAACGCCAATCTTGCCGCCGCAGCCGCTGCCGCGCCGCAGGAGATGCCGGCGAGGATGCCTTCCTCCCGCGCAAGGCGCCGCGCATAGTCGATCGCCTCTTCGTTGCTCACCTGCTCGACTGCATCCACCAGCGAGAGATCCAGGTTTTCCGGAACGAAGCCCGCGCCTATGCCCTGAATCTTGTGCGGCGACGGCTTGGGCTCCTCGCCTGCCAGCGTCTGGCTGATAACGGGGCTCGCGGCGGGTTCGACAGCGACGGTGGTAATCGCCTTGCCCTGGGTCTGCTTGATATAACGGGAAACGCCGGTGAGCGTCCCGCCGGTACCGACGCCGGAAACCAGGATGTCGATCCTGCCTTCGGTATCCTCCCAGACTTCGGGGCCGGTCGTGGTCTCGTGGATGGCCGGGTTGGCCGGATTCCTGAACTGCTGCAACAGCACGTAGCGGTCGGGATCGGAAGCCGCAATCTCCTCCGCCTTGGCAATCGCGCCCTTCATGCCTTTCGCGCCTTCCGTGAGCACCAGTTTGGCGCCGTAGGCTACCAGCAGTTTGCGCCGTTCAATACTCATGGTTTCCGGCATCGTGAGCGTCAGTGGAATGCCGCGCGCCGCAGCGACAAAAGCGAGTGCGATGCCGGTATTGCCGCTGGTCGGCTCGACAATCTCCTTGCCCGGCCCCAGCAATCCGCGCGTTTCCGCGTCCCAGATCATCGCCGCGCCGATGCGGCATTTGACCGAGTAGGCAGGATTGCGGCCCTCGATTTTAGCGAGAATGGTAGCCGCGGAGGCTCCGGGAATACGGTTCAAGCGGACCAGCGGAGTCCGCCCGATGCTGAGCGAGTTATCGTTAAAAATGGCCATAAACGGCTCCTGAGTGATGACATAGCCAACACTATAGAAGCACCGATTTATTCCATTAAAGAATATGTTGTTATTTACATATAACTTTTATGGAAGTCGAAGCCGAGGCAGGGCTTTGGCTCCGGGCAAAGGGCTCAGGCCAATGCCAGCGCCTTCATGCGGCGGTACATGGTATTCCGGCTGATGCCGAGCTGGCGCGCGGCCGCCGAAACGTTCCCTTCATGATCCCGCAAGGCGGCACGTATCGCCTCGCCGGCGAGGTTGTCCAGCGTGCTTTTATCGGTCATCGCCTCCACGCCCCGTTCCATGTCATCCAGGAAATCCTGCGTGAGGTGCATATCGGTGATGGGCTCGCCGTTGGCAAGCGCGAGCGCGGTACGAACAACGTTATGCAGCTGGCGGATATTGCCGGGCCAGGGATGCTTTTTGAACAACGCCATGACTTCCGGCGTGAACTCGGCCTGCTCGGCATGTTCGACCTGCAACAGCAGATCCAGCAGCGCGGGCAGGTCGGTACGCTGGCGCAGCGGCGGCAGGCTTACGGCCAGGCCATTGAGGCGATAGTAGAGATCGGCCCTGAATTCGCCGCGCTCGACCTTCTCGCGCAGTTTCTGGTTGGTCGCGCTCACGAGTGCGAATTCGACCGGGCGGGGTTTGCCGCCGCCCAGCGGCGTGACGCAGCGCTCCTGCAGCACGCGCAGCAATCGGGCCTGCAGGGCCAGGGGCATGTCGCCTATTTCGTCCAGGAACAGCGTACCGCCGTGCGCCTGCTCGATCTTGCCCTGGTTGCCGCGGCGGCGCGCGCCGGTAAAGGCACCCTCCTCGTAGCCGAACAGTTCGGACTCGATCAATCCTTCCGGCAGCGCGGCACAATTGACGGCTACCCACGGACCGCTCGCACGGGTGGAAGCATCGTGAATCGCACGCGCGAACAGCTCCTTGCCGACGCCGGTCTCGCCTTCGATGAGGATGGGAATGTCCTGGCGCAGCACCATCTTCACCTGCGCAATCGCACGCGCGACCCTCGGATCGCCGCTGTTGAGCATATCGAAATTGGCGGCGGAGGTCCGTTTCGGGCGGGTCTCGGCTTTCGGTGCCGCCGGACGCTCCTGCGCGATTTCCAGACGGGCGAACAAACGCGCGCCGTTGGCGAGGCGCAGCGGAAAAATCAGCTGCTCGGCGGAAGCGCCGCGCGACAGCATGGCATGCAGCGGCATATCGAACAGACGGTCGAACTGCACGCCGCGCGCGGAGCCCGCGAGTTCGAGCTGGAACTGGCCGCTGCGGTTGAGTGCCACGAGGCTGCCGTCGCTGTTGAACACCGCGATGCCTTCCCACAGCGTGCCGATGAATTCCGGCCGGGCATGGAAATGCAGTGCGAACTCGCCCTTGCAATCTGCGCGGAACAGACGGTTCTCGATCATCTGCGCCGCCATCTTGACCAGCGCGAGCGTGTGTTGCTGCGGCTTGAGGTAATCGTTGGAAACGTCCAGCGTGCCCACCAGCTCGTTGGCTGCGCCGAAGATAGGCACCGCGGAACAGCTGAGGATGTGGTGGCGCTCCATATAGTGCTCGGCGCCCTGCACCGTGATAGGCGCGCGTTCCATGAGCGCGGTACCGATGGCATTGGTGCCGCGCTGGTCCTCGTTCCAGGAACAGCCGGGGCTGAGCGCGACGCGCTGGGCTTCGGAGAGGAAATTGTCATCGCCGAGGCTGTGCAGGATGAAGCCTTCGTCGTCGGTGAGGATGACCATGCTGCGCGTATGCGCAATCTGCTCGTTAAGCGTCGCCATCTCAGGCCGCGCGTGCGACAGCAACAGCTCGTTCTTGTCGCAGCGCTGCGCGAGCTCCTGCGAAGTGATGAGCTCATTGACGATGGGCGAAGTGCTGTCGAGGCCGTTGTTCAGGCAGCGCCGCCAGGAGCGTTCGATCGCCTCGGCAACCGCCCCTTCGCGCACACGCCCCGCCGAGAAGAATTCTTCCCGGGCGCGCAGTACCGCTCGCGTTTCATCCTGCATGATCCAGCCTCAAAAGATGTTGTTGTCTGCATTGTGTCATGCCTGTGACACCTGTGCCGATTCGTTACAAACGGTAACAATTTTCGGCCTGCCCACGCCCCGGCCATCAGCCTTTTTACCATCAATTTAAACAAATAAAAACATAAAGTTAACTAACAACAACAGCCTTCATTCGACGGCTTGGCACGACGGTTGCGATAAGGAATCACGTCGACGATTGGCTCAGCCGTTGCGACAAGCGAATCCATGTTCGCTCATGCATATATAACGACCGTCTTTGGAGAATCTCGAATGAAACATGTACCGTTGAAACTGGCGCTCGGCACCGCCCTGTTCAGCCTGTTCGGCACGCCTGCCTTCGCTGGCGACGATCTGGCGAAGATCATGAGCGACGACAGCCAGTGGGCCGCCCCGCGCAAGGACTATGCAAACACCGGCTACAGCCGCCTCAACCAGATCAACCAGAGCAACGTGAAGGGGCTCAAGCTGGCCTGGACCTTCGCTACCGGCGTCAACCGCGGCCATGAAGGCGCGCCGCTGGTGATCGGCGACACCATGTATATCCACACTGCGTTCCCCAACAACGTCTACGCGCTGGATCTCAACGACAGCCAGAAGATCAAGTGGGCCTATTTCCCCAAGCAGGACCCGGCGGTCCAGTCCCTGCTGTGCTGCGATAACGTAAACCGCGGCCTGGGCTATGGCGACGGCAAGATCTTCCTGCAACAGAATGACGGCAAGCTGGTCGCACTGGATGCCAAGTCCGGCGAAAAGGTCTGGGACGTACAGGTGGTCAATAACCAGGAAGGCGCTTCCACCACCAACGCGCCGCATGTGTTCAAGGACAAGGTCATCACCGGTTGTGCCGGCGGCGAATATGGCGTCCGCTGCTACCTGTCCGCTTATGGCATCAAGGACGGCAAGCTGCTGTGGCGCGCCTACAGCACCGGCCCGGACAGCGAAGTGCTGATCGGCAAGGACTTCAACAAGGAAAACCCGCACTACTCCGCGCTTTCCCTGTATCAGGACGTGAACGGCGGCAACAAGCTGGGCGGTTCCTTCAAGGCGCTGACCAAGGACCAATTGAAGTATCCCGAAGCCGAACTCGGCGTGAAGACCTGGCTCAAGCCCACCGCACGCAAGGACGGCTGGCAGAACGGCGGCGGCGGCACCTGGGGCTGGTACTCCTACGACCCGGCGCTCAACCTGCTCTATTACGGCACCGGCAACCCCGGCACCTGGAATCCGGACGTGCGTCCCGGCGACAACAAGTGGGCGATGACCATCTTCGCACGCGACCTCGACACCGGCATGGCGCGCTGGGGCTACCAGATGACGCCGCACGACGAGTGGGACTATGACGGCATGAACGAAGTGATCCTGTGGGATGCCAACGGCAAGAAGCTCGCATCGCACTTCGACCGCAACGGTTTCGCCTACACCTTCGACCGCACCAACGGTTCGCTCATGGTCGCGGAAAAGATGCGCCCCTTCGTCAACTGGGCAACCTCGATCGACATGAAGTCAGGCATCCCGAACAAGGATCCGAAGTTCTCCACGCACCAGGACTACAACGCACAAGGCATCTGCCCGTCCGCACTGGGTGTGAAGGACCAGCAACCGGCCGCGTTCTCCCCCAAGACCAAGCTGTTCTACGTCCCGCTGAACCATGTCTGCATGACCTATGAGCCGGTCGAGTCCAAGTATGTCGCGGGCCAGCCGTGGGTAGGCTCCACCCTGACCATGTTCGCAGGTCCGGAAGGTGTGATGGGCGGCTTCATGGCGTGGGACGGCCTCAAGGGCAAGGCCGCCTGGTACAACAAGGAGAAGTTCTCCGCGTGGAGCGGTGCGCTGGTGACCTCCTCCAACCTGGTGTTCTACGGCACGCTGGATCGCTGGTTCAAGGCGCTGGACGCCAACACCGGCAAGGAGTTGTGGAAGTTCCAGGTCGGCTCGGGCGTGGTGGGCAATGCCATCACCTACAGCCACAAGGGCAAGCAGTATGTCGGCATCCTGTCGGGCATCGGCGGCTGGGCTGGCGTGGCGATGAACCTGGGCATGACCAACGAAACCGACGGCCTGGGTGCCGCCGGCGGCTACAAGGAGCTGGTCAAGTTCAACGCGGCGCCTGGCGGCGGTGCGATGAACGTGTTCGCGCTGTAACCTGCAGTACCGGCCCGGCCGATGCCGGGCCTCGCTCATCTCTGTTTGTAATCGCGATCTTTGCCCCGCTTGTTGCCATGGCGGGGCATTTTTTTACCCGGCGTAGATGTGCTGGCGATTGAACGGATAATCCTGCTTGCCGCCCTTGTGCGCCTTGCCGCCCAGTATCTGGAACAGCGCCATCCAGTTGCGCTCGAATGCATAGGCTGAACCGGCCATGTAGATGCGCCAGATGCGGTACTTGTGCTCGCCGATAAGGTCGAGCGCCTGCTGCTGCCTGTCTTCCAGCCGCTCCACCCAGTTCCACAGCGTCTTCGCATAATGCGGGCGCAGATTTTCCGCATCCAGCGGCTCCAGCCCGGCCCTGGACATCTCCTCGATCACATTGGAAACATGAGTGAGCTCGCCGCCGGGGAAAACGTAATCGTCGACGAATTCCGCGATTCCGCTGCCAAGGCCATGCGCATCGACCGCCGTGGAAGTAATGCCGTGATTCATGACCAGCCCGCCGGGACGCAGCAGTCGCTGAATCTTCCCGAAATATTCGGGCAGGTGGCGTCGTCCGACGTGCTCGAACATGCCGACGCTGGCGATCTTGTCGTAGGACGGGTCCTCCGGCACGTCGCGGTAATCCATGAGCTTTACCTCCACCCGCCCCTCCAGCCCGCGTCGCCGAATTTCTTCCTGCACATAATCGCGCTGGTTGTCCGAGAGCGTAATGCCGGTGGCCTGCACGCCGTACTTTTCCGCCGCCCACAGAACCAGGCCGCCCCAGCCGCAGCCGATATCCAAAAAGCGCTCGCCGCCTTTGAGCATGAGCTTCTTGCAGATGTGGTCGAGCTTTTTCTCCTGCGCGATATCGAGGCTGTCTTCGGGATGCTCGAAATAGGCACAGGAATAGACGCGGTTACGATCCAGCCACAGGCCGTAGAAATCGTTGGAGACGTCATAGTGATAGGTGATGTTGCGGCGGTCGCTGCTGCGCGTGTGGCGCCACCAGCGCCAGTCGGTGGCGATGCGGTTATTGACGGGCGTTTCGGCGCTGCATAGGGTGCGGCCGAGATCGAGGATATCGCGCGGTTTGCCGTGCAGGTCGATCCAGCCCTCCACATAAGCCCGCGCCAGACCGCCGAGGCTGGGCTTGGCCAGCACGCGCAGGGCGCGCGGATCGGAGGCGTGAATGCGCACGACAGGCTCCTCCTCGGCAACCACGGCGCCGTCCCAAAGGTGTACCGCCAGCGGCAAGCCGCGCAGCTTTTCCCCTAATTGCTTGAGCAAAACGTTCTTCAGCATACTTCCCTCCTTGTTTTTGTTCAGGATGGAGAAACAGGACTGTCGGACGAGGGTAAGACACTTGGCTCTGCAGTGAATTCCAGCAAGCGACTCATGAAAATCATTAGGTTCAATTCATGACCTCCACGAATTCACTTCAGTGCCGCCTCGGTATAGTACGAAGCACGGATAACCGGCACAAGGTTTTCCGTGAGCATTTTTAACGACAACCAGGAGATCAAAACATGTGGACCAAGCCCCAAGCTACTGAAATGCGTTTCGGCTTTGAAGTGACCATGTACGTTTGCAACCGCTAATTTGCGATTGCGCGTCGGAAATCACGATGTGATTTCCGGTCACACGAACGGCAGCTTCGGCTGCCGTTTTCATTTTGTGGGAGGGGAAGATTAATTAATAGATTTATACAATCAAACTAATAATAACAATCAATTTGTGCTATTGAATTCCATTCCCTAGAATGCACTCCATCGTAGTTCAACTCACCAACCTGATGGAGGAAACAATGGCAACATCCCTGATCAATACCGAAGTCCAACCGTTCAAGGCGCAAGCCTTCCATAACGGAAAGTTCATCGAAGTCACCGAAGCCAGCCTGAAGGGCAAATGGTCGGTCATCATCTTCATGCCGGCTGCCTTCACCTTCAATTGCCCGACCGAAGTCGAAGACGCTGCCGACAACTACGCCGAATTCCAGAAGGCTGGCACCGAGGTCTACATCGTCACCACCGACACCCACTTCTCGCACAAGGTGTGGCATGAAACCTCCCCGGCCGTGGGCAAGGCGAAGTTCCCGCTGGTGGGCGACCCGACCCACGCACTGACCAATGCGTTCGGCGTGCACATTCCGGAAGAAGGCCTGGCATTGCGCGGCACCTTCGTGATCAACCCGGACGGCGTGATCAAGACCGTGGAAATCCATTCCAACGAAATCGCCCGCGACGTGAAGGAAACGCTGCGCAAGCTCAAGGCTGCCCAGTACACCGCCGCCAACCCCGGCCAAGTGTGCCCGGCCAAGTGGAACGAAGGCGCCAAGACGCTGACCCCGTCCCTGGACCTGGTCGGCAAGATCTAAGCAACAGGCAAGACGCCCGGACAGACCGTCCGGGCGGTTTTACCCTCAAGAGTCAATTTAAGGATACGAATCATGTTGGACGCCAATATCAAGAATCAGCTGCAAGCGTACTTCGAGAAGCTGACGCAGCAGATCGACATCGTCGCCAATCTCGACGACAGCGCGGCTTCGCGCGAGATGCTGGAACTGCTGGAAGATATCGCCGGCCTGTCCAGCAGGATTACCCTGGAGCAACGCCGCGACGCGAACGAGCGTGCGCCGTCGTTCTCGCTCAACCGCCCCGGTGAAAACATTGGCGTACGTTTCGCCGGCATCCCGATGGGCCACGAATTCACCTCGCTGGTGCTGGCGCTGCTGCAAGTCGGCGGCCATCCGCCCAAGGTCGAGGACGACGTCATCGAGCAGGTGAAGAGCCTCAAGGGCGAATTCCGCTTCGAGACCTATATTTCGCTTTCGTGCCACAACTGCCCGGAAGTCGTGCAGGCGCTGAACCTGATGTCCATCCTCAACCCGAACGTCACCCATGTGATGATCGACGGCGCGCTGTTCCAGAAGGAAGTGGACGAGCGTCAGATCATGGCGGTGCCGTCGGTCTATCTCAACGGCCAGAAGTTCGGCGACGGCCGCATGGAACTGGGCGAAATCCTCGCGAAGATCGACACCAACGCCTCCGCGCGTGATGCCGACAAGCTGTCGCAGAAGGATCCGTTCGACGTGCTCATCGTGGGCGGCGGCCCTGCCGGCGCATCAGCTGCGATCTACACGGCGCGCAAAGGCATCCGCACTGGCATCGTCGCCGAGCGCTTCGGCGGACAGGTGATGGATACGCTGGGCATCGAGAACTTCATTTCGGTAAAGGAGACCGAAGGGCCCAAGCTGGTCGCGGCGCTGGAAGAGCACGTGAAGAGCTACGAGGTGGATATCATGAACCTGCAACGCGCCGAGGAGCTGATTCCCGGCGATGTGATGGAAATCCGCCTCACCAATGGCGCGATCCTCAAAAGCAAGACCGTGATCCTCGCTACCGGTGCGCGCTGGCGCGAAATGAACGTGCCGGGCGAGAAGGAATACCGCGGCAAGGGCGTGGCCTACTGCCCGCACTGCGACGGCCCGCTGTTCAAGGGCAAGCACGTCGCGGTGATCGGCGGCGGCAACTCCGGTGTGGAAGCCGCAATCGACCTCGCTGGCATCGTGGCCCACGTCACGCTGCTCGAATTCAACGACCACCTGCGTGCGGACGCGGTGCTGCAGAAGAAGCTGCATAGTCTCTCCAACGTGACGGTGATCGTGAACGCGCAGACCACGGAAGTCATGGGCGACGGCCACAAGGTGAGCGGCCTCAACTACACCGACCGCGCCACCGGTCAATGGCACCATGTCGAACTGGCCGGCGTGTTCGTGCAGATCGGGCTGGTACCCAATACCGACTGGCTCAAGGGCACGATAAGCTTAAGCAAGTACGGCGAGATCGAAGTCGATGCGCACGGCATGACCAACATCCCCGGCGTATTCGCCGCGGGTGATGTGACGACCGCGCCCTACAAGCAGATCATCACTGCGATGGGCGATGGCGCGAAGGCCGCGCTGGGCACCTTCGATCATCTGATCCGCCATTAGGCATCATGGCAACTTGGCCGGGAACCGGAACATTTCCGCTTCCCGGCTTTTTCATGGATATAACTCGATGACACGCATGCTGATATTGCTGCTGGGATGGTTGATGGCCTTCGCGGCAGTCGCGGGCGAACGTATCCTCGATACGCAGGATGGCCGTGTACTCACGCGCAAGCAACTTGCGAGCGAAATCGCCGGCAAAGACTATCTCCTGCTCGGCGAACTGCACGACAATGCCGCCCATCATCGCGCGCGCGCCGGGCTGCTAACGCTGCTCAAGCCTGCGCCTCTCGTCGTCGTCGCGGAACATCTGCAATACGGCAAGGCTTTCAGCCCGCAAGGCGACCTTCTTGCAAATCTGGAACTTGCCGGCTTCGACGCTCGGGGCTGGGAATGGCCTTTGCATGAACCGCTGTTCCAGGCCATCGCCGACCTCGGGCTGCCCCTGCTCGGCGGCAACCTGGCTCCGGCCGAAGCGAAACAGGTGGCGCGCGAAGGACGGGGCGCGCTGCCATCCCGCTTGGCTGAACGTATCGCCCGCCACCCATTGACGCCCGAAGCGGAACAAGCGCTCGATCGCGATTTGGCGCTTGGCCATTGCGGTCACATGCCGGACAAGATGCTGTCAGGGATGCGCCTTGCCCAGCGCGCACGCGACGCGGCCATGCTCGACATCTTGGAAAACGCGCATGCGCATCCCGCTGTGCTCGTCGCCGGCAATGGCCATGTGCGCAAGGATTACGGCATTCCCAGCCTCATCGACAGCAGTTCGTACGTGAGTATCGGCTTTGTCGAGGAACCGGTCGCAAACCCGCAGGATTTCCGCCAGTTCGACTATCTCTGGGTGACGGAACCCGCATCTCGAAATGATCCTTGTGCCCAGTGGAATCAGGACGTTCCAGCCTCGCAAAAATGATGAGCCGACGTTCATGAAAATCACCAGCCTGTATTCATGAACGCACCGAATATCCTGGAAAAACAGTTGGGTATAGTACGAATCACGGGCATGGAGAAATGTGTCCGACATTCGAAAACCGACTGAAAGGAGAAACATCATGTGGACCAAACCTCAAGCGACCGAAATGCGTTTCGGCTTCGAAGTCACGATGTACGTTTGCAACCGCTAATTCCTCCCGGCGGTAGCAACAAGAAACGGGGGCGATGAGCCCCCGTTTCCATGTCCGGAAACCCAAGGAACCGACCATGACAACAATAACGCTCATTTTTCTGGCCGTACTGTCCGCCACCATCGTCATTCGACTGTGGCTGGGCCTGCGTCATGTCGGCCACGTACAATCGCACCGCAATGCCGTGCCGGCGGCGTTTTCCCACACGATTTCCCTCGAGTCCCATCAGAAGGCAGCCGATTACACCGCGGCCAAGACGCGGCTGACGCTGGCGCAAGCCGTCGTGCAGGCCTTGCTGCTGCTCGGCTTCACGCTGGGGGGAGGTTTGCAATGGCTGGATGAGGCATGGCGTGCACTGCTGCCCGAAACAGAGCTGTTGCGCGGCGCGCTCGTGATCGTATCGGCCTTCGTGGTGAGCAGCCTGGTCGATCTGCCTTTCGACTATTACAAGACGTTTACCGTAGACGAGCGCTTCGGTTTCAACCGCATGTCGCGCGGCATGTTTTTCGGCGACATCGTGAAGCATGCGCTGGTCGGCATGGTGATGGGCGCGCCCATCCTGTTCGCCGCACTATGGCTTATGAATGCGGCCGGTACGGCGTGGTGGCTGTATCTCTGGGTGATCTGGTCGGTGTTCAACCTGCTGATGCTGGCGATTTATCCGACTTTCATCGCCCCGTTGTTCAACAAGTTCGAACCCTTGGCTGACGACGCGCTCAAGACGCGCATCGAGGCATTGTTGACCAAGTGCGGTTTCCGCTCGCAAGGGCTATACGTCATGGACGGCTCGGCGCGCAGCAGCCACGGCAATGCCTATTTCACGGGCTTCGGCGCCGCCAAACGCGTGGTGTTCTTCGACACCCTGCTTTCCCGACTTGAACCCGACGAAATCGAAGCCGTGCTCGCACATGAACTCGGCCACTACCGCCACCGCCATGTGTTCAAGCGCATCGCGATGCTGTTCGCGGTCAGCTTCGCCGGGCTCGCGCTGCTCGGCTGGCTCATCGATCAATCCTGGTTCTACATCGGCCTCGGCGTGCAAACACCCAGCACCTACATGGGGCTGCTGCTGTTCCTGCTGGTGAGCCCGGTGTTCATGTTTTTGCTACGCCCGTTGCTGTCCGGCTATGCGCGCAGGAACGAGTTCGAGGCGGACGCCTATGCCGCGCAGCATGCGAACCCGCAACGCCTGGTGGAGGCCCTGGTCAAGCTGTACCGCGACAATGCATCGACCTTGACGCCGGACCGGCTGCACTCCGCGTTTTACGATTCGCATCCGCCGGCCAGCGCCCGCATCGCCAGACTGCAGGCGGCATAAAAAACCGGGGCTTGGCGGCCCCGGTTCGTACTGCTTAATCCTGAATTTCCGATTCGCTTTCTTCGTCGACCGTGAGGTGATCCAGCACCTGCAGGAAACTGCTCAGGCTGGGATTGCCGACAAAGGTACACGGCTTGCCGGTGCGCTTGCACTGCTCCTTGACCCGCCAGTAGGCGTTGTGACTGATGCATCCGGTCTGGCAGATGACCGCGTCTGCCGCGGAAATGACCGCTTCCAGCCGGCCGATGTTTTCTTCCTTGCCGCCATCGTGGTGCACGAACTCTCCGCCGCGCAATTTCACCAGGCTACGGAAATGCGGAATGGCATCGAGACGGCCGCCGACACACAGTACGGTGCGGCCATTCAGATGCTGCTGCTCGGCCTCCTGCTCTGCCCCTACCGCATCGCGCGTTGAAATCAGTTGCGCCAGTTCGGCCTCGAGCCGTCGCACATCTTCCTTAGCCGCCGAGTAATCCGTCTCCAATGCGGCATGCCGTTCCTTCAATGTCGAATAAGCGCCTTCGGCCAGTTGCAGGCGGTACATCAGGCGCATGCTCTCATTGGCATCGGCGGCCTGCTCGCGCAGGCTGTCCCGCTCTGCGGCATAACGCTCGGCCAGTGCCTGATGCTGTACGCTTTCAGCCCGAGCAACATCCAGTTGCGCCTTCAGGTCGGCGATCTGCTCGATATAACGGTTGCAGGACTCGGTAACGCGCTGCTGCATGCGCGACAACTCGCGCGCCAGCATCGCATTCTCTTCCTGCAGCTTGCTCCAGGCCTGCTGCTCACGGCGCACCCCGGCGCCGATCTGATGCTGCAGCATATGAATATCGCCGTACACGCGGATGCGGAACTCTTCAGTGCTGGCCGAATGCGTGAGCACGGCCCAGAACATCGCCGGGACATTATCGCCGACGATGGCCTCGCGCCATTTTTCCGCGAGCTCCTCGGTGGTCTTGAGTGCCTTGCATTGCTGCACGGCCAGCGCGAATTTCTTTTCCAGGGTCTTGTGCAGCAGGCTGGAAAGCGGCGATCGCGCGTTGCATTCGCTCGCGGCGGTACAGTGGATTTCATAATCGCTCGGCCGCTTGGGAAAGGTCATGACCTTGAGCACCAGCTCGCGGATTTCGCCGAGCTTGAAACACACCCCGATGACCGGGCAGTGATAGCGATGCCCCAGTTCCCAGAGCTTGTAGCGACGAGAGCCCTGCAGGACCGGCAGTGCGATGGGTGTCTCGGTCATCATGGCCGCCCCTCGATGTCAAATCTGGGCTGCCAGGCATCGCTCAGTTCGTCGCAGGTTTTTTGCAGCACTGCGGGAAGGTCGTCGCGTTGCGCCAGTCCTTCCAGATGGCAATAAATCTGTTGCCCGATGCGGGGCGAAGGCTGTTGCTGCGCTTGCGTCGCATAGGAATGAAACAGGCACAGCAGCGCAGAAATCGCCGCATCCACGCTGACGGCAGATACGGGTTGTTCAAGTTCCAAAGGCATGATGGCGATCTCCTATGAGTTTTGTTATTGATAATCATTCTCATTTAATAGGAGAAAAACGTCAACCCCCCCGCTTACATCTGCTATCAGCTCAGCTGAGTGCGCGTCTGCAACAGGTCGCTTTCATGGAACAGCTCGGAAATCCAGTCGATGAAGGCGCGCACCTTGGTGGACAGATGCCGGTTCTGGGGATAGAGCGCGTGGATGGGCAGATCCTCGGAAAGATAGGTGCCGAGCACAACGACAAGCTGGCCGGAAGCGATATAGTCCTGGACCATGTAAGTCGGCAGCTGTGCAATGCCTACGCCGGCAAGCGCGGCATGCGTGCAAGCTTCGCCATCGTTGAACAGGACCGGTTTACCGCTCATCAACTGATTTCTTTCGCCGTCCTTGCTGAAGTCAAATTCGAAGACCTTGCCGTGCGTGGTCGAGGAAAAATAGTGTATTCCGACATGACGCTCGATATCCGCCGGGACTTGCGGCATACCGTATTCGGCAACATAGGCGGGGCTTGCGCAGGTCACGAATTTCACTGACGCCACACGACGCGCCACCAGCGAAAGATCGGTGAGCTCCCCGCCCCGGATCACGCAATCCACCCCTTCCTCGAGCAGATCGACGCGACGGTCGTTGCATCCCATCTCGATCGAGATTTCGGGGTAGCGATCCATGAAATCGCGCAGCGCCGGAATAATGATGCGTCGCCCCAGCGAACCCGGCACATCGACGCGCAGCCGTCCCTTGGGACTGGCCGTGGCCTGGCTGACCAGCGCTTCCGTCTCTTCCAGCTCCTGCAGCAACTGAACAGCGCGCTCGTAATACGCGGCCCCGTCGGTCGTGACGCTGACCCGTCGCGTGGTTCGGTTAAGCAGCTTGACGCGCAGCCGCGATTCCAGCGCCTGTACCTGGGCGGATACCGTGGTCTTGGGCACGTTCAGCGATATGGCCGCCTTGGTAAAGCCTCCCAGTTCGACCACGCGCGTAAAGGCCAGCATTGTATCGAAACGGTCCATATGATCTTTCCTTATCGGCCTTATTGTCCATTAATCATGGACAGTATTTCTAATAATACCTTGTTTATCCAGTTTATTTGCATAGATATAGTGGCTCCCAGTTTCACTCATTACCAATTGAACAGGAGATACACACCATGGCTAACAGACTTGCAGGCAAGGTTGCCGTCGTTACGGGCGCTTCCAAGGGCATAGGCGCCGCGATTGCCAAACTGTACGCAGCGGAAGGCGCTGCCGTTATCGTCAATTACTCTTCCAGCAAAACCGCCGCCGATCAGGTAGTGGCTGAAATTGCAGCTGCCGGCGGCAAAGCGGTAGCGGTTCAGGGCGATGTTTCCAAGCAGGCCGATATTGCGCGACTGTTCGCGCAAGCCGTCGAAACGTACGGCAAGGTAGACATTCTCGTGAACAATGCCGGCGTCTATGAATTTTCCCCGCTGGAAGAAGTCACGGAAGCGCATTTCCACAAGCAGTTCAACCTCAACGTGCTGGGCCTCATCCTCGCTACCCAGGAAGCCGTGAAGCATTTCGGCGACCAGGGTGGCAGCGTCATCAATATCAGCTCGCTGGTATCCGGCACCTACGCTCCGGCTACCGGCGCCGTCTATAGCGCGACCAAGGCGGCCGTCGATGCCGTGACCCGCTCCCTGTCGAAGGAACTCGGCCCGCGCAAGATTCGCGTCAACGCCATCAACCCCGGCATGGTGGAAACCGAGGGCCTGCACAGCGTCGGCTTTGCCGAGAGCGACTTCCGTACGTATATCGAAAACACGACCCCGCTGGGCCGCATCGGCCAGGTGAGCGACATCGCTCCTGCGGCCGTGTTCTTCGCTTCGGACGATTCCGCCTGGATCACCGGCGAAAACCTCTACATCGCAGGCGGATTGCGCTAAGCGCAGCAAATCAGGAACCGAAATGGAAACGATGCACGACCATAACGGCAATTCCCTCCTTCCCTGGACAGCGGACTTCTCCTCCCGCCACGCCGCGGACAAGGTGGGATTGCAGGTGTATGGCAAGGCCGGGCGCGGTGCCGCGCGTCCGGTCATCGTGTATTTCCATGGCGGACTGTTCAACTGCGGCAAAGTCGAGGATGCCGCGGCGATAGCCGGCGCCTTGTCCTCGCAAGGTCCGGTGGTATGCGTGGATTACCCGCTCGCACCCAAACTGCATTTTCCGGCCACGGTGGAAGTGGCATTCGAATCGCTGCTCTGGGCCGCGAGCAACGCACCGAGACTTGGCGGCAGTGCGGCGCGGCTGTTCATCGCTGGCGATCAGGCGGGAGGAAATCTCGCGGCCGCGGTCGCCATGATGGCGCGTGATCGCGGTATCCCGACCGATGAGGCCAAACTGCGCGGCCAGATACTGATCACCCCGATGCTCGACCCGCTGCAAGCCACGCCGTCCATGCAAGCAAACAGCGACATGCCGTGCCGCAAGGCATGGAAGGATTACCTGACGTGCGTCAGCGATACCTTCCACCCGTATGCGGCACCCGCCAGTTCGAGGCGTCTGGGCAATCTTGCCCCCGCGCTTATCGTCAGCGCCGAACGCTGCCCGTTGCGCGACGAGGCCGAGCAATACGCGACAAAACTGATCACCGCCGGCGTCCCGGTGCAGATGCGCCGGCTGGAGGCAGGCAAGGTACCTGTCGTCCAGCCCCAGCATCCCGAATTCAAGCAACTCGTACAGATCGTCGGCCAGTTTGTGGCCGATCACACCTAGATTTTTAAAAACCAACAGGGAGTTCATCATGCAAACCGCTACTCCGACTTTTTCCCGTAAATGGATAGTGATTGCCGTCGGGCTGGCTGTGGTAGGCACGGCCATCGGCATTTCACAGAAGAGCGAGGCGGCAAAACCGCAAACCGTCGCCACCGCCCCCACGCCCGTTACCGTCGCCCCCGTGATTTCGCGTTCGGTCATTGAATGGGACGAATTTTCCGGACGAGTGGAAGCCATCGAATACGTCGAGATCAGGCCTCGAGTAGCCGGCACGATCGTGGGTGTACATTTCCGTGAAGGCCAGTTCGTGAAAGCCGGCAGCCTGTTGTTCAGCATCGATCCGCGTCCGTTCGAAGCGGAACTGGCGCGTGCCGAGGCCGAAAAGGCACAAGCCAAGGCAGCGCTCGACCTGGCACATACTGAGCTTGAACGCACACGCCGCCTGACAGAGGAAAACGCTGTCGCCCGCCGCGAACTGGATCAGCGCAGCAACGCCGTACTGGAAGCGGATGCTCGCTTGAAAGCTGCCGAGGCGGCCGTGATGTCTGCGCGCCTCAGCCTGCAATACGCTTCGGTCACCGCACCCGTCAGCGGCCGTGTTTCGCGCGCCGAGATTACCGTCGGCAATCTCGTCGGCGTCGGCCTCAACACCCCGGCATTGACCACGCTGGTCTCGGTATCGCCGGTCTACGTCAATTTCGAAATCGACGAGCAGACCTATCAGCGTTATGCCGCGCTTGGCGCTGCCGGGAATGCCAATGTCGAGCGCATTCCCGTTTCCATCGGCCTCAGCAACGAGGACGGATATCCCCACACCGCGCGGCTGCAGGCATTCGACAATCGCGTCGACACCCAGTCCGGCACCATCCGCGTACGAGCCGTGGTCAACAATTCGGACAACCTGCTCACGCCGGGCATGTATGCACGCGTGCGCATCGGCGGCAATGGGAAGCGGCCGGCGCTGCTGATCGACGACAAAGCGGTCGGCACGGATCAGAACAAGAAGTTCGTGATGGTGGTCGGCGCGGACAACAAGGCCAGCTACCGCCCGGTAACGCTCGGGCCGGTGGTCGATGGCCTGCGCGTTGTACGCGGCGGCCTGGAAGAAGGCGAAAGAGTCATCGTCAACGGTTTGCAGCGTGTACGGCCCAACGACCAGGTCGCGCCGGTATTGGCAGGCACCTCTTTGCCGCAAGCGGCAATGAAGACGGTGCACCGGCAGGAAACGCCACGTAAGACGGCGATCTAGCACGGCTGTCAGGAGAATCCATGAATATTTCCAAATACTTCGTCGACCGGCCCATTTTTGCCGGCGTGCTGTCGGTGCTGATCTTCATCGGCGGGCTGATCGCGATGTTCAACCTGCCGATTTCCGAATACCCGGAGGTCGTGCCGCCCTCGGTCGTGGTACGCGCACAGTTCCCGGGCGCCAATCCCCAGACTATCGCAGAAACGGTGGCCGCGCCGCTCGAAGAGCAGATCAACGGCGTCGAGAACATGCTCTACATGGCCTCCCAGGCCACCTCGGACGGCCTCATGACGCTGACCGTCACCTTCAAGCTCGGCACGCCGCCCGACCTCGCGCAGCAACTGGTGCAGAACCGGGTCAACCAGGCGCTGCCGCGGTTGCCAGAGGAAGTGCAGCGGCTGGGCGTCACGACGGTGAAGAGCTCGCCCGACCTCACCATGGTGGTGCACCTGCTGTCGCCCAACGATCGCTACGACATGACCTACCTGCGCAATTACGCGGTGCTCAACGTCAAGGACCGGCTCGCGCGTATCGAAGGTGTGGGTCAGGTGCAGCTCTACGGTGCCGGCGACTACTCGATGCGCATCTGGCTGGACCCGCGCAAGGTGGCCGAACGCCGGCTCACTGCCAACGATGTGGTCAAGGCGATTCGCGAGCAGAACGTGGACGTGGCCACCGGCGTGATCGGCGCATCGCCCACTCTGCCCGGCGTGGATTACCAGGTCTCGGTGAATGCACGCGGCCGGCTTGCTTCGGAGCAGGAATTCGAGAACATCGTCATCCGCGCCGAGAACGGCGTGGTCACCCGCCTCAAGGATGTGGCGCGGGTCGAGCTGGGCGCGAGCGAATACGCGCTGCGCTCACTGCTGGACAACAAGTCCGCGGTCGCCATCCCGATCTTCCAGGCGCCGGGTTCCAATGCGCTGCAGATTTCCGACACGGTGCGCAAAACCATGGCCGAGCTGCAGAAGGACATGCCGGAGGGGCTGGAATACCACATCGTTTATGACCCCACCCAGTTCGTAAAAGCCTCCATCCATGCGGTGATCGAAACGCTGCTGATCGCGGTGGCGCTGGTGGTGCTGGTGGTGATCGTGTTCCTGCAGACCTGGCGTGCCTCCATCATCCCGCTGCTGGCGGTGCCGGTGTCGGTGATCGGTACCTTCGCGGTGATGCTGGGACTCGGCTTCTCGATCAATACCCTGAGCCTGTTCGGGCTGGTGCTCGCGATCGGCATCGTGGTCGACGACGCGATCGTGGTGGTCGAGAACGTCGAGCGCAATATCGCGCACGGCCTCTCCGCCAAGGAAGCGACCTACCGCGCGATGCGCGAGGTTTCCGGGCCTATCGTCGCGATCGCGCTGACCCTGACCGCGGTGTTCGTGCCGCTCGCGTTCGTGAGCGGGCTGACCGGCCAGTTCTTCAAGCAGTTCGCGCTTACCATCGCGATCTCCACGGTGATTTCGGCCTTCAACTCGCTGACCTTGTCGCCGGCGCTGGCCGCGCTGCTGCTCAAGCCGCACGATGCGCCCAAGGACCGCTTCCAGCGCGGCATCGACACGCTGTTCGGCTGGTTCTTCACGCGCTTCAACCGGCTATTCCAACGCGGTTCGGACGGCTACGGCCAGTCGGTGTCCGGCGTATTGCGCCACAAGAGCGTGATGCTTGCCGTCTACGCGCTGCTGATCGGCGCCACCTTGCTGCTGCTCAACAAGGTGCCGGCCGGCTTCATCCCGGCGCAGGACAAGCAGTACCTGGTGAGCTTCGCTCAGCTACCCGATGCCGCCTCGCTCGATCGCACCGAGGACGTGATTCGCCAGATGAGCGAGATCGCGCTCAAGCATCCGGGCGTGGAATCGGCTGTGGCTTTCCCCGGCCTGTCGATCAACGGCTTCACCAACAGCCCCAACTCCGGCATCGTGTTCGCCTCGCTCAAGCCGTTCAGCGAGCGCAAGTCGCCGGAGCTCAACGGCTTTGCGATCGCACAGCAGCTGAACAAGGACTACAGCGCGATCCAGGGCGCCTTCATCGCGGTGTTCCCGCCGCCCCCGGTGCAGGGCCTGGGTACCATCGGCGGCTTCAAGCTGCAGATTCAGGACCGTGCCGCGCTTGGCAACGAGGCGCTCAACCAGGCGCTGCAGGATTTCATGGCCAAGGCGAGCAAGGCGCCGGAACTGGCGCGCATGTTCTCCAGCTACCAGATCAGCGTGCCGCAGTTGTACGCCGACGTCGACCGCACGCATGCGCAGCAGCTCGGCGTGTCGATCCCGGACGTGTTCGACACGCTGCAGATCTACCTCGGCTCGCTCTACGTCAACGACTTCAACAAGTTCGGCCGGACCTACCAGGTGCGCGTGCAGGCCGATGCGCCATTCCGCGCCCACGCAGAGGACGTCGGGCTGCTCAAGACGCGCAACGACCAGGGCGAGATGGTGCCACTTTCATCCGTGCTGAAGATGACGCAGAGCTATGGCCCTGATCGTGCGATGCGTTACAACGGCTTTCCGTCGGCGGACATCAATGGCGGTGCCGCGCCCGGCTACAGCACCGGCGAAGCGCAGGCGGCGGTCGAGCGCATTGCGGCGGAAACCCTGCCGCGCGGCATCGGCTTCGAATGGACCGAGCTCACCTACCAGGAAAAGATCGCCGGCAACACGCTGTTCGTGATCCTGCCTTTGTCGGTGCTGCTGGTGTTCCTCGTGCTCTCCGCGCAATACGAGAGCCTCACGCTGCCGCTCGCCGTGCTGCTGATCGTGCCCATGGGCCTGCTGTCGGCCATCTTCGGCGTGTGGCTGACCGACGGCGACAACAACATCTTCACCCAAGTGAGCCTGGTGGTGTTGGTGGGACTCGCGTGCAAGAACGCGATCCTCATCGTGGAGTTCGCACGCGAGCTTGAACTGGAAGGCCGCCAGATTTACGAGGCCGCCATCGAAGCCGCACGCCTCCGTCTGCGCCCGATCCTCATGACTTCGATTGCCTTCATCGCAGGTGTTGTGCCACTGGTGCTGTCTTCGGGTGCGGGTTCGGAAATGCGTCATGCCATGGGGCTGGCAGTGTTCGCCGGCATGATAGGCGTGACCGTGTTCGGCCTGTTCCTAACGCCGGTGTTCTACGTGCTGCTGCGTACGCTGGTGAGCAAATGCACGCGCAAAACCGACAACAATACCGCGCCCGCAGTGCAAGCGTTGGCGCATTCAGAAACGGGAGCCTGACCATGACGACAATTCCATACAAACTGACACTGCTGGCCGCCATGCTGGTGCTCGCCGGGTGCGCGACGACGAAACCGCCCGAGCAGGTGGCCCTCGATGTGCCTGCCCAATATCGCGAGGCAGCAGCGCTTGAAGGCGCGTGGAAAGAAGCGGCCCCTGCGGACAGCGCGGACCGCGGTAAATGGTGGCTGATCTTCAACGATGGCGAACTGAACGCGCTGGTGGATCAGGCGACTCAATCCAGCCCCACGATGGCGGGAGCCGTCGCCAGGGTCAAGGAGGCGCGCGCACTGGCTGGCGTCGTGGATGCCGATCGCGGTTTCCAGTTAAGTGGCGGTGCGGGGCCGACGCGAGTACGCGAAGCCGGAGCGTCGCCCTTCACCGAGTGGCGCGCCCAGGTCAATGCCTCCTATGAGGTCGACCTGATCGGGCGCCTGTCCGACGCGAGTCGTGCCGCCCAGCTCGATGCGGAAGCGCAGGAAGCAGCCTATCGCTCCATCCTGCTGGCGCTGCAAGGGGATGTCGCGCAGCAATATTTCCTGATCCGTGCGCTCGACAGCGAACTCGCTCTTCTGCGCAAGACCATCGACCTGCGCCGCGAAGAGGTACGTCTGGTGCAGTATCGCTACGAGGTGGGCGATACCAGCGAACTGGATGTCGCCAAGGCGAAAACCGAGCTTTCCATCGTGCAGGCCGAGGCAGAAAGCGTGACGCGTACTCGTGCACAACAGGATCATGCGCTGGCAGTACTGCTGGGCAAGGCGCCCGCACAATTCACGCTCGCAGCGGCACCGCTCCAATCATCGACAGTCATCGTCCCGGCGGGGTTGCCCTCCGATCTGCTGGAACGGCGTCCGGACATTGCGCAAGCACAGCGCCAGCTCGCGGCATCCAGCGCCCGCATCGGGGTAGCCAAGGGAGCGTTTTTTCCCCGGCTGGTGCTCACCGGCTCCGCCGGCTACGCCTCCAGCGACCTCTCGGACCTGTTCAAATGGTCAAGCCGCAGCTGGCTGCTAGGGCCGTTGATCGGAACCGCACTGAGCCTGCCGATTTTCGACGGCGGCCGCAACAAGGCTAATCTCGCCCGTGCCAACGCCGACTATGAGGGACAAATCGCCCATTATCGGCAGACAGTGCTTGTCGGCTTCCAGGAAGTGGAGAACGGCTTGAGCGCATTGAGCACACTTGACCGCCAGCTCGGCTTCCAGAACGAGGCGATCTCCTCGGCCAGATCAGCCGCCCATTTGGCAGATGTGCGGTATCGCAATGGCTCGGCCAGCTATTTCGAAGTCATAGACGCGCAACGCACGCTGCTCTCTGCCGAGCGTGCGCAGAGCCAGAGCCTGGGACAGCGCTCCGTTGCTTCGGTCGGGCTGATTCGCGCCTTGGGAGGCGGATGGGGCTCGGCACAGCAGCCGGAAACTGTCGCGCAAAAGCAGGCGTCGAGATGATGCTCTTCCAGATAAAGGGATCATTCTGTTCTTGATGTAAGCATTCAATTTGTGTTGCCCCTCGCGGCCGGGAACCCTCCTCTTTCCGGCCGCTTTTTTTGCGCCTTCCTAAACTCATACAATTGATAGCCTTATTATTAATTCAATTATTTTGAATGATGGCATCAAATTGACAGGATCATCCCCTCCACTTCTCGCGCCATAATGCTTCCATACACAAGGAGGGCTGATCATGCTTACCGTACGTAAATCTCGCGACCGAGGCTTTGCCGATCACGGCTGGCTCAAGAGCTATCACTCGTTTTCCTTTGCCGACTACTACCACCCCGCGTTCATGGGCTGGGGCAATCTCCGGGTGATCAACGAGGACCGCATCGAGCCCGGAACCGGCTTCGGACAGCACGGCCATCGCGACATGGAAATCATCAGCTATGTGCTGTCAGGCGAGTTGGCACACAAGGACAGCATGGGCAACGTGGAGAGCATCCCGCCGGGCGACGTGCAACGCATGAGCGCAGGAACAGGCGTGCGTCATAGCGAATTCAATCATGCGAAAAACCAGAACACGCATTTCCTGCAGATCTGGATAGAGCCCAATGTCGCCGGAATTGCCCCGAGCTACGAGCAGAAGACCATTCCCGCGGAGCAAAAGCGCGGACAGCTCCGTCTGATCGCTTCGCCCGACGGAGCCAAGGACTCCGTGGTCATCCATGCCGATGCCTCGCTCTACTCCGGACTGTTCGATGGCGACGAACATGCGGAACTGGCCCTCGACCCGACGCGCAAGGGATATGTCCATCTCGTGCGCGGCGAGCTCGATGTCAACGGGACTCGCCTGAATGCGGGCGATGCCGTGTTTCTCGAAGCCGAAAACCAAGTAACGCTTGCCAACGGGAAAGACGCCGAAGTACTGGTGTTTGATCTGGCGGCCTGATTTTTCACACTCAACCAAACCTTAAAGGGGATATTTATGCATAACACGACACAAAACGCTTTCTCTCTCGCCGCCCGATGGCTGCTGGCGCTGCTCTTCCTGCCCGCAGGGATCAGCAAGATCAGTGGCTTCGAGGGTACGGTAGGCTACATTTCCTCGGTGGGACTGCCCGTGCCGGAAATAGCCGCCGCGGTTGCACTCGTCGTCGAGATTGCAGGCGGCGCGGCCCTGATCCTTGGATTCGGCACGCGCATCGCGGCATTCGCATTGGCGATTTTCACGCTGGTCGCGTCCTTCTATTTCCACAACTTCTGGGCGTTGACCGGAGAGCAGCAGTTCATGCAGCAATTGCTCTTCTTCAAGAATATTGCCGTGACAGGTGGCTTGCTATCGCTGGTCGCATTCGGCGCTGGCGGCTGGAGTATCGACGCGCGTCGCAACGCTTAAGCATCCAAAACGACCGCCGACCAGGCAGGCGGTCGTGATTTCGTCGGCCAGGCCCTCCTGGCCGCTATCGCTGGTCGCCGCGATCCCCGAGCAAGGCTGCCCGGGTGACAGGATTGGCAAGCTGGTCGAGCCACCATTGCAGTGCCCGCCCTTCGCCGGCTCGACCGCTTTTTCTCCAGGCATAACTCGCCTGAATATGCTGTTCTGCACGCTCTATCTTCTTGACGACCAGAATACCGGCCTCGATATACGGCTGGACTACACAACTGGGCAAATACCCCACGCCGAGCCCGCGGATCTGGGCTTCCACCTTGGCCTGCAAATCCGCGACCGTGAAGACATCCTGGCCTGTCAGCAAACCTATCGTAAGCCCGGCTCCTTCCTGATTCGAATCCGCGATGGCGACGGCGCGATGCTGGCGTATCGTCACATCGGTCAGCGGATCGGGCATGCTTGCGAGAGGATGGTGCGGAGCGACCGCGAAGCAGAAACTTACCTTGCCCAGCGCTTCCCGCTTGAGGCCGGTCTTGGTGTTGTCATCCATGACCACGCCGAGGGCCATGTCCGCGCGCCCTGAACTCAATGCCGCCATCGTTCCCGACAGCGTTTCGGAGAGCAGCCGGAGCCGTGTGGGGGGATTCAGGCGAAAAAAGCGTTCGCACAACTCCATCACCGTGGCCCGGTTGATGATGCTGTCCACGGCAATGGTCAGTTGCGGTTCCCACCCCGTTGCCACCCGCTTGACCCGGTTGGCAACGGCGTCGACTTCAGCCAGCAGGCTGGCGCTCTCGCGCAAAAGCTCGATACCGGCCGGCGTGAGCCGGGCTTGGCGGGAACTGCGGTCAAACAGCAGCACATCGAGCGCGTCTTCCATTTGCCGCACGCGATAGGTCAGCGCGCTGGGCACCATGTTGAGCTTGCGCGCGGCCGCGGCAAAACTGCCGGTGTCGGCGATCACTTGCAACATGGCAAGCGCGCCCGGAGTCAATACATCGCGAGGAGAGGCCAAAAAGCAACGACCCTTCAATAAAATTGAAGGGTCGTTATACCTTGATACTACTGTTGCTGCAACGGACCACGCAATTCAAGCGGCCCGTTATCTAGCCGCCACTAGCTCATCAGGGCCAGCAGCGAGTTGAGGCGCTTCACGAAGCTCGCCGGATCGTCGAGCTGCCCGCCTTCCGCCAGCAAGGCCTGATCGAACAGCAGATTGGCCCAATCGGCAAAGCGCGTTTCGTCGGTCTCGCTCTTGAGGCGCGTGACCAGCGCATGCTGGGGATTGATTTCGAGGATAGGCTTGGCCCCTGTTCCCTTCTGCCCGGCAGCCTTGAGCAGGCGCTCGAGGTTGGCGCTCATGTCATGCTCGCCAGTAACGATGCACGCCGGGGAATCGGTGAGGCGATGCGTCACGCGCACTTCGCGCACCTTCTCCTCACCTAGGGTGGTCTTGACCTTTTCGACCAGATCCTTGAACTCGTCCTCGGCCTGCTTTTGCGCTTCCTTGTCGGCTTCGTCTTCCAGCTTGCCGAGGTCGAGATCGCCCTTGGCCACGGACTGCAGCTTCTTGCCCTCGAACTCGGTGAGACTACCCATCAGCCACTCATCCACGCGGTCGGACAACAGCAACACCTCGATGCCCTTCTTGCGGAAGATTTCCAGGTGTGGGCTGTGCTGTGCTGCGGCGAAGGAGTCGGCAGTGACATAGTAGATAGCCTCCTGGCCGTCCTTCATGCGGGCAATGTAGTCCTTGAGCGAAACATTTTCCTCGTCGGTGTCGGCGTGGGTGGAAGCAAAGCGCAGCAGGCTGGCAATCTTTTCCCTGTTGCCGAAATCCTCGCCCGGCCCTTCCTTGAGCACACGGCCGAACTCCTTCCAGAACGTCGCATACTTCTCGGGCTCGTTCTCGGCCATATCTTCCAGCAGGCCCAGTACCTTCTTCACCGAACCGGCCTTGATGCCGTCGATTTCCTTGGAGTGCTGCAGAATTTCGCGCGAAACGTTGAGCGGCAGGTCGGCGGAATCGATCACCCCGCGCACGAAGCGCAGGTATTGCGGCATGAGCTGCTCGGCGTCGTCCATGATGAACACGCGCTTCACATACAGCTTGATGCCGTGACGGCGATCGCGGTCATACAGATCGAACGGCGCGCGACCGGGGATGTACAGCAGCGAGATGTATTCCTGCTTGCCCTCGACGCGATTGTGAGACCATGCGAGCGGCTGGTCGAAGTCGTGTGCGACGTGCTTGTAGAACTCCTGATACTGCTCGTCGGTGATGTCGTTCTTGCTGCGCGACCACAGCGCGGAGGCCTGATTGACGGTTTCGTCCTCGTCGGTCGGCACCTGCTCGCCGTCCTTCCACTCGGACTTCTTCATGACGATGGGCAGCGTGATGTGGTCGGAATACTTGCGCACGATGGACTTCAACTTCCAGTCGTTGAGGAACTCGTCCTCGCCCTCGCGCAGGTGCAGCACGATCTCGGTGCCACGCGTCGCCTTCTCCACGGTTTCCAGCGTGTAGTCGCCCGTACCGGCCGATTCCCAGCGTACGCCATGCTCGGCGGTGAGACCGGCGCGGCGCGTGGTCAGCGTGACCTTGTCGGCGAGGATGAAGGCGGAGTAGAAACCCACGCCGAACTGGCCGATGAGCGCGGCGTCCTTTTTCTGGTCGCCGGACAGCTGCGAGAAGAATTCGCGCGTGCCGGACTTGGCGATGGTACCGATGTTGTCGATCACTTCCTGACGGCTCATGCCGATGCCGTTGTCGGAAATGGTCAGTGTACGAGACGCCTTGTCGAAGGCGATACGCACCTTGAGCTCGCTGTCGCTCTCGTATAGCGCGCCGTCGGCCAGCGCTTCGAAGCGCAGTTTGTCCGAAGCGTCGGATGCGTTGGAGATCAGTTCGCGCAGCACGATTTCCTTGTTGGAATACAAGGAATGAATCATCAGGTGCAGGAGTTGTTTGACTTCGGCCTGGAAGCCCAGTGTTTCTTTGGTGGCAGTCGTCATCGTGTTTCCTCTTGTTGGGTTGTTCAGGTTCGGACAAAGCCGAAAGATGGGGGCGTGCGGCCGGATTTCAAGAGCATGCAAATACCGGGAAGCAACGGGGGCATCGCCCGATCATCGAGCGTATCGAGAATCGGGGATAGCTGACATAGGAGATGCGCTGGAAGGAAGCGCTATTGATCCGGCGATATCTAAGCCTGAGCGGGTTTGGCGAGATGCAGCAGCACGCGCGAAGCCATCATCAGTCCGAAGCTGGCGGTAACCGACATCGCGGCGCCGAAACCCGCGCAATTGATCCCGGTCACCGGCTTGTCGTCCACGTCGCAGGCTTCGCCATTCTCCGGCATTTTCAGCGGCTCGGAAGAAAACACGCATTCCACCCCGAATTTCTTTTTCTGGTCGCGCGGGAAGCCGAACTCGCGGCGCAAAAGCAGACGTACGCGGGAAAGCAACGGATCCTGAATGCTGCGGGAAAGATCATCGAGCAGGATTCTGGAGGGATCGACACGTCCGCCTGCCCCGCCGGAGGTGATGAGCTTGATCTTGCGGCGGCGGCACCAATGGATCATGGCCGCCTTGACCCGGGCGTTATCGATGGCATCCACCACGAAGTCATAGCCGTGGCCCAGCATCGACTCCAGATTGTTCTCGGTGACGAAATCCTCGATTTCAATCACTTCGCATGCCGGATTGATCGCATGAATGCGCTGTGCCATCGCCGTCACCTTGGCCTTGCCGTATTCGTCGCCAAGCGCATGTATCTGACGGTTGGTATTGGATTCGGCGATGTTGTCGAGGTCGATAAGGGTAATACGACCGATAGCGCTGCGCGCGAGCGATTCCGCTACCCACGACCCCACGCCACCGACGCCCACGAGGCAGACATGTGCCTCCTGGAAACGCTTAAATGCCGCTTCCCCATAGAGCCGCCGCACTCCGCCGAAGCGGCGCTCGAAATCCATCTCCATGTGGTGTCTTTCAGCTTTCCAGCACGACGAAGGCGACCGCGAGTGCTTTCTCGTCGCTGATCGAAATGTGCATGGTTTTGATGCCGCGCTCGTCCGCCCAGGCCTGCAAATCCTTGCCGAGCACGAGCACGGGCTTGCCAAGATCGTTATGACCGACGCCGATCTGCTGCATCGTCACTGGGGCGCGCAACCCCGTGCCCAGCGCCTTGCCGAATGCCTCCTTGGCGGCAAAACGCTTGGCGAGAAAACGTGCCTTGACCTGACTCAGCTCGAATTCGAGGTACTCGTTCTCGGTGAGAATGCGCTGTGCAAAAGCATTGCCGAAGCGCGCGAGCGACTCCTCGATACGGGAGACTTCGACGATATCCGTGCCGATGCCGTAGATCATTTTCCTGAAGCAGCTGCCACCATGAGGTTTTTCATTTCGCGCACTGCGGCATCCCAGCCGACGAACAGCGCATGCGCGACGATGGCATGACCGATATTGAGCTCTTCCACGCCCGGGATCGCCGCAACCTGGTGAACGTTGTGATAATGCAGCCCGTGCCCGGCGTTGACGGACAGGCCGAGGGAAGCTCCGTGCACGACGGCATTCTTGATGCGATAGAGCTCATCGGCGCGCGTACGCTCATCCTCCGCGTCGGCAAAACCGCCCGTATGCAGCTCGACCACGGGTGCGCCAGCGGCATTGGAGGCATCCAGTTGCGCCTCGTCGGCGTTGATGAACAGCGATACGCGAATGCCCGCCTCGCCGAGGCGATCGCAGGCTTCCTTGACCTTGTCGAAATGACGCACGACGTCCAAACCGCCTTCCGTGGTCAGCTCCTCGCGGCGCTCCGGCACCAGGCAGACGTCCTGCGGCTTCACCTGCAGCGCGATACCGATCATCTCTTCGGTCACTGCCATCTCCAGATTCATGCGGGTCTGCAGGATGCCGCGCAATGTGTGCACGTCCGCATCCTGAATGTGGCGTCTATCCTCGCGCAAATGCAGGGTAATCGCATCGGCACCAGCCTGCTCAGCGCGCAAGGCAGCCTGCACGACGGAAGGATAACGGGTACCGCGCGCCTGGCGTATGGTGGCCACGTGGTCGATATTGACGCCGAGTCTGATCATAATTCCTGTAGGTCGATAAGTAATTGACGGGTATGCAAGGGTTTGTCGCCGAGATAGTGCGCGAGCAGCATGCGCATCAGTTGCTTGCTTTGCAGCAGAGTGGCCGGATCGCTATAGTCATCGCGCGCCATGTCGAGCAGCGTTTTGCCGCTTAATTGTACACCCGATTCCTCTGGGACCGGAGCCAGCGCCCCGCGTTCCGGCTGGTAGAGATAATCGTCATCCGCATGGATCGGCGTATTGTCGAGCTGGTGCGTGAGCGGCACCGCATAGCCCAGTTCCTGCAGCATTTTCAATTCCATCCGGCGCAGCGTGGGTGCGACCGGCAAGGAAGAAGACAGCGTGCGCAAAGTCTGCGCGTAATAGTCGAACAACGCCTCGTGCGCGTCTTCACGCGGCAGCAGGCGCAACAGCAGTTCATTGAGGTAGAAGCCGCACATGAGCGCATCCCCGTTGAGCAGCAGCAGCCCTTCTCCCCAATCGAGCGAATGCAGGTTACGCAGCTCCGACTTTCCAGACCAAGTCGCGAGCAACGGCTGAAACGCCTGCAGCATGCCCCGCATGGCAGAACGTGGCCGGCGCGCGCCCTTGGCTACGGCCGCAACCCGCCCAAACTCGCGGCTGAACAACTCGACGACGAGACTGGTTTCCTTGAAAGGATAAGTGTGCAGCACGAAGACCGGCTGCTGATCCTGACGCGCGGTGCCGCCTGCGGCCATGAGAGATTGCTAGTAGCCCAGGCTTTTCAGCGCACGCTCGTCATCGGCCCAGCCGCCGCGCACCTTGACCCAGGTTTCCAGCCAGACCTTGCCGCCGAACAGCTTCTCCATGTCCTGGCGTGCCTCGGTCGAAATCTGCTTGAGCTTCTCGCCGCCCTTGCCGATGATGATGGGCTTCTGACCGTCCTTGTCGACGATGATGGCGGCGTGGATGCGACGCAGCCCGCCTTCCTGCTCGAACTTTTCGATCTCCACCGTGATCGAGTATGGCAGTTCCTCGCCCAGCAGGCGGAACACCTTCTCGCGCACCAGTTCGGCCGCGAGGAAGCGCTCGTTGCGATCGGTCAGTTCGTCCTCGCCATAGATCGCGGGCTGCTCGGGCAGATGCTTGCGGATCGCGAGCAACAATTCGTCGAGGTTCTGGTTGCGCTTGGCGCTGATCGGCACGATATCGGCGAAAGCAAATTCCTCACCGCATTGTTGCATATAGGGCAGCAGCTCTCCCTTGTCTTCCAGCAAATCAGCCTTGTTGATCACCAGCAACACCGGCGTCTCCTTGGGCAGGATATCCAGCACCTTGCGATCCTCATTGCCGAAGCGCGTCGCCTCGACCACGAACAGTACCACGTCCACCTCGGACATGACCTGCTTCACGGTCTTGTTCATGCCACGATTGAGCGCATTGATGTGCTTGAGCTGAAAGCCAGGCGTATCGACGAACAGGTACTGCGCATCTTCGGTGGTCTGGATACCCAGCAGGCGATGACGCGTAGTCTGTGCCTTGCGCGAAGTGATACTGAGCTTCACTCCAAGGATATGGTTAAGCATGGTGGACTTGCCCACATTGGGGCGTCCGACGATGGCGATGGTGCCGCAGCGGAAATCGGTCATGGTGGTCTACTTCAACAATTCGTAAGCGGCCTGGGCGGCCTGCTGTTCGGCGGCGCGCCGGCTGGTGCCCGCCCCTTGGGCGCGCACCTTGAGCGCAGGGATGCGGCATTCGACCCGGAAAGACTGGCAATGCGCCTCGCCTTCCGTCGCCAGCAGCACGTACTCCGGCAAAGCCAGTTTGCGACCCTGCAGGTATTCCTGCAAGAAAGTTTTGGGATCCTTACCTAGCGACTTGGGGTCCAGGCCTTCCAGCAATGGAGCATAAAGCTTTTCGATCACGGCTTGCGCCGCCGCAAACCCGCCGTCGAGAAAGATCGCACCGAATAGCGCTTCGAGGGTATCCGCGAGCATCGAAGGACGGCGCCAACCGCCACTCTTCATCTCGCCGTCGCCAAGCCGCATGTATTCACCCAGCGATAGACCGCCCGCGATTTCACTCAGTGTCGCTTCGCGCACGAGATGCGCACGCATGCGACTCAAGTCGCCCTCGGGCAGCTTGGGGAATCGCTGGTAAAGCAGATGCGCGACGACGCAGTTCAATACGCCGTCGCCGAGGAATTCCAGCCGCTCGTTGTTCGGTGTGCCGTAACTGCGATGCGTCAGCGCCTGAGCGAGCAGTGAAGCTTGCTTGAATTCATGACCGAGAATACGGACCAGAGCGCTTTGCTGGGTCATGCGGCCTTAATCGAGACGCTTCGCATTGCCAGTCGAGGCATTGAAGTTCAGCAAAGCACTCACATTGGCGACAATGGGAACCACGACCTCGTACTCGGCAGACACAATGGTCTCTCCGTCGCTGGTACGACGAATTTTCAGGTCTTTCGGTCTGACACTGTGAATGTCGTCAATCGCCGTCGAGCGCTCAAATGCTCGACGAATTTCATCTTCGCCCATCGCAGGAAGATTGCCTTCGGTTTCCAAACGATTGATCGCCTTCTTGATCGCAAAAAATTCGCTATAGGCAGGCAGCAGCTTCATCGTCAGCAGCGCAACAATGGCAATGGTGCCGATGGTGAACGTCAAGCTCCAGAACGTAAATCCCTTTTGATTCTTCATATCAGCCCCTTATTGGATGGTGTCGCCAATTCTGCCGAAATTATCGAAATTCCACCAGATCATGAAGGCCTTGCCCACGATGTTCTTCTCGGGAACGAAGCCCCAGAAACGGCTATCGTTGCTGTTGTCGCGGTTGTCGCCCATCACGAAATAATGTCCGGGCGGGACAACAACCTCGCCGTCGATTACCGGAGCCTCGTCCACCAGCAGAATATCGTGCTCATGTTCGCCTAGTTTTTCCTTGTAGCGCTTGGCGGTAATGTTGTTAAGACCGGGAGCAACATACTCGTAATTGTCTTCGAATGACACATCCAGCGGCTGACCATTAACAGTTAAGCGCTTGCCCTGATACTGAATGCGGTCGCCCGGCACGCCCACCACGCGCTTGATATAGTCCATGGACTCGTCCTGCGGGAAGCGAAACACCATGACTTCGCCGCGCTGGGGATGATTCATCTCGAAAAAGGTGTTGTTCAGGATGGGCACGCGCAAACCGTAGGTATGCTTGTTGACCAGTATGAAGTCGCCCACCAGCAGCGTCGGCATCATGGACCCGGACGGAATCTTGAACGGCTCAACCAGGAAGGAGCGGATCAGGAATACCGCCAGAATCACCGGGAAGAAGCTCTTGGAGTATTCCACCACCCAGGATTCGGACTTGCCATCGGGGCGTACCTTGCGCAGGTAAGCGATATCCAGCAGCCACACAGCGCCGGTGATCACGAGCGCGATCAGCATGAACAACGCAAACAGCATGATTATTTATCCTCCACGCGCAGGATCGCCAGGAAGGCCTCCTGCGGAATTTCGACATTACCCACTTGTTTCATGCGCTTCTTGCCTTCTTTCTGCTTCTCGAGCAGCTTTTTCTTGCGGGTGATGTCGCCGCCGTAGCATTTTGCCAACACATTCTTACGCATCGCTTTCACAGTCTCGCGTGCGATGATGTTGGCGCCGATTGCAGCCTGAATTGCCACGTCGAACATCTGGCGCGGAATCAGCTCGCGCATCTTGGCCGCGAGTTCGCGCCCGCGATACTGGCTGTTGGCGCGGTGCACGATGAGTGACAGCGCATCGACACGCTCGCCATTGACCATGATGTCCAGCTTGACCAGGTCGGCCGCACGGAACTCGAGGAACTCGTAGTCCATGGAGGCATAGCCGCGCGAGGTCGATTTCAGCTTGTCGAAGAAATCCAGCACCACTTCGTTGAGCGGCATTTCATAAGTCAGCATCACCTGACGACCCATGTACTGCATGTTGCGCTGCACGCCGCGCTTGTTGTTGCACAGCGTCATCACCGGGCCGACGTATTCCTGCGGCATGAGGATGGTAGTGGTAATAATGGGCTCGCGGATTTCCTCGATACGCGACGGCTCCGGCAGCTTGGAAGGATTCTCCACCAGCAGCGTCTCGCCTGCCTTGGTGACGATCTCGTACACCACGGTCGGGGCCGTGGTGATGAGGTCCATGTCGTATTCACGTTCCAGCCGCTCCTGCACGATTTCCATATGCAGCAGGCCCAGAAAGCCGCAGCGGAAACCGAAACCCAGCGCTTGCGACACTTCCGGCTCGAACTGCAGCGAAGCGTCATTGAGGCGCAGCTTTTCCAGTGCATCGCGCAGCGCTTCATACTGGTTGGATTCGACCGGATACAGACCCGCGAACACCTGCGGCTTGATCTCCTTGAAGCCCGGCAGCGGCTCGGCGGCCGCCTTGTTGGCGATGGTGACAGTATCACCCACCTTGGCGTTGGCCAGTTCCTTGATGCCGGCGATGATGAAACCTACCTCACCCGCTGACAGAAATTCACGTTGACGCGACTTGGGCGTGAACACGCCGACCTGTTCGCACAGATGCTCGGCGCCAGTCGCCATGAGTCGGATTTTGTCCTTCGGCTTCAGCACGCCATCGACCACACGTACCAGCATGATCACGCCAACGTAGTTGTCGAACCATGAGTCGATGATGAGGGCCTTGAGCGGCGCCTCCGGATCGCCCACCGGAGGCGGAATCTTGGCCACTACGGCTTCCAGCACATCTTCCACACCCAAGCCGGTCTTGGCCGAGCAGCGCACTGCGTCGGTAGCTTCGACGCCGATGATGTCCTCGATTTCCTGGCTTACGCGCTCAGGGTCGGCTGACGGCAGATCGATCTTGTTCAGCACCGACACCACCTCGACGCCGAGATCAATCGCGGTGTAACAGTTGGCGACGCTCTGCGCCTCCACCCCTTGCGACGCGTCCACTACCAGCAGCGCGCCTTCGCAAGCGGACAGCGAGCGGCTCACCTCGTAGGAGAAATCCACATGTCCCGGCGTATCGATCAGGTTGAGGTTGTAGATTTGCCCGTCGCGCGCCTTGTAATTGAGGGCTGCGGTTTGCGCCTTGATGGTAATGCCACGCTCGCGCTCGAGATCCATGGAATCCAGGACCTGGGCCTCCATCTCGCGATCGGACAAGCCGCCGCAGAGTTGAATGATGCGATCGGCCAGCGTGGATTTGCCGTGGTCAATGTGGGCGATGATCGAAAAGTTACGGATATTTTTCATTTTGAAGTAACAAGAAAGGCGCCCAGAGGCGCCCTTCTCGCTTAACAGACTGTTCAGGCGCGGATTTTACCGTAAAGCCGTCGAATCCGCACCGAAAACACTATTTTCCGCTCACCTTGACCGGGATATACAAGGTACTGTCGCCGCGCAGCACCAGCAGAGCCACCGTCTTGCCTGCCTGGGCAGAGGCAATCTGCTTGTTGAACTGCTCCAGCGTCTGCACCTCGCTGTTGTTCACCGCGAGGATAACGTCCCCACGGCGAATACCGGACTGAGCGGCAGAACCTTCAGCGCCCACGACCAACAGCCCGCTCTTGCCGTTAAGCTTTTTCTTCTGTTGCGGCGTCAGTTCGCGCAGGGTCAGACCGATCTTGTTCGGCTCCGCCTTGGTCGGCCCCTTGGCCGGACGCGCCTCTTCCTTGTCCTCCGAGGGCATTTCGCCCACGGTCAAGGCAAGATTCTTCATGCTGCCTTTGCGCAGCACTTCGACGCCCACTTCCTTACCCGGCTTGGTTCCGGCTACGACGCGCGGCAGATCGGAAGAGGTGCTGATCGGCTTGTTGTCGAACTTCAGGATCACGTCACCCGCGAGCAGACCTGCCTTCTCGGCCGGGCTACCCTTCTCGACGCCGGCAACCAGCGCACCCTGGGTATTCTTCATGCCGAAGGAATCCGCCAGTTCGCGCGTAATTTCCTGGATGTTGATGCCAAGCCAGCCGCGGGTAACCCGACCGCTATTCTTGAGCTGGTTCTGGACCTCCAGCGCAACATCGATCGGAATCGCGAAAGACAAGCCCATGTATCCGCCGCTACGGCTGAAGATCTGGGAGTTGATACCCACCACTTCGCCCTTGAGGTTGAACAGCGGACCGCCCGAGTTGCCAGGGTTGATCGCGACGTCGGTCTGGATGAACGGCACGTAGTTTTCCTGCGGCAAGGCGCGACCCTTGGCGCTCACGATACCGGCGGTCACGGTATTTTCCAGGCCGAATGGCGAACCGATGGCGACAACCCACTCGCCCACCTTCAACTGGCCGGGATCGCCGAACACTACGCGCGGCAGATTGCTGGCCTCGATCTTCACTAACGCGACATCGGTACGACGGTCGATACCGATGATCTTGGCCTTGAATTCGCGCTTGTCGGTGAGCTTGACCAGCACCTCGTCGGCATCGTTGACCACATGCGCATTGGTCAGGATGTAGCCGTCGGCGCTGATAATGAAGCCGGAGCCCAGCGACTGGGTCTTGTAGTCCTGCGGGCCCTGACCGCCCGGCGGCGCGAAGCGGCGGAAAAATTCGTAGAAGGGATCGTCCTCGGGTACGTTGGGGAAGGGCATCATGCCCTGCTGCCCTTCGGCATGGACAGTCTGTGTGGTACTGATATTTACCACAGCCGGCCCCTGCTTTTCGTAAAGCTCGGTGAAATCCGGCAGTTCACGCGCGAAAGAAGATTGCGCGGTGGCAAAAACAAAGACAAAAACGGCAAAGGCTTTTCTAATCATTCATGACCTCGTTTGCAAATCCGCACGTCAGCGACCGACGTGGATTGCCGAAGCACAATCGGGCGGTAGCCGCCACTGTTCCGGCGCGCGGAATGCCCGCGCAACCATAACAACCCCAGCGCCACCCCTGCTCCGGCACCCAGCAATGCGTAAATATCCGCACTCGCCTGAGTGGTCGCGAACGACCCGCCAAGCGCGGCGCCAACCAGCAGTGAAATTAAAGGGACACCATAAGCGGCCATGGAACTGGCCAGCAACGCCTTCTCGTCTATACCGACCACCACGTTGTCGCCGGTCTGGGCGTTGATTTGATTTTCTGCACGGACAACCGAATTGCGATGTCCCAGCAGCCTCCCCATAATCGATACGCCGCAGCCGCGGGTTTGCCCACACAAACCACACGGCTTGCTGCGCACGATTTCCAGTAAAGCCGTGTCGCGATCGACGTCGACGACGACAGCCTGTTCTTCAATCATGATGCGATACCGAAATTATTTCTTGAAGCTGACGGCGCTGGCGATCTGGCGCACAGTCGCCTCGGGCACTTCGCCCACCACGATCACCTGGTAGCCGTCCACCGCCTGGGCGTATACATTGGTCCCGCCCTGGGTCGCCAGCCCTTGCTTGGGCTTGGCATTTTTCTCGAGGGCTTCGATGAACAGCGAGACAGATGCAAGACCGTCCGAGAACACCAAGTGGTGCACCGGAGCACTCTTCCCCGGCACCTTGCGGCGCACTTGATCTACCTTGCGGAAACCGGCGGGAAGTTGCGCGATCGTCCAGCCCTCTCCTTCGACCACACCTGGCGTCACCGTTTCCTCGGGCTGCATGACGTAGGTCTTGCCCGGCGAAACCTCGGGGCGGAACCAGTCCATCTCTTGCGAATCCATCAGCGCGAGCTGGCTGAAAGCGACCTGTTCGATCATCTGGCTACGCTCGTTCAGCATCACGGACTTGAGCAGCAAGCCGTATTCGCGATCCACGGAGAAACGATAGCCGTAACGGAACTGGTCGCGCGGTTCGAGCGAAATAATGATGCTTTCCCGCCCGCCGACGCGCTCGTGTCCAAGCTTGCGAACCTGGTAACTCGCCTTCAGCATATCCGGCGGGGGCAGTACCGCGGGGAAAGAGCCCTGGACGCGTCGACGCTCGATCAGAACCTTCTCATTTCGAGGGTTGTAGATGACGACATCATTGCCCTGACGCAACACTTCGCGCGGCTGGCCATCCAGCGATATCAGGCGAGCATACTCGCCCTGCGCGTAATTCATGTGCGTGATTTGCATTGAGTTGACGTTGCGGCCGGACTGATAGACGAAAATCCCCTTGTAGTTCAGCTTGTGCGCCGCCTGCCCGGCTTTCTCGAGCATCACCCACAGGTCGTCTTCAGAAGCTGCTAGCGCCGATAGAGGTAAAACCAGCAATAAAACAAGGACATGTCGTACAGCCCGGCGCAGCATTACCGTTCACTCTCCGAGTAAGTCACGGGGCGCACGTAGTACGACGTTTGCATGCCGCCTTCCGGAGCAAGCTCCTGATGGGCCAGCAAATATGCGTTCATGGATTCGGGAGAAACGTTGCCTTGCGCCACCGTTGCAACCGGCAAATCCTGGGTCGGAGCCTGCGCCTGTTGCTGCAGTACCATCCAGCCCACGAACATTACGGCAGCTACCGAGGCGGCAACGGACATGAGATGCGTACGCTTGACCTCGAACCGGCGCTTGGGAGCCAGAACCGTCGGTTCCGTGCTGATGCGCTCCATCACGCGCTTGTGAAAATCGTGGCCGAGATCCATGTTGCCGCGCATTGCGTCGCCGATCAGATGGTAAGTCGACCAGCTCTCGTAACACTCACTACTGCTTTTAAGCGCCTCGAACACATGGTCCGAGGACTCCACATCCAATTCATCATCCATCAAGGCTGATATCTGGTCTTTCATTACCATCTCCTGTTTTCGGGGGTATCCAGCAAAGGCCGAAGCTTTTCGGCAATCGTTTCGCGCGCACGGAAGATTCGGGACCGGACGGTACCGATTGGACACCCCATCAAAGTCGCGATCTCCTCATAACTGAGTCCTTCGATTTCGCGTAAAGTAATGGCGGTTCGCAGTTCTTCGGGCAGCCCCGCCACTGTATCGTTGACGGTTTTGGCAATTTGCTTGGTCATGAGTTCCGTTTCGGGCGTATCGATCGTCCGCAACTCCTGACCATCCTCGAAGTTTTCCGCGTCTTCCACTTCGATCTCGGTGCTCACCTGCGGCCTACGGCCCATCGCCACCAGATAATTCTTGGCGGTGTTGATGCCGATACGATAGAGCCAAGTATAAAAAGCACTGTCTCCGCGGAAATTGGGAAGCGCGCGATAAGCTTTGATAAAAGCCTCCTGCACCACATCCTCGACCTCCGCCTGGTCTCGTATCATGCGCGATAAAAGGCGGCCGAGCTTGCGCTGGTATTTCTGCACCAGCAGGTCAAAGGCCGCCTTGTCGCCGCGTTGAGCACGCTCAACCAACTCCTGATCTAGTTCACGCTCGCCCATGCGGGCGTTCTCCCTGAATTATTATTGATGAGCATGTGTTTCCATGATGAATGAAACCGCTCACAAGTATAACCTGCCACGGCAACGTTGCCGTAACTCTATACGGGGTGTAGAGACAGCAGTAAACTTCGATTGGTTCATATCCCAAGAAAAAATCGTGTTGCGATTCGACGTCCTCATCATCGGCAGCGGTTTGGCCGGCCTCACCCTGGCACTCCAGCTTGCTCCCCACAAAAAAGTCTGCCTCGTCACCAAACGCCAGCTCAACGATAGCGCCAGCAGCTGGGCACAGGGCGGCATCGCCGCCGTACTCACCGACGAGGACTCCATCGAGGCGCATATCCAGGACACTCTGGTCGCCGGCGCCGGTCTGTGCGACCCGGAAGTCACGCGCAACGTCGTCACTCACGGCCGTGAAACCGTGGAATGGCTGATCGAGCAAGGCGTGCCCTTCACCCGGGAAGAGGACGACAGCGGCTACCATCTCACCCGCGAAGGCGGTCACAGCAAACGCCGCATTATCCATGCCGCCGATGCCACCGGCCATGCCGTACAGGAAACCTTGGCAGGCAAGGTGCGCGCGCATCCCGGCATTACCGTGCTCGAAGAGCATATCGCCGTCGATCTCATCACGGCGCGCAAGCTGGGGAAACGCAAGGACCGCTGCCTGGGAGCCTATGTATTGGACAAGGCGACAGGCAAAGTGATCACTATTTCCGCCGATCACACTGCGCTTGCTTCTGGAGGTGCGGGTAAGGTCTATCTTTACACCACAAACCCCGACGTAGCGACCGGCGACGGCATTGCAATGGCATGGCGTGCCGGCTGCCGAGTGGCGAACATGGAGTTCATTCAGTTCCACCCGACCTGCCTTTATCACCCCCAGGCCAAATCCTTCCTGATCACCGAAGCGGTACGCGGCGAAGGCGGCTTGCTCAAGCTGCCGGACGGCACGCGCTTCATGCCTGCGCATGACAAGCGGGAGGAACTGGCGCCCCGTGACGTGGTGGCACGCGCGATCGACTTCGAAATGAAAAAGCGTGGCCTTGACTGCGTCTATCTGGATATTTCGCACCGGCCGGCCGACTTTATCCTGTCGCACTTCCCGACCATCTATCGGCGCTGCATGGAGCTGGGCATCGACATCACGAAGCAGCCGATTCCGGTCGTGCCAGCAGTTCATTTCAGCTGCGGCGGTGTGCTGACCGGCGACAACGCCCTCACGGACATTCCCAATCTGTATGCGATCGGCGAGACCGCCTGCACCGGCCTGCATGGCGCAAATCGTCTCGCCAGCAACTCGCTGCTGGAATGCCTGGTGTATGCAAATGCTGCGGCCAAGGACATCCTCGCCAGCTCACCGGTTGAAGTGCTGCCGCTGCCCGACTGGGACGAAAGCCGCGTTACGGATGCCGACGAGGAAGTGGTGATCACCCAGAACTGGGACGAGCTGCGCCGCACCATGTGGAATTACGTGGGCATTGTGCGTACCGACAAGCGGCTGGAACGTGCAATGCACCGCATCCACCTGCTACGCGATGAGGTACATGAGTTCTACAGCAATTTCCGCATCAACAACGATTTGATCGAGCTACGGAATCTTCTTCAGGTAGCCGAACTGATCGTGCGTTGCGCGATGGAACGCAAGGAAAGCCGCGGCTTGCACTACAGCAAGGATCATCCGGAGATGCAGGCCGACCCCATCCCCAGCGTGCTGACGCCGCTCAACTATTACAGCCTGCTCGACCACAAGCACGGCCAGAAACATCACAAGCACTAGGCTGCCAGTCAGCGCTGAGAACTCTCCGCTCGCGGCATGGCGAAATTCAGCTCTACGCCATTGCCCGCGGGATCGCGAAAGAAAATTTGTTTGGTCCAGGTCTGCTCGATGAAGCGCTCGCCGAACTCGATGCGCTTTTCGACGAGGATTTCCTCCATGTCCACAGGATCGGTACAGGTGAAAGCCACGTGATCGAGCGTAGTGGGAATATGAGTCGCGCGCGTTTCATCCGGTGCGGCTTCGCTCAGGTGCAGCACATCATGCCCGCCGGCATATAGCCAGTAGCCGAACGTCCGGAACGCAGGCCTGTCCCCCACACGCAATCCGAGCACCTCGCAATAGAAATCCTTGAGCTGCTCCAAGAGTTCACGCGGTCCACGCAAGTTGTAATGATTCAGTCCGATGGCTGGCATTCGACACTCCGACCCCGAGGAAAATGCAGTCTATTCCCGGCCCGGCATGCATGCAAGAGTGCGGGTGGCAGTCGCTGCGCAACAGGATTATCATGCTCTTCCGTTCATGTCTTTTATGAAGAATGAAAGGATTTCACCATGAGCAAAATCACCGTCGAACACAATCCCGACCCCGCGCGCCTGAAAGAGCTTGGCGTCTCCTCCTGGCCCACTTGGTCAAAGGAAGTGTCCACGTTCCCCTGGACCTACAGCGAGCAGGAAGTCGCCTATGTGCTGGAAGGCGAAGTCGTTGTCACCCCCAAGGGCGGAGAACCCGTGAAATTCGGCAAGGGCGATCTCGTGACGTTTCCCTCGGGCATATCATGCACCTGGGATGTCCGGCAGCCATTGCGCAAGCATTACAACTTCGGGTAAACGAAAATGAAAAAGCCGGCATGAACCGGCTTTTTGTATCTGGATTGGTCGGGGCGAGAGGATTTGAACCTCCGACCACTTGCACCCCATGCAAGTACGCTACCAGGCTGCGCTACGCCCCGAACCGTCGCCACAAACCGAAGGCTTGCGAGCGAAGGTCGGCATTATAACGGAAAGCGTTGTTCCCGCCAAACGCCTTGTAGAACGGAATCAGGAGGCGCGAAGCAACGCCAGTACGTCGCGCAGTTCAGTGCGCAGGTGCGAAAAGTCATATGAAGATGACTGTGGAATCACCACGGATGCAGATTCCGCAATCAGAGATACCGGAGTGGTCGGATGTTCATGAACATCGGGTTCCTCCAGACGATTGCGCGCACCGCTGATGGTGAATCCCTGCTCATAGAGCAATTCGCGGATACGGCGGATCAGCAGGACTTCATGATGCTGGTAATAGCGACGATTGCCGCGACGCTTTACCGGCTTGAGCTGAGTGAACTCCTGCTCCCAATAGCGGAGCACGTGCGGCTTGACGCCGCACAACTCACTCACCTCGCCAATAGTGAAATACCTCTTGGCGGGGATGGGCGGCAAGGCGACCTTAGTTGCCGGCTCCGCCATAGTTATCCTCTACCTTGCTTTTCAGCTTCTGGCTGGCATGGAATGTCACCACACGACGCGCGGTGATCGGAATTTCTTCTCCGGTTTTAGGATTACGGCCCGGACGCTCGGACTTCTGGCGCAGTTCGAAATTGCCGAAACCGGACAGCTTGACACTGTCTCCAGCTTCCAGCGAACTCCGGACTTCCTCGAAGAACGCTTCGACCATGTCCTTGGCCTCCCGTTTATTCAACCCGACCTGCTCGAACAGCATATCGGCCAAATCTGCTTTTGTAAGTGTCATGCCATTCTCTCAACTACGTAACACAGCACCGTGTTTTTGGGCCATTGCCGCGAGCAGCCGAGCCACGGCGGCATCGGTGTCCTCATCGGTCAAAGTTTTTTGAGTATCTTGCATAACTACAAGAAACGCAAGACTTTTCTTCCCTTCAGGAACGCCCTTTCCACGGTATTGATCGAACAGAGCGACCTCGTTGACGACGCTCATATTCGTCTCATTCATTGCATCGATCAGCGCCTGGGCGGGAATCGATTCGTCTACCACCACGGCAAGATCGCGGCGTACCGGCGGGAACTTTGCCACCTCGGCAAAGCGTGGCAGCCCGATATCGAGCAGAGGATCCAGATCCAGCTCGAACATCACTGCACCGGAGGGCAATTGATAGTGCTGCTGCCACTTCGGATGCAGCCCACCCATCCAGCCGATAGTCTTGCCATTCAATTCAATTCGAGCCGATTGGCCCGGATGCAGCGCCGGATGACTGTCCGCAACGAATCGTGCACGGCCGCGCGTCAAGGCTTCCACGTCTGCCTTCACGTCATAAAAGTCGACCTTGCGTGACGCCTCGCCCCACTGTTCGGGAATCGCAGCGCCGTAGCAAATACCGGCAATCTTCGTGCGCTGGCCATAGCTCTCGCCCTGGGCGCCGAAGCAGGCACCGATTTCGAACAGACGCACGCGCTCCTGCTTTCGGTTGAGGTTGTAGATCACCGCCTCCAGCAAGCCGCCCCACAAGGTAGAACGCATCACGCTCATGTTGCTGGCAATCGGATTGCGTAGCGGGATCGCATGCTCGTTGCCGGCCAGGTTACGCTCCCAGGACTCGTCGACGAAGCTGTAGGTCACGACTTCCTGATAGTCGGCGGCAACCAGTTGTTCGCGCAGGCGCAAGGGATGGCGGTGTGCCTCATCGCCGGCCAGCATGGTCATTTTGGCGAGCGGCGGAACAGGCAGGATGTTCTCGTAACCGTACAAGCGCGCAACTTCCTCGATCAGATCCTCTTCGATTTCAATATCGAAACGCCAGGAAGGCGGCGTGACCAGAAATTCACCGCCCTGCTGCGTGAATGGCATTCCCAGGCGCTGCAACAGGCTCGCCAGTTCAGTTTCTGCAAGCGTGATACCCAGCACGCGCCGCACACGATCCTGACGCAGCTTCACTGCCGGACGATGGGGCAACTCGGAGAGCACCTCGGTTACCGCACCGGCACCCCCGCCGCAAATCTCGACGATGAGTTGCGTCGCACGCTCCAGAGCCTGCACGGTGGCCGCGAAGTCCACGCCGCGCTCGAACCGGTAGGAAGAATCGGTAGAAAAGTTCAGACGGCGCGCCTTGCCGACAATCGCCGCCGGACTGAAGAACGCGCTCTCCAGGAAAATATCCGTGGTGTCGGCGGTCACCGAGGTCGGTGTACCGCCCATGATGCCGGCCAGAGCAATCGCGCCGCTGTCGTCCGCGATCACCAGATCGTCGGATTGCAGTTCCACCGTCTGCTGGTTCAGCAGTTCCAGCTTTTCGCCCGCCTTCGCCATGCGTACCTGGATATCGCCTTGCAGCCTGTTGAGGTCGAACGCGTGCATCGGCTGGCCGAGCTCCAGCAGCACGTAATTGGTGACGTCCACGACGGCCGAAATGCTGCGCAGGCCGCTGCGCTCCAAGCGCTGCTTCATCCAGTCAGGCGTGACAGCCGCTGCATTGACGCCGCGCACGATGCGGCCGGTATAGCGTGGGCAAGCCTGCACATTTTCTACACGCACGCCCTTCTTTTCCTCATGCGCTGCCGCGACAGGAGCACTTGCCGGCGCCGTCATCGCAGCCCCGGTCAGTGCCGCCACTTCACGGGCAATGCCCTGGATGCTGAGGCAGTCACAGCGGTTCGGGGTAAGTTTGAGGGTATAGAGATTGTCGTTGAGGCTCAGCCAGTCGCGAATATCGCGGCCCACCGGCGCATTGGCAGGCAACTCCAGCAAGCCGCTGCTTTCCTCGGCGATACCCAGCTCCTTGGCGGAGCACATCATGCCGAAGGACTCGACACCGCGCACCTTGGCGCGCTTGATGTCGAAGCCGGGCAGCTTGGCGCCGACCAGCGCACAAGGCGCCTTGAGGCCGACGCGCGCATTCGGCGCACCACACACGATCTGCAAGGGATCACCTTCACCAACCTTGACGCTCAATACTTGCAAGCGGTCTGCATCCGGATGCTTCTCCGCAGTCAGGATCTCGGCGATGACGACGCTATTGAATTCGGGCGCAACCGGATCGAGCTCCTCGACCTCCAGGCCCGCCATCGTGAGCAAATGGGACAACTCCTCGCTGGAAAGCGAAGGATTAACCATGGTACGCAGCCACTGTTCGGAAAATTTCATTGTTTTACCGTTTCCAAAAGTCGCGTTACGCGAATTGTTTCAGGAAGCGCAGATCGTTTTAGCTCCGGCATAACGCGGCTCGCCGCATTAGCCTGCACTGAAATGATCTCCGATGGATTACGCAAACTGTTTAAGGAATCGCAGATCATTTTCAAAGAACAACCGGAGGTCGTTGACCCCATAACGCAGCATCGCCAGTCGCTCGACGCCGAAGCCAAACGCAAAGCCGATGTATTTTTCGCTATCGATGCCCACATGGCCCAGCACATTCGGGTGCACCATGCCGCAGCCTGCCACTTCCAGCCACTTGCCTTGACGTGGGCCGCTGGTAAAAGCGAGGTCGATTTCGGCCGACGGCTCGGTAAACGGAAAGAACGACGGGCGGAAACGCACCTGCAAATCGTCCGTCTCGAAGAAATTCTTGAGAAAATCCGCGATCACGCCCTTGAGGTCGGCAAAGCTGACGGCTTCGCCAATCCACAGGCCTTCCACCTGATGAAACATCGGAGAATGAGTCGCATCGGAATCGACGCGGTACACGCGGCCCGGCGCGATAATGCGCACGTCCGGCATGGTGGCCGCTCCTTGATGCTTGGCTACATGCGCCTGCATGTAGCGCACCTGAATCGGGGACGTATGGGTACGCAGCACATGCTGCTCATCCACGTAGAAAGTATCGTGCATCGCGCGAGCCGGATGGTCTTCCGGAATGTTCAGCGCGGTGAAGTTGTAGAAATCGGTTTCGATTTCCGGTCCTTCGGCCACTTCGAAGCCGATGGAGTGAAACAGTTGTTCGATGCGTGCCAGCGTGCGCGTCACCGGATGCAAACCGCCCTGCTTTCTGCCGCGGCCCGGCAGCGTCACATCCAGGGTTTCGCTTGCGAGCTTCTGCGCCTGCTCGGCGTCCAGGATGGTATCGCGACGCGACTGCAGCGCCTGCTCCACACCTTGCTTGACCACGTTGATCGCGGCACCTGCAGCCGGACGCTCCTCGGCGGACAATTTGCCCAGCCCTTTGAGCTGTTCGGTCAGCGCTCCACTCTTGCCGAGGTATTTCGCCTTGGCCTGCTCCAGGTCGGCGATGGTCGCGCATGCGGCAAAATCGCGCTGGGCGTCGGAGAGAATTTGTTCTAGGTTTTGCATAGTTCTCGTTTTGATTACCGTGCCGAAAAAAAAGGAGGCCATCAGCCTCCTTTTTCTGTCTGCTACCGATTAAGCAGCGCCGAGGCCGGACTTCGCCATTTCGGCAAACTTGGCAAATGCCGGTTTGTCGAACACAGCCAGATCGGCCAGCACCTTGCGGTCCACTTCAACGGAAGACTTCTTCAGACCGTTCATGAAACGGCTGTAGGTCAGGCCGCATTCGCGGGCGCCGGCATTGATACGGGCGATCCACAGGGCACGGAACTGACGCTTGCGTTGACGACGGTCGCGGTAGGCGTATTGGCCTGCCTTCATCACCGCCTGTTTGGCGATGCGGTATACGTTCTTGCGACGACCACGATAACCCTTGGCAGCCTCCAGAACCTTCTTGTGACGTGCACGGGCGATTACACCACGCTTGACTCTTGGCATCTTCTATCTCCTTACTGAGTCGGCATCATGGCGCGTACGCGCTTGACGTCGGTGGAAGAAATGATGGCCGTGCCGCGCAGCTTACGCTTTTGCTTGGTGGTCTTCTTGGTGAGGATGTGGCGCAGGTGCGAATGGGTACGCTTGACCTTGCCGTTCCCCAAGAACTTGAAGCGCTTTTTGGCGCCGCTCTTGGTCTTCATCTTGGGCATTTCGTTCTCCTTGAGATAATTAAGAAGCGATCGGGCATGCCTTTGGGCCGCGTCGCTTCAGGACTTGCTACTGCTTTTACTACCTACTACATCAATCCCCTGCTCGCACAGGAGATCAGATTCATTTGACCTGCTTTTTATGCGGGCCAAGCACCATCACCATCTGACGGCCTTCCATTTTCGGGAACTGCTCGACGACCGCATGCTCCAGCAGATCGGCCTCGACGCGCTTCAACAGCGCCAACCCCAGTTCCTGGTGCGTGATTTCGCGACCGCGGAAGCGCAAGGTCACCTTGGCCTTGTCGCCTTCCTGCAGGAAGCGGATCAGGTTACGCAGCTTGACCTGGTAATCGCCTTCGTCCGTACCCGGACGGAACTTCACTTCCTTGACCTGGACCTGCTTCTGCTTCAGGCGAGCTTCGTGCTGCTTCTTGCTCTCGTGATACTTGAACTTGCCGTAATCCATCAAACGGCAAACCGGGGGAGCCGCCTGCGGAGCGATCTCGACGAGATCGATTTCTGCATCTTCCGCCATGGACAGTGCCTGATTCAAGCTCACAATACCGAGCTGTTCACCGTCCACCCCAATCAAACGAACCTGCGACGCCGTAATGTCGCCGTTGATTCGCGTTTCTTTATCCTGAGCTATCGCAAATACTCCAAGTCAATAAATAATCAGGCCGCGCCACCCCGACGGGACACCTCTTCGCGCAGTCGTTCAATGAGCGACTGCAACGGCATGGAGCCCAGGTCTTCACCTTTCCGGGTACGCACGGCCACTTGTCCGCTTTGCATTTCGCGCTCACCTGCAACCAGCAGATAAGGCATCTTTTGCAAGCTATGTTCGCGTATTTTAAAGTTAATTTTCTCATTCCTCAAGTCCGACTGCGCCCGCAGGCCGTTTTTCCTGAGTTCGGCGACTACGGATTCGACATAAGGAGCTTGAGCGTCGGTGATATTCATCACCACTGCCTGCACCGGCGACAGCCACAACGGCATCGCGCCGGCATAGTTTTCGATGAGGATGCCGAGGAAGCGCTCCATCGAGCCGACGATGGCGCGATGCAGCATTACAGGCGGCTTGCGCGAGTTGTCGTCGGCCACATATTCCGCCCCCAGACGTACCGGCAAGTTGAAATCGAGCTGGATGGTGCCGCACTGCCACAGTCGGCCGAGTGAGTCCTTGAGCGTGAATTCGATCTTGGGACCATAGAAAGCCCCCTCACCCGGCTGCAAATCGTACTTGAGGCCGTTCTCGTCGAGTGCGGCGGCCAGCGCGGTCTCGGCTTTGTCCCAGGTTTCGTCGGAGCCGACGCGCTTTTCGGGACGGGTAGACAGCTTGACCAGTACGTCGCTGAAACCGAAGTCCGCGTAGACTTCCTGCAGCATGACGATAAAGGACGCCACTTCGGCGCGCACCTGATCTTCAGTACAGAAAATATGCGCGTCGTCCTGCGTAAAGCCGCGCACGCGCATGAGGCCGTGCAGCGCGCCCGAGGGCTCATTGCGATGACAGGCACCAAACTCGGCAAGACGCAGCGGCAGGTCGCGATAGCTGTGCAAGCCGCTGTTGAAAATCTGTACATGGCCCGGGCAGTTCATCGGTTTCACCGCATAGTCGCGGTTTTCCGAGGCCGTGGTGAACATGTTCTCGCGGTAGTTTTCCCAGTGGCCGGACTTTTCCCACAGGGCGCGATCCATCACCAAAGGAGTACGCACCTCCTGGTAATCATGGTCGCGGAACTTGGTGCGCATGTATTGCTCGACCTCCTGCCACAGCGTCCAGCCCTTGGGGTGCCAGAACACCATGCCGGGCGCTTCGTCCTGCATGTGGAACAGATCGAGTTGTTTGCCCAGCTTGCGGTGGTCGCGCTTCTCGGCCTCTTCCAGCATGTGCAGATAGGCGTCCAGGTCTTCCTTCTTGGCCCAGGCGGTACCGTAGATGCGCTGCAGCATCTCGTTCCTGGAGTCACCGCGCCAGTAGGCTCCGGCCACCTTCATGAGCTTGAATACCTTGAGACGACCGGTGGAAGGTACGTGCGGACCACGGCACAGATCGGTGAAATCACCTTCACTGTAGAGCGAAACGTCCTCGCCCTGCGGAATGCTTTCGATGATCTCGGCCTTGTAGTGCTCGCCGATGGATTTGAAGTAGGCAACCGCTTCATCGCGCGGCAGCACCTTGCGCGTCACCGGGATGTCACGCTTGGCGAGTTCGGCCATGCGCTTTTCGATCGCTTCGAGGTCTTCCGGGGTGAACGGGCGCTTGTACGAGAAGTCGTAATAGAAGCCGTTTTCGATCACGGGACCGATGGTCACCTGTGCTTCGGGGAACAGCTCCTTGACCGCATAGGCCAGCAAGTGCGCCATGGAATGGCGGATGATTTCCAGACCGTCCGCATCGCGATCGGTGACGATGGCGAGATCGGCATCTTCGGAAATCAGATAGGAAGTATCCACCAGCCTGGCTTCGCCGCCATTGACGCTGACCTTGCCGGCCAACGCCGCCCGGGCCAAACCGGCGCCGATATTCTGCGCCACATCGAACACGGTCACCGGCGCGTCGAATTTGCGCTCGGAGCCGTCCGGCAAACGGATAACTGGCATCGTAACTTCCCGAATCGGACCGCAAAAATAACAAAAGCCGACAAGCGGCTTCTGTATTTGGTGTTGGTAGGCGCGATTGGACTCGAACCAACGACCCCCACCATGTCAAGGTGGTGCTCTAACCAGCTGAGCTACGCGCCTAAAGAGCTGCGCATTCTAGCGAATAAAATGCCGGGAGGCAAATCCGAATTCGCATTTTTTGTAACCGCTATAATACCGCCCATCATCCAGACGCTTTACTCATGACGAACCTCTCCCTCTCCATCGAAGAATCCATTGCGGAAGAACTGGCGGTGAATGGCTATGCCGTCACGCCCGATTTTTTAAGTCCAGCTGAAGTCGACGCATTGATCAACGACCTGCGCCAATTGCAGCAATCCGGCGAAATGCGCAGCGCGGGTATCGGCAAGAATGCCGAAGTCACGCAATCCGTGCGCGGCGATTTCATTCACTGGCTTGACGAAACCCCTGCAACATCGGCACAACAGTCATATCTGCAGCGGCTGGAGCAGCTACGGCAGGCTTGCAACCGCACGCTCTATCTCGGCCTGTTCGATTTCGAAGGCCATTTCGCCAGCTACCCACCCGGCGCGATCTATCGCAAGCACCTCGACCAGTTCCAGCAGGACAGCTTGCGCACCCTGACCGCCATCCTGTACCTCAACCGGGACTGGCAATCCGCAGACGGCGGACAACTTCGGATGTATCTGGAAGGCGAGGACGAAAGCATCTACCGCGATATCGAACCTGTCGCCGGCACGCTGGTGACCTTCCTTTCCGCGCGCTATTGGCACGAAGTGCTGCCCGCTACCCGCGAACGACTCAGCATTACCGGGTGGTTCCGCACCCGCCCCGCGCAAACGGTGATTTAAGGCATGGACAAGACCACACTTGATGCGATGTTCTCGCCCGAGAACTTTCGCAGCGCCGGCCACGCGCTGATCGACATCCTCGCGGAATATCTCTCCGGCAATCTGCAAGGCAATGGAGCGGTACTCGATTGGGAAGCTCCTGCCGCAGCCATGCAACACTGGCAAAAAGCGTTGCCGCTGCAAGGCGGCATGACGCCAGCACAGCTTCTACAGGCAATCGAACAGGACATTTTGTCTGCGAGCCTGCACATTCATCATCCACGCAATCTCGGGCATCAAGTGGCAACGCCATTGCCGATGGCGGCGCTGTGCGATCTGGTGGCGGCGCTCACCAATCAGGCCATGGCGATTTACGAAACAGGGCCGAGCGCCACCCTGTTGGAGCGCCAGGTAATACGCTGGCTGGGCGAACTCATCGGCTGGCAGGATATTGAAGGCGTACTGACCTCGGGCGGAGCTCAGGCCAACCTGACCGCACTGCTCGCGGCACGTCAGGTCAAGGCCGGCTGGAATGTGTGGCAACAGGGTGTACGGGGCGGCAAGCCGTTGCGTATCCTCGCCAGCGAGCATGCTCACTACTCGGTAAGCCGCGCGGCGGGCATCATGGGACTGGGCACCGATGCCGTCGTCAAGGTAGCCGCAGACCCGGACGGCCGCATGAATGTGCTCGCATTGCAGTCTGCGTGGGAGGCTTGCCGCAAGGAAGATACCCAGCCCTTCGCAGTCGCCGCCACTGCCGGCTGCACGCCCACCGGCAGTATCGATCCGCTGCGGGAAATCAGCGCATTCTGCCGCGCACATGATCTATGGCTGCATGTCGACGGCGCACACGGCGCCTCGGCCTTGCTGTCCGAAGCGCTTCGCCCGCAGCTCGACGGGATGGCCCTCGCCGACTCCATCGTGTGGGATGGCCACAAGTTGCTCTATATGCCGGCCACGGTTTCGGCGGTGTTGTTCCGTAACCCGCGGCACAGCTATGCTGCGTTCGCGCAGGAGGCGTCCTACCTCTTCCAGGGCAACAGCGACAGCGAGGAAGCTTACAACACCAGCTATCGCACACTGGAATGCACCAAACGCATGATGGGACTCAAGTTATGGGCAGCATTCTGCCTCTACGGCGTGCAGCAACTGGGCGGGCTGGTCGAACATGTGTTTGCGGCGGCAGGCAGGCTCGCCGACAAGCTTGCGGCGGCCGAAGATTTCGAGCTGCTGATGCCGTCCCAGACCAATATCGTCTGCTTCCGTCCCCGTCAGGGCGATCCGGCATCCATTCGGCGCAACCTGGTGGAATCGGGTGCCTTTCATCTCACCCAGGTGCAGTTGCACGGCCGAATCTGGCTACGCACCACCATCATGAATCCGTTTACCACCGATGAGGATTTCGACGCACTGTTGGCAGCTATCCGGAAAGCCGCCTAGCCGTCTTGGTGATTCCGCAATTCGCCCGCATACTGGCGCAATGACGCCCGATACCCTGTTCGAACTGCTCAAGGAAATCGAAAAGGAAGACCCGATCGATTTTACCGGCCTGCCGTTCGAGCCCGATGATTTGCGGCAGCTGGCCTGCCTCAATGTGCTGGAATTGATGAATCACTGGCCAAAAGAGGTCGAGCCCGAAGCCAGAGATACCATCATGGCGGCCACCATCACCCGCCTCGTGTTGGAGAACATGGTGCTGCAGGCCCGGATCGCATTTCTCATCCAGGAAGAATGAGCGGCGGGCGAAACTCGCTCTGCCAGCTTTCCAGCCGGCGGCGCATGCGCTCCACGTGCCCACCCTGCCAGTAATACTTGTTGCAATGCGGGCAGAGAAAGGCGCGCTCCACGTCGCGCGGCACGTTCGCTCCGCGCTCGGCGGCAATCAGCGGCGTATTGCATAGCGTGCAGCGGGTGAAGGGATTCAGCAACCAATCGATATCGAGCTTGTGCGTAATCTCCCGGGCGCAAGACTCAAGCCCGTTGCCCTCTACGAAAACAACGACACGCTCAGCATCCCGTATCCGTAACAGATAGCGGTCCCGCGTCAGCAGCAGCCTTTCCTCGGCCAGCGCACGCTCCACCAGATGCCGATCGGCCTGCCCATCCGGCTCCATGACTACGTCGTATCCCGAAATCCGCAGCCAGCGGGCAAGGCCCTTCAGCATCTCATCGCAAAGCAGTTTCATCGGATGCGAAAAAGGCCGCGAGAACGCGGCCTTTCATCGATGAGTGTCACCCGATCAACGATGATCGTGATGATGGTGGCGGTAATGCCTGTTACCATTCCCACGCCATTTGTGATCGTGGCCGTAATAGCGAGGTTCGCTATAGTAGATGCGTGTGGGCGCACCGTAGTAATAGCGCACTGGCTCCGGCTCGTAATAGACCACCGCCGGAGGCGCGTGGTAAACGACGGCTGGCGGCGCGGCATAGTAGCCCGGAATTCCGATATTCACGCTGAGGCCGAAAGAATCCCGCGCATAGGCGCTGCCCATTCCACCCACCGCAAGTGCGGCGGTCAGCATCACGATTCGCAATGTTTTCATCTTCAATCTCCTTCATGCCAAAGGGGCACAAGCTGATAACGCACGGAATTTGTTGTTGGTTTACTGCTCCGGCCCGCCCTTCTCGGGCGTTGTTTTAAATTGCGGGCGATTCGGCACACGCCACCCCTGCCCGACTATTCAGTTAGAGCAGCCATTCCAGGCGTGGTTTCGAAAGGAAATGTAAAAGCTTGTAAGGGAGACTAGTCCGTCAGGACCAAGCACCGGAAAGGTACTTTTCCGCCCAGAACAGGGCGATCATGGTTTTTCCGTCGGTGATTTCGCCACGATGCATCGCATCAAGCGCTTCCGGAAGCGTCATGGTGAACACTTCAAGCGACTCGTCCTCGTCGCGTTTATGCTCGCCCAGCTGCAGCCCGGTTGCGAGATAGATCAGGATGCGTTCGTCAGAATAGCCGATGCAGGGATGGAGCGTCGTCAGATAACACCAGTCGCTGGCGGTATAGCCGGTTTCTTCTTCCAACTCCCGCTGGCCGGTCCGGAGCGGATCCTCGTTGGGGTCGATCTTGCCGGCAGGGAGTTCGATGAAGGCCCGGCGGAGCGGGTAACGGAACTGCCGCTCGAATACGAGACGGCCATCCTCCAGTACTGGGACAATAAGCACCGCACCCGGGTGGATGAGGTATTCGCGCGTCGTTTCATGCCCGTTATGCAAGCGCACCACGTCGCGCTTGGCATGCATGAGCCGGCCCTGGAAAACGGTTTCGGAAGAAACGCAGGTTTCGGTGAGCTTGTCTTCCTGACTCATTTACGCCACATGTAACGCCAGACGAAACCGGGGAAAGCAAACACGATGAAAAGCGAACCAGTCGTCGCGTAGAACTGCCAGCCTTGTGGCGCTACCTGCCCCAAGCTTGAGCGCTCGACCAGATAGGCAATGCCGCCGATCACGAAATAAAGTACGAACAGTTCGAACAGACGCCAACCGAGATGCTTTTTGGGCACCCGGATGACGTAGAACAGCTTGTCCGAGAACCAAGGCAAGTTGGCCGCCAGCAGCGCCAGCAGGATCAATACGAGATACATAGCGTTCATTGCAGGCTATGAGCGATCGCGTAGGCGCAGAGTTCCATGAGGCGCTGCGGCATGAGCCCGAGCACCAGCATCGCGAGACCGTTAATACCGAAGACCAGTGCCACATCGGGTTGGACGACAAGCGGCGTCGTATCCTGCGGCTCGTCGAAATACATGAGCTTGACGATGCGCAGATAGTAGAAGGCCCCCACAGCCGCCATGAGCACCGCAAAAATCACGAGTGCGACGAAGCCTGCCTGCAATGCCGCCTGCAGCACGGTGAACTTGGCATAGAAACCCAGCGTAGGCGGCACGCCCGCCATGGAGAACATCAACAGCATCATGAGGAACGCATACCATGGGCTACGCTGATTGAGCCCCTTGAGGTCTTCCAGATTCTCCGCCTCGAAGCCCTTGCGCGACAGCAGCAGGATCATCCCGAAACCGCCCAGCGTCATGAGCACATAGGCCGACACGTAGAACATCGAGGAAATGAAGCCGTTCATGCTGCCCGACAGGAAACCGAACAGCAGGAAGCCGATATGCGAAATCGTCGAGTACGCAAACATGCGCTTGAGATTGGTCTGCGCAATGGCTGTTACATTACCGATGATGATGGAAAGCACCGCCATCACGATCAGCATGCCCTGCCAGTCCACGGTGAGCACCTGCAGCGCCTGCACCAGCAGGCGGATCACGAAGGCGAACGCGGCGAACTTGGGCACGGAGCCGACCAGCAGGGTGATCGCCGTCGGTGCGCCATGATAGACATCCGGCAGCCACATCTGGAACGGCACAGCTCCCAGTTTGAACGCAACGCCAGCGACCACGAACACCAGGCCGAGAATAAGCACGGAGCGATCTGCCACGCCATTGAACAGCATGGAGCTCACCTGGCTGATTTCCAGCGCGCCAGTCGCGCCATAGATCATGGACATGCCATAGAGCAGCATGCCGGACGCAAGCGCACCCAGCACGAAATACTTCATCGCCGCTTCCGTGGCACGCGAGTTGTCCCGATCCAGAGCCACCAGCGAATACAGGCACAGCGAAAGCAGTTCCAGCCCCATGTAGAGCGTGAGGAAGTTCTGGCCGGACACCATGACCATCATGCCCAGCATCGCGAACAACACCAGCGCGAAGAACTCGCCGCGATACATGCCGCGCAGCGTGATGTAGCAGCGCGAATAAACCAGCATCATCGAGGTGCCAAGGTAGATCATGAGCTTGAGCACGTCGGCGAGCGGGTCGTCGACAAACATGCCATTGAAGGCGTAGCTCACGGCCGGCACATGGGTAGAAACAGTAATGAAAGCCGCGCCTAGCAGCGTGATCTGCGTGAGGATGTAGCTGATGTAGCGGGTACGCGCGCTCAGGAACAGATCGACCAGCAGCACAACCATGGCCATGCTCAGGACAAAGATTTCCGGCAGCGCGGCGATGAGATCGTAAACAATAGGGTTCATCATGGTGTTCAGCCTGGAATCTTGCTTTGGGCGAGGTGCGACAGCAACTGGTTCACGGTGGCATGCGTCATTTCCGTGATCGGTTGCGGATAGACACCGAAGCCGATGACCATCGCAGCCAGCACGGCCAGGATCAGGAATTCACGCTTGCTGAGGTCCATGAGCTCAGCCACATGCTTGTGCGTGACGTCGCCGAAATAGACGCGCTTCACCATCCATAGCGTGTAGGCCGCGCCAAGGATCAGCGTCGTTGCGGCAAGGAAGCCGTACCAGAAATTGGCCTGGATCGCGCCGAGGATGACCATGAACTCGCCTACGAAACCCGAAGTGCCCGGCAGGCCGGCATTTGCCATTGCAAACAGCACCGCAAATGCAGCGAAGGTAGGCATGGTATTGACCACGCCGCCGTAATCGGCGATCTGGCGCGAGTGCACGCGGTCATACAGCACGCCCACGCACAGGAACAGCGCGCCGGAAACGAAGCCGTGCGAGATCATCTGCACGATGCCGCCTTCCATGCCGAGCGGGTTGAAGATGAACAGGCCCAGCGTCACGAAGCCCATGTGCGAGATCGAGGAGTACGCGATGAGCTTCTTCATGTCCTGCTGGGCGAGCGCAACGAAGGCGATATACACCACGGCGATCAGCGACAGCACGATCATGGGCGTCGCGAGGTATTGCGCGGCATCGGGCGCGATCGGCATCGCGAAGCGCAGGAAACCATAGGCGCCGAGCTTCAGCATGATCGCCGCCAGCACCACGGAACCACCGGTAGGCGCCTCGACGTGAGCATCCGGCAGCCAGGTATGCACCGGCCACATCGGGATCTTGACCGCGAACGCCATGAAAAACGCGAAGAAGATGAACAACTGCACCGACAGCGGCAGCGGCTGCATGTAGTAATCGACGATCTCGAAGCTGTTGGTCTGGTGGAACAGGTAGATGAAGGCGACCAGCATCAGCAGCGAGCCGAGCAGCGTGTAGAGGAAGAACTTGATGGTCGCGTAAACCCGGTTCGGCCCGCCCCAGATCCCGATCACGAGGAACATCGGGATCAGCATCGCTTCCCAGAATACATAGAACAGGATGCCGTCGAGCGCGGAGAACACACCGATCATGAGACCGGACATGATGAGGAAGGCCGCCATGTACTGAGCGACGCGCTTCTGGATCACTTCCCAACCGGCCAGCACCACGATCATGGTGGTAAAGCTGGTGAGCAGGATCAGCGGTACCGCGATGCCGTCCACACCCAGGTGGTAATGGATGTTGAAGCTGGGAATCCAGTTATAACCTTCCTGGAACTGGAAGCCGCCATCGCTGTAATCGAAACGGGTATAGAGCGGCAAGGTGACGAGGAAGCCGGCGATGCTGCCCAGCAGCGCGAGCCAGCGCGTGAGTCCGCGACGTGTATCGCTGCCCGCGGCGAGCACCAGTACGCCTGCCAGTATGGGCACCCAGATGGACAGGCTGAGGATATTGGATTCGAACATGGAGTGCTTTTCTTATATCTTCATGAAGAAGGTCAGCAGCACGAAGGCGCCGATGATCATCGCGAAGGCGTAGTGATAGATCAGACCTGACTGCAGGTGGCGGATCACGCCGGCAAAACGGCCGATGGTGCGCGCAAGGCCATTGACCAGGAAACCGTCGATCACTTTCACATCGCCGACCTGCCACAGCTTGGCACCTATGCAGCGCGCACCGCCCGCAAAGAATTTTTCGTTGAAGCTGTCGAAGCCGTACTTGTTATCCAGGATGCGGTAGATCGCCATGAACTTGTGCTGGATCACGCCTGGCAATTCGGGGCGCTTGAGATAGAGGAACCAGGCGGTTGCTATGCCTGCTACCGCCAGCCAGAACGGTGCTGCCATAAGACCGTGCAAGGCAAACGCGAACCAGCCATGGAACTCGGCGCCGATGTGGTGCAGAACGTCATGCTCCGGACGCACCACGATGGCATTGCCGAAGAAACCGTCGAACAGCATCGGCTGGATATAGAGCAGGCCCGCGAAAATCGAGGGAACGGCCAGAAAGATCAGCGGAATGGTCACCACCCACGGCGACTCATGCGGTTTCTCGCCGGGAGCCAGACCATGGTGCTCGTCCGCATGAGCATCGTCCTCGTGACCATGTGCATGTTCATCGTGCTTGCCGAAGCGTTCCTCGCCATGGAATGCGAGGAACAACTGGCGGAAGCTGTAGAACGCGGTCACGAACACACCCACCATGACTGCGAAATAGGCGAAGCCGGCGCCGGGGATGTGCGAGGCGTGCACCGCTTCGATGATGGCGTCCTTGGAGTAGAAGCCCGCGAAGGGGGGAATCCCCGCCAGCGCGAGCGAGCCAATTACCGAAGTAATGTAGGTAATCGGCAGGTATTTGCGCAGACCGCCCATGCGACGCAGGTCCTGGTCATGGTGCATCGCCATGATGACGGAGCCCGCGGCGAGGAACAGCAAGGCCTTGAAGAAGGCGTGCGTCATGAGGTGGAAGATCGCAGCGGAATAGGCCGAGACGCCAAGCGCCACAGTCATGTAGCCCAGTTGCGACAGCGTGGAATAAGCGACCACGCGCTTGATGTCGTTCTGGATGATGCCGAGGAAAGCCATGAACAACGCGGTAATGCTGCCGATGACGAGCACGAAGGACAGCGCGGTCGTAGACAGTTCGTATAACGGCGACATACGCGCCACCATGAAGATACCGGCAGTCACCATAGTTGCGGCATGGATCAGCGCGGAAATCGGGGTCGGGCCTTCCATCGAATCCGGCAGCCACACATGCAGCGGCACTTGCGCCGACTTGCCCATGGCACCGATGAACAGCAGGATGCAGATCACGGTCATGAGCGACCATTCGCTGCCGGGAATCAGATTGACCTTGATATCGGCAAATTGCGGCGCAACCGAGAACACCGCGGCATAGTCAAGGCTACCGAGGTAATACAGCACCATGCCGATGCCGAGCAGAAAGCCGAAGTCGCCCACACGATTGACCAGAAACGCCTTGAGGTTGGCGTAAATCGCTGTCGGGCGCTTGAACCAGAAGCCGATGAGCAGATAGGACACCAGGCCCACCGCTTCCCAGCCGAAGAACAGCTGCATGAAGTTGTTGCTCATCACCAGCATGAGCATCGAGAAGGTAAACAGCGAGATATAGCTGAAGAAGCGGCTGTAGCCGGGATCCTCATGCATGTAGCCTATGGTGTAGATATGCACCATGAGCGACACGAAGGTAACGATGACCATCATCGTCGCGGATAGCTGATCGATGAGGAAGCCCACCTCGAACGAGGTATCGCCGCTGGTAAGCCAGGTGTAGACCGCGCCGTTGAACAGGTTGCCCTGCAGCACGTCGATGAGCACATAGGCTGAAAGCCCGAAGGAGGCCGCCACCGCCGGAATGGTGAGCAAATGCGCTGTCGCGCGCGGCAGCTTGCGGCCGAACAGGCCGACGATAGCTGCAGCAACCAGAGGCAGCATGGGGATCAGCAGATAGATGTTTTGCATGCTCATGATTGCCGCATCAGCCCTTCAGGCTATTCAAGTCTTCCACGTTGATGGTTTTCAGGTTACGGAACAGTACGACCAGGATGGCGAGGCCGATGGCCGACTCTGCCGCCGCGACGGTCAGGATGAAGAACACGAACACCTGCCCTGCCGTATCGTTGAGGTAATGCGAGAACGCAATGAAATTCATGTTCACCGCGAGCAGCATGAGCTCGATTGCCATGAGCAGGATGATGACGTTCTTGCGATTAAGGAAGATACCGACCACGCTGATCGCGAACAGCAGCGAACCGAGAATCAGGTAATGCGAGAGGCCGACGCTCATGCTTGCTCTCCTTCAGCGGGGGCATCCTTTTCCGCAGGCATGCTGACCATGCGGATGCGATCGGCACGCTTGACCAGCACCTGCTTGGCCGGATCGTTGTGCTTGGTATTCGTGCGGCGGCGCAGCGTCAGGGCAATTGCCGCGACGATAGCCACCAGCAGTACCACGGATGCGATTTCGAACGGGAAAACGTAATCGGTGTAGAGCAGGCGTCCCAGTTCCGCTGTATTGCTGTAATCCGCATCGTGCTTGACCGGTTCAATCGCTCCGAACTGCTTGCCGCCCAGGATCAGCACCATCTCGACAAAGATCAGCCCGCCCACGATAAGCGCCGGCACAATGGCCTCCCAGAAACCCTTGCGCAGCTGCTCCAGGTTGATATCCAGCATCATCACCACGAACAGGAACAGCACCATCACCGCACCGACATAAACCAGCACCAGCACGATGGCAAGAAATTCGGCCTCCAGCAGCAGCCAGATGCCAGCCGCGGTAAAGAAAGCCAGCACGAGATACAGTGCGGCATGCACCGGATTGCGCGCGGTAATGACGCGCAGGCCGGCAAACGCGAGGATCGCCGCCAGCACGTAGAACACGTAGTCTTGGAAAATCATTGCCGCCCTTTACCGATATTTCGCGTCCGCGGACCGGTCTTCCGCGATCTGTTGTTCGTATTTATCGCCCACCGCCAGCAGCATGGGCTTGGTATATGTCAGGTCGCCGCGCTTTTCGCCGTGGTAATCGAAAATCCGCGTCTCGACGATGGAATCGACCGGACAGGATTCTTCGCAGAAGCCGCAGAAGATGCACTTGGTCAGGTCAATGTCATAGCGCGTGGTACGGCGCGTGTTGTCCTCGCGCTGCTCGGATTCGATCGTGATCGCCATCGCCGGGCACACCGCTTCGCACAGCTTGCAGGCGATGCAGCGTTCTTCGCCATTGGGATAACGGCGCAGCGCGTGCAGACCGCGGAAGCGCGGGCTCATCGGCGTGCGCTCTTCCGGGTATTGCACCGTGATCTTGCGTGCGAAGAAATAGCGTCCGGTCAGAGTCATGCCCTTGAGCAGCTCAAGCAGCATCAGGCTGGAGAAGAGGTCTTTTATGCGATTGATCATGTCTCTCTCCCCTTAATGGAACAGGTAGGCCCACGGGGTTTGCATCATGGCACCGACCACCACGATCCACACCAGCGTGATCGGGATGAATACCTTCCAGCCCAAGCGCATGATCTGGTCATAGCGATAGCGCGGGAACGTGGCACGGAACCACAGGAAGAAGAACAACAGTGCGGCGACCTTGAGCGCGAGCCACGGGAAACCATCCGGCAGGAAGGGCACCGGCGACAGCCACCCACCGAGGAACATCACCGCCGCCAACGTCGCGACCAGAATCATGTTCGCGTATTCGGCAAGGAAGAACACCGCGAAGGCCATGCCGGAATACTCGACGTGGAAACCCGCGACAATTTCGGACTCGCCTTCAGCCACGTCGAACGGCGCACGGTTGGTTTCCGCAACAGCACTGATGAAATACACGACGAACAGCGGGAACAGCGGAATGAAATACCACTGCCAGAAACCGCCGGCCTGTCCCAGCACGATCTTGCCGAGATTGAGGCTGTTGGCGCACATCAGCACGCCCACCAGCGCAAAACCCATCGCGATTTCGTAGGACACGATCTGCGCCGCGGAGCGCAGCGAGCCGAGGAAGGCATACTTGGAGTTGGAGGCCCAACCCGCGATGATCACGCCATACACGCCGACTGAAGTCATCGCGAGAATGTACAGCAGGCCGGCATCAATATCGGCCAGCACCAGGTTGAGATCGAACGGCACCACCGCCCACGCAGCCAACGCGGGCGCAAGCACCAGTACCGGCGCCAGCAGGAACAGGAACTTGTTGGCCGCCGTCGGCAGGATGATTTCCTTGAACAGCAGCTTGAGACCATCTGCCACCGGTTGCAGCAAGCCCTTGGGACCGACACGGTTGGGGCCGATACGCACCTGCATGTAGCCGATGACCTTGCGCTCGGCCAGCGTCAGATAGGCCACGGCACCCATGATAGGCAGGATGATGGCGACGATCTTGGCCAGATTCCACACGACCGGCCAGAACGGGCCGAAGAGTTGCTGGAGTGCGTCCATCATGCCTTCTCCACAGTCAGTTCGCCGTAGAGATCGCCAAGCATGGCGGTTTCGGGGCATACCGGAATACGCACGCAGTCATCGTGCACGCGATCATCGCGCCGCACAGGCAAGATCGCACTGGCGCCGGCCTGATTCACACGCGCCTGGTCGCCTTCATGCAGGCCCAGCTTCGCCAGCATGCGGGCATTCATTGCTGCATGGCCGAATCCGCTCTTGTGAGTCTTCTGCAGCGAAGGCGCGCGGCGCACGATGGCGTCCGACTGGTATAGCGGAACCTCGCCGACGCGCTGGATGACGCCTTCCTTGACCTGCACGTTGACATCGACCAGATGACGCAGGTTGTTGTTGAGACGTTTCCAGACGAACTGCGACGGGCGTTCGCCGCCCAGGATTTCGTCCTTGATCTGTTCGCTGCTCTCGTAATCGAAGCCTTGCAGGCCTAGCAGATTGCCCAGCACGCGCAGTACCTTCCAGCCCGGACGGCACTCGCCTTGAGGACGCACAGCAGCGGCAAAACTCTGCACGCGGCCTTCCATGCTGGTAAAAGTGCCGGAAGTTTCGGTAAACGGTGCAATCGGTAGCAACACGTCTGCATCACGCAGCGCATCGGATTTGTATGCCGTAAGGGCGACCACGCACGACGACTGGTTCAGCGCCTGATTGATGAGCTTGGCGTTGTGGCTGTCCAGTTCCGGCTCGATATTGACGAGCAGGTAGGCGGAACGCGGCTGCTCCAGCATGCTGCGCGCATTGAGCGCGCCGGGCTTCGGCAGCACGCCGGCCAAGTCCATGCCGACTCGGTTGGCCGCATCGGACAGAACGCCGAAAGTCGCGCCGCACAATGCGGAGATCGCTTCTGCAAGACTGTAGATTTCGGAATAGCGCGGATGATGCTGCGCGATATTGCCGAGGAAAATGCCCACCTTCGGGCTGATCAGGTCATAGTCCTTGCCAAGGCCGGCGAGGCTTTCCGCCATCGCCTTGGCGTTGTCCCACACCACCACGCCTTCCAGCAGTTGATTCAGCGCGGGCGGCAGGCATAGCGACAGGCGTTGCAGGCCGGACATCGCCTTGAGGATTTGCGACAGCACGTTGACCATGTCGTTGGGGGTGCAGATCGCCTTGTGCGCTACCGGCATGAGCGGATCGTCGTCGACAGGGTTGACCAGCGACAACTCGGCACCATTGAGCTTTACGGCATGGCGCAGGCGATGTGCCAGCAGCGGATGCTCGTTGCGCAGGCTGCTGCCGATAACCAGCACGCGGTCCATTTCCTGCAAATCCGGAATGTTGCAGCCCATCCAGGGTGTGCCCTGGAATTCGCCATCCATGCGGAAATCGCTGCGGCGCAGGCGATGGTCGATATTGCCGGAGCCCAGTCCATGCGCGATCTTGCGGACGAGATAGCCTTCTTCCATCGTGCTGTTGGGCGATACCAGGAAGCCGATGCCATCCCCGCCCTCACGTCCGGCGGTCTCCTTGAGGCGGCTGGCGGCAAACTCAAGCGCGCTCTGCCAGTCGGTTTCGACCCATTGGTCGCAGCGCCTTACCATCGGCACAGTCAAACGCTCGGGGCTGTTGAGTCCCTCATATGAATAACGATCGCGGTCAGAAATCCAGCATTCGTTGATGCTTTCCTTCTCGCGCGGCAACACGCGCATCACGCGGTTGGCCTTGACGTGCACCTCGACCTGCGAGCCCAGTCCATCATGCGGGGCAATCGAAGGACGACGGATCAGTTCCCAGCTGCGTGCGGTATAGCGGAACGGCTTGGACGTAAGCGCACCGACCGGGCATAGGTCGATGATGTTGCCCGACAGCTCAGACTCCACGCTCTTGTCGACGTAGGCGGTGATCTCGGCGTGCTCGCCGCGATTGATGAGACCCAGCTCCATCATGCCGCCGACTTCCTTGAGGAAGCGCACGCAGCGCGTGCACTGGATGCAGCGCGTCATATCGGTGGCGACCAGCGGGCCGATGTTCTTGTTGAGCACCACGCGCTTTTCTTCGGTGTAGCGCGAAGCCGGCGCACCGTAGGCCATGGCGATGTCCTGCAAATCGCACTCGCCGCCCTGATCGCAGATCGGGCAATCCAACGGGTGGTTAATGAGCAGAAACTCCATCACGCTCTTCTGCGCCTCGACGGCAGCCTTGGAGCGCGTGAAAATCTTCATGCCGTCGCTCACCGGCGTGGCACATGCGGGCAGCGGCTTGTTGAATTTTTCGACCTGCACCAGGCACATGCGGCAATTGGCGGCGACAGACAGCTTCTTGTGATAGCAGAAGCGCGGAATCGGCACGCCCAGCTTGTCCGCCGCGTCGATGATGGTCGTGCCGTGCTCGACCTCTACCTGTTTGCCGTCGATTTCGATGTTCAACATAACTATTTGCCCGTGACCATGCTGCGGCCGTGCTGGATGTAATACTCGAACTCGGGCCGGAAATGTTTGATGAAGCTCAGTACCGGCGTTGCCGCTGCGTCGCCCAGCGCGCAGATGGTGCGTCCGGAGATGTTGTTGCTGACATCGGTCAGGAGGTCGAGGTCTTCCATGCGACCCTTGCCTTCCACGATGCGCTTGACCACACGGTACAGCCAGCCGGTGCCCTCGCGGCACGGCGTGCATTGGCCGCAGGACTCTTCAAAGAAGAAATACGACAGGCGCTTGAGCGTGTTTACCATGCAGGTCGAGTCATCCATGATGATCACTGAGCCTGCGCCCAGGCTGGAACCGGCCTTGGACAGGCTGTCATAGTCCATGTTGGCACCCATGATGGCAGCCGCCGGCATTACTGCCGTGGACGGACCGCCCGGGATCACCGCCTTGAGCTGACGCCCTTTCCACATGCCGCCAGCCAGCGCCAGCAGCTCGGAGAATGGCATGCCCATGTTGACTTCATAGTTGCCCGGCTTTTCCACATGGCCGGAGACCGCGAAAATCTTGGTACCGCCGGAATTGGCCACGCCCAGATCCATGAACGCCTGGCCGCCATGCTGCATGATGTAAGGAATCGATGCGTAGGATTCGGTGTTGTTGACGTTGGTTGGTTTGCCGAACACGCCGAAGCTTGCCGGGAACGGCGGCTTGAAGCGCGGCTGCCCCTTCTTGCCTTCGATCGACTCGATCAGCGCGGTTTCCTCGCCACAGATGTAGGCGCCGTAACCGTGGTGTGCGTAGAGGTCGAAGCTGAAATGGGTGCCGAACAGATTTTCACCGAGAAAGCCCGCCGCGCGCGCCTCATCCAGCGCCTGCTCGAAGAAGACGTAGTCCTCCCAGATTTCGCCGTGGATGTAGTTATAGCCGACGCGCGCACCGAGCGTGTAGGCGGCAATCGCCATGCCTTCGATGAGCTGGTGCGGGTTGTAACGGATGATGTCGCGGTCCTTGAAGGTCCCCGGCTCGCCTTCGTCGGTATTGCATACCAGGTACTTGGTGCCGTCATAGTAACGCGGCATGAAGCTCCACTTGAGACCGGTGGGGAACCCCGCCCCACCGCGGCCGCGCAGACCTGAAATCTTGACTTGGTTAATGATCTCCGTCGCCGGCACCTTCTCGGTGACGATACGCTTCAGCGTCTCGTAGCCGCCGACGCTGCGATAGGTATCCAGCGAGCCCGGATTGGGCAAGTGGAGCGTCCGGAAGCAAACCTCATTCGCCATTACTTGAGGCCCTCCAGAATTTCATCCACCTTTTCGGGCGTGAGGCATTCGCACATTTGCTTGTTGTTGATATGAAACAGCGGCGCACCGCCACAGCAGCCCATGCACTCGCCTTCCTTCAGCGTGAATTTACCGTCCGCCGTGGTTTCGTTGAAACCGATGCCGAGACGCTTTTCCAGATGCTCGACGATCTCGTCGGAGCCGCGCAGCATGCAGGAAATATTGGTGCATACCGTGATCTTGTGCTGGCCGACCGGCTCCAGTTCGTACATGTTGTAGAACGTTGCCACTTCCAGCGCGGCGATTTCGGGAATGCCGAGATATTGCGCGACAAAGGCAATGGTGTCCTTGGACAACCAGCCCAGCTCGTCCTGAGCGATACGCAACGCGGACATCACGGCCGATTGACGACGGTCGTCGGGATACTTGGTGAGTTCCTTGTCGATTTTGGCGAGGGATTCGGGGGATAACATCAGCGGTCAATCTCTCCAAAAACGATATCCTGCGTGCCGATAATCGCTACCAGGTCGGCAATCATGTGTCCGCGCGTCATTTCATCCAGCGCCGCGAGGTGCGCGAAGCCTGGTGCGCGAATCTTGAGGCGATACGGCTTGTTGGCGCCGTCCGACACCAGATAAATGCCGAACTCGCCCTTGGGGTGCTCGACCGCGGCATAGGCCTCGCCTTCGGGCACATGGAAGCCCTCGGTGAACAGCTTGAAATGATGGATCAGCGCTTCCATGTCCTGCTTCATGCCGGTACGGGCGGGCGGCGTCACCTTGTGATCCGCGCTCATGACCGGACCGGGGTTCTTGCGCAGCCAGTCGATGCATTGTTTGATGATGCGGTTGGACTGGCGGAATTCCTCGATACGCACCAGATAGCGGTCGTACGAGTCGCCATGGACGCCGATGGGGATTTCGAAGTCGAGGCGATCATAGACTTCATAGGGCTGCTTCTTGCGCAGATCCCAGGCGATGCCAGAGCCACGCAGCATAGGACCCGTCAGACCCAGCGCAAGCGCACGTTCCGGAGACACCACACCGATACCAACGGTGCGCTGCTTCCAGATGCGGTTGTCGGTGAGCAGCGTTTCGTACTCATCTACATACGCGGGGAAGCGATTGGTGAAATCCTCGATAAAATCGAGAACAGACCCTTGACGATTCTCGTTGAGCGCCTTGATCTCGTCCTTGGAGCGGAAACTCGATTCCTGGTACTGCGGCATGCGGTCCGGCAGGTCGCGATAGACACCGCCCGGGCGATAGTAAGCCGCATGCATGCGCGCGCCGGACACTGCCTCGTACACGTCAAACAAGTCCTCGCGCTCGCGGAAGGCATACAGGAACACCGTCATCGCGCCCACGTCCAGTGCGTGCGCCCCCAGCCACAGCAGGTGGTTGAGGATACGGGTGATTTCGTCGAACATCACACGGATGTACTGCGCACGCTCCGGCACCTCCAGCCCCATGAGCTTTTCAATCGCCATTACGTAAGCGTGCTCGTTGGCCATCATGGACACGTAATCGAGGCGATCCATGTAGGGTACGGATTGCAGGAAAGTACGGTTTTCAGCGAGCTTCTCGGTGCCGCGATGCAGCAGGCCGATATGCGGGTCGGCACGCTCGATCACTTCGCCGTCCAGTTCCAGCACGAGACGCAGCACGCCGTGCGCAGCGGGGTGCTGCGGGCCGAAGTTCATGGTGTAGTTGCGAATCTCGGCCATGACTAACCTTTGTGAAAACCTTCGTCGCGGATGATGCGCGGCACATTGTTGCGCTCATCGATGGAAACCGGCTGATAGACCACGCGCTGCTGCTCGGGGTCGTAGCGCATCTCGACATTGCCGATCATCGGGAAGTCCTTGCGGAACGGATGCCCGACGAAACCGTAGTCGGTCAACAAACGACGCAGGTCGGGATGGCCTTCGAACATGATGCCGAACAGGTCGAACGCCTCGCGCTCGAACCAGTTGGCGGTCGGCCAGACGCCAACCACGGAGGCCAGAACCGGGAATTCGTCATCCGCGGCAAACACCTTGAGGCGCAGACGCTGATTGAGCGATACGGAGAGCAGATGATACGCCACGGCAAAACGCGGGCCGGCCCATGTGCCTTCGCCGTAATCACGATAGTCGAGGCCGCACAGGTCAATCAGCTGCTCGAATTTGAGCCCTTCCGCATCGCGCAGAATGCCGCATACTTCAATGAGGTCAGCCGGCTTGACGCGTATCGTGATTTCGCCGACATGCACGGTAAAGTCCGTGATCTTGTCGCCCAAGGCAGACTTCAGGCTTTCGGACAGTTTTTCCAGGCGCGGGGACATTTGTTGTTCTTAACGGGCGATGGTATTGGTACGTTTGATCTTCTTTTGCAGCTGAATAATGCCGTAGAGCAAGGCCTCGGCAGTCGGGGGGCAGCCCGGCACGTATACGTCAACCGGCACGATACGGTCGCAGCCACGCACCACAGCATAGGAATAGTGATAGTAGCCACCGCCATTGGCACAGGATCCCATCGAGATCACCCAGCGCGGCTCGGCCATCTGGTCGTAGACCTTGCGCAATGCAGGCGCCATCTTGTTGACCAGGGTGCCTGCGACGATCATCACGTCTGACTGGCGGGGGCTGGGGCGGAATACGATACCGAAGCGGTCCAGGTCATAACGGGAGGCGCCGGCATGCATCATTTCCACAGCGCAGCAGGCAAGGCCAAAAGTCATCGGCCACATCGAACCCGTACGCGTATAGTTGATGACCGTATCGAGCGTTGTGGTGACAAAACCTTTTTCGAGTACGCCTTCGATGCTCATGTGCTAATACGCTCCAGTATCCGCGAAAGATACGTTCGACACCGTATCGCCGAACATCATTCGCGGACGTTCGCCTCCAGCCCTTCGGGCCGGAGCCTTCTCACTGTTCATGATGTTTACTCCCACTCAAGCGCCCCCTTCATCCACTCGTAGATGAAGCCGACCACCAGCACGCCAAGGAACACCATCATGGCGACAAAGCCGAACAGGCCGATTTCCTGGATGACGACTGCCCAGGGGAAAAGAAACGCAATTTCGAGATCGAACAGAATAAAGAGGATGGCGACGAGGTAATACCGGACGTCGAATTTCATGCGGGCGTCTTCGAAAGCCTCGAAACCGCATTCGTAGGGAGAGTTTTTTTCGCTGTCAGGACGACTGGGAGCAACGACCTTGCCGAGAATAATGGGGACCACGCCGACTCCGAGGCCGACCAGTATAAAAAGCAGAATCGGAAAATAATTTTCCAGCACGCTAGAACCCAGTTCTTTCCCGCCTAATCCCGGCTAGGGTTTGGAAACCGCAAGGCTTCCGAAATTTATTTGGTGCCGACGGCGAGACTCGAACTCGCACGACTTTCGTCACTACCCCCTCAAGATAGCGTGTCTACCAATTTCACCACGTCGGCAACTGTGGGCTGAAGCCCGAACTGCAATTAAAACTTATTGAGGTACATCCTTTGCCTTGGGGGCCTCGGGCACGGAAGGATCGACCGGCTTGACCGCCGACGGAGCTTCAGTTGCTGGAGCCTTGACCACGCTTGAATTCTTGCCGCTATGACCCGACAGATAAGCCAGGGTCAAGCTGGTGATGAAAAATACGGTAACCATGCCGGCGGTGGCACGGCTGAGCAGATTGGCAGAGCCGCTGACACCGAAGAGGCTGCCGGACGCGCCGCTACCGAAGGCAGCACCCATGTCGGCACCTTTGCCGTGTTGCAGCAGTACCAAGCCGATGACGCCAGCCGCCGCAATGAGATGCACTACCCAAACGATTGTTTCCATTAAACCTTACCAACCTTACATTAATTGGCTGCCCGGCAAATCGCGAGGAATTCCTCAGCAACCAGCGACGCGTGACCTACAAGTGCACCGTCGATGTCCGGCATAGACAGTAATTGTGCCGCATTTGCGACTCGAACGCTACCCCCATGTAGGATTAATAGCTGGGCTGCAGCCATTTTATCGAGACGCGCGACGCGATTCCGGATAAAGGCATGCACAGCCTGCGCCTTTTCCGGCGCGGCTCCGCGGCCTGTCCCGATCGCCCAGACCGGCTCATAGGCCAGTACGCCCTTGCACAACCCTCTGGGGCCAAAACGATTCAGCACCGCGTCGAGTTGCCGCGCAACCACTTCCTCGGTTTGCCCCGCCTCATATTCTTCGCGCGTTTCGCCTATGCACAGGATAGGTTTCATGCCGTCCTTGACCGACGCCTCGAACTTGGCCGCCACCACGGAATCGCTTTCATTGCATAGCTCTCGCCGCTCGGAGTGCCCGATGATGACGTAGCTGCAACCGAAATCGACCAGCATGTGCGGCGCTACCGATCCGGTAAATGCGCCCGCCTCGAACTGGCTCATATTCTGTGCGCCCCATGCAATATGACTGCCATGCAGCATCGCCTGCGCCTGGAACAGATAAGGGGTCGGCACGCATACCGCGTAATCCGCATGCCGGTAATCGCGTAACCCGTCGATGAGGGCTTCGAGCAGAGCCTTGTTGGATTCAAGGTTCCCATGCATCTTCCAATTCCCCACCACCAGCTTGCGCCGCATTCGGTTCTTCCGCAAAAAAACCGCGCAATCATACCGACCAAAGCGATTGTGGTCAAAAGCGCGCACAGCAAACTTCACGGCCTTTTTATATTCTTTTTAGAAATAAACATATCGAAACAAATTATTTTTAATTATTCATACCCGTTGCTAAAGTGCGCCCATTCGATTGATGAGGAGGCGGTTATGTCCCAGGCAAATACGCAACAAAAACCTGCACTTGTGCAGGAGATCCTGCGAGCGATCGACAGCGTTCGCTTCGGATCCATCGAGATCACCGTGCATGAAGGCCGCGTGACTCAGATCGAGAAGCGGGAAAAAGTGCGTTTTACCAGCCAACCGCTGGAAAAGACCTCTTGACCCTGGATTGCCCATCGGACGACCGAAGGCAGGAAACACAAGTGAAACGGGAGCTGACCGGACGGCCGGAAGATCTCCAGAACCATACTAATTTAGGAGATTGAAATGTCATTCAAGAGAACTCTGCTGAGTTCGCTGCTGGTCGGCAGCGGTCTGATTGCCACCCCGGCTCTGGCCAACGATAGTTCGGAGCTGGAACAACTGCGTGCGCTGGTGCAGGAACTGGACCAGAAAGTGCGTGTGCTGGACCGCAAGAGTGAAATTGCGGCCGAAGAAGCGGCTGCAAAGAAAAAGGAAACGCCCGTGCTGGTCGCAGGCGAAAAAGGCTTCGGCTTCAAGTCGGCCGACGGCAATTTCGAATACAAACTACGCGGCCTGATTCAGCTCGACCACCGCAGTTTCGGGGATGACGAGGTCAACAATGTCGACCAGCTCGATGGCTTTCTCGCGCGTCGCATCCGCCCGACGTTCGAAGGCACCGTCTTCGGCAAATACGACTTCCGCTTTACCCCCGAATTCGGCGAAGGCGTGAATCGCGCCCAGGACAGCGGCAATATCGCCCGCGTAGTCGATGCCTACATCGATGCCCGCTTCCAGCCGTGGTTCAAGGTGCGCGCAGGTAAGTTCAAGCCCTTCGTTGGCCTCGAACGTCTGCAAAGCGGCAGCGATATCAAGTTCCTGGAGCGCAGCTATGTCAGCAACAACATCCTGCCCAACCGCGACTTGGGTGTCTCGCTGCACGGCGATGTGCTGGACGGCAAGCTGAACTACGCCGTGGGTGTATTCAACGGCAGCGTAGACGGCTCCGAAAACACAACCACGCAGGACAACAACATCGACAAGGACTACGCCGCACGCGTTTTCGTGCAGCCGTTCAAGGATAGCGATAGCGCCCTGGCCGGTCTCGGCGTAGGCCTGGCCGCCACTTACGGAGATGCCGAGGGCACAGCTTCCGTCACCAATCTGCCCAGCGGCTACAAGACACCGGGGCAGGCCAATAACTTCTTCAGCTATGCGAGCGGCGTTGTTTCCGATGGCAAGCGTGTCCGCTGGTCTCCGCAGGCTTATTACTACACCGGCCCGTTCGGCCTGCTCGCGGAATATGCCGAAGTGTCGCAGGACGTACGCCGTACTACCGGCGCTGCCCGAAACGACACGCTCAAGAACGATGCATGGCATATCACCGCAAGCTGGTTGCTGACCGGAGAAGATGCCTCGTTCAAGGGCGTCAAGCCCAAGACCCCGTTTACCACCGATGGCAGCGGCTGGGGCGCCTGGGAGCTCGTTGCACGCTATCAGGAAAACAACATCGACAAGGATGCCTTCAGTTCGGCCGCCGCAGGAACTGGCGTTCGCTTCGCAGATCCGCGCACCAGTGCCGAGTCCGCCAAATCGTGGGCTGTTGGCCTCAACTGGTATCTCAATCAGTGGGTTCGCCTTGCTGTGAATTACGAAGAGACCACGTTCGATGGAGGCGGCAGTGTAGACAGCGCCGGAGCGGCAACAGGTTCCTTCACCAATGTGCGTGACCGCGATGACGAGCGCCTGCTGTTCTCGCGCCTGCAGATTTCCTTCTAAAACATGTACAGCAAAGGACGTATCAACATGAAAAATTTCATCCTCGCCCTGAGCGGCCTGATCGCGATATTGGCGCTGGCCAATCCGCTGACGGCCTCCGCTGCGGACGTGACGCTGCTCAACGTGTCGTACGACCCGACGCGCGAGCTTTACCAGGACTATAACGCCGCCTTCGCCAAGTACTGGAAGGCCAAGAGCGGCGACAACGTCACCATCAAGCAGTCGCATGGCGGCTCAGGCAAGCAGGCCCGGGCCATCATCGACGGCCTGGAGGCGGATGTGGCTACCCTGGCGCTCGCTTATGACGTCGACCAGCTCAGCGAAAAAGGCAAGCTGATCCCCAAGGACTGGCAGAAGCGTTTGCAGCACAACAGCTCGCCTTACACTTCAACCATTGTGTTCCTGGTACGCAAGGGCAACCCCAAGAAGATCAAGGACTGGAACGATCTCGTGAAGCCGGGCATCTCGGTGATCACGCCGAATCCGAAGACTTCGGGCGGTGCGCGCTGGAACTACCTGGCTGCATGGGCCTATGCGCTCAAGCAGAACAACAATGACGAGGCAAAGGCCAAGGAGTTCGTGGGCAAGCTGTTCAAGAACGTGCCGGTGCTGGATTCCGGCGCACGCGGCTCCACCACCACCTTCGTCGAGCGCGGCATCGGCGACGTGCTGCTGGCTTGGGAAAACGAGGCGTTCCTCGCCAAGAAGGAACTGGGCCCGGACAAGGTGGAAATCGTCGTGCCGTCACTGTCCATCCTGGCCGAACCGCCGGTGACCGTGGTCGACAAGGTAGTGGACAAGCGCAAGACGCGCAAGGTAGCGGAAGCCTACCTGCAGTATCTCTACAGCGAGGAAGGCCAGGAAATCGCGGCGAAGAACTATTACCGTCCGACGCTGGAATCCGTGGCGAAGAAGTATGAAGCGCAATTCCCCAAGGTCAGCCTGATCACGATCGATGACGTGTTCGGCGGCTGGGCCAAAGCGCAGAAGACCCACTTCGCAGACGGCGGCGTGTTCGATCAGATCTACGCCCGCTAAACGCAAGCCAGTGAGCGAAGGAGACCTGTCATGACCACGCTGGTAATCGGAGGTGACCGCATCGATTCGATCCGCCGTGAATTGGCGGAGCATGGCCGGGAGGATATCGAGCACTGGGGCGGGCGCAAGCCGGCCGATACCCGGCGGGCCATTCCCGCCAGGGTAGACCTGGTGATCATGGTCACCGACTACCTGAGCCACAACATGCTCTACAGCGCGACCATGCGCGCCACGCGCCTGGATCTGCCCATCATCTACAGCCGACGCTCGGCGGTCGAGCTGCGTGACAAGCTGGCCCGGCTGTAGGGGCGAAGCCCAAACAAAAAGGCGCGGTTGCATAAGTAACCGCGCCTTTTTTCATTTGTACGACCGATAACGCTACGCCGACAACCCCTGCGCGTCGAACATCCCTTCGAACAGCACCGAACTGAGATAGCGCTCGCCCGAGTCCGGCAGGATGACAACGATGGTCTTGCCGGCATTTTCGGGGCGCTGCGCCACGCGAACAGCGGCAGCCACGGCGGCACCGCAGGAGATGCCGGAGAGTATGCCTTCCTCTTGCGCAAGACGGCGCGCATACAGCACTGCATCGTCATTCGACACCTGCTCGACCTGATCCACCAGTGATAAATCCAGCACGTCCGGCACGAAGCCGGCGCCTATGCCCTGGATCTTGTGCGGGCCCGGCTTCACTTCCTCGCCGTTGCGCGTCTGGGTGATAACCGGGCTCGCAGTCGGCTCGACGGCAACGCTCAGAATGGGCTTGCCCTGGGTTTGCTTGATATAGCGCGACACCCCCGTGATCGTGCCGCCGGTGCCAACGCCGGAAACCAGGATATCGATCGTGCCGTCGGTATCGTTCCAGATTTCCGGGCCGGTGGTTTGCTCGTGAATAGCCGGGTTGGCGGGATTCTTGAACTGCTGTAGCAGCACATAACGGCCGGGATCGGACGCAGCGATCTCTTCCGCTTTCGCGATCGCGCCTTTCATGCCCTTGGCGCCTTCGGTCAGCACGAGTTTGGCGCCGTAAGCGGCGAGCAGCTTGCGGCGCTCGATGCTCATGGTTTCCGGCATGGTCAGCGTGAGGGGAATACCCTTGGCGGCAGCCACGAAGGCCAGAGCGATGCCGGTATTGCCGCTGGTCGGCTCGACGAGTTCCTTGCCCGGCCCCAGCAGGCCGCGTTTCTCCGCATCCCAGATCATGGCCGCGCCGATGCGGCACTTGACGGAATACGCGGGATTCCGGCCTTCGATCTTGGCCAGCACGGTCGCCCCCGCGCCATCGGTTACACGATTCAGCCTGACCAGCGGAGTACGGCCGATGGAAAGCGAGTTGTCCTGATATACGTTCATTTTTTCTCCGTAGGGATGCGGTTCGAAGGGAAGCCAGCCCGCCTTCAGGCCAAGCCTTCTGGAATGACGGGTAATTTAAGAAGCCTTACCAATACTGTCAACCTGAGCCATTTATTCGAAATAATTATTTATTTATAAAACTTTATTCTTTTACAGAATTTAGGTGTGCATTTATATTGCCAGCACACCATAACAACCAAGGAAAACCATGTTACGGAATCTACTGCTGGCCGCCCTGCTGATCGTCCCGCTCGCCCACGCGGACGGCAAGCCCATACTCAATGTTTCCTATGACGTGACGCGCGAGTTCTTCAAGGAATACAACCCGAAATTCGTCAATTACTGGAAACAGAAGAGCGGCCAGGTCATCAACGTCAACCAGTCGCACGGTGGCTCCAGCAAACAGGCGCGTGCGGTCGTGGACGGGCTGGAAGCGGACGTCATCACGATGAATCAGCCGGGTGATATCGATATCCTTTACCAGCGCGGCAAACTGCTGCCCAAGGACTGGCAGAAACGCCTGCCGCATGCGAGCTCCCCGTTCACATCCACCACGGTATTTCTGGTGCGCAAAGGCAACCCGAAGAAGATCAAGGACTGGGATGACCTCGCCAAGCCGGGCGTGGCGGTCGTTATTCCCAACCCCAAGACTTCGGGCAACGGTAAGTACAGCTATCTCGCCGCGTGGGGCTATGCCGAGAAGAAATACGGCGGCGAAGCCAAGGCGCGCGATTTCGTCGGCAAGCTGTTCCGCAATGTGCCGGTGCTCGATACCGGCGGACGCGGTGCGACGACCACCTTCGTTCAGCGCGGCATCGGCGATGCACTGCTGACTTTCGAGAACGAAGTGCAGCTGATCAAGAACGAATTGGGCGGCAGCGATTTCGAGGTGGTCTATCCCAGCGTCAGCGTACTGGTCGAGGCCCCGGTCGCGGTCGTGGACAAGTATGCCGACAAGCATGGTACCCGCGCGACAGCCCAGGCTTACCTGGAATACCTGTATTCCGACGAAGGCCAGGAGCTCGCCGCCAAGCATTACTATCGCCCGCGCAACGAAAAGGTGTTCGCCAAATACGCGGCAGAGCGCTTCCCGAATATTGCACTGTTCAGCGTGGACGACGCATTCGGCGGATGGGCCAAGGCGCAGAAGACCCATTTCGACGACGGCGGCACCTTCGATCAGATCTACGTGAAATAAAAGGATTTACCCATGTCATTCAACATCGACACGCTCAAGGCCGAGCTGCACGAAGCGCTGTACCTCGACCTCGACGAATTCGGACTGGAAACCGAAGGCGAAGAGCTCGTGAGCAAGTTCGTCGGGCTGCAGTTGCGCAGCGCTTTCCAGCCGATTATCAGCACGACGCTGGGCCATCCGCTTGGGTACGAAGCCCTGCTTCGCCCCTCCATCGGGGAAACGGAACAGCTCACTCCCTCGTTCGCTTTCGGCTTTGCGGACAATCAGGGGCGGCTGGTCAAATTCGACCGCATTGCGCGGACGCTGCATACCTTGAACTCACTGCGCCTGCCCCAATCGCGCGGACTGCTGTTCCTCAATGTGCACCCCAAACTGCTGGTCAGCGTCAATGCGCACGGCCAAGTGTTCGAACGCATTCTGCACGCGCACTCCGTGCCGACGCACAAGGTGGTCATCGAGATTGCGGAAAGCGCGGTGGAAGCAGACAAGCCGCTGATCGAGGCGGTGGGGAACTACCGGGATCGCGGATACCACATTGCGATCGACGATTTCGGCGGGCGCCGCTCCAATCTCGACCGTTTATGGAAGCTCTCGCCCGATTACGTGAAGCTGGATATCAGCCTGATCCACGAAGCGGAACTCAATGCCAAGGTGCGCCGCATGCTGCCGAAGCTGCTGGAAATCATTCAGGAGCTGGGAGCTCGCCCCGTGATCGAAGGGATCGAAAACGAAAACCAGCGCAAGATTGCGCTGGACGCCGGCGCCACGCTGCTACAAGGCTATCTGCTCGGCAGGCCGGCAGCCGCCGGTACCTGGCAGGAGCCGGAAGGCGCCGAACCACTGGCTTCCAACCTCTAGTTTCCTTGTTATTTCTCCTCCCTCGGGCGCAAAAGCGCCCTTTTTTTATCCTGAGCGGGCAGCCGCACTTAATGGCAATCAAGCCCGCCGAGGCTCGCTACTCCACCGCCTCCCACGCATTGACCTGGGTCGCGGGCACCACGCGTCGATAGTGATAGTAGCGCCCGCCCAACCACAGGATGAGGCCGATCACGGCGCATGCGAACTGCCCCAGCGCCAGCCACAGCACCGAATGCACGAGGAACGGCGCCACGATCCCGGCGAAACCGGCGCTCAGCATGGTCTGCGTGAATGACTGACAGGAGGCTACCGTGCCGCGGATATCAGGGAAGAGGTCCATCACCAGCAACGTGAGCACCGGCGCCACCAGCGACATGCCCAGCGTGTAGAAGAACAGCGGCAGCACCGACCAGGGCACGGCCGGCGGGAAATACATATGGTAGGCAACATTGGCGGCACCGGCACCGATGAGCAGGACGTAGCCCACCGCCATGATGACCGGAATCGAAATGCGCCCGGCGAAACGATTTGCCGTAAGCGCCCCGAGAAAAATCCCCGCCACTGCCGGTACGAACTGCCACGCGAACTGCTCGGGCCCGAGCCCCAGATGCCGGGTAATGAAAACCGGCGCGGCCGCGACATAAAGAAAAAGTCCCGCAAAGTTGAATGCGATGGCGCCCGCCTTGAGCTGGAAGGCGGGGGACTTGAATATCTGCCGGTAACTGTTCGCGAGAAAAGACGGGTTGAACGGCGTGCGGCGACTTTTCGGCAGGGTCTCCGGCAGCCGCTTATAGCAGTAGTAAAGCAGCAGCACGGTATAGAGAAACAGCGAGAGGAAGATTGCGCGCCAGTTGGAGTACTTCACGATCCAGCCGCCCAGGATAGGTGCCAGTGCCGGAGCAATGGAGAAAATCATCGTCACAAGCGACAGTAGCCGCGCGGCAGCCGCATCCTCGTATAGATCCCGGATGATCGCACGGCCGACCACCACACCCGCTCCCGCAGATACCCCCTGAAGCACGCGGAACGCCCACAGGTATTCGATGCTGTGCGACGCAGCGCATCCCAGCGAGCCGATGGCAAACACCGCGAGCGACACGAGCACGATGTTGCGGCGCCCGAAGGCATCGGACAGCGCGCCATGCCACAGGATCATGATCGCGAACGACAGCATGTAGGCAGTCAGCGTCTGTTGCACCGCGATGAGGTCGGCATCCAGCGTTCGCTCGATATCCGGAAACGCCGGGAGATAGGTATCTACCGAAAAAGGCCCGAGCATGGCCAACCCTGCCAGCATGACGGCGAGCAGGGAGCTGCCAGGCTGCGGAATCACCGTTCGCGGGGGTTTGGGAATTTTCTGAACAGGCTGAGTCATCGGCTTTTTCTTACTCTTATAACAGATTCGAATAAATTAATTCTTAAATATTATTTTTTTAGATTAGGCGCCCTCGCTATCATGGCCGCACCTTCGATTAGAGATGACATTTATGGCGGTAACACGTTCCTGGAAATCGCACAGTGTTTTGCCCGGCTTCGGGCTGGCGCTCGGTTTCACCATTCTATATCTCAGCCTCATCGTGCTCATCCCGCTCTCCGCGACCTTCATCAAGACTGCGGAGCTGGGCTGGGGAGAGTTCTGGACGGCCGTTACCACGCCGCGCGCACTGGCTTCCTACCGGCTATCGTTCGGCGCTGCCGCCATCGGCGCGCTGCTGAATACTGCATTCGGCCTGCTCACCGCGTGGGTTCTGGTCCGCTATACCTTCCCGGGGAAACGATTGGTGGACGCGTTCGTCGACCTGCCTTTCGCGCTGCCGACCGCCGTTGCGGGTATCGCCCTCACGGCAGTGTACGCGCCTAACGGCTGGCTCGGCCAGTGGCTGGAGCCGCTGGGGATCAAGGTCGCCTTCACGCCGCTCGGTGTCGTGGTGGCATTGACCTTCATCGGCCTGCCCTTCGTCGTGCGCACCGTGCAACCGGTGCTGGAAGACCTCGAAGCCGAGATCGAGGAGGCCGCCGCGTGCCTCGGCGCCAACCGCTGGCAAACCTTCGCCAAGGTGCTCATGCCCGCATTGTGGCCGGCGCTGATTACCGGTTTCGCACTGGCCTTTGCCCGCGCGGTAGGCGAATACGGCTCGGTCATCTTCATCGCCGGCAACATGCCGCTGATCTCCGAGATTTCGCCGCTACTCATCATTACCAAACTGGAGCAGTACGACTATGCGGGCGCTACCGCCATCGCCGTGGTCATGCTGGTGATTTCGTTCGCGCTGCTGCTGGTGATCAACGCGCTGCAATGGTGGATCAGCCGCCGTCATGGAAGGAAGACCGTATAAATGTCCGCTGTACTTACACATCCGTTGGGCACCACGCCCATCCGCATCTCGACGGCCACACAGGAGCCGACCTGGATCCGCTGGCTGCTGATCTCGGTAACGCTCGGCTGGCTGGGGCTGTTCCTGTTCGTGCCGCTGGCGGCGATTTTCACGGAAGCCTTCCGCAAGGGGCTGGAAGTATATTGGGCCTCGCTGATTGACCCGGATGCGCTCTCCGCCATCAAGCTGACGCTGATCGCCGCGGCGATCGCGGTGCCGGCCAATCTGGTTTTCGGCATTGCCGCTTCCTGGGCCATCGCCAAGTTCGACTTCCGCGGCAAGCAGGTGCTATTGACGCTGATCGACCTGCCGTTCGCGGTGTCGCCGGTGATCGCCGGCCTGATCTATGTGCTGCTGTTCGGCGCGCAAGGCTGGTTCGGAGAATGGCTGATCGATCACGATTTCAAGATCATCTTCGCGGTGCCCGGCATCGTGCTGGCGACGATCTTCGTCACCTTTCCTTTCGTTGCCCGCGAGCTGATTCCGCTCATGCAGGCGCAAGGAACCGAGGAAGAGGAAGCCGCCGTCACGATGGGCGCTTCCGGCTGGCAAACGCTGTGGCGCGTGACGCTGCCCAACGTGAAGTGGGGCCTGCTGTATGGCGTCATCCTGTGTAACGCCCGGGCCATGGGTGAGTTCGGCGCGGTGTCGGTGGTGTCGGGGCACATTCGCGGCCTGACCAACACGCTGCCGCTGCATGTGGAAATTCTTTACAACGAATACAACTTCGCCGCCGCGTTCGCCGCCGCCTCCCTGCTGGCCGGATTGGCGCTCGTGACACTGGCGCTGAAGACCTTTGTCGAATGGAAAACCGGCGCGGAACTTCGCGCCCGCAATGAGGAAAACAGCAATGAGCATTGAAGTCCGCAACATACAGAAACGTTTCGGCAACTTTACCGCGCTGAACAACATCAGCCTCGATCTGCCGAGCGGTGAGCTGACCGCCCTGCTCGGCCCTTCGGGTTGCGGCAAGACGACCCTGCTGCGCATCATTGCCGGGCTGGAGCAACCGGACAGCGGCAGCGTGCTGTTCCACGGCCAGGACGCGACCAACAGCCATGTGCGCGAACGCAAGGTCGGTTTCGTGTTCCAGCACTATGCGCTGTTCCGCCACATGACCGTGTTCGAGAACGTCGCCTTCGGCCTGCGCGTACGCCCCAGGCACGAACGCCCGAGCGAGGCGGAAATTCATCGCAAGGTGCACGAACTGCTGGAACTGGTACAACTCGACTGGATCGCCAATCGTTATCCGGCGCAGCTTTCCGGCGGCCAGCGACAGCGCATCGCCTTGGCGCGCGCGCTGGCAGTCGAGCCGCAGGTGCTGCTGCTGGACGAACCGTTCGGCGCTCTGGATGCCAAGGTCCGCAAGGATCTGCGCCGCTGGCTGCGCCGCCTGCACGACGAGCTGCATATCACCAGCGTGTTCGTCACGCACGATCAGGAAGAAGCGCTGGAAGTGGCCGACCGCGTCGTCGTGCTCAACAAGGGCGCGATCGAACAGGTCGGAACGCCGGACCAGGTGTATGACGAGCCGGCCACGCCATTCGTGTATCAGTTCCTCGGCAACGTGAACCTGTTCCACAGTCGCGTGCATAGCGGTTTCGCCCGCATCGGCGAGCTGAAAGTTGCCGTGGATGGCCACGACGACACCGAGGATGCGCCAGCCCTGGCCTATGTTCGTCCGCACGACATCGACATCCGCCGCGCGCCGGAAAACGGTTCCACCTTTGCCGCGACCGTAGTGCACATCCATGCCATCGGCCCGGTCGTGCGCCTGGAACTGGCACGTGCCGATGCCACCGAATATGTCGAAGCCGAGCTGACGCGAGAACGCTTCCGCGAGCTGGAACTGCAGGAAGGCGAACAGGTTTTCGTGAAGCCGCGCAGCCTGCGGGTATTTCTCGAACCGGCTACGGCAGCGGCCTGAGTTTCGCCCGGCCATTCCGGAAACGGACATGGCCGGGTTCGCAGGCAGCATTGCATTTAAGGAAATATTCCCCGCTCCTGATCATTCGTTCAGGCTAAAATCGTTTCAGGTTATGTCCGTACCTTACCGAACGATTGATGCTGAAACGTGCTTTTATCGCTTCCAGATACTTTCTCCTGGTCGCCTTCCTTGCTCTCTCGTCCACCGTATTACCCGGGGACGGCCTTGCTGTAGCCGCGAATGCGAAGCCCGCCCTGCAACTGACCAAGCATGAGCGCGACTGGCTGCAGGAGCATCCGGAAATCACCGTTGCCGTAAGTTACGGCTGGGAGCCTGTCAGCTTCGTTTCGGAAAAACGGGAGATGCGCGGCCTGTCCATCGACTATCTGCGCCATCTCGAATCCAGGCTCGGCATTCGTTTTCACCTGGTCCGCACGGTCGATGATCCCATGATCGAGAAAGCTGACGTGCTTGCCGCCGTGGTCAGCCTCAAAACGCTGGAAAACTCGCGTTTCTCGCCCCTGCCCAAGCCTTATATGCAGGCGCCCTTCGTCATCTTCACCCGCAACGATACGGCAGGCATCCATCAACTGGACGACCTTGCCGGCAAGAAAGTCGCCGTTTTCAAGACAGGCGTAGCCGCGGAATCGATTGCACGCGACTATCCGGAAATCCAGCTCTACAAGGCCGATATCGCCGAAGAGGCCCTGAATGCGCTGACCACCGGCCTGGTCGATGCCTACATCGGCAACCTCCTCATCGTGACGCATGTCGCCCGCGACCAGGGGTTCGGCAATATCAAGATGGTAGGCTCCACGCCTTACAGCGCATCTTTCCACATGGCTGTCCGTAACGACTGGCCCGAGCTGAACATCATCCTGCAGAAAGCGCTGGCCGACTTCAGCGAAGAAGAACACCGCGCCATCCGGCGCAATTGGGAAGCGATCAGCATCGACCGCGACCCCAGGGTGCATGTGTTCACTACAGTAGGCGGCATTGCCCTGGCCGCCCTGGCAGCATTCGCCTTCTGGAACTGGCGCAACAGCCGGCGCGAACGCCGCCGCGCCCGCCAGCGCGAACAGGCTCGCAATCTGGTGCTGGAACAGCTTTCGCGCAATGCACCGCTCGCCGAAATCCTGCATTCCATCGTGCAGACGGTGGAACAGGAAAACCTCGACATGCTATGCAGCATCCTGTTGCTGGATCGCTCCGGCAAGCATTTGCTGACCGGCGCCGCGCCGCGCCTTCCGCCAACTTACAATGCAGCCATTCATGGCGTCGCCATCGGACCGAACGTCGGTTCCTGCGGGACTGCCGCGTACACCGGGGAACGGGTGATCGTCGAGGACATTGCCACCCACCCCTATTGGGCGAACTACCGGGAACTGGCCGAGAGCGTCGGCCTGCTCTCATGCTGGTCGGAGCCGATCAAACATGCCGATGGCAAGGTGCTCGGCACATTCGCCATCTATCACGATAGACCGCAGGGGCCGACTCCAGAAGACATTCAGCTGATCGAGCAGGCTGCCAGCCTTGCCGCGCTGGCGATCGACAAGAGCCGGACCAACGAAGAATTGCAGCTGGCGCTGCTGGTGTACCAGAACAGCAGCGAAGCGATGATGGTGACCGACAAGGACGGGACGATACTTACCATCAATGCCGCATTCACTCGCCTTACCGGACGCACCCAGGAAGAAGTCGTCGGCAAGAATCCCCAGACCTTCGGCACCGAGACCGAACATGCCTTCTACTACCAGATATGGCAGGAGCTGGACGATAAAGGCCACTGGGAAGGCGAGATCGTGGATCAGCGCAAGACCGGCGAGACCTATACCAAATGGCTGACCGTCAATACCATTTTCAACGGCGACGGTTCGGTGCATCGCCGCGTGGTGCTGTTCTACGACATTACGGAAAAGAAAAAAACCGAGGAGCTCATCTGGCAGCAGGCCAATTTCGATCCGCTTACTGGCCTGCCCAATCGCCGCATGTTCCACGACCGGCTGGAACATGACCTCAAGAAGGCGCATCGCGACGAAAATCGCCTCGCCCTGCTGTTTTTGGATCTGGACCGCTTCAAGGAAGTCAACGACACCATGGGCCACAGCATGGGCGACCAGTTGCTGAAAGAAGCCGCCAAGCGCCTGCTCAACTGCGTGCGCGACACGGATACCGTCGCCCGTCTTGGTGGTGACGAATTCACCGTCACCCTGGTCAATATCCAGGACTCCTCCAGCGTGGAGCGGATTGCCGAGGATATCCTGGCGAAAATGTCCGAGCCGTTCCAGCTGGGCGATGAGCTGGCCTATATCACCACCAGCATCGGCATCACGCTCTACCCGGACGATGCGGACGATATCGATACCCTCATCAAGAATGCCGACCAGGCGATGTACGTCGCCAAGCAGCTCGGCCGCAACCGTTGCAGCTACTTCACGCCTTCGATGCAGGAAGCCGCCCAGACCCGGATGCGGCTGCTGCGGGACATGCGCAACGCATTGGCCGACAACCAGTTCCTGGTGTACTACCAGCCCATCGTGACGCTTTCTTCCGGCATCATTCACAAGGCGGAAGCGCTGGTCCGTTGGCAACATCCGCAGCGGGGTCTGGTCAGCCCGGGCGAATTCATCCCGGTAGCCGAGGAAACCGGCCTCATCAACGAAATCGGCGATCGGGTATTCGTCGCCGCCGCGCTTCAGTGCCAGGAGTGGCGCGAGCGATTTCATCCGGACTTCCAGATCAGCATCAACAAGTCGCCGGTGCAATTCCGCACCGACCGTGGACAGAAAACCTGGGCACAGCAGTTGCGATTGCTGGGCATGCCGGGGCCCAGCGTGGTGGTGGAAATCACCGAAGGTCTGCTCATGGATGCCGACGAGGTGGTCAACAACAAGCTGCTGCAATTCCGCGATGCCGGCATCCAGGTCGCGCTGGACGACTTCGGTACCGGCTACTCCTCCCTCTCCTACCTGCAACGCTTCGACATCGACTACATCAAGATCGATCAGTCCTTCGTGCGCAATCTCGCGCCCGGCTCGCACGACCTCGCCCTGTGCGAGGCCATCATCGTGATGGCGCACAAGCTCAACATGAAGGTGATTGCCGAAGGGGTCGAGACTCTCCAGCAGCGCCAGTTGCTGATGGCCGCCGGATGCGATTACGCGCAGGGCTATCTGTTCGCCAAGCCGTTGCCCAGGGAAGAGTTCGAGGCTTTGCTGCTGAACAACGACAGCAGGCTCGTGCTCGACGGATACGACGCCGCTATTTGATCTCCCCCGCGCCGGGTAAAATGGCGCTCTATGCCAGCCCGACCGCCCCAGACTCCGCAGCAAATCCTCCATGACGTATTCGGCTATTCCGCCTTCCGCGGCGCACAGCAGGCCATCGTCGAGCATGTCGCGGCCGGCGGCGATGCGCTTGTGCTCATGCCAACCGGCGGCGGCAAGTCGCTGTGCTATCAGATCCCCGCCCTGCTGCGGGAAGGCGTCGGCATCGTCGTTTCGCCGCTCATCGCACTCATGCAGGATCAGGTCGATGCGCTCAAGCAACTCGGCGTGGAAGCGGCCTTCCTCAATTCCAGCCTGGATGCCGAAGCCGCGCGCGAAATCACGGGCCGCCTCATTCGCGGCGACATCGACATTCTCTACGTCGCACCGGAACGCCTGCTGATGTCCGGCTTCCTGTCGCTGCTGGATCAGATACAGGAGCACACCGGCCTCGCGCTGTTCGCGATTGACGAGGCGCACTGCGTTTCGCAGTGGGGCCATGATTTCCGTCCCGAATACCGCCAGCTCACCATCCTGCACGAGCGCTATCCCGCCGTTCCGCGCATCGCGCTGACGGCGACCGCCGATACTCCCACGCGTGCTGAAATCGTGGAGCGGCTCGGGCTGGAAGAAGCGCGCCAGTTCGTTTCCAGTTTCGACCGCCCCAACATCAAGTACCGCATCGCGCAGAAAGCCAACGCGCGCCAGCAACTGGAAGCCTTTCTCGAGGCCGAGCATGCCAACGATGCGGGCATCGTCTACTGTCTGTCGCGGCGCAAGGTGGAGGAAACCGCCGACTGGCTGAAATCGCGTGGCTGGGATGCGCTGCCTTACCATGCGGGCCTCGACGCGGCCACGCGCAACGCCAACCAGACCCGCTTCCTGCGTGAGGAAGGCGTCATCATGGTTGCCACCGTCGCGTTCGGCATGGGCATCGACAAGCCCAACGTGCGCTTCGTCGCGCACCTCGACCTGCCCAAGAGCATGGAAGGCTATTATCAGGAAACGGGCCGCGCCGGGCGCGATGGCCTGCAGGCGAATGCGTGGATGGTATACGGCCTGGGCGACGTGGTGAGCATGCGCCAGATGCTGGACTCGGGCGATGCGCCGGAAGAACGCAAGCGCGTCGAGCGCCAGAAGCTCGATGCCCTGCTCGGCTTCTGCGAATCCACCGCCTGCCGCCATCAGACCATACTGCGTTACTTCGGCGAGGAACACCCGGGCGATTGCGGTCAGTGCGACAACTGCCTGGAACCGGTGGAAACCTGGGACGGCACGCAAGCCGCGCAAATGGCCTTGTCCTGCGTCTACCGCACCGGCCAGCGCTTCGGCGTCGCGCATCTCATCGACGTGCTGCTGGGCAAGCAGACCGACAAGATTTTCCAGTTCCGCCATGAAGCGCTCTCCACCTACGGCATAGGCAAGGGGCTGACGCAGGCCCAATGGGGCAGCGTGTTCCGCCAGCTCGTCGCAAGCGGGCTGCTGGAAGCGGATATGGAAGGTTATGGCGGCCTGCGCCTGACCGCAGCGGCGCGGCCGGTACTCAAGGGCGAGCAGCCGGTCTGGTTCCGCCAGGATGCCGAACCTGCCCGCCGCAAATCCAGCAAGGCCGAGCGCAGCGCGCGGGCACGCGAGGCATTTGCAGGCGCAAACGACGACCCGCTGTGGCAGGCGCTCAAGGCCAAGCGCCTTGAACTCGCGCGCGAGCAGGGCGTGCCGCCTTATGTCATTTTTCATGACAGCACCCTGCTGGAAATCCTCAACCTGCGCCCGCAGACGCTGGATGAGATGGGCAGCATCAGCGGCATTGGCCAGGCCAAGCTGCTGCGTTATGGGGACGATTTCCTGAAGGTGCTCGAGGAAGCCGCCTGAACGCGCGATTGACGGCAAATTAAAAGACTAAAGGCCCATATCCCAAGATGTCGCACCCAAACGTTCATTTCCGCGGCGATGCCGTACTCGGCGTCGCTTTCGCCCTGCTCGCCGCTGTTGGCTTCTCCGGCAAGGCTATCCTCGTCAAGCTGGCGTACCTGAGCCCGGTCGATGCCGTGACGCTGCTCGCGCTGCGCATGCTGTTCTCGGTGCCGGTGTTCGCCGGTATCGCGATCTGGGCCGCCTACCGCCATGCGACGCCGCTCACACGTCACGATAAAGTACTGGTGCTCGCCCTGGGGCTGCTCGGCTATTACCTTTCCAGCCTGCTCGACTTTCTCGGGCTGCAGTACATTTCCGCAGGTCTGGAACGGCTCATCCTGTTCCTGTATCCGACGATGACGGTCATCCTGCTCGCGCTGCTGCACCGTCAGGCCATCAGCCACAAGATCAAGCTCGCGCTGACGCTGAGCTATGCCGGCATCGGGCTGGTGTTCGTGCACGATGCGAGCCTGCAGGGCGAAGGCGTAGCGCTGGGAGCGACGCTGGTATTCCTGAGCACGCTGTCGTATTCGCTCTATCTGGTCGGAGCCGGGCACGCGATCCAGCGCATCGGCACAACCCGCTTCACCGCTTATGCGATGATCGTCGCCAGCATTGCCTGCGTGCTGCAATTCGCGCTGACGCACCCGCTGCAAGCGCTCGACCTGCCGCCCCGTGTCTACGGGCTCGCGCTGGCGATGGCCGTGTTTTCGACGGTATTGCCGGTGTTCATGCTGTCGTATGCAATCCGGCACATCGGATCGGGCAATGCTTCGCTCATCGGCTCCGTGGGCCCAGTGAGCACGATCCTCATGGCCTGGATGTTTCTCGGCGAGCATATCTCGCTGCTGCAGATCGCAGGATCGGCGCTGGTACTCTCCGGAGTGCTTATCGTCAGCATGAACAGCCGCAAGGGGACCGCATGAAAATCTGGGTCGATGCCGATGCCTGCCCGGGTGTCATCAAGGAAATTCTTTACCGCGCGGCGGAACGCACGAAAACCGAAACGACACTGGTCGCCAACCAGCTGCTGCGCGTGCCGCCCTCTCCTTATCTTCGCGCCTTGCAGGTTCCGGCTGGTTTTGATGTCGCCGATAACCGGATCGCGCAGGAAGTGCAGCCGGGCGATCTCGTCATTACCGCCGACATTCCGCTCGCTTCGCAGGTCATCGAGCGCGGAGGCTTTGCATTGAATCCGCGCGGCGAGTTTTATACGCCCGACAATATCCGCCAGCGGCTGACGATGCGGAACTTCATGGAAGAGCTGCGCGGAAGCGGCGTGGATATTTCCGGGCCCTCCGCCTTCAGCCAGTCGGACCGGCAAGCCTTCGCGGCCGAACTCGACCGTTTTCTGGCGAAGCGGCCCAAGCCGCCCTCACCCGGCTAGGAGAACGACCACTCGGAGAAAAGAAGCTGCTCGAACTGGTTGAGGGGGACCGGCTTGCTGTAGAGATAGCCCTGATAGTGACGACAGCCCACGCTCCCGAGGAAACGCTGCTGCTCGACCGTTTCGACCCCTTCCGCAATCACCTCTATGCCCAGCGTATTGGCCATCGCGACGATGGTTTGCACAATCACGGCGTCGGTCGATTTCATGTCGGAGTTGTGTACGAAGGAGCGGTCGATCTTGAGCTCGTCCAGCGGCAGCTTCGTCAGGTAAGCCAGCGAGGAGTAGCCGGTGCCGAAGTCGTCCATCGAAAACTGCACACCGAGCATCTTGATCTCGTGCATCTTGCGGATGGAACCGTCGATGTCCTCCAGCACGATGCTTTCGGTCAGCTCCAGCTTGAGCCGGTCGGGATTGGCCTGCGTGGTTTCCAGCGCTTGCCGGACCTGCTCCACGAAATCGGGCTGGCGGAACTGGCGCGCGCTGACATTGACGGAAAGCCGCAGATGCGCGGCATGCTCGTCTTTCTCCCATGCCTTGAGCTGGCGGCAGGCCACATCCAGCAGCCAGCGGCCGATCGTCACGATCAGGCCGGTCTCTTCCGCGAGGGCGATGAACTCGACCGGAGACACGAGACCGCGCTGCGGATGCTCCCAACGCAACAGCATTTCGGCCCCGACGATCCGGCCCTGGTGGTCCACCTGCGCCTGGTAGTACGGCTTGAGCTGGTTGCGTGCTAGCGCCTGGCGCAAATCGGCATCGATGCTGAGCCGTGCTTCCAGCACGGCCTGCATCTGCGGATCGAAGAACTGCAATATGTTCCGCCCCGAACGCTTGGACTGGTACATGGCCGCATCGGCGCGTTTCAGGATGTCCTCGATCTGCAGGTCGTTGCCGCGGAACAGGCATACGCCGATGCTGGACGATGAGTGATACTCGAAATCGTGAAACTGGTAGGGCGTGTTGAGTTCGATGCGTATCTTCTCGCCTATCAGCTCCGCCTGGCGGGCAGCCACAGTCTCTTCCGCGCCGAGGTTCTCGATCATGACCACGAACTCATCGCCGCCGAAGCGGGAAACGGTATCGGTCTCGCGCACGCATTTGAGCAGGCGCTGCGCCACCTGGACCAGCAGCATGTCGCCGATATCGTGACCACGCGTGTCATTGAGGGTCTTGAAATCGTCCAAGTCGATGAACAGCACGGCACCGTATGCATTGCTGCGCGCGCTCGACGGCAAAGCCTGCGTCAGTCGGTCGATCATGAGGCGGCGGTTCGGCAGCATCGTGAGCGGATCGTAAAACGCGAGTCGGCGGATCTTTTCTTCCGCATCGCGCGCGTCGGTAATATCGAAAAATCCGGCTACATAATGCGTCACCTTGCCATGCAAGGAGGCGACTGCCGTAATCGTGAGCCATTCCAGGTAAGTCTCGCCATCCTTGCGGCGATTCCAGATTTCGCCCTGCCAGTAACCCTCGCGCGCGATCTTGTCCCACATTGCCTTGTAGAACTCCGGGGAATGCTTGTCGGACTTGAGAAATCCCGGCTTGTGGCCAATGGCCTCTTCCGCGCTGTAGCCGGTAATGCGGGTAAACGACTGGTTGACGCGCTGGATGACGGTATCGGCGTCCGTCACCATGAGGCCTTCCTGAGCCTCGAACACGATCGCCGCCACGCGCAGAGCCTCGTCCGCCTCGCGGCGCCCGGTGACGTCGCGCAATACCGCGATGAACTGACTGAGCTGTTGCTGCGCATCGAATACCGGCGTGATCGAAAGATCGTTCCAGAAGGAAGACCCATCCTTGCGGTAATTGAGAATTTCGCCGTTGAACGCCTGCTCGGAATCCAGCAAGCGTTGAATCTCCGCCACGGTCACCGGATTGGTCTCCGGCCCTTGCAAAAGCTCGCAATGCCGCCCTATCAGCTCTTCACGGCTATAGCCGGTGAGCCGGACGGCAGCGTCGTTGGCATACGTGATGATGTGGTCGATGCCGCTGATCAATACCCCCTGGCTGGTCGCGCTGAGGGCAAGATTGCGCTGCCGCAGACGGCTTTCGCTTTCGCTGAGACGACGCTCGTTCTCCTTGCGCACCTGTATGGTACGCACCACCATGAAGGCCATGATCGCCGCGAGCAGACAGATGGCGAGGCCGATGGAGCGCAGGATCAGCAAGCCGGGCGTCATGCGTTTCCAGCCGTCGACCGGAACGGCAGCGATTTGCCAGCTGCCGCCGCCGGGCAGCAGAACCTCTTCCACCGCCGGCTTGTCGCCGAACACCTTCGGATCGCCGTAGAAAATGTCGCCCCCATTGCCCGCCCAGGCCTGATTGCGCAAGGCAATGCGCAGCGTTCCCTTGTGCGTGTTCAGCCCGAGATCGTCCAGCAGGCGCTGCAGCCGCACGGGGAGGCTCACCGAGCCGCGGAAAGCGTCCTTGGCATCGAACATCGGAACCCGGACGATGACGCCCAGCTCGCTCTGCAGCAGCATCACTGGCCCCGCCACCACGACTTGTCGCGTCTCCATCATGCGGTGATAGGCGGGCCATTGCGCCGGGATATCCGCGTAATTGAACCCGATGATCTGCTCGTTCCCGCGCAGCGGGTATACCTCGGTGATGACCGTGCCTTCCGTAATGGCGATATTGCGGATATTGGGGTTGTAGAGCATCAGCTCGGCCAGCATGCGATGCTTGGCCGCGTCCGGTAGATCGGGGTTCGCCATGAGCGCAGCCGCGAGTCCGCGCGCCGAGGAAACCACGGAAGTGAGCACGCCCTCCACTTTCGCCCGCATGCTCGACAGGTGCTGCGCCACCAGTACCCGCTGTTCCTGCTCGATCCGGGCCCGCTCGCTCGTGTCGAGCACCATCAACAGCAAAGCTGCCGCCATGGATGCGATCAGCGCAGCCAGAATGGGCAGATAGCGGTCGATTCTTTTCATGGCGCGATAGTAGCTTACCGTCGTATTTCCTGCACGCAATGCGCATATTCTTGAGCGAAAACGCACGGACGCGCGATAGAGTAAAATTCTCTTTTGACTGAGATATCCCGCCCCCATGGAAGAAAAAGTACGCCTGTCCAAACTGATGTCCGAGCAGGGCATCTGCTCCCGCCGCGAAGCCGACAGCTATATCGAGCAAGGCCTCGTATTCGTTGACGGCGAGCGGGTCAGCGAACTGGGCACCAAAATCTTTCCCCACCAGAAAATCACGCTGGCCAAGGGCGCGCAGGTGCAGCAGCAGTCGCGCGTCACCATCCTGCTGCACAAACCGGTCGGATACGTCTCCGGGCAGGCGGAAGACGGCTACAAGCCTGCCGTCACGCTGATCAATGCGGCTTCGCACTTTGCCGGCGACAAGGCCGCGCAGCGCTTCCTGCCCTCGCACCTCAAGGGCCTGGCACCGGCCGGGCGGCTGGATATCGACTCCACCGGCCTGCTGGTGCTGACTCAGGATGGCCGCATCGCCAAACTATTGATCGGCGACGAAACCAAGATCGAGAAGGAATATCTGGTGCGCGTGCAGGGCAAGCTGTCCGAGCAGAATCTCAAACTGCTCAACCACGGGCTGTCGCTCGACGGGCAGCCGTTGCGTCCCGCCAAGGTGAGCTGGCAGAACGAGGATCAGCTGCGCTTCGTGCTGCGCGAGGGGAAAAAACGCCAGATACGGCGCATGTGCGAAATGGTCGGTTTGAAAGTAGTAGGGCTGAAACGCGTCCGTATCGGCCAGGTCAAGCTGTCCGACCTGCCGCCGGGACAGTGGCGCTATCTCGGCGAACATGAACGCTTCTGACCCTATTGCACCCATATGCCAATCGGGGGAAGAATAGCGTAAACATTTCCCGATCCCGGATGCCATGGAAAGTCACAAGGAAGTCGTTTACAAGTTCTACGATGCCATCTGGAACAAGGCCGACAAAACGGTAATTCCGGACCTGCTGACGGAGGACTTCCTGTTCCGCGGCTCGCTGGGGCTCATGCAGCGCGGCCACATCGGCTTCGCCAATTTCATGGACCAGATACGCGCCGCAATCGGCGAATACCGCTGCGAGATTGTCGAAATGGCGGAGGAGGAAGATCGCGTGTTCGCGCGCATCCTCTATTCCGGCATTCATCGCGGCGACCTCTTCGGCTACGCGGCCACGCATGGCCGCATCAAGTGGGACGGCGTTGCCATTTTCCGCTTCCGGGACAGCAAAATCGCCGAGTTGTGGGTGCTGTGGGACGTGAACGACGTGATGAAGCAGTTGGCGCGCTACGTAATGGACTAGCGCGCCGCCGTATCAGCGCCCGGCGAAATGCCGCGGCGCCGGTTTCTTGAAGCCCTTGACCTTGGGCGTACCTTCCTTGACGCGGTGCTTTCCGCCGCTATTGCCAACCGGCTTGGCGGTCGTCGTGGTTGGCTGCCAGTTCGGCACCAGATGCTTCTTGCCATTGCCGATCAAATCCGCGCGCCCCATTTCCTTGAGCGCCTCGCGCAACAGCGGCCAATTGGCCGGGTCGTGATAGCGCAGGAAAGCCTTGTGCAGCCGACGCTTGCCGCCAGCCTTGGGCACGGCCACGTCCTCGCTCGACTTGGTGACCTTGCGCAGCGGGTTCTTGCCGGAGTGATACATCGCGGTCGCCATCGCCATCGGCGTCGGCGTGAAGGTCTGTACCTGGTCGAGGCGGAAATTGTTGGCCTTGAGCCACAGCGCGAGGTTGAGCATATCCTCGTCGCGCGTGCCGGGGTGCGAGGCGATGAAATACGGAATCAGGTACTGCTCCTTGCCCGCCTCCTTCGAGAAGCGCTCGAACATTTCCTTGAACGCCTGGTAAGCGCCCATGCCCGGCTTCATCATCTTGGAGAGCACCGCTTCCTCGCTGTGCTCCGGCGCGATCTTGAGATAACCGCCCACGTGGTGCTGTACCAGCTCCTTCACGTACTCCGGCGACTTCACCGCGAGGTCGTAGCGCAGGCCGGAGCCGATGAGGATCTTTTTCACGCCGGGAATCGCGCGTGCCTTGCGGTAAAGCTGCACGAGCGACGAATGGTCGGTTTCGAGGTTTTCGCAAATGCCGGGATATACGCACGACAGCTTGCGGCAGTTCTTCTCGATGTCCTTGCTCTTGCAGGCGAGGCGGTACATGTTCGCGGTCGGTCCGCCGAGATCGGAAATCGTGCCGGTGAAACCTTCCACCTTGTCGCGGATTTCCTCGATCTCGTGCAGGATGGATTCTTCCGAACGGCTCTGGATGATGCGGCCCTCGTGCTCGGTGATCGAGCAGAAGGTGCAGCCGCCGAAGCAGCCGCGCATGATGTTGACCGAGAAGCGGATCATCTCCCACGCCGGGATACGCGCGCCCTTGTAGGCGGGGTGCGGCGCACGGGAGTAATGCAGACCGTAAATGTAGTCCATCTCCTTGGTCGTCAACGGCAGCGGCGGCGGGTTGAGCCACACCTCGCGGTCGCCGTGGCGCTGTACCAGCGCTCGTGCATTGCCGGGATTGGATTCCAGATGCAGCACGCGCGAGGCGTGGGCATACATCACGGGATTGACCGACACCAGCTCGTAATCGGGCAGACGCACCACCTGGCGTTCACGCGGCACGCGAGCCGGGCGCTGGATGGTGATGGGCTTCGCGCCTGACATATCCGGTACGCCGTCCGAGGCGCAGGCAGCGCCTTCGCTCATCTGCATTGCATACGGACTGGGGTGCGGATCGACGCGGCCGGGACGATCCATCATCGCAGAATCGACTTCCAGCCACTCTTCCGGAATGGACTTGCGCAGGAAGGCCGTGCCACGCAGGTCGGTAATGTCGCGGATGTTCTCTCCGGCAGCCAGACGGTGCGTCAAGTCCACCAGCGCGCGCTCGGCGTTACCGTAAAGAAGAATATCCGCCTTGGAATCGACGAGGATGGAGCGGCGCACCTTGTCCGACCAGTAATCGTAATGGGCAATGCGGCGCAGGGAAGCTTCGATGCTGCCGATCACGACCGGCACATCGGAATACGCTTCGCGGCAGCGCTGTGAATACACCAGAACTGCGCGGTCCGGCCGCTTGCCCGGCGCAGCGTCGGGAGTGTAGGCGTCGTCGGAGCGGATCTTGCGGTCGGCAGTATAGCGGTTGACCATGGAATCCATGTTGCCCGCGGTCACACCGAAATAGAGGTTGGGCTTGCCCAGCGCCTTGAACGCATCCGCCGACTGCCAGTCCGGCTGGGCAAGGATGCCGACGCGGAAACCCTGGGCTTCGAGCAGGCGGCCAATGAGCGCCATGCCGAAACTGGGATGGTCGATATAGGCATCGCCGGTCACGAGGATCACGTCGCAGGAATCCCAGCCGAGCGCATCCATTTCGGCGCGCGACATCGGGAAAAACGGCGCGGTGCCGAAGCGTTTTGCCCAGTACGGGCGATAGGAGGTAAGCGGCTTGGGAGATTCCATAACCTTCTATTTTACTATGAAAATCAACATTATCCGAACTTTATTCGGCTTTGACCGTCCATAAATGGAACCATTCGATAGGTCGTCGCAATGCAATACGTGCAAAGTTTGCCGCCGGTATATACACCGACCAGCCCGACCGGCACCGTCACCGAAACTCGGGCCGTGCATGCCGTGGAGCGTGTCGAGTCGCACCGGGTAGCGGAAGTGCCTCTCCAGCGCCTGGATACGCAACGTCCCGCACTTGAACAGGCATGGGAGCCACGCGTTTTCGCCTCGCTGGAGAATGATCGCCGGCGCGTATGCCGCCGCCTCCAGCACGAACCTGTATTGCAGGAACTGCGCTCCGGCCTCGACCGCCGCCGCCGCAACCAGCGGCGTAGCGACCTCACCACTGCCGTCGACGAAAATATCTGATGCCACGCAGTACAGTCCCTCGCACGCCTTTACCCTGACTACGCGGAAGGAATTTATGGGAGAATGCTCCCAGAAAATTCTTTCCCACAATGAAAAAGAAGTTCTCCACTCTCTGGCGCTTCCTGCTCCCGGTAATGCTGTTGCTGGTGATCGGCACTGTATTTCTGAGCCGTCAGCAAACCACCCAACAGCTGGAAAATATTGAAACGGCGGCCCACGTCCAGGCCAGAACCCTTACCCGCATCCTGAACGCCACCGATGAACTTGTCGGCGAGCAGGTGTACGCCTCGATGCGTCTGCTCAAGCAGCGCGGCCAGGAACAAGGCGTACCCCGTACCGATGGCATGACGCGCGTGGGAGGCCGTGTCGTGCCCCGTCTGCTGCTGGGCGACCAACCTCAGGCCAACCGGTTCGATCTGGTGGATGGCGTAACCGACATCCTGGGCGGCACCGCCACTCTGTTCATCAAAGACGGCAAGGACTTCATCCGCATTTCCACCAATGTGCGGCAGGAAAACGGCGAACGCGCGGTCGGCACCCTGCTCGACCCCTCCGGCAAAGCCATCGTCGCGCTACGCGACGGACGCGCCTTCCACGGCGAAGTGGACATCCTCGGCGAGCCCTACATCACCCGCTACGAACCCATGCGCAACGTGCAGGGCGAAGTCATCGGCGCCTGGTACGTGGGGTACAAGGTGGACATGAAGGTGCTGCGCGAGGCAGTGGAACAAACGCGCTATCTGGAAGCCGGGTTCGCAGCCATCATGGACGACCGGCAGAAAATCCGCTTCCTGTCCTCGCACGTCCCCCCGGCCACTGCCGAGCGCCTGGTACGCGGCGCCACCGATGACTGGATGATCGTTCGTGAAGACATTCCCAGTTGGGGCTTCACCGTGATGATCGGCTACCCGATGAGCGAAGCGCGCGCGATCGGCCTGTCCAAGTCGCTGTTCGTCATCGTTTCCGGCACGATACTGACCATTCTGCTGATCGCCATCATCCTGTGGCAGATGCGCCGCCTGATCCTGAATCCTATCGGCAGCGACCCGGCCCTCGCCATCGAAGTGGTACAGCGCATCGCCGCCGGCAATCTGGAACCGGACAACCTCACCGCTCCGCGCGGCACACTCATGGCGAACGTACTGCGCATGCGCAGCAAGCTGGGCGAGATGGTGGATACGCTGCGCCAGAACGCCGAGCGCATGAGTCTTTCCGCGAGCGTGTTCGAGCATACGCGCGACGGCATCTTCATCGCCGATGCAGAAATGCGCGTCATCGAGATCAATCCGGCCTTCTGCCGCGTGACCGGCTACAGCCGCGAGGAAGCGCTGGGACGTACACCGACGGAACTGGGCTTCGCCGCCCAGGAACCGCAGCTCTTCGCCAGCATCTGGCACAACCCGGATGCGTCCGCCGAGTGGCGCGGCGAAACCCGCAACTGCCGCAAGTCGGGCGAATACTATCCGAGCTGGCTGGAACTGTTTATCGTATCCGGGGAGGACGGGCGCGCCAATTACGTATGCGTGTTCTCCGACATCACCGTTGCCAAGGCCAACCAGGAAAACCTGGAGCACATGGCCTACCATGACGCGCTCACGCAGTTGCCGAACCGCATCCTGCTGGATGACCGGCTGCACCAGGCCGTGGCACGCGCCAATCGCAGCGGCGAAATCCTGGCGGTATGCTATTTCGATCTGGACGGCTTCAAGCCGATCAACGACACGCTGGGTCACGATGCCGGCGACCGCCTTCTGGTCGAACTGGCGCAGCGCGTGCGCAACTGTCTGCGCGAATCGGATACCGTGGCACGCCTCGGCGGCGACGAATTCGCGCTGCTGCTATGCAATTTGTCGTCCCCGGAAGAATGCGAGCTCACCCTCTCCCGCCTGCTGTCCGCGATCCGACAACCTTTCCTGCTCACCGAGAAACCGGTCCAGGTCTCCGCCAGCATCGGCTACACGCTGTTTCCGATGGACGCCAGCGAACCGGACACCCTGCTGCGGCATGCGGACCATGCGATGTACCAGGCCAAGCTCAACGGCGGCAGCCACTTCCATCTGTTCGACACCGAGCATGACCGCCAGACGCGCGGCCGCCGCCAGGAGCGCGAACGTATCGAAGCCGCTTTGCCGAACGGCGAATTCCGACTGTATTACCAGCCCAAAATCAATATGCGCAAAGGCCAGGTGGTAGGGGTCGAGGCGCTGATCCGCTGGCAGCATCCGGAAAGCGGGTTGCGCTCGCCAGCCGAATTCCTGCCGCTGGTGGAGGACACCGATTTCGCCATACCGCTGGGTGAGTGGGTGATGCGCGAAGCGTTGCGGCAAGTCGCCCGCTGGCGCGCCCAAGGACTGGAGCTGCAAGTGAGCATCAATATCGCGCCGCGCCATATGATGCAAAAGGATTTTGCGACCCGGCTATCGAAGATCCTGGCCGAATTTCCCGAAGTGCCGCCCATGCTGCTGGAGCTGGAAATCACCGAAACCGCTGCCATCGAAGACATCGCCGGCGTGGCGCAGATGATCAACAACTGCAAGGTGCTCGGCGTCACCTTCGCGCTGGACGATTTCGGCGTGGGCTACTCATCGCTGACCTACATGCGTCGCCTGCCGGTGGAAGTGATCAAGATCGACCAGTCCTTCGTGCGCGACATGCTGCACGATTCGGATGACCTGGCCGTAGTGGCGGGCGTCATCAGCCTTTCCCGCGAATTCCAGCGCAGCGTGGTCGCGGAAGGGGTGGAAACCGTGGATCACGGTCTCCACCTGCTGCGCATGGGCTGCACCGTGGCGCAAGGATACGGCATTGCCCGCCCCATGCCGGCTGAAGACATTCCCGCCTGGGTGGCGAGCTACATTCCGGACGCCAGCTGGGACGAAGGCTCGCTGTAGGGAACCTTCCGCTCAAAGGGGCAAGCGGTTTGCGCCCTCACTTCAAGCCATCCTTCGCCTCCCACGCCACCGTTCCTGCCGGATGTGCGTACCAGCCGCTATCGTGATAGTCGTCATGCGCGAGCCCTTCCCGCACCTTGACCACGGTGAACATCCCGCCCATTTCCAGCGCCCCGAACGGTCCGTCGCCGGCCATCATCGGCAAGGTATTCTCCGGCAGCGGCATCTGCATCTCTTGCATGCCCGACATCCCGGTTTCGCCCATCGCCATGTAGCCGTCCACCAATTGGCCGATCTTGCCGGCAATGCCGCGCTGGCTCACACCCAGCATATTGGGAACAGCGTGCCCCATCGCATTCATGGCATGGTGCATCTTGTGGCAATGCATCGCCCAGTCGCCCGGCTCGTCCGCCTCGAACTCGAATGCACGCATCGCGCCCACCGGCACATTGACCGTGATTTCCGGCAATTGCGCCGATTTTGGAATCCAACCGCCGTCCGTCCCTGTCACAAAGAAATCGTAACCGTGCAGATGGATCGGGTGGTCGTGCATGCTGAGGTTGCCGATGCGGATGCGCACGCGGTCGCCCTTGCGCACCATGAGCGGAGCAGTGCCGGGAAAGACGCGGCTGTTGAAACTCCACATGTTGAAGTCCGTCATCGTGCTGGCCTTGGGCGTGGCGGTCCCCGCCTCGACATCCCAGTTGTGCAGCATGATGCAGAAATCGCGATCCACCGGGCGCTCCTTGGGATTTTTGGGATGCACGATGAAGAAGCCCATCATGCCCATCGCCACCTGCAGCATATCGTCCGAATGCGGGTGATACATGAAGGTACCGCTGCGCTTCAGCACAAACTCGTACACAAAAGTCTTGCCGGCCGGAATGTGCGGCTGCGTCAGGCCGCCCACGCCATCCATGCCATTCGGCAGTCGGATGCCGTGCCAATGGATAGTGGTCTGCTCCGGCAGCCGGTTGGTCACATAAATGCGCACACGGTCGCCCTCCATGGCTTCCAGCGTCGGCCCCGGCGTGCCGCCGTTGTAGCCCCAGCAGTTGACCTTCATGCCCGGAGCGAACTCGCGCTCCACGCGCTCCGCGACCAGGTGGAACTCCTTGACGCCGTCCCGGATGGTCGGCGGCAAAGTCCAGCCATTAGGGGTCACGACGGGCTGATAAGGCTTGCCAGCCTTTAGCCACAAGGGATTCGCCGTCTCAGCGGAAGTCCGGCTATGAATTTCAGGGGCTGCCGCGGCGCGCTCCGCGAGAGCGGCACCGACCAGGGCAACGCCGCCTGCGAGAAATTGTCTGCGTGTCGTCATTGCGTATGTCCTTCGTGCGCAGGGGCAGATGGGCTCACCGCCTCTTCCTGCATGGGTTGCCCCGGTTGTCCCGCGCCTGCGCGAATCTCTTGCGGCAGCTTGCCGCCGACTGCCAATTGCAGATCGGCGAGAGCCAGCCAGAAATCACGCGTCGCGGCGATATGGTTTTGTACGGTGGCAACCTGCTCGCGCGCGTCGGCCAGCAGCTCGTACACACCGATAAGCATGCCGTTGTAATGCAAGGTGCTTTGCTCGACGAGCTGCCGGCGCATGGGCAACAGACGATCCCGCACGCGTTGCGCGGCGAGATAGGCGGTAGCAGTACGTTGCCAGGCCTCGCGCATCTCCGACCGCGCATCGACCGCCGCCGCATACAGACGAGCTTCGCTCTGACGATACTGGGCCTCCTGCCGCGAAATACGCGCCTGCCCCTGGTCGAAAATCGGCAGTTCGAGCCGTAGCGTCGGGCCGGTAATGCGCCGCTCGCCGGTGGATTTTTCAGTTTCCACGCCAAGATCGAACACATTGATGAAGCGCGTGCTGCGCGTGAGCCCGAGGCCGGCCGCGAAGGCTTCAGCCTCTTTCTGCGCCATCTGCACGTCCAAGCGCTGACGCAGTCCGTAGGCTTCGATATGATCGAATGCCGGCTGAGCGTCGGGAAGTTCAGGCAGACGCTCGGGCAATGTCCAGCCCGTATCCTCGCCCCACACTCCCATGAGCCGGTTCAGACGCTCGCGCGCCAGATAGGCCTGCTGACGCGCAGAAGCAAGGGCAATTGCCGTTTCCTCGGTAAACGCCTGCTGACGCAAGGCATCGCGGCGGCTCAAGTTGCCGGCCTTGCGCTGACGCTCGGCCAGCTCGCCTTCCGTCGAGGCCAGATCAGCCACCTTTTCCATGAAGCTCGCATCCTGCGCAAAAGCCACCGCCTCATACCAAGCCTTGCGCGTTTCCGTCGCGTGCTTGAGTACGGCTTGCGCGACTCGCAGCCGGACATGCTCAAAACGCACTTTTTCCAGCCTTGACTGCGGACCACGCAGCAAGAGGCCAATAAAATCGAATTCGAGCCCCCAGGTTGTCTTGGTAATGTCGCCGCCTTCCTGCCGGCTCCAGCCAAAGCTCGGATTGCGCAGCAGGCCAGCCTGTACCAGATCGGCCTGAGCGATGCCCAGCTCTTCGTATTCGGCTTGCAGGCTACGGTTGTTCAGCAAGGCGATCCTCACAGCTGCGTCAGCCGTCAATGGCTGCGCCAGCGCAGCCTGGACCTGTGCATCGACCTCTGCATCCGCCGCTCCACCCTGGCGCCAGGCGATGTTCTCGCCCAGGCGCGCGGAAACCGACTGTTTCACATCGGAGAAACCGGCATCGCGCGGCACGCTGGCACAGCCAGCCAGCAATGCCGCGAGCAGGCTGCTAGTGATGACCTTCGTGCGCATCGCCGGTATCCGCCTTTTCTTCCATCTTGCTGTCCATGCCCTTCTTCATCATCTTGCCGCAGCCCGACTTGCCGTCATCATGACTGTGGTCGTGCTCGCCTGACTTGCGCATGCAGCCGCTGCCTTCCTTGCCTTCGCCCTTGTCGCAGCATTTGCAACAGCAGCAACCCTTGCCTTCTTCGCGCTTGCAACCCTTGCCCTCGCTCTCCTCGCTGGGAGTAGCCGCTTCGTGCTGGTGCTCTTCGTTGGCAGCCAATTGCAGCGACTTGCCGGTGAAGTAATCCGCAGGGCGATAGGACGAGGTCGTCGCTTCGGGATTGGCCGGGTGATCGGCGGAAAGTGCTAGCGCCTGGCCGGAAAACAGCAGTGCAGCGGCGATAAGCAGGTTCTTGAGGATGTTCATGATTGTTCTCCTTGAGTTATTCAACTGAAAAGACCTTGGGTGTTTCGGTACCCTGCGGGATTTGATATACCGTCAGCGTACCCTTCTTCATTTCGCCCATGCCCGGCGAATTCATGGGCATGCCGGGCACGCTGATGCCGGCTATGGCCGGCTTTTCCTTGAGCAGCCGGTTAATTGCACTGACGGGCACATGCCCCTCGACCACATAGCCGCCGATCAGGGCGGTATGGCAGCTCGCGACGCGGCTGACGCCATGGCGCTTCTTGATCGCATCCATATCGCCGCTGTCATGAGCGGTGACGGTAAATCCGTTGTGGCGCAAATACTCGACATACTTCTCGCAGCAGCCGCAATTCGGGCTCTTGTAGAGCGTAATTGCGGTTCCGGCGAAGGCGGCAGACGCCTGCAGACAAAGGGCAAGCGCGATAAAACGCATCCAGCCTTGCATGGTGCTTCTCCTGTACTAAAGATTCGTGAATGCGGCCGCGTCAAACGCGGCCACGAGCGAATGGCAGGCTAAGCGAGGATCGGCGGACGGAAGAAAGGAAAGGTGAGCGTGGCGATCTTGTCGCCGATGGAAATGCCGGCCAGCACTCCGGCCGGTATGAGATGAATCTGCGCCGTGGCGGGCATCAGCGCCTGAGAGATGGTGATATGGCAGGTAAAGCAGTTGTCGCAGGCCGAAGAGGATTTCTCCGGTTGTACGTCGTGGTGCGCATGTTGCATGCAATGGTCGGACATTTCGTCTTGATGGGCAGCCTGCTCGAATGCAACCACCTGGGCTGGCGTCTCGTGCGTCATGCCGATGGGCAATGCGACTGCCGCCATGCCCTGCAACGGCAGGCACAGCATCAACAGCACGGGAATGATCCAGCGATAAAGTCGCGACATGTCAAAAATTATGCGCTTGTCATGAGAAGCTTGTAAACAGGATAATCAAATCTTATTAAAGCCGGTTATCCAGCTCGCCGGACAGCCCGTCGAGTATCGGGCATTCAGGACGCTGATCGCCATGGCAGCAGCCGGCCAGACGTTCCAGTTCGGCCTTCATCGCCTGCATCTCGGCAATTTTCTGCTCCAGCTCGGCGAGATGCTCCAGCGCGAGCGCCTTCACTTTCTCGCTGGAACGCGACTGGTCGCGCCACAGCCCGAGCAAATCGGCAATCTGGCGAATGGAAAACCCCAGGTTGCGTGCGCGGCGAATGAAACGCAGGTTATGCACGTCACGCTGAGAATACGTGCGATAGCCGGACAAGGTACGCGTCGCGGCCGGGATCAGCTGCATGTCCTCGTAATGCCGGATCATCTTGGCGGTGACGCCCGATGCGGCGGCCGCTTCGCCGATGTTCATGGTGCTCATGGAGAACCTCGTTTCATTGATTGACTGCAACGCTAAAGCTTCCCACAGAGGGAAGGTCAAGTTCTTCGCTTGACTTTACCATCATGGGAAGGTTCAAAGTAACATCACATCTACGAACTTGGAGAATCATCATGCACACCTTCACTGTTAGCGACATGACCTGCGGCGGCTGCGCGGCTGCGATTACCCAGGCTATACAGCGTACCGATCCGGCGGCGGTGGTTCAGGCTGACCCAGCCACCAAGCGCGTTGCCGTGGAAACCGGGAAGCCGGCTGCTGAAATCGCCCAGGCTATCACGGCGGCAGGCTACCGCGTATCGGAATCGGACGAATAGGCAGACGGGCATGTCGAACTCGAATCCCCTTCGCCTTGCCATCGAGGGCATGCGTTGCGCGGGCTGCGTGACCGGTGTCGAGAACGCCTTGCGCGGCGTGCCCGGTGTCGCCGAGGCTCACGTCAATTTCGCCGACCGCACGGCTGACGTGCGCGGCAACGCCGAAACGACTGCGCTGATCTCCGCCGTCGAAAAGGCCGGCTATCGCGCAAGCGAGATCGTGGACGAGGAAGCCGCGGAAAGCGACAAGCAGGCTGCGGAACTGGCGCACTACAAGATATTGCTGCGCAAGTCCGGCTTTGCCCTCGCTGTCGCCGTGCCCGCGCTCGCCTTCGGCTTCCCTGCAATGCTGGGCGGAGCGATGCCGCACGCCTGGATGCAGTGGGCCTCGCCTGCGCTCGCCCTGCTGACCCTGTCCGTAATGCTCTACTCCGGGCCGCAGTTCTTTGTCGGCGCATGGAAGTCGCTGCGCAATCACACCGCTACCATGGATACGCTGATTGCGCTCGGCATGGCGGCGGCCTGGGGCTACTCGATGACGGTCACGATCGCGCCGCAGCTGTTTCCCGCCGGCACCGCAGAACCTTTCTGGGATGTGATCGCCGTCGTCATCGGCCTGGTGGTGCTAGGCCAGGCGCTGGAAATGCGCGCCCGTGGCCGCACCTCGGAAGCCGTGAAGCGGCTGATCGGGCTGCGCCCCAAAACCGCACGAGTGGTGCGCGACGGCCAGGAAATCGACGTGCCGCTGGCCGAGGTGCACGTGGGCGATACGCTGCGCGTACGCCCGGGCGAAAAAATTGCCGTGGACGGCAAGGTCATCGAAGGCCATTCACTGGTGGACGAATCCATGCTGACCGGCGAACCGATGCCGGTAGAAAAAAAGACCGATGCGGAAGTAGCAGGCGGCACGCTCAACAAAAGCGGCACCTTCCTGTTCGTCGCCACGCGCGTCGGCAAGGATACGGCGCTCTCGCGCATCGTCGAGATGGTGCGGCAGGCGCAAGGCGCCAAGCCGGCGATCGGCCGGCTGGCCGATAAGGTTTCCGCCTGGTTCGTCCCGGCCGTGCTCATTATTGCCGTCGTCGCATTTGTCGCCTGGTTCGATTTCGGCCCGGAACCGCACCTCAATTTCGCCATGGTCGCCGCCGTCACCGTATTGGTGATCGCCTGCCCGTGTGCTCTGGGGCTCGCTACTCCAATGTCGGTCATGGTCGGCGTGGGCAAGGCTGCCGAGCACGGGATTCTGATTCGCAACGGCGATGCCCTGCAGCAGGCAGGACAGCTGACTACGGTGGTGCTGGACAAAACCGGCACGGTCACGCTCGGGAAACCGGCTGTCACCGCCCTCGTCCCGGCAGACGGCTGGGACGAAGCCGCCTTGCTGCGCATCGCGGCCAGCCTTGAAGCTGGATCCGAACATCCTCTGGCCGAAGCCGTGCTCGCGGCCGCAAAGGAAAAGGGAATTACCCTTGCTCCCGTGCAAGGCTTTCAGGCTGTGGCGGGACATGGGGTGCACGGCGAGATCGAAGGCCATCACGTTCGCTTTGGCAATTACCGCTTCATGGAAACGCACGGGATTGATTGCCAGTCTCTGCATGCGCAGGCGCAGCAGCTCGCGGAACACGCTGCCACTCCGATGTTTCTCGCCGTAGACGGCAAGCTTGCGGGCATCGTCGCGGTCGCCGACCCGATCAAGCCGGACTCCAAGGAAGCCATTCGCCGCTTGCATGGCCTGGGCATCAAGGTCGTCATGCTTACCGGCGACAACGCCGCCACCGCGCATGCTGTGGCGGCTCAGGTCGGGATCGACACCGTGCATGCCGAGGTATTGCCGCAGGACAAGGACAAGCAGGTGGCCGAACTGATAGCGCGCGGCGAAAAGGTGGGCATGGTGGGCGACGGCATCAACGACGCTCCGGCGCTCGCGCGTGCCGATGTCGGTTTCGCCATCGGCACCGGCACCGACGTCGCCATCGAGTCGGCCGACGTCACGCTGATGTCCGGATCGTTGCATGGCGTACCCAACGCCATCGCCATTTCGCGGGCTACTGTTCGCAACATCCGGCAAAACCTGTTCGGCGCCTTCATCTACAATGTACTTGGCATCCCGATTGCCGCGGGCGTGCTGTATCCTTTCCTCGGCTTGCTGCTCAACCCCATGATCGCCGGCGCGGCAATGGCCATGTCATCGGTCACCGTAGTCAGCAATGCCGGCAGACTGAGGTGGTTCAAGCCATGATCAAAGCGCTCGTGACATTCGGCGGCCTAGCCGCAATCCTGCTGATCGTCTGGTGGTTCTGGCTCTCCCGGCCTCGGGCAGCGCATGCGGATATGCAGCAGGGCATCCGCATACTGGTCAAGGACGGCACCTACCAGCCGGCGGCCCTTGAGGTTCCCGCCGGACAAGCGCTCACCCTGACTTTCCTGCGGCAGGATGCAACGCCGTGCGCGGAGAAAGTCATATTCGCCGATCTCGCACTGAGCGCAGACTTGCCGCTGAATAAATCGGTATCGGTCACCCTGCCCGCGCTGTCACCCGGCCGGCACGAATTTACCTGCCAGATGGGCATGTATCGAGGGCAACTGATCGCTGCATGATTCCCTGGCTGCAACCCGACTCTCCTTTCCCGCCGCTGGAGCAGGCGCTGCGGCACCCCAACGGCCTGCTCGCCGCCGGCGCCAACCTGACGCCGCAACGCCTGCTGGATGCGTACCGCCAGGGCATATTCCCCTGGTACAGCCCCGGACAGCCACCGTTATGGTGGAGTCCCGATCCGCGCATGGTGCTGTTCCCGGATGAGCTCAAGGTCTCGCGTTCGCTTGCGAAGCGACTGAAAAAAGATGATTACGAGATTCGCATCGATACCGCGTTCCGCGAGGTGATGCTGGCTTGCGCCTCCACGCCCCGGCCGGAGCAGGACGGCACCTGGATCGTTCCGGAAATTCTGGAGGGTTATTGTGCTCTGCATGCGCTGGGCTTCGCGCACTCCATCGAAACCTGGATCGAAGGCAAACTGGTAGGCGGCCTGTACGGCGTCGCCATCGGCCGCATGTTCTATGGCGAATCGATGTTTCATCGCGTGACCGACGCCTCGAAGCTCGCGTTCGTGCACCTCGTGCGTCACTTGAAAAGTCACGGCTACGGCATGATCGATTGCCAGATGTACACCACGCATCTCGCCAGTCTCGGCGCACGCGAAATACCGCGCAACGAATTTGCCCGACATCTGGTCGAATGGGTAAACTTGGAACCCGTACCTCCCGAAAACTGGCGCATCCATGACACTGCCGAATGATCCGCCGCTGCAGCGCATCCAGTTCTATGTCACCACGCCGTATCCGTGCGGCTATCTGGACGACCGGCAAGCGCAATCGCTGATCGCCGCTCCGCATCACCTGATCGACACCCGTGTTTACAGCGAACTGATCCAGCTCGGCTTTCGTCGCAGCGGCAAGTTCGCCTACCGCCCGCATTGCGAAAATTGCAGCGCCTGCGTGCCGGTCAGAGTTCCCGTTGACCGTTTTCATCCGACCCGCAGCCAGCGCCGCGCCTGGAAACACCATAGCGGCCTGTCGACCAGAGTGCTGGATTTACATTATTCCGAAGAGCACTTCCGCCTTTATCGCGACTACCAGCACGCTCGCCACTCCGGCGGCGGCATGGAAGGCGACAGCGTAGAGCAATACCGCAGCTTTCTCGCCCAGAGCAATGTGGAGACCTTGCTGGTCGAGTTTCGCGAGCAAGGCGTGCTGCGTATGGTCAGCGTCGTGGATTGCGTCAAGGACGGGCTCTCCGCAGTCTATACCTTTTACGATTGCAGCGACGCGACGGCAAGCTATGGCACCTATAGCGTGCTGTGGCTGATCGAATGGTGCCGGCGCATCGGGCTGCCGCATCTCTATCTCGGCTACTGGATCGAGGAAAGCCGCAAGATGGCTTACAAGCAGGGTTTCCAGCCGCTGGAAGCACTGCTTGAAGGCGAGTGGCAGCTGCTGAAAAAAAATTCTTCGAATCAGTCGTGAACTTTCGGCTTCGGCCCAAAGTCACACTTATGCCATCTCCGTGGCAACGGCGTTCTGGGGCTCCCCCTCTCCGGGACGCCACCCTAACTCAGGCCTGTTTCGGTAGTATTCGGCGGTGCCGGAACCATGTATCAGGAAGTAGTAAGGCGCGATCCGCGGATTGGAATTTCTCCAAAAAGCGGTTTGCAATAGACGATGCGCCACATATGGTTTCCCACACGGGTTGCGTAGATAGGAGCGCATCTGCGGGATAGCGCAATTGACGAAGTCACATTCGACATCAGCGCGCCAGGCAGAACTCCCTCGGTTCTACCGCAATGCATTCGCCGAATACTACCGAAACAGGCTTTCCCCTGCCTGCTTCAGAAGTTATTACTCGTTGGCCACTCCATGCGGCACATGACAGGTCGCCACATGTTGCCGTGCCGATTCGCAATGCTTGCTCTGATCGTCGAAGAAAATGTCCGCGCCGAAGGCTTGCAGGAAGGGTCCTTTGTCCTTGCCCGCGAGGAATAGCGCCTCGTCAATACGGATGCCCCAATGGCGCAAGGTTCTGATGACGCGCTCGTGTGCCGGCGCTCCCCGCGCAGTGACTAGTGCGGTGCGAATCGGCGACGGATCGGCCGGATATTCCGCCTGGATGCGATGCAGCATCGCGAGAAAATTCTTGAACGGCCCGCCGGATAAGGGCTCCCGCGCCGAAAGCACCTCGCTCTCGGAAAACGCTGCCAGCCCCCCATTCTTATAGATACGCTCCGCTTCATCCGAGAAGATCACCGCGTCACCATCGAAAGCGATGCGCAGCTGATCGGTTTCGTTGCGCCCGACATTGGAGGGCAGAATCGTCGCGGCCGCATAACCGGCTTCCAGCGCCTGCCGCACATCCACCGGATCCGCCGAGAGAAACAGGTGCACGCCGAAGGCCGGCACATAGCGGAACGGACTTTCTCCACGCGTGAACACCGCCCGCTCGATGCCAAGCTGGTGATGACGGATCGAATTGAACACGCGCAAGCCGGTGTCCGCGCTGTTGCGCGACAGCAGAATAACCTCCACGCGGGCATCATTTCCCGGTTGATTGAGCGCGAGCAACTTGCGCGTCAGCCCGTAGGCGACGCCGGGTTCGAGCGGCACGTCCTCGTGCTCGATCTGGTAGCGGCAATACGCCTCCACCCCGTCCTTCTCGAAGACCGCGTGGCTCGCAGAGAGATCGAATAGCGCACGCGAGGCGATGCCGATCACGAGTTTGTTCTGTATTTCCATCGGGTTGGATTCATTTCCCATGCTGATCGCCGAAGAAGTCCGGCGCCTCATCATGCTAGAATACCTCCCTTTTTTCTTGTCCGTACACCATGCTCGACAAACTGGTCATAGTAGGCGTCGGCCTCATCGGCGGTTCCGCCGCGCTCGCCGCGCGTCGCGGCAAGCTTGCACGCCGCATTGTCGGTGTTGGGCGTGCCGGCGAAGGCATGAGCAATGCGATCGAACTGGGCGTGATCGATGCCGCCGAACCGCTGGAACAGGCGGTCGCGAATGCCGACCTCGTGCTGCTCGCGATGCCGGTCGGCCAGATGCCGCAAGTAATGGCGGCGATGCGCCCGTATCTGGGCACGAAAACCCTTATAACCGACGCCGGCAGCACCAAGGGCGATGTGGCCCAGGCTGCTCGCGACCACCTCGGCGACGCCCTGCCCCGCTTCATCCCGGGCCACCCGATCGCCGGTGCGGAGAAAAGCGGCGTCACGGCAGCGAAAGCCGAGTTGTTCGACAACAAGAACGTCGTCCTGACGCCGATATCCGAGAACTCAATGCGTGACGTCGACGCCATCGGCGACTTCTGGCGCGGCTGCGGTGCCCACGTGATCGAAATGTCGGTCGAACTGCATGACCGCATCTTTGCTGCCGTGAGCCATTTGCCGCACGTACTGGCCTTCGCGCTGGTCGAGGAAATCGCGCGCCGGCCCGACGCGGATCAATTATTCGCCTTTGCTGCCGGCGGCTTCCGCGACTTCTCGCGCATTGCCGGCAGCTCGCCCGAAATGTGGCGCGACATCTGCCTCGCCAACCGCACGGCCGTGCTGAACGAACTGGATGCTTACATCGCCCGCCTGCAGCAAATCCGCAGTCTCATCGATGCAGAGAATGGCGCCGCCCTGGCCGAATCATTCGAACACGCCCGTAATGCCCGCAACTCGTGGGCCCACTCGCAAAGTAAATAGTATGGAAACCCTGAATCTTTCCCCCGTCCGTCGCGCCCAGGGCACGATCAAGCTGCCTGGCTCCAAGAGCATTTCCAATCGCACGCTGCTGCTCGCCGCGCTCGCCGAAGGCACGACACATATCCGCGACCTGCTCGCCTCGGACGACACCGCGCGCATGCTGGACGCGCTCAAGATTCTCGGCGTGCCGCTGGAACAGACCGGTCCGGACGACTGGAAAGTCACGGGCATGGCCGGCGCATTCAAGGTGAAGGACGCTGACTTGTTTCTCGGTAACGCCGGTACCGCCTTCCGCCCGCTCACCGCCGCGCTTGCGCTCTCGGGCGGCCACTACAAACTGTCCGGTGTGCCGCGCATGCATGAGCGTCCGATTGGCGATCTCGTCGATGCACTGCGTCAGGCTGGGGCGGATATCCGCTATCTCGGCAACGATGGCTATCCCCCGCTGGAAATCTTCCCAGCCGCCGTGAGCGGCAGCAAGGTTTCCGTGCGCGGCAACGTGTCGAGCCAGTTCCTTACTGCGTTGCTCATGGCGCTGCCGCTGATCGGCCGCGAAATCACAATCGAAGTGGTTGGAGAGCTGATCTCCAAACCCTACATCGAAATCACGCTCAACCTCATGGCGCGCTTCGGCGTCACGGTACAGCGCAACGGCTGGCAGTCGTTCACCATCCCCGCCGGCAGCCGCTACCAAAGCCCGGGCGAGCTATGGGTGGAAGGCGACGCTTCGTCGGCATCCTATTTCCTCGCGGCGGGCGCAATCGGACAAGGACCGGTGCGCGTCGAAGGTATCGGCAAGCAAAGCATCCAGGGCGACGTGCGTTTCGCCGAAGCGCTGGAACTCATGGGCGCGACTCTCACCATGGGCGACAACTGGATCGAAGCCAGCTCGAAAGGCCAGCTCAAGGCGCTCGACCTCGACTGCAATCACATTCCCGACGCCGCGATGACGCTCGCGATTGCCGCGCTGTATGCCGACGGCACCACCACGCTGCGTAATATCGCCAGTTGGCGCGTCAAGGAAACCGACCGCATCAGCGCGATGGCGACCGAACTGCGCAAGGTAGGCGCCACGGTTGAGGAAGGCGAAGACTACATCCGTGTCACCCCACCGGCCGCGCTCACACCGAATGCTGCCATCGACACCTATGACGACCACCGCATGGCAATGTGCTTTTCGCTGGTCAGCCTGGGCGAGGTGCCGATCACCATCAACGACCCGAAGTGCGTCGCCAAGACCTTTCCGGACTACTTCGACCGCTTCAGAGAGATCGTTCAGGCGTGAACGTGGACCGGTTCGCTATTGCCGAGACGCTGCCAGAACTTTTCATGGAAGAAGTAGGCCACCGTATTGCAGGCCGGCTCGACCAGGGCAATGGCACCGCCTACGGCCACGCTGCCGGTCATGATGTAACCGACGCTGAACGCTACGGTAAAGTGCACGGCGGCAAATGAAAGCGTTTTCTTCATGATGGACTCCTTTCTTAAGTGAGAACCATTATCATTAACGCCAATGCATTTAACAAATTGATTGTTTAAAATTAGTAGATAGGAATTTTCAATAGTGTCCGTGATTCCAGTTATCGCCATCGACGGCCCCTCCGCCTCAGGCAAAGGCACTGTGGCGCAACTCGTCGCGCAGAAGCTCGGTTATCACTACCTCGATTCCGGCGCTTTGTACCGCATCGTCGCACTCGCAGGCAAAAAACTGGGAATCGCATGGGGCGACGAGATGGCACTCGCGAAGATGGCCAGCGGACTGGAGATTCGTTTTGAGAACGGCGAAATCTATCTCAACGGCGAAACTGTCACGAGCGATGTGCGCACCGAGGAAATGAGTCGCGGCGCGTCCGAAGTGGCCGTGCATCCTGAAGTGCGTCGCGCGCTGGTCGACCTGCAGCGCAGTTTTCGCAAGGCACCGGGACTGGTAGCCGATGGACGCGATATGGGCTCGGTAATTTTTCCAGACGCAAAAACCAAGATTTTCCTCACGGCAAGCGCCGAAGTGCGTGCTCAACGGCGTTATAAGCAGTTGATGGAAAAAGGAAACAATGCTAATCTAGACGACATTCTCCACGATTTGCAGATGCGCGATGCCCGCGACCGGGAACGGAAAGTGGCGCCGCTACAGCAATGCGAGGATGCCGAACTGCTCGATACGGATCATTTGACCATCGAGCAGGCGGTGCAGATGGCACTGAATTTCCACGCTGCACACAATTGATTTTACAGGTCCATGAATCGCCAGGTTCATGGTTTTTTAATCAGCCCCATCGCCAGATGGGAATATTTAGGTAATTTAATTTAATGGCTACTGCTTCCACCCAATCTCAAGAGAGTTTTGCCGCCCTTTTCGAAGAAAGCCTTTCCCGTCAGGAAATGCGTTCGGGCGAAGTGATCACTGCTGAAGTGGTCTCCGTCGACAGCGACTTCGTTGTCGTCAACGCAGGCCTCAAGTCCGAAAGCGTGATCCCCGCTTCCGAATTCCGTAACGACAAGGGCGAACTCGAAGTCAACGCCGGCGACTTCGTGAAGGTCGCAATCGAATCCCTCGAAGACGGCTTCGGTTCCACCAAGCTCTCCCGTGAAAAGGCAAAGCGCCTGGCTGCCTGGCTGGACCTGGAAGAAGCCATGGAAGAAGGCCGCATCGTCAAGGGCGTCATCAACGGCCGCGTCAAGGGCGGTCTGACCGTCATGATCAACGGCATCCGCGCGTTCCTGCCGGGTTCCCTGGTCGACATCCGTCCGGTCAAGGACACCACCCCGTACGAATTCAAGGAATGGGAATTCAAGGTCATCAAGCTGGACCGCAAGCGCAACAACGTCGTGCTGTCCCGCCGTGCCGTCATGGAAGCGTCCATGGGCGCCGACCGCGAAGCCCTGCTGGCCAACCTCAAGGAAGGCGCAGTGGTCAAGGGTATCGTCAAGAACATCACCGACTACGGTGCGTTCGTGGACCTGGGCGGCATCGACGGCCTGCTGCACATCACCGACCTGGCATGGCGCCGCGTCAAGCACCCGTCCGAAGTGCTGACCGTGGGTGAAGAAGTCGAAGCCAAGATCCTCAAGTTCGACCAAGAGAAGAACCGCGTTTCCCTGGGCATCAAGCAACTGGGCGACGATCCGTGGGTTGCGCTGTCCCGCCGTTACCCGGTCGGCACCCGCCTGTTCGGCAAGGTGACCAACCTGACCGACTACGGTGCGTTCGTTGAAATCGAACCGGGCATCGAAGGTCTGGTCCACGTGTCCGAAATGGACTGGACCAACAAGAACGTGCATCCGGCCAAGATCGTCCAGCTGGGCGACGAAGTCGAAGTCATGATCCTCGAGATCGACGAAGACCGCCGCCGCCTGTCCCTGGGCATGAAGCAGTGCAAGTCCAACCCGTGGGACGATTTCGCCGCCAATCACAAGCGTGGCGACAAGGTCTCCGGCCAGATCAAGTCCATCACCGACTTCGGCGTGTTCATCGGCCTGAACGGCGGTATCGACGGCCTGATCCACCTGTCCGACCTGTCCTGGAGCCAACCGGGCGAAGAAGCGATCCGCAACTTCAAGAAGGGTGACGAAGTGGAAGCCGTGGTGCTGGCCATCGACGTCGAGAAGGAGCGCATCTCCCTGGGCGTCAAGCAACTGGACAACGACCCGTTCAACTCCTACACCACCAGCCACGACAAGGGCAGCATCGTGAAGGGCACCGTCAAGAGCCTGGATGCGAAGGGCGCTGTTGTGACCCTGGATGGCGATGTCGAAGGCTACCTGCGTGCGTCCGAAGTCTCCCGCGAGAAGGTGGAAGACATTCGCAACGTGCTGAAGGAAGGCGACGAAGTCGAAGCCCGCATCATCAACGTTGACCGCAAGAACCGCAGCATCAACCTGTCCATCAAGGCCAAGGACGCTGCCGAGGAAGCCGATGCCATGTCGAAGTACACCAACGACAGCGGCAATGCCGGCACCACCAACCTCGGTGCACTGCTCAAAGCCAAGCTCGACAACAAAAACAACGAATAAGGCATGGACGCCATGACCAAATCGGAGTTGATTGCCAAGCTGGCAGCTCGGTTCCCTCAGCTCGTCGTCAAGGACGCCGAGCTGTCGGTCAAAGCTATTCTTGACGCCATGTCGGATAAGCTGGCTTCCGGCAAACGCATCGAAATCCGGGGGTTTGGCAGCTTCAGTCTGAACTACCGTCCCCCGCGTCTCGGGCGCAATCCCAAGACCGGCGCCAAGGTGCAGGTACCCGAGAAGTATGTACCGCACTTCAAGGCCGGCAAGGAATTGCGCGAACGAGTGGATTTAGACGCGTAACCCGGTAGCGTGAGCAATGAAAAGCGGCAGGATGAAAGTCCTGCCGCTTTTTTATTTAGGGTCTTGTCCGCACTAATTGGTAAAATGCGCCATGCGCTATTTTTACCTGATCGGCGGCTTCCTGCTGTTCCTGGCGACGCTGGGATTCGCCCTCAAGAATACTGTCCCGGTAACGCTGCACTATTATTTGGGACTGGAATGGCATGCCCCTTTGATTCTGGTCATGCTGCTGGCTTTTTGCGCCGGCGCGCTGGCGGGCATCCTGGCCTGCCTCTCCCTAGTAATACAACAACGCCGCCGCCTGCTGGCGATACAACGCGAACTGCACGCTTTGCAGTCCAGGCAAGATTAAAACAATAGTCAAAATTCATGGAATTCGAATACTGGTGGCTGCTGGCCCTTCCCCTGTTCTTCCTGCTCGGCTGGATCGCCGCGCGCATGGACCTGAAACAACTGCTCACCGAATCCAGCGCCATGCCCGCGGCCTATTTCAAGGGCCTCAACTTCCTCATCAAGGAACAGCACGACAAGGCCATCGAAGCCTTTATCGAAGCGGTACAGATCAACTCGGAGTCGCTGGAGCTGCATTTCGCGCTCGGCAGCCTGTTCCGTCTGCGCGGCGAAATCGACCGCGCCATCCATCTGCATAACAACCTGCTGGAGCGTCCGCAGCTGTCCGATATGCAGCGCTTCGCCATCATGGCCGAATTGGCGCAGGACTATCTCAAGGCCGGGCTGTTCGATCGTGCGGAAGAGTTGTTCCGTGCGCTGTGCGCCTCCCCCACCTATCGCCAGCCCTCGCTGCGCTCGCTGCTCGATATCTACATCCGCGAACGCGACTGGACACGCGCCATCGACACCGCCGCAGAACTCGAAGCGCAATCGGGTGTGCCGTTCCGCAAGGAAATCGCCCAGTTTCACTGCGAACTCGCGGTCGAAGCTGCCTCTGCGGCTGGAATGGATGCTGCAAGACAACATCTGCAGCAGGCGCTGGGGGCCAATCCCGAGTGCGTTCGCGCCAATGTCATGCTGGGCGACATGCACGCCAACGCCGGCGAGCGGCTGGAAGCGATTGCCACCTGGAAGCGCATCGAACAGCAAAAGCCCCAATCTTTAGGCCTGGTTGCCTCACGCCTGCTCGAAAACTATATCGCGCTCGGCAAAACCAGCGACGGCCTCGAACTGCTCAAGCTGTGGATGGAAAAATACAGCCTCCCCTCCATCCTCAACATCATCTATGAAGCCACACTCAAACATGATGGCGCGGATGCTGCTGCCGAGCTCGCCCGTACCGAGCTCGTGCGCAAGCCCAGCCTGAACATTCTGGATCGCCTGCTACAGGCGCGCGAACTTGAAAAGAGCGGCGAAGAGCAGGATGTCGGCCTGATCAAGAAAACCGTCACGCACTTTCTCGGCAACACCCGCAGCTACTGCTGCAGCCAGTGCGGCTTCCGGGCACGCCAGTACTACTGGCAATGCCCGGGCTGCAACCACTGGGAAAGTTTCCCCCCGGAACCCAAGGAGCAACCCCTGCGATGAGCACCCCGCATTCCGACCCCAAGATTGTCGTCGCACTGGATTTTGCAGAAGCGAAACCGGCACTGGATTTCGTAGACCGCCTCGACCCGGCACTGTGCCGAGTCAAAGTCGGCAAGGAACTGTTTACCGCCGAAGGCCCCCGTTTCGTGGAGGAACTGGTCAAGCGCGACTTCGGCGTGTTCCTCGATCTCAAGTTTCATGACATTCCCAACACAGTCGCAAAGGCTTGCGAAGCCGCGAGCAAACTGGGGGTGTGGATGGTAAACGTACATGCCTCTGGCGGTCGTGCCATGATGGAAGCCGCGCGCAATGCTGTGGAAAAATCTGCTCACCGACCTCTTCTGATTGCCGTGACGGTATTGACCAGCATGGACCAGGCGGCGCTCAATGAGATCGGCGTGGCCGGCGACCTCAAGGATCAAGTGCTGCGCCTTGCAACGCTGACCGAACAGTCCGGCCTGGACGGCGTGGTCTGTTCCGCCCAGGAAGCACCGCTGCTACGCCAGCACGTTCGCAAGGATTTCTGCCTCGTAACGCCCGGCATACGCCCCGCCAGCGCCAGCAAGGACGACCAGTCCCGCGTCGTCACACCCGCGGATGCGCTGCGTCAAGGCGCCAGCTACCTCGTGATTGGCCGCCCGATTACCCAAGCGCAGGACCCGATCGCGGCCTTGACGGCCATCCATGAGGAAATCACCTAGTTGTAGGCTGCAAGCTTCTCCATATAATCAATTTCGAGGAGGCATTCGCCTCCTCGAATTCATGATTCATCAGGAGATAAACAATATGAACAAACTCTTGCTTGCATGCCTGCTTTCCCTTTCCTTCTCCGCAGTTGCAGCCGTAGACCTCAATTCGGCTTCGCAAGCCGAACTCGAAACGGTCAACGGCATAGGTCCGAAGAAAGCCCAGGCCATTATCGATTACCGCAAGAAAAACGGCTCTTTCAAGTCGGTGGATGATCTGGACAACGTTCCCGGCTTCGGCAAGAAATCGGTCGACACAGCCAAAAAGGATTTAACCGTCGGCAATGCCAAAGCCGCCAGCAGTGGCAAGACGGCCGCATCCAAGACTATCAAGGAAAAAGCCGGAAACTAATCAGGCACCTCCTTGAGCATCAACCCGCTTCGGCGGGTTTTTTTACTCTGGATTTCCTTTTCGTCCTGATTCACAAATCCTAGTTATGTTGCAGGAGGCCTCGGTTGAAAATAGTTTTGATGAGACATGGAAAGCCCATGATCAACAAGCACCTTCGGTTGAATGCAACGGAGTTTGGTGCTTGGGTTGAGAAATACAACATTGCAGGTATCGATACCCGGCACGAGCCCCCACGAGAAGCAATCGAACAAGCTAAGCAATGCGCTATGACCGTGTGCAGCAATCTTGCACGCTCCCTGGAGTCAGCAAAAATCCTTGGGGTCAAACACATAGGCCTTTGCTCCCCCATGTTTCGAGAGATGGATATGCCTCATGCGACATGGCGCTTGCCAAGGCTCTCTCCAGCTATATGGTTGATATTTTTTCGATTTGCCTGGGTATTCGGATATTCAGCCAACACGGAGTCATTCAAAGCCGCGAAGGCAAGGGCACGTAATTGTGCGGAACAACTCGCAGGAATCTCCTCAACTTACGGTACGGTTTTGTTCGTTGGTCATGGCTCGCTAAATTTGTTCATCGCCAAATATCTCAAGCGCATGGGATGGGTATGCTCTGAAAAGCCGCCAAGGAAGTATTGGGAGCATAGCATTTTCACCCTACCCCCCCCGTGAGCCGTCGTTAGCCAGCTTCGCAGCCTGCCGCCAATGGGGCTGCTTCGTTGATAGGCAAACAACAAAAAAACCCGCACGCGGGGCTTGTTGTTAAATCAGGACTCAATCGTGATGCTTGCTATGGCCAGGGTTGTGTCTATTCTTCTGGTGACCATAAGCATGGCCGCGCTTCTTGTGATGGTGATGATCGTCATCGTCCGCCACGATGACCGAAGTTGCAACCGGGGCGGCAACCCCAGCCCTGACCGGGGTGCTACTTTCTCCTACGCTTTTGCCGACTGCGGAACCCGCCGCTCCGCCGGCGCCTGCACCAATGATCGCGCCCGTTTTACCGCCCACGGATTGACCCACCGCAGCGCCCGCCGCGCCACCAACGGCACCGCCTACGACCGCACCGGTCTTGCCTTCGCCCTGGGTCGTTACGGCAGCGCCTACACCTCCGCCGACTGCGCCGCCGACAACAGCACCGGTTTTTCCACCTACGGCCTGACCGATAGCCGTGCCAGCCGCAGCCCCCACGCCGCCGCCAACGGCAGTCTTGACAGCACTGTCCTCAGCCATGGCTTGGCCAGCTACGAGGAAAAGGGAAAGAGTCAGAACGGAAAATCTCATATGAGCCTTTTTTACAGTTAATGGAGATTACTTAACGCGCATGCCCGGCTGCGCGCCGACGTCCGGGGACAGAATGAACGGTCCGCCACGTTCGTCGCTGGCAGCCAGTACCATGCCTTCGGACATGCCGAATTTCATCTTGCGGGGCGCCAAGTTGGCAACCATCACGGTCAAACGGCCGACCAGTGTAGCCGGATCGTAAGCCGACTTGATACCGGCGAACACTTGGCGCGGCTTGCCTTCGCCGATATCCAGCATGAGGCGCAGCAGCTTCTCCGCGCCCTCGACGTGATCGGCCTCGACAATCCTGGCGATGCGCAGATCGACTTTGGCGAAGTCGTCAATGGAAATGTAATCGCCACCCTCGGCTGCCGGTGCACTCTTGGCTTCGGTTTTGGCCGGTGCGGGTTGTTGGGTGGGCGCCGCCGCTTGCAGCGTCTCCTTGTTGGCTTCGGTCATGGCTTCAATCTGTTTCGGGTCAATCCGAGTAATCAGGTGTTGGTAGGTCTGAATGGCATGGCCTTCTGCCAGGCCGGCGTTCACTGCGTTCCAGTCCAGCGGCACAACATTGAGGAAAGCCTCGATGTTTTCTGCCAACTTGGGCAGCACCGGCTTGAGGTACAACGTAAGCAGGCGGAACATTTCCAGCGCATCGGAGCACACCGTGTGCAGCGCAGCCTCCTGCCCTTCCTTCTTCGCCATGTCCCACGGCGCGGCTTCGGCGACATAGGCATTGGCCTTGTCCGCCAGCGCCATGATCTCGCGCAGCGCGCGTCCGTAGTCGCGAGCCGCATAACTGTCCGCTATCGAAGCCGCCGCTGCACGCAGTTCCGCAATCACGGGCGTCGCGGAAGCGGCACGCAGCTTGCCGTCGAAGCGCTTGGCGATGAAACCGGCGGTGCGGCTGGCGATATTGATGTACTTGCCCACCAGGTCGGAATTGACGCGCGCGACGAAGTCCTCGAGGTTGAGGTCGATGTCTTCCATCGTGCCGTTGAGCTTGGCGGCGTAGTAGTAGCGCAGGTATTCCGGGTTCTTCACGTGGTCGAGGTAGCTGCGCGCAGTAATGAAAGTACCGCGTGACTTGGACATCTTCTCGCCGTTGACGGTGAGGAAACCGTGCGCGTAGACCTGCGTCGGCTTGCGATAGCCCGAGTATTCCAGCGTCGCGGGCCAGAACAGCGCGTGGAAGTAGAGGATATCCTTGCCGATGAAGTGGTACAGCTCGGTCGCAGAATCCTTCTTCCAGTATTCGTCGAAATCGATACCCAGCTTGCCGCACAGATTCTTGAAACTCGCCATGTAGCCGATGGGCGCGTCCAGCCACACATAGAAATACTTGCCCGGCGCGTCGGGGATTTCGAAACCGAAATACGGCGCGTCGCGCGAGATATCCCAGTCGGACAGGCCGGAGGCGAACCACTCGCCCATCTTGTTGGCGGCTTCGGCCTGCAACGTGCCGGAGCGGGTCCAGTCCTTGAGGAAGGCTTCACACTCGGACAGCTTGAAGAAGTAGTGCTCGGTTTCCTTGCGCACCGGCGTCGCGCCGGACAC
>CAMLDO010000005.1 GCA_946478865.1 uncultured Methylobacillus sp.
TGTGCTCGCGCCGACTATATTCTCGAACAGTTCGGCCCGGATGCAGATAAAGTCGCATTCCTGGTGGACGGCTATGTCGGCGGTCCCGGCATGATCACTACCGCACGCCGCCAGTACCCGAATCAATACCTGCACTACCACCGCGCCGGCCACGGTGCCGTGACCAGCCCATCCGCCAAGCGCGGTTACACCGCTTTCGTGCTGGCCAAGATGAGCCGTCTGCAAGGTGCTTCCGGCATCCACGTCGGCACCATGGGCTACGGCAAGATGGAAGGCGAGGGCGACGACAAGATCATCGCCTACATGATCGAGCGCGACGAGTGCCAAGGCCCGGTCTATTACCAAAAGTGGTACGGCATGAAGCCGACCACCCCGATCATCTCCGGCGGCATGAACGCGCTGCGTCTGCCCGGTTTCTTCGAAAACCTGGGCCACGGCAATGTCATCAACACGGCCGGCGGCGGCTCCTACGGCCACATCGACAGCCCGGCAGCCGGTGCGATTTCGCTGCGCCAATCCTACGAGTGCTGGAAGGCGGGTGCTGATCCGATCGAGTTCGCCAAGGAGCACAAGGAGTTTGCCCGCGCGTTCGAGTCTTTCCCCAAGGATGCGGACAAGCTGTTCCCGGGATGGCGCGAAAAGCTGGGCGTGCACAAGTAATTCCGGGCGCTTTCAATCCAATACTGCGTTGCAGGAGGCTTGCGTACTAAACGTACTGTCCGCGCCTCCTGCGCCTTGTCCTGGATCGAAATCATCCCGGAATTTCCAAACCAGAAATTTGGAATGAAAGCCCCTGCCTTGGCAACTTGCAGGGGCTTTTTTCCAGACATTATCGAACTTGACCGAGACGACCATGAGCCAGACTTTTGACATCGATCAATACCGCATCAAAGACGAGCCTTATTACCAGCCGCAATCCAACGAGGTCGATCTGTACCAGGCCGCCTACAGGTCGCGCCTGCCGGTAATGCTGAAAGGTCCCACCGGTTGCGGCAAGTCGCGTTTCGTCGAGCACATGGCATGGAAGCTGGGCAAGCCGCTGATTACCGTGGCCTGCAACGAGGACATGACCGCTTCCGATCTGGTCGGGCGTTACTTGCTGGATGCTGGCGGTACGCGCTGGCTGGATGGTCCGCTGACGCTGGCGGCGCGTTATGGCGCGATCTGCTATCTGGACGAGGTGGTCGAGGCGCGGCAGGACACTACGGTGGTGATCCATCCGCTGACCGACCATCGCCGCACGCTGCCGCTCGACAAAAAGGGCGAGCTGGTCGCGGCGCATCCCGATTTTCAATTGGTGATTTCCTACAATCCTGGCTACCAGAGCCTGATGAAGGATTTGAAGCAGTCCACTCGCCAGCGCTTCACCGGCTTCGATTTCGATTACCCGCCTGCTGAGCTGGAGACGGAAATCCTGGCCAGGGAAACCGGGCTGGACGGCGAAACTGCGGGCAAGCTGGTGAAGATCGGTCTTGCGGCACGCAATCTCAAGGGGCATGGCTTGGTGGAAGGCATTTCCACCCGTCTGCTGGTATACGCCGCCACGCTGATCAAGGATGGTGTTGCGCCGCTGGATGCCTGCCGCATGGCGTTGGCGCGGCCGATCACGGACGATGCCGACATCCGCGCCACGCTGGATCACGCCATCGACGCCATTTTCGCGTAAGCGCTTACTCCTCGCAGCCTTTCATGACCCATCCTGCCCAGCCTGCATTCGACGAAGAGTTGCAGCCCTATTGGGAGCAGCTCAATAACGGTTTTCCGCAGGTGCGCGAGGTCTTCGCCGATTGTATGGCAGAGTCGCTCAAGCGACTGACGCCGGAAGGTGTGCAGGCCTATCTCGAGGAGGCGCATTTCCTCGGGCGCATGGGGCGTGGTGCCGAGCCTATCCTGATTTTTCTCGAAGAATGGCCGTCAATCGCCATCGTGCTTGGCGAATCGGCGTTGCCGGCGATTTCTGGCGCGATCCGCGCGATGTTCAAATCGCCCAATGGCAACGCGATTGCACCTTTCCTGCAATCCCTTTCTGCCGTTGCCCGGCGCCTGCACTCGCAGTCTGAAATCGAGGCTTATCTGGCCCTGGTAGTCGATTTCATGCGGCGCACATCCAGCTCGATCCACGGTAATCAGGCCACGATCCCCAGTCCGGGTTTGCCGGAGTTCTTCGCCCAGGCGCCGTTTCTTGTCAGCCAGCTATCGCTCGGGGGAATGAAGAGCTGGGTGGAATACGGGATACGCAATTACCGTACGCATCCCGAACGCCAGCGCGATTATTTCAGTCTGCAATCGGCCGATAGCCGGGCGATGCTGCAGCGGGAACGCCATGGAACCTTGCTGGCCGACCACGAGCGGCAACTCGATCTGTATCTCCGCAGCCTGTGGCGCGACAGCGATCATTTCGTGCCGTACTCCACCGCCTTTGATGAGTTGCGCAAGCCGGTACCGTATTACGACGCGCTCGGCATACGCCTGCCTGATGTTTATGACGATGACCGGGGCGTGAGCGGGCTGGATCGTTACCGCGCCGCGCTGGCGCATATGGCGGCCCACCGCCGCTGGACGACGCCGATCTTCGCCGACAACTACAGCCCATTCCAGCGCATGGCTATCGAATGCCTGGAGGACAGCCGCATCGAATATCTGGCCATGCGCGAATATCCGGGCCTGCGCCGTTTGTTCCTGGCGCTGCATCCGATTCCGATTGAAGAGGCATGTGATCCTGAACGCATATCGGCGGTGCGCCATCGGCTGGCGATGCTGTCGCGTGCCATTCTTGATGATGGGCATGGCTACCGCAACCCGGATGTGATCGAGTTTGCCGCGCGTTTTCATTCCATGATGGCTGCCGGCGACCCCGGCACGCAGGCCATCGCCGATCTGGCTATTGCGTTCGGCGCCCGCACGCGCCGCCAGAGCGACCAGTTGCCCAATGTGTTTTTCGACAACACTGAAGTCGATTATCGCGACGATAACCGCCATCTGTGGCGCTATTACGAAGATAGCGACGACGAGGAGCAGTTCGAGCAGCAACGTCAGACAGTCGCCGAAGAAACAGCCAACAGCCTGCCGCCGCGTCATTACGACGAATGGGACTATCAGAGCCAAAGCTATCGCCCGGATTGGGCCAGCGTTTACGAGGCCTTGCATCCGGCAGGAAACGCATCGGACATCGACCGCCTGCTGGAAAAACACGCAGCGCTCGCCAAACGCCTGCAGCGCATCCTCGACCTGCTCAAGCCGCAGAACAAGGTGCGCATCCGCTATCAGGAGGAGGGGAGCGAACTCGACCTGGATGTGGCGGTGCGTTCTCTGATCGACTACAAGAGCGGCGCCGCGCCCGACCCGCGTATCAACATGAGTCACCGCAACGACGGCCGCGACATTGCCGTCATGCTGCTGTTGGATTTATCCGAGTCGCTCAACGAAACCGTCAGCGGCACCGGCCAGACCTTGCTGGAACTGAGCCGCGAGGCCGTCACGCTGCTGGGCTGGGCGATCGAACAGCTGGGCGACAGGTTTGCAATTGCCGGTTTCCATTCCAATACCCGTCACGAGGTGCGCTACCTGCATATCAAGGGGTATGGGGAAGTCTGGGACGAAGCGGTCAAGGGGCGCCTTGCTGCGATGCAGGCGGGCTATTCGACCCGCATGGGCGCCGCGATGCGCCACGCCGCCCATATGCTGGAGCATCGCAAGGCCGACAAGAAACTGATGCTGATCCTCACCGACGGCGAACCGTCCGACGTGGATATCTCCGACAGCCGGCTGTTGATCGAGGATGCGCGCAAGGCAGTGCAGGAACTGGACGAGCAGGGAATCTACACTTATTGCATCAATCTGGACCCGAAGGCGGACGAGTATGTGGCCGATATTTTCGGCAATGCCTATACGGTCATTGATCAGGTAGAGCGGCTGCCGGAGAAGCTGCCGCAGGTGTTTCTGGCGCTGACGAAGTAGCGGGAGTATCCGGGAGCCGGAGACTCCCGGGGAACATCAAACCTTCTTCAGAAACTCTGCCTTCAGCATGAAGTTGCCTGCGTCCATCTTGCAATCCACGCCGTGATCGCCGCCGACGAGGCGGATGCTCTTGACCTTGGTGCCTTGTTTCAGGGTGACGGAAGAGCCCTTCACCTTGAGATCCTTGATCAGCACGACCGAGTCGCCGTCTTTCAGCACATTGCCGTTGGCATCCTTGATGACCAGGGCATCGTCATCCTCGGCTGCCGGGGCGGAATCCATGGGCCATTCATAGCCGCAGTCCGCGCAAACGTAGTTGGTGCCGTCAGGGTAGGTGTTTTCAAGCGTGCATTGGGGGCAGGCGGGAATTGCGGACATTTTTCCTCTTTCGTGTCATGGCTTTTACAGGCCGAATTATACGCCGGCATGGGCATGGAATTCACAATGTGAATGAAACTCGGCTTTTCATGCGGCTCCTGAAAAGCGATAATTCGAGTCTTTTCAAGTTTTTGCCCGGGAACGCAATGACACAACCCTTACTGCAATCCAGCATCCGGAGCTTGCCGCTGATCAACCAGGGCAAGGTGCGCGATATCTACGATATCGATGCGGACAAGATGCTGATCGTGACGACAGATCGTCTGTCGGCCTTCGACGTGGTGTTGCCGACGGCGATCCCCGGCAAGGGCGCGGTACTGACGCAAGTCGCGAATTTCTGGTTCGACCGCCTCAAGGGCATTATCCCCAACCATCTCACTGGCATCGATCCGACGACCGTCGTGAACGAAGACGAGCGGGAGCAGGTAGTGGGTCGCGGGATCGTGGTGCGCAAGCTCAAGCCGCTGCCGATCGAGGCAGTTGTGCGTGGATACATCGTGGGCGGCGGCTGGAAGGAATATCAGAAAGCCGGTTCGGTGTGCGGGATTCCGTTGCCGGCTGGTTTGCAGGAAGCCTCCCGACTGCCGGAGCCGATTTTCACGCCTTCCACCAAAGCCGAAGTCGGCGCGCACGACGAGAACATCACGTTCGAGAAGGCCAGCGAGCTGCTGGGATCGGAACTGGCCATCCAAGTGCGCGACGTCGCAATTCGGTTGTATAAGGCGGCTGCGGAGTATGCGCTTACCAAGGGCATCATCATCGCTGACACCAAGTTCGAATTCGGCCTGGATGATGCGGGCAAGCTGTACCTCATCGACGAAGCACTGACCCCGGATTCCTCGCGTTTCTGGCCGGCCGACCAGTATCAGGTCGGCAGCAATCCTCCCAGCTACGACAAGCAGTTCGTGCGCGACTGGCTGGAAGCTTCCGGCTGGAACAAGAAAGCACCCGGCCCTGAGCTGCCGCCCGAAGTGGCCGCCAGGACCGGCGAGAAATACCGCGAAGCGCTCAAGCAGCTGACAGGCCGCGACCTCGAAAGCTGAAGCATGGGCGTGTTGCGCGACACAGCGGCGAAGCTCAAGAAAGAGTTCGCCGTCTACCGGCTCGTATTGAAACACCCCGAAACGCCGCTATTGGCAAAAATCCTGCTCGGGCTGGCCGTGGGCTACATCCTGCTGCCGTTCGACCTGATCCCGGATTTCATTCCGGTGATTGGCCACCTCGACGATCTGGTGATCGTGCCGGCACTGGTTTACGCCGCGCTCAAGCTGATCCCGCCGCATATCGTCGAATCCTGCAGACAAGAATTGGAGAACCAGCATGGATGACATCAAGAAATTCATCGACGGATTCAAGCGCTTTCAGGACAACTATTTCGGTACCAACAAGGCGCTGTTCAAGACGCTGAAGCAGGGCCAGAACCCCAGCACGCTGGTGATCGCCTGCTCCGATTCGCGCGTGGACCCTGCCATTCTGACCAATTGCGAGCCCGGGGAGATGTTCGTGGTGCGCAACGTGGCCAATCTGGTTCCGCCGTACGAAAAAGGCGCCGGTCTTCACGGTGTCTCGACGGCGCTGGAGTTCGGCGTGCGCTCGCTCGAAGTCGAACACATCATCGTACTGGGCCATCGCAAGTGCGGGGGTATCCGCGCCTTGATGCAGGACGGTACGCCCGAGTCCAAAGGCGAATTCATCGGTAATTGGGTGAACATCGCTTCGCGTGCCAAGGAGCGCGTGCTCTCCGATCTGCCCGGTGCAAATGCCGACGAGCAGGTGTGCGCCTGCGAAGAGCAATCCATCCTCGTTTCGCTGGAAAACCTCATGACTTTCCCCTGGCTCAAGGAGCGTGTCGAACAGGGCAAGCTGACGCTGCATGGCTGGCTGTTCGATCTCGAGCACGGAAAGCTGGTGGCTTACGATCCGGACGAAGGCGGCTTCAAGTCTTTGACCTAGAGAAACAACTCCTGCCGCGCCGCCTCGCTGATGGCGATGACGGCAGGATGCGACAATCGCCGCTCCACTGAAATGGCGTAAAAGCTTTCGGTAATATCTTTGGTGGCGCCGATTGCCACGACTCCGTATTGTTCTTGTATCTGGTCCGCAATTGCACTGGGCGCTGAGAAGATACCCGCGCCGGCCTGACCGAAAGCGGCCATGAGTGCGCCGTCGTCGAACTCTCCAGTGATATGCGGACGGATGCGGTTCTGATCGAACCAGCGGATCAGTTTCGGCCGTACGGCCACATCATCCCCCGGAAGCAGCAGCGGGGCACCGTTCATCCTTTTGGGAAACTCACCCGGAAACTCCTTCGCCAGTTCGAGCGTTGCAAAGAAAGTAAGTCCGCACTCACCTAGTAGGTGGTTGAATGCCTTGACGTCGATGCGCGGCGGCATCGGACTGTCGGCGATCACGATATCGAGCTGGTGAATCGCCAGTTCGCCCATGAGCCCCGCGACCTTGCCTTCGCGGCAGACGATGCGGGAATTTTCCGGCTGGCGCAGCGCCGGCTCGATGAGTTTGTAAGCGAGGGCCTTGGGAACAGCATCCGAAACCCCTACGCGAAACTGCAGCGGGCGTCCGCCGGGGCTATGACGCAGCACCTCTTCGAGCTCTTTCCCCAGCGTGAATATTTCTTCCGCATAACCCAGCACGGTACGGCCCGCATCGGTAAGGGTGAGGCGCCGGCGCGAACGATCGAACAGGGTTTCGGCGAGCACATCCTCGAACAGGCTCAGCTGACCGCTGATGGTCTGCGGTGTGAGATGCAACTGCTCGCTCGCTCGCGTGATGCTGCCTGCTTTTGCGACAGTCCAGAAATAGTAGAGATGCTTGTAATTCATCTTTTTTTCTTCGGTTTAATCGAATATTGAATAAATTATATTCGAATTTTATGGAACAAGGTCCAGAGCTAGAATCGCATTTGTCTTAAAAGGAATCGCAGCATCATGCTGCAGCGGAAACTAAGGAGTGGTGCATGGAAAAACTGGAAAACTGGCTCGAACGGCTACTGTTCGGCAGCCGCTGGCTGCTCGCGCCCTTCTATCTGGGGCTGGTGGGCGCAGTGGTCGTGCTGCTCTGGTACTTCGGCGTGGAGTTCGCGCACCTCGTTCACATGCTGATTTCGGGCGAGGGCAGTGTCGTGGTTGGGGTGCTGTCGCTGGTCGATCTCGTGCTGGTCGCGAACCTGCTCATGATCATCATTTTTGCCGGATACGAAAACTTCGTGTCCAAGATTAATACCGGCGACCACGAGGATCGTCCCGACTGGATGGGGCACGTGGATTTCTCCGACCTCAAGATGAAGCTCATCGGCTCCATCATCGCGATCTCGGGGATCGAACTGCTCAAGGCCTTCGTCAATGTGGGCAGCCTCTCGCATGAACAGCTGGCTTGGAAGGTCGGCATCCATCTGACCTTCGTCGTCTCCGGGTTGATGTTCGCCGTCATGGACAAGCTGGGCGAACACAAGAAGCACGGCGCGGGCAGTTGACGCGCCATTATCAGAAAGGAAAACATCATGAAACGCATATTCCTGTTCCTGGCGACCAACTTCGCCATTGTGCTGGTGCTGTCGGTGACGATGCGCCTGCTGGGGGTCGAGCCTTATCTCAACGCGCAGGGCCTGAACCTGGGCTCGCTGTTGGTCTTCGCTGCTGTCATGGGTATGGGCGGTTCGTTCATCTCGTTGGCAATTTCCAAGTGGATGGCCAAGAGGTCGGTGGGCGCGGTAGTGATCGAAACGCCTGCCAACGAGGCCGAGCGCTGGCTGGTCGATACTGTGCGCCGCCAGGCTCAGCAGGCGGGGATCGGCATGCCGGAAGTGGCGATCTACAATTCGCCCGACGTGAACGCCTTCGCGACCGGCATGAACAAGAACAACGCACTGGTGGCGGTTTCCACCGGCCTGCTGCAGTCGATGTCGCGCGATGAAGCCGAGGCCGTGCTGGGGCACGAGGTGTCGCACGTGGCTAATGGCGACATGGTGACGCTGGCGCTGATTCAGGGCGTGGTGAATACCTTCGTGATCTTCCTGTCGCGCGTGATCGGTTACCTGGTGGACAAGATCGTGTTCAAGACCGAGCGCGGCAACGGTCCGGCTTTCTTCGTGACCATGATCGTCGCGGAAATGGTGCTGGGCATTCTCGCTTCCATCATCGTGATGTGGTTCTCGCGCCAGCGCGAATTCCGTGCGGACCGCGGCGGTGCCAGCCTGGCTGGTCGCCAGAAGATGATCTCTGCGTTGGAACGGCTGGGTCGCGTGCATGCCGAACCGCTGCCGGACAAGATGGCGGCTTTCGGCATTAGTGGTCACGTGGCTGGCGGCCTCAAGCGCCTGTTCATGACGCACCCGCCGCTGGAAGAGCGTATCGCGGCATTGAAGGCGGAAGGCTGATCACATGATGGAAAGCGTAGCTCAGGGCTGGATGTGGGGTGCCTTCGTCGCCTTCGTCATCGCGATGCTGGTGCTGGACATGTTCGCCCTGGGCGGCAACAAGCCGCGCAAGGTGAGCGTCAAGGAGGCGGGGCTGTGGTCGCTCGGCTGGTTCTCGCTCGCGATGCTGTTCAATGCGTTGCTGTGGTGGTATCTGGACGGCAGCATGGGGCGCGAGATCGCCAACACCAAGGCGATGGAGTTTTTCACCGGCTACTTGATCGAGAAATCGCTGTCGGTCGATAACCTGTTCGTGTTCCTCATGCTGTTCGGCTTCTTTGCCGTGCCGCCGGAATACCAGCGTCGCGTACTGCTTTACGGCGTGCTGGGGGCGATCGTGCTGCGCGCGATCATGATCCTGGCCGGCGTGTGGCTGGTGAGTCAGTTCTCGTGGATTCTCTACCTGTTCGGCGCTTTCCTGGTGTTCACCGGCATCAAGATGATCCTGTTCGCCGAGCACAAGCCCGATCTCGCGAACAATCCGATCCTGAAATGGATGCGCGGCCATCTGCGCATGACGGACGAATATCACGGCGAGTATTTCACCACGGTCAAGAACGGCCTGCGCTACTTCACGCCGCTGTTCGCGGTGCTGGTGATGGTAGAACTCACCGACGTCATCTTCGCGGTGGATTCGATTCCCGCGATTTTCGCGGTGACGACCGATCCGTTCATCGTGTTCACCTCGAACATTTTTGCGATTCTCGGCCTGCGCGCGCTGTACTTCCTGCTCGCCGACATGGCGGACCGATTCCACCTGCTCAAATACGGTGTGGCGGTGGTGTTGGTGTTCGTCGGCATCAAGCTGCTGATCGCGAACTGGTTCCATGTACCGGTGCTGCTGTCGCTGTTATTTGTGGCGGTGATACTTGCGATTTCTGTCGTTGTCAGCCTGCTAGTCACAAGGACTAAGGAAGTTGAAACCTAAATCCCTTATAATTACGGACTTTTTGGTTAAGGACTGACTCGAAATGGCATTCACCAATGTGCCGACCGGCAAGGACATCCCCAACGATTTCAACGTCATCATTGAAATCCCGATGCAGGGCGATCCGGTCAAGTATGAAGTGGACAAGGAAACCGGCGCGATCTTCGTAGACCGCTTCATGGGCACTTCCATGCAGTATCCGTGCAACTACGGCTACATTCCGCATACGCTCTCTGAAGACGGGGACCCGGTCGATGTGCTGGTGATTACTCCCGTGCCGCTTATCCCCGGCGTGGTGGTACGCTGCCGTCCGCTCGGCATGTTGAAGATGACCGACGAAGCCGGTCCCGACGCCAAGGTGCTGGCCGTGCCCGTGGACAAGGTGTGCGGCCTGTACAGCCATTTCAAGGATTACAACGACGTTTCCGCATGGCGTCTGACCATGATTTGCCACTTCTTCGAGCACTACAAGGATCTCGACAAGGGCAAGTGGGTCAAGGTCGATGGCTGGGAAGGCATCGACGCCGCGCGTCAGGAAATCCTGGCTGGTGTCGAGCGCTACAACAGCGCCGAGGACAAGCCGGCGTTCTGATTGCAATCCGCTGCCAAACGCCCGGCCTGTGCCGGGCGTTTTGTTTTGTGCCCTTTATTCCGCTTCCCTGCTTTTTGCGTTAAGCTTTGACGACGCCTTGCCGTCATTGCAAGGCGGACGTTTCCTGCAACACCCAAGCGGTTTCGACGCTCCCTCATGGATCTGCGCGGGAGTTGTTCAATGCGCACGGAGGAGTAGGGCTGTAAATGTCGAAGAAAATCAAAAACGCGTTTTACGCGCAATCCGGCGGCGTGACGGCCGTCATCAATGCGTCCGCTTGCGGCGTCATCGAAACCGCACGCAAGCATCCGGACAAGATCGGCAAGGTATTCGCGGGCCGCAACGGCATCATAGGCGCGCTGACCGAAGACCTCATCGATACCAGCAAGGAGTCCGACGAGGCCATCGCCGCACTGCGCTATACGCCTTCCGGTGCATTCGGCTCCTGCCGCTACAAGCTCAAAAGTCTCGACGCCAACCGCCGCGAATACGAGCGCCTCATCGAGGTATTCAAGGCGCACGACATCGGCTATTTCTTCTACAACGGCGGCGGCGATTCGGCCGATACCTGCTACAAGATTTCCCAGCTTTCGGAAAGCATGGGCTACCCCATCCAGGCGATCCATGTCCCCAAGACCGTGGACAATGACTTGCCTGTCACCGACAACTGCCCCGGTTTCGGCTCGGTGGCCAAGTACATCGCGATCTCCACGCTGGAAGCGAGCTTCGACGTGCGTTCCATGTGCAAGACCTCGACCAAGATTTTCGTGATCGAGGTGATGGGGCGTCATGCCGGCTGGATCGCGGCAGCGGGCGGATTGGTGGAAGACTACGGCTTTCCGGTAGTGATCCTGTTCCCGGAGGTCGAGTTCGACCCTGAGAAATTCCTCGCTCAGGTGGACAAGAAGGTCAAAAAGCACGGTCACTGCACGGTGGTGGTGTCCGAAGGTTGTCATTATCCCGACGGCAAGTTCATCGCCGAGCAGGGCATCAAGGACGTGTTCGGGCATGCTCAGCTGGGCGGCGCCGCACCGGTGGTGGCCAACATGATCAAAGAGACGCTGGGGCATCGTTATCACTGGGCCGTGGCCGATTACCTGCAGCGTGCTGCACGCCATATCGCGTCCAGAACTGACGTGAAGCAGGCCTACGAGTTGGGCAAGGCTGCGGTCGATCTCGCGCTCAAGGGCAAGAATTCGGTGATGCCGGCCATCATCCGCACCTCGGATGCGCCTTACAAGTATCGCATCGGCCATGCCGAGCTCAAGGATGTCGCGAATGTCGAGAAGTTCATGCCGCTCGACTTCATCAGCAAGGACGGCTTCGGCATTACCGAGCAGTGCAAACGCTACTTGCGGCCGCTCATCGCGGGCGAGGATTACCCCAAGTACGAGAGCGGTTTGCCGGTCTACGTGACGCTCAAGAACGTCGCCGTGCAACGGCGGCTGCCGGAATTCAGCTTGTAAGTGCACTACCGCCGTCCTTGGACGGCGTTTTCGTATCGATAGGAGAAAGGTAGTTGTCGTGATCTAGAAGAAGGGCCCTGGCTGACCCATAGAATCGGCCTTGTCATCGAAGGAGGGGATGTTTGATGTCGGAAAGTATCGTGTTTGCTTTGGCATGTGCTGTACTCGCAATCATCTACGGCGGCGTGACGATCATGTGGGTACTGGCGCGACCTGCGGGGAATGCGCGCATGGTGGAAATCGCTTCCGCCATTCAGGAGGGCGCCTCCGCCTACCTCAACCGGCAATACGGCACCATCGGTCTGGTCGGGCTGCTGCTGTTCGCCATCATCTGGGTGGCTCTGGGCAGTCTCACGGCGATCGGTTTCGCGGTCGGAGCGGTGCTTTCCGCGGCGGCCGGTTACATCGGCATGAACATCTCGGTGCGTTCCAACCTGCGTACGGCGGAAGCCGCGCATGGCGGCATCAACGCCGCGCTCAACGTCGCTTTCCGCGGCGGGGCGATCACCGGCATGCTGGTGGTGGGGCTGGGCTTGCTGGGCGTGGCCGGCTACTACGTTTTCCTGACCATGATCACGCCCGAGGGCGAAGCGGTAAATACCGGTCCGCTGGTGGGGCTGGCATTCGGCAGCTCGCTGATTTCCATCTTCGCGCGTCTCGGCGGCGGCATCTTTACCAAAGGCGCTGACGTGGGCGCCGACCTGGTGGGCAAGGTCGAGGCCGGCATTCCCGAGGACGACCCGCGCAACCCGGCGGTGATCGCGGACAACGTGGGCGACAACGTCGGCGACTGCGCGGGCATGGCGGCCGACCTGTTCGAGACTTACGCCGTGACCATTATCGCGACCATGCTGCTGGGCGCGCTGCTCATGCCGGGTTCGGAGAACGCGCTGACCTATCCGCTGGTGCTGGGCGGCATTTCCATCGTGGCTTCCATCGCGGGCACTTTCTTCGTCAAGGCGCGCGAGGGCGGCAAGATCATGAACGCGTTGTACCGCGGCCTCATCGTTTCCGGAGTGCTTTCGGCCATCGCGTTCTATCCGGTCACCAACTGGATGATGGCGGACAGCGGTCTCGAATACTCCGCGATGGACATCTACCTCACCACGCTCATCGGTCTCGCCGTGACGGCCGCCATGGTGGTGATCACCGAGTACTACACCGCGACCGAATATGGTCCGGTGCGCCATGTCGCAGGCTCGTCCACCACCGGTCATGCGACTAACATCATCGCCGGTATCGGCATTTCGATGAAGGCCACCGCTGCGCCGGTGCTGGTGATCTGCCTCGGTATCCTCGGTGCGCACTACCTCGCGGGCTTGTACGGTATTGCCATCGCCGCGACCGCGATGCTGTCGATGGCCGGTATCATCGTCGCGCTCGACGCTTACGGGCCGATTACCGACAACGCGGGCGGCATTGCGGAAATGGCGCACCTGCCCAAGGCGATCCGCGACATTACCGACCCGCTGGATGCCGTCGGCAACACCACCAAGGCGGTGACCAAGGGCTATGCCATCGGCTCTGCCGGCCTGGCCGCGCTGGTGCTGTTTGCCGACTTCACGCACGCCTTGAGCACACACGCGGGAGTCGATACCACCTTCGACCTGTCCAATCACATGGTGCTGGTCGGTCTCCTGATCGGCGGCATGATTCCCTACCTGTTCGGGGCGATGGCGATGGAAGCGGTAGGCCGCGCGGCTTCGTCCGTGGTGGTGGAGGTGCGCCGCCAGTTCAAGGAAATCCCGGGCATCATGGACCATACCGAGAAGCCGGATTACTCGCGTGCGGTGGATATGCTGACCAAGTCTGCCATCAAGGAAATGATCGTTCCCTCGCTGCTGCCGGTGCTGGCGCCTATCCTGGTCGGCTTGCTCCTCGGCCCGCAGGCATTGGGCGGCCTATTGATCGGCACGATCGTGACCGGCCTGTTCGTCGCGATTTCGATGACCGTCGGCGGCGGTGCGTGGGACAACGCCAAGAAGCACATCGAGGACGGGCATCATGGCGGCAAGGGCTCGGAAGCGCACAAGGCGGCGGTGACCGGCGATACCGTGGGCGATCCCTACAAGGATACGGCCGGGCCGGCGATCAATCCGCTGATCAAGATCATCAATATCGTGGCGCTGCTCATCGTGGCCGTGATTTGATGCAAATGTAAAAGGGGCCTGCCGCCAGCTTCGGCTGCGGCAGGCCTTTTCTTTTGATACGCGACAGGGAAGTCCGCGTTGAATTAGGCGTGCTTAGGCCTGTGGCACCATGTACACCAGTTCCCAGATGTGGCCGTCCAGGTCCTCGAATGCATGGCCGTACATAAAGCCATGGTCTTCCGGATCGCGCGGTATCGTCCCGCCGGCCGCGACGGCTTTTGCCACTAATTCGTCCACTTCAGTGCGGCTCTCGCACGAGAGGCACACCAGCACTTCGGTGCTGTGGCGCGCGTCGCAAATCTCCTTCTTGATAAAGCTCTGGAAAAACGACTCGACCAGCAGCATTACGAAAATATTTTCGCCGACGATCATGCAGGTCCCACTGTCATTGGTGAATTTAGGGTCGAAGATAAAGCCGAGCTCGGTGAAAAAAGCAACGCTGCGCGGCAAGTCCTTCACCGGCAAATTCACGAATATCTGTCTGGCCACGGTGCTTCCTTTCGTTAGATTTTCACCAGCAAGGCAATCACGGACAGCACAATGGCCACGCCGGAAATGGTGATTGCGATGACGCACAGCTGGCGAATTTTCTGCAGTTCCTTCTCGATGCGTGCCGCGCCGGCGTCGATATCGGCGATGCCTTTCTGCAACTGCGATGCCAGCCCCTTGACCGCTTCGGTATTGCGCACGGCGGCTTCCTGCAGTTCCTGAATCTGCTGATGCACCACCTCCTGCGAACCGCCGGCCTCGGTGCGCATGGTAAAGGCGGGGACGGCCAGTGAAACGATTTGGGTGACGTAAGGGAGCAGGGTTTTGAAAGCCGGGATCCAGGCGACCATATGAGCCTCGCTATTCTTGATGGATGAAGGACGCTAAGGAATGGATACCGGTTTGCGCCGCGAGTTCATCCATCATGGTCATCATCTCAATGTCCGCCCTTGTCCACGCCGAGTTCCATCTTGAGCGGAACTGCCTTGCTGCCGCTGGAAACCTTGTCGGTCTCCGCCAGCGTCACGCGTTCTGCCGCGAGGCCGCCCTTGCCGGTAAGGTAGCCGCGGATCGCCTCGCCCCGCGCTTTTGCCAGCGCCTGCAAGTCGCTGTCCGGCACCTTGGCGGCATCCTTCAGCTCCTTCAGCATGGTTTCATAGCGCGGCAGCTCTTCGGGCTTGGGCTTGCGGAAATAATCGCGTACCGCGTCCACCGCCTTGAGACTGCGCGACTCACCCTTCAGATCCTTGTGCAGGTTTTCCACCGCGGTCTGTACCTTGACGTTGTTGAGGTCCACCGGGCCGGGCTGCTCGCCCTCCTTGAGCGCAACCCCCATTTCCTTGAGGACCGCGCGGCGCGTAGCCTGTTCCTGCAACGCGGCCTTGTCGGCGACGGGATCGAACGCGGGCGTGATGCGCAGTACCAGCGCCGTTTTCTTTGCCATCGCATCCGCAAGCAGCTTGAGTTTCTCCTGTTCCGGCGGCAGCAGGCCGCTTTCGCCCGGATCGAAGGCAATGGCCTCGAGCTTTTCCGAATTGATGCCGAGCAGCTTGCCGAGCGCACGGAAAGGGGCGGTGGCGATTTTACTGATCACGTTGACGATAGCCTTCCACACGATCTTGCCGTAGCTGAATTGCGGGTCGTCGAGATTGCCGGAGATCGGCAGATCGAGATCGATGACGCCGTTGCTGTCTTCCAGCAGTGTGATCGCGAGGTCGAGCGGCAGGTCTACCGCGTCCTTGCTTTCCACACGCTCGCCCAGCTTGAGCGTATTGATGACGAATTTATTCTCGCCCGAGAGCTGACGGTTCTTGATCTTGTATTCCAGATCCACCGACATCTTGCCGGAATCGATCTTGCGGCCGGCGAACTTGCCGGAATAGGGCGTCAAGCGATTCATTTCAAGGTTGCGGAAGGCGACCTTGAGATCGGTGTTCTCGGTGGCGCGGAAGGGCTGCAGCGCCCCGCGCACGCGGGCCGAGCCGTAGTCGTCCACCTTGCCGTCCAGTTCCACTTGCGCCGCGCTGTCGGGGTCGGTCGAGAGGCCATTGATGACGCCGGAAAGCGTGTGCACATGCGTGCCGAATTGCGGCACCAGCGACAGGTCCGCGAATTCGAGATCGGCATCGGCGATGCTGAGGCGATTCACGCTGACGGGGAAAGGTTCGCTCTTTTCGGTACTGCCGGCTGTGGGTGCGGGCTGGGTAGTGCTGGTGGCGGCCGGGCGCAGCATGCGCTGCACGTTCATGGTTCGGTCCTCGAAAATGATGAGGCTGCCGATGGGATGCTCTATCCGCAGCTCGTCCATGTGCACGCGATTGGGCGCGAGGCCGAGCTGCAGCGAATTGGTGGATACGGATTTCCAGCGCAGGAAGGAACGATTATCTGCCTCCTCCGTGATTTCGAGGTTTTGTACCGCAAAGCCGCCATTGAATTGGCCGGAGAACGTTTTTGCCGGCTTGAGCGATAGCTTGCCGTGTGCTGCCGCCTCGCCGCCGGTCAGCTTGAGCAGCGTCGGGCGGTTGAGGTAGGGCGAGAACGGCGCGAGCGGCAGGCCTTCCAGCTTGAGGTTGAGGTCGCCCTTGAGCGGTGCGAGTGAGAGTTTGCCGTCCGCGTTGAAACGCCCGCCTTGCTTGATCTTGAAGCCGGCCTTGATGGGGATGGGTTTGGCGAGGTCGAGCGAGGTATTGCGCAACTCGACCAGGCCGTTCTGGATATCCAGTGCAATCGGCGCGCCCTGGCTTTTGTCCTCGACATGCACGGTCGCGTTTTCCAGACGTAGTGCGTCCAGCCCGACATTCCAGACGGGCGCTGGCGTAGCCGATGTCGGCGCCGGGGCGGGCGAGGCCTGTACCGGGACGGTTTCGAGGATCGCGAGCCAGTTGACGGCTTTCTGCGCATCGATAGTCACGCTGGTTTCGAGGCCGGAAAGAGTGATGGCCGGCAATTTCACTGTGTGATCTTCGAGTGTGACCGTGCCCTGGGCGATCTTGATGTCGGCGAGGCGCGCGACCGGTTGCGGGGAGAGGGGGGAGTGCAGCGCGAGCTTGCCGAAGCCGGCTTCGATGCCGTCCACCGCAATGCCCTTGCCCTCGTCGCGCACGGCGAGTGCGAGATCCATGTTGTCCACGCCGAGGCGTAGCGGTTTGACGAAGGTACGGTCCTCGAATTCCGCCTTCCACTGCTGCAATCGGATGCTGCCGATGTTGAAGCGGAAGGGCGTCGCCGATGGCTCTGTTTCCGCCTTTGCTTCCACCGGGGCCGGGGGAATGTCTGGTCCCACGCTTTGCCAGTCGATTACGCCATCCTTGCCGCGCAAAGCGGAAATCTCACCTTGCTCCAGCAGGATCTGTGCAATATCCAGTTGATTGTCCGCAGCGGCATAAGCGATGTCGGAGACATTCAATCGGTGTAATGCGAACAAGTGCTGGCCTTGCTGCGTCAGTGCGAGCTTGTCGGCTTGCAGCTGCAGCCCCTGCACGTGGATGCGCCCGCCCTCATGCAGCGCGAGGTCGAGCTGGGGCAGCGTCGCGTTGGCCTGTTCCAGCGACACCTGGGTTTGCGGATTGAGCTGTGCGGCAAGGTGCGACAGGGTGAGCGCAACCTGGCTGAGAAGCGCTTGCGGCTTGGGCTCGGGCTGGTTGGGCACGTTTACCATCGCGAAGTCGTAATGCAGGGTGGCGCCGAGTTCGCCCGCGGTGACGCTGACCGGAAGCGTTTCCTTGCGTATGGCCTGGGCCAGCTTGGTGAGCTTGAGCCCGTTCAGCTGGATTTCGCCAGCCGACGAGACCGGATTCGCGCCGAACGTGCCTTTCCAGCGCAAAGTAGCGCCCTGGTCGGGCATGCGGGCGGCAATCAGGTAATCGCCGCGGTCTTGCGGCAGCGTGGAAAAACCGTCCAGTTCCAGCGCGAGCGGAGAGAGTTCGGTCACGAACGGAGTGGCGCGGTTGCGCTCTGCATAATGCAGGCTGCCTTGCTCGATGAGGATATGGTCGAGCAGCACGCGCGGAATGGTGCCGTCGTCCGGCTCCTTGTCTTCGTTGAGCTTGGCGATGAGTTCGGCCCAGTTGAGCTTGCCGTCGCTGCCGATTTCCAGATGGGCGCTGGGTTTGGTCAGCCGGATATCGCGTAAATGCCAGGCGCGGCGGAACAGGCCGCCCGCTTCCAGATCCACATGCAATTTGCCGAGCCCGGCGAGCGGCTGGCCGTCGCGGCGGGTGAGGCGCAGGTTGTCCACGGTCAGGATCAGGCGCAGCGGATCGAACTCCACGCGCTCAACCGTGAGCCGGCTCGCGAGTTTGTTTTCCGCAAACCAGGGCAGCAGCTTTTTGGCGAGCGGGTCGACCGCGAAATAGCCGATGGCGAGATAGAGGGCCAGCAGTCCGGCAATGCTGCCGATGACCCAGCGAAACGGGCGTCCGGTCAGGACATGTTTGAAGCCGGCCATCATGCGGGCAGGGCGCAAGTGCGCGGAAAAAGACAACCGGCCGAGCAGACCGAAGAGTAAAGGGTAGGCATGAGACTGTTTTTGTTGGGAGTGACAGGTAAAGAATTACCTATCGCTCGCTTTGATGCAATACCCAGATTGAGATATTGCGTTGTATGCAGGGATAAAACCGGATTATTCGCAAGCTACGACGGCTGGCTTTTCGCCTTCCACGATCTGGCTGTGTGGCAGCCAGGCGACTTCCCACAAATAGCTGTCCGGGTCACGGAAATAACCGGCATAGCCTCCCCAATAGGTATGAGCTGCCTGCTGGACGATATTGGCGCCGGCGCGTTCCGCCTGGGCCATCAGGATGAAGACTTCGGTTTTGCTGGAGGCGGTGTGGCTCAGTGCGAACAAGGGCAGGCATTGCTGGGTTCGCTCCCCGCCGATTTCTTCACGCGACCAGAGCGCCAGCTTGAGGCCGGATTGCAGGTTGAAGTGGACGATGCGGCCGTAAGGCAGCTCGCGGCGCTCGGTGTCATCGGGCGTGAGACCCATTCCATCGCGATAGAACAGAATCGAACGCTGAATATCGTCTACCGGCAGGGTGATGACATTGATACGGGGAATCATGGTGCTGTCCCTTTCTCGGGATGGCGAGTAAATATCATAGGCCTATTCCTGCAAATGTGTGGAATATCTTTTGATATCAATCCTATGACTATTGTTACATAGGGGGTGTTGCACTCCCCGGGAAGGAAAATTCAAGGCTGCAGTCTGTCGCGAATACGGGCGATGCCAGCTTCGGCGCATTCGTCGTCCAGATGTCCGCCAGGAGCGCCGCCAATGCCGATGGCGCCGATAACTTCGTCACCGGCCTTGATGGGCAAGCCTCCACCCAACAGCAGCAGTCCGTCTATCATCGGCAAGGTCGCGGCCGCCGGGCTTTTCTGCGAAATCTCCAGCATCTTGCCGGTGCTTTCGCGCATCGATGCGGCGGTGTAAGCCTTGCGGCGGCTGGAATCGAGGGTGTGCGGACCAGCGCCGTCGCCGCGCAGCTGAAGTTTGAGCTGGCCGGCGCGGTCTACTACTGCCACCGAAACTTTCCAGCCCTTGCTTGTGCAGTATTGCAGGGCTGCTTCGGCAGCGTCGCGTGCGAGCGCGAGCGAGAGGTTTTTCTGAAGCAGCACGTCCTCGGCCATGGCCGGGGCAGCGAGGAACAAGCAGAGTACAGCTGAGCAAACCATTCGAGAGTGTCGCATGTCGCTATCCTCCTTCAGTAACGATAAGGTCACTGCCCGAAATGATGGGCGCAGGCAGCAGTAAAGATTACTCCCCTACGTGCAACAGCAGGCCTTTTTGCCGCGCGGAATGGAAAAACCCGAGAAATATGGCCACGCCGCCGATGATATAAATTACGTTGATCCAGGCCGCGGTCAGCAATTGATGCACATTGAACGTGTGCTGGAACAGCAGTTCGCGCATGCCCTCGAACACATGGCTGGCTGGCAACGCCCATGCTACCGGCTGCAGCCATTCGGGCAGTACGGCGATCGGGTAATACACGGCGGAAAGCGGCTGCAGCGCGAAAATGGCGACCCAGGCGATGCTTTCCGCGCCCAGGCCGTAACGCATTACGACACCTGCAACCAGCAGGCCGATGGCCCAGCTCATCACGATCAGGTTGAGGAAGAACGCGATGAGCGGCAGGCCGAGGTCGAACACGTTGTAGCCGAACAGCGGAATCGCCACCAATGCAGCACCGCCGACGCCGATGAGCGTGCGCAGCAGGCTCATGAGCAGCAGCGACACGACCATTTCATAAGGCCGCAACGGGCTTACGAACAGGTGGCCGAGGTTGCGCGAATACATTTCCTCCATGAACACCAGCGCAATACCGATCTGACCGCGGAACAGCACGTCCCACAGCAGCACGGCGGACAGCAGCACGCCCGTTGCCTGTGCGATGTAGCTGCTGTTCTGCGCCAGGAACACGGTGATGAAGCCCCACAGCACCATCTGCACGGTGGGCCAGTAGATGAGTTCCAGTATGCGCGGCCACGAGGCGCGCAGCAGGTAGACGTGACGCAGCACCATGGCACCGATGCGGCGCGGAGAGAAAGCGATATCCGCCTGGGTGATGTTGTTCATGCCGTCTCCTGTTGCGGCCGGCGGGCGATGTCGATGAAAACTTCCTCCAGGTTGTTGAGCCCGTAGCGCGCGATCAGCTCTTTTGGCGCGCCGCTGTCCACCACCTTGCCGCGCTTCATCATGACCACCTCCGAACACATGCGCTCCACCTCGCTCATGTTGTGCGAGGCCAGCAATATCGTCGCGCCGCTCTGGCGCTGGTAATTTTCCAGATAGCTGCGCACATAGTCGGCGGTGTCGGGGTCGAGCGAGGCGGTCGGCTCGTCCAGCAACAGCAGCTCGGGCGCGTTGAGCAGCGATTTCGCGAGTGCGACGCGCGTTTTCTGCCCGGCGGACAGCTTGCCATAGGGGCGGTCCAGCACTTCGACGATGCCCAGGTCTTCCGTCAGCAGGCGGATGCGCTGCTTCACGTCGCGCAAACGGTAGAGATGGGCGTATACCGTGAGGTTCTGCCGTACGGTGAGCCGGTGCGGCAGATCGACATAAGGCGACGAGAAATTCATGCGGTGCAGCAGCTTGTAGCGGTGATGCAGCATATCCTTGCCGAAGATGCGGATGCTGCCCGCCGTCGGCAGCAACAGGCCGAGCAGCATTGCGATCGTGGTCGTCTTGCCGGCGCCGTTGCCGCCCAGCAGTGCCGTGGTGATGCCGTCGCGTACCTGGAAATCGATGCCATCCACGGCCCTCACCGGGCCGAAAATCTTGGTGAGGCCGGAAACCTCGATAACGTGTTCAGAAGTCATGAAAGAGACGCAAGCAGGGTAAGCAGGGTGTATCCATTGAACCATCAGCTTACTCGAAAAGTTCCGGCAACGGTTCTGCCTCAGTGCTGTCTTACAGGTAAACCCAAACCTCGGCCGCAGCGTTCTTGTCTTGTCGAAATGCTGCAAGAGAGTGACTCATGACAGTTTTAACGCGTACCCTTACCGCCAGCCTTCTTTTTCTGATCGCGCTGTTCGCCATTCCCGCCTTTGCGCAGGAGGACGACCCGAACGCGATCAGCCCGCTGCGTCTCAGCTATCTCGAAGGCGACGTGGGTTTCTGGCGCAACGGCGCCGAAGACTGGACCGATGCGCGCCTCAACACTCCGTTGGCGCCGGGGGATGCCCTGTACGTGGACGGCGACGGTACGCTGGAACTGCAGTTCGGCAGCCGTGCTTTCATACGCGCCAGCGACGACACCGAGCTTAGCGTGGTGAATCAGAGCGTCGATTTTCTGCAGGTCAAGGTGACCTCCGGGCGCGTTTCATTCGATTTGCGTGCATTGCCTGCCGGTTTCGCGATCGAACTCAATACCCCCAACGCCTTGTTCACCATCGACCGTCCCGGCTATTACCGCGTCGAGGTGGATGACGACGTGCACTTCATCACGCGCCGCGGCGGCCAGGCCACGATAGTGCCCGCCGGAGGCTCGGCCATGAGCATCTATCCTTCGGAGGAGATCGTCGTCGATGGCGACAACGTGGCAAAGGCTGAAACTTACGTGGCGCCTGAACCCGACCGGTGGGACCGCTGGAATTACGAGCGCACCGAAGAGGTTCTCGATACCGCCAGCCAGCGCTATCTTTCGTCCGACATCGCCGGTGCCGACGATCTGGACCGCTACGGCCGCTGGCGAGTCGTGCCGGATTACGGCACGGTGTGGGTGCCTGAAGTGGCCCATGGCTGGGCGCCATACAGTACCGGGCGCTGGGTATGGGATCCCTATTACCAATGGACCTGGATCGATGATTCGCCATGGGGCTGGGCACCGTTCCATTATGGCCGCTGGGTGTATGTGAGCGGTTACTGGGCCTGGGCTCCGGGGCCGGTCGTGCGGCGTGCGGTGTATTCCCCCGCGCTGGTGGCGTTTTATGGTGTGGGCAGCGGTGTATCGATCACCATCGGCGGCTCGGTCGGCTGGGTAGCGCTCAGTTGGGGCGAACCTCTCGTGCCGTGGTGGGGCCGGCCGCGCTTCGTCGGTCACCCGTACTGGGGCGGCTGGGGCGGTCCGCGCGTGGTCAACAATGTCGTCATCAAGAACACCACGACCATTAATGTCACCAATATTCAGTATGTGAATACGCGCGTCGGCAATGCATTTGTCGCCGTCCCTCACGAGCGATTCGGCAAGGGTTATGTACAAACCGCAGCCGTTCCGAATATCCAGGCGCAAAAGAAAACCCTGGTGCGCGGTGCATTGCCGATCAAGCCTGCTGCCGAGAGCGTGACTATCGGCTCTCCCGGTAAAGTGCGCGTGCCGGAAAAAGCGCTGAATCGCCCTGTCGTCGCCACGCGTGCGCCGCACGAGCAGAAGTTGCCGTGGAGCAGCAGCGACCGCAAGGGTGGAAAGCCTGCAACGGACGAAGGCTCGCGTTTCCGCACGCGTGAGAACGAGCGATTCATCACCGTGCCCAAGCCTGATGTCCGGGAGCCGGGTCGGCCGCAGTACGGCGAGCGGGCCGGGGAAGAACGCCCGCGTCCGCAGCAGCCGCAACGCTACAACGAACGCCGCGAAGCAGCACCTCCTTCCTTCGAAAGCCGCGTGCGCGAGCAGCGCGAGGATGAAGGGCGCGAAGTCAAGCAACTGCGCGATTTCAAGGAATTCAAGGAATCGCCGTCTGCGCCGCAGCGGTTCGATGCTCCGCGACAGGATGCGAGGGACCCGCGTCCCGCCATGCCCGAGGCTCTGCCGCGCACCGAGCGTGAGGAGGTGCCGGAGCGCGAGCGCCCTCAGCCGCGTGCGATCGAACGCCGTGAACAGCCGCGGGAGTCTCCGGGCCGGTTCGGCGTGCAGGAGCAGGAGCGACGAGAAGCCGTGCCTGCGCCGTCACGTGGAGAGCGCGGCAGTGCGCGGGGAGGCGAGGCGCGCGATGATGGGCGAAGCGATTTGCCCGGAAATGCGGCGAACCGGATGTTTCGCGGAGGGGAAAAGAAGCAGGATTCCGGCCGGCAGAACGAGCGCAATCATTAGCCATTTACCAGGCGAAAAACGGGTCTTGCGGCCCGTTTTTCATGTGTCGCGGATATTCGCGCTGCATCAAGCGTCTTGCGTTTTACGCAACGGTTTGCAGCGCGGGCTGTCCTAACGGGATAGCTTGTTTTATCGGGAGATTCTCGAGTTGATGCAGATACGCTACCTGGGTGTTTTCGGCTTGAGCATTCTGGCTGCCGCATACGCGACCCCCGCCATTGCGGGCGATGCGGCCGGCAACCCGGAGGATCGTTATCGCGTCGAGCCAGTCATCATCGTTCCGGTCGAGACAGGAGCGGTGGAACGATCGAGAGCCGAACCCGGCGCACCGGAAGAGGCGAAGCCGCCGCGTGCACCGCGCAAGGTGCCGGAAGTACGCGATCCCACTCGCGGCATGTATGATCCCCACACCGATCGCGAAGGCGATGCGCGCTCGCTGGACCAGCTTTCGCGCGACCGGCTCAATATCGACGGCAAGCGCAGCCGCAGCCTGGATGACCTTGCCAGCCCGTCGCGCGAGCGCAAGCGTATCGACCAGAGTCGCGGGCGATTGAGCGATCCCGGCGAGCGGGTGTACGGCACGTCTTCCTTGCGCAATCGGCTTGGCGTGCCGGATTCGCGGCGCGATTACCGGATCGACAGCACGCGGGATTTGCGCCAGGAGCCTATCGACGAGAACGGTAGCGAGGATTACCGGGTGTACCGCACCCGCTAGCGTTTTCTTTCAAATCCGGCGGATGACCTTGCACGGGCTGCCGGCAGCCAGCACGCCTGAGGGAATGTCACGCGTCACTACGCTACCGGTGCCGATCACAGAGCCGGCGCCTATGCGCACGCCGGGGCAAACCACCACCCGCCCGCCTATCCACACATCGTCTTCTATCGTTACCGGCTTGCCCGATTCCAGCCCGGTACGTCGTTCCTCGGCTTCGATCGGATGCGTAGCGGTATAGATATGCACGCCCGGGCCGATCAGCACGTTGTTGCCTACCCTGACCGGCATCACGTCCAGCACCACGCAGTTCACGTTGAAATACACGTTCTCGCCAAGCGCAATGTTGTAGCCATAGTCGCAATGGAAGGGCGGCGTGATGAAGCCGGAAACGGGCTGGCCGAACAGTTCGGCCAGCAGCTCGGCCTTGCGGTCGAGGTCGGCCGGGTCCAGTTGATTGAGCGTCTGGCAAAGGCGCTGGGCGTGCAAGCGCTCGGCGACGAGCTCAGGGTCGGCGGGGTTGTAGAGCTGGCCCGCCAGCATTTTCTCTTTCTCTGTCATGGGTTCCGCAAAGAAAAACCCCCGGCAGGGCCGGGGGTTGGGTAGAAAGGTTATTGTTGCTGAGGTTGCTGCTGTGCCTGGGGTTGCGGCTCGGCGACGAAAATCTCGACGCGCCGGTTCTTGGCGCGATTCTCGGCCGTATCGTTGGACGCAATCGGCTCGCGGGAACCGCGTCCGTCGATTGCGATGCGGCTGGCGGCTACGCCGCGAGCCGTGAGGTAGTCGCGCGTGCTGGCGGCACGATTGACCGACAACGGATTATTGATCGCATCGCTGCCGGTGCTGTCGGTATGGCCGATGATATGCACGGTGGCGGCGGGATTGTTCACGAGCCCGCTCGCGAATTTGTCGAGGATGGGCCGGAAATTCGGCTTGATGTCTGCGCGGTTGGTATCGAAGGAAATATCACTCGGGATTTCCAGTTTGAGGCGATTATCCTCGGTCTTGGTTACTTCAACCCCGGTGCCGGCCGTGGCCTGCTCCATCTGTTCCTTCTGCGCCTGCATCTTCTTGGACCAGACATTCCCCGCGAGCGCGCCTACCCCGGCACCCACGGCCGCCCCGATGGCGGCGCCCTTGCCCTTGCCGGCGATCCCGCCCAGCACGGCTCCGCCTGCGGCGCCGATGCCGGCTCCCTTGGCGGTGTCCTTCTGGGTTTCGGTCATGTTGGCGCAGCCGGTGCCAACGAGGGCGATGATGGTGGCTGCGATAATGGTGTGCTTGCGCATTTCAGTCTCCTTCAAAGGATTGTTGTTTGAACGAAGGTTGGAACGCGCGGATGCAGCGGGGTTCCGGTTAAAGATTGTAAGGATGAGTTTGAGTTTGTTTTCAGCTTCTTGTAGCCCGTGAATCAAGGCTTGGCTGAAAGGAAAATGATGTCGGCGTCGGAGCGCCAGAGCTCGAATTTGCGCATGGCCTGCTCGAATGACGTTGAGGCCAGCAGACCGGCGAGCCAGCGTTGCAGGTTCGGCCATGGCTGCGCATCGAACCAAGTACGGTCGGTTTCGGCAAACTGGCGGATGAAGGGAAAGATGGCGATGTCGGCGAGCGCGGGGCGCGGGCCGAACAGGAAGGGATGCCGGGCGAGGCGCTCCTCCAGCGAGGCAAGGAAAAGGCTGGCCGCAACGCGATGTTGCAGCGGATCGACGTTTTCGTAGCGATCCGGGTATTTGTAGCGGTCGAGGTGACGTTTGAAATCGCCGTCGTTGTGCGCGATCAGTTGCAGCATCGCTTCCAGCGATTCGGTTTCGGGTGCGAGCCATTGTTCCGGATCGTTTTTCCGCAGCGCCCACAGCATGATGTCCAGGCTCTCGTCGATCACGCTGCCGTCCGGCAGCACAAGCACGGGCACCGTGCCTTTGGGTGAGGCTTGCAGCATTTCCTGCGGTTTGGCGCGCAGGGCGATTTCGCGCAGTTCGCAGACGGTACCGCTTACGAGCAGCGCCATTCGCGCGCGCATCGCATAAGGGCAGCGGCGGAAGGAGTAGAGGATAGGGTGCTGCATGCGCGGCGCTTATTGTTCGCGCGGTTTCTTGCGACGGTCGAATTCGGCCCCGATGTGTTTCTCGCCGCGCTTTTTCGCGAGTTCGATCTGCTTCTGGCGTTCGGCGACGCTCTGCAGTTGCGTTTCGGACTTGGTGCCATGGCAGTGCGGGCAACTCACGCCGGCTTGGTAGAGCGGCGAGGCTTTTTCCTTCTCGCCGATGGGTTGGCGGCAGGCGCGGCAGAATTCGTAGCTGCCTTGCTCCAGACCGTGCTTGACCGAGACGCGCTCGTCGAACACAAAGCATTCTCCCTGCCACAGGCTTTGCTCCTCGGGCACGGTTTCGAGGTATTTGAGGATGCCGCCTTCGAGGTGATAGACCTCGTCGTAACCGAGGCTGCGCATGAAGGCGGTGGATTTTTCGCAGCGGATGCCGCCGGTGCAGAACATCGCGATCTTGGGTTTGTCGAGCACGTCCTTGTGCTCATCCACCCATTGCGGCAGTTCTGTGAAGGTGCGCGTATGCGGGTTGATCGCGCCCTGGAAGGTGCCGATGCCGACCTCGTAATCGTTGCGGGTGTCGATGACGACCACGTTCGGGTCGCTGATGAGCGCGTTCCAGTCCTGCGGCTTCACGTACTTGCCGGCCATCTTGTTCGGGTCCACGCCGGGAACGCCGAGTTTGACGATCTCTTTCTTGAGCCGCACTTTCATGCGGTAGAACGGCATCTCCTTCGCCCAGGACTCCTTGTGTTCCAAGGTGGCGAGACGCGGGTCGCTGCGCAGGTAATCGAGCAGGGCATGGATATCGTCCGGCAGGCCGGCGACGGTGCCGTTGATGCCTTCTTCCGCCAGCAGCAGCGTGCCCTTGATGCCGAGCGCGTTGCATTTATCCAGCAGCGGCTGCTGCAATGCGACGTAATCGGGCAGGGAGACGAATTTGTAAAGGGCGGCGGTGAGGTAGATCGACATCGGGCAAGTCCATGAAGAGGCAGCAGAATACGCTGCCGGACCGCAATTTTACACCGGATGCCGGATTACATCAGGCGTTCGCCTTCCTCCAGCCATTCCACGTCGCAGCACAGCACCCGCGTCTGGTTGCCCACCTGAAAGGCGGCGGAAAGCGTGACGCACAGGCGCGAGCTGGTGATGGAAAGATAGGGGTGGCTGATCTGCAATTCGCCTGGCTGCGAGAGCGCCTTGTAGTGGTAGGGCTTGTGCGCCCAGTTGGCGCCGCGCGTGTTTTCCAGCGGCGCGAAGCGCGATACCAGACGCACGGTCGGCGGCCGCAGGGTCGCGCCAATCTGTCGCCCTTGCGCATCGGTCACCGTGCAATTTTCGATGCGCGGCAGGTTGATGAGCGAAGCGCAGGCGTCGCGTAACGGCTGACCGCTTGCGAGGCGCAGCAGTGCGCATTTGAACTCGAGGATGTAAGTTTGCAACGAATGGTGCTGCATGCCGTCGCGCAATCTGGGCGGGTGGCGTTCCGCGAGATCGGCCAGCCCGCCGTCGCCTTCCATGAGCGGTACCGGCTCGGGGCGCGCGAAATGGTAGCCCTGCAGCAGGTCGGCATTGCTGTCGAGCGCCACCATGGCTTGCGTCTCTGTTTCCACTCCTTCCAGCAATGCGAGGCTGCCGGCCTCGTGGATCAGGCCTACGGTGGCTTTGAGCACGCGGCGGGCCTTGTGGTTGAATTCGGCGGCGGCGATGATCTTGCGGTCCAGTTTCACGATGTCCGGGCTCACGCGCCAGATGCGCTCCAGGTCCGACGCCTCCGCGCCGAAATCGTCGATCGCCACTACGCAGCCCGCATCGCGGTAAAACTCCACCGCTTCGTGCAGCAGCGTGAAGTCGGGAATCACGCCTTCGACGATTTCGATCACGACTTGGCGCGGCGACACCCGGTAGTGCGCCAGCAGGTCGGCGAAGAAGGGCTCGTAATCGCGCCGGCGATTGATGACTTGTGCCGAAACGTTGAGGAACAGCCACAGGTTTTCGGTGTTATCGATCTGGTAATTGTGCAGATGCACGGCGCGGCACAAACGGTCGAGATAGACGGATTGCGATTCGCTTTCAGCGCTTTGCAGCAGATCCAGCGGCGATACCGGCCGGGCTTCCTGCGCGGTGGTGGCGCGCAACAGGCCTTCGTGTCCGATGATGCGGCGATGCGGCACGCTGTAGATGGGCTGATAGGCGCTATCGATGATGGTTTCGCGAAAGTACCCATAGGCACGGCCGACCACGACGGCAATCGCGCGCTGGATGTCCTCCAGCGATGCAGGGAGGAGCGGGCTTTCGGGGGCGAGCCTGAGTAGCGTCTGCATGATCCTTCCTTCATAAAAAAAGCGTCTATCCCCAAGTGCTGGATAGACGCCGTTGTCTCGTTAAATGGAATAGCGCACACGCATCGTTGGTGTACTGGCAGGAAAGAATAGCAAGAGCTGTTCCAAAAAATTAACTAACTGTTTTATATGGAATGTTTGTTCGGTAGAGCAAATCTCCGTGTGCCGTATAAGTGCCTTTTGATTCCTCTTGCGATTTCGCTTGCACAAAACGGGTGCGCACCCTCTCGCCATGCTCTTCAAAAGTGCATTCAAATGATTAAATTAATATTAAAAATCAATTAATTATTGCGTAGCCCGTTCGGGCTATTGGGCGATGTTGGCGGGTGGCGTTTAATGGCTCCAACGTGTTGATCAATAGCATGGAAGGAGTCCCACCATGATTCGGAAAAAACTGCTGACGGCTGTTGCCAGCCTGTCACTCGGCATTGCCGGCTATACCACGCTGGATGCCGCGACGCTATCGCCGCTGCCGTCGCACGCAGACCACGGCGTTGTCACCTATGTCACCCAGGCCACCGAAACGTTCTTCGATTACTTTGAAGACGGCCAGCCTCGTCACAGGGGCATGCATTCGATGTCTAACCCGTCCGCGCTGCAAGCGCCCTATGAGCTGCTTTCCCCGGAAGGCGGAGATGGGCCGAGCACGCTGGGAATGATATTGGCCAGTCTGGGGATGATGGCAATCATCGTTCACCGCCGGCGCGATATCTGAACCGGTTTCTGGTTCTCATGAAAAAGGCCCTCGCGGGCCTTTTTCTTTTTCCGGTTCCGGCATCTCGCTAGGCCCGGCGCATCTGTGCCCGCGCGGGCAGCAGGCGCCGCATCCACATCAGTATGGGCAGAAAGATCAATGTCCCGACCAGGTCGGCGAACAGATCCGGAAAGCCGGCTTCGCGTCCGGGCAGGAAGGCCTGATGGAATTCATCGCAGGCGCCCACGCCGACGGTAAACAGCGCGACCGCGGGCAGGGGCCAGCTAGGGAAGGCCAGCCCGGCCAGAACGCCGATGCTGCCATACACCGCGAAATGCACAACCTTGTCCCAGGGCGGCGGGAACAATGCGCCGGCACCCGGGGCTTCGCCGCCAATGAATATCGCGGCGATGAGCAGTACCAGGCAGGACAGGGCGAGTTGACGGACAGGGAGAGAGAATGGAGTACGCATGCTTTTTCTTTTGTGGGAGTTGGAAAGAGCGCCTGTGGCGCCGGAATCAGAGACCGCTGCAAGCGTGAGTGCGCAAGGCGCAGCCAGTCACCGCATCAGTACGCATTGTCCTGGCCCTTGAACACGACGAGCACGGTTTTCAGGATGATGTACATGTCGAGCTTGAGGCTCCAGTTGCGCAGGTAGTCGATGTCGTAATCGATGCGCGCCTTCATCTTGCCCAGGGTCTCGGTTTCGCCGCGCAGGCCATTGACCTGCGCCCAGCCGGTGATGCCGGGTTTGACCTTGTGCCGCACCATGTAGCCGGTGATGAGCTTGCGGTACATCTCGTTGTGCGCCACCGCATGCGGACGCGGGCCGACGATGCTCATGCAGCCCTGCAGCACATTGATGAACTGCGGCAGCTCGTCGAGCGAGGTCTTGCGCAGAAAGGCGCCGAACGGCGTGATGCGCTGGTCGTCCTTGCGCGCCTGCTGCACGTTTGCGCCGTCTTCGCACACCGTCATCGAGCGGAATTTGTAGACGAATATCTCCTCGCCATAGAGCCCGTAGCGACGCTGCTTGAAGATGACCGGACCGGGCGAACTCATCTTGACGCCGACGGCGATCGCGATGAGCACGGGGCTGATCATCAACAGAATCATGGAGGAGATGAGGATGTCCGCGAGTCGTTTCAGCACGCCGTTGAGGCCGACGAAAGGCGTTTCGCACACTGCCACCACCGGGATGTCGTCGATCTGGCCGACGCGCCCCTGGATGAGGTCGGACAGGAAGATATCCGGCACGTAGTAGATCGAGGCCGTGGTGTCCTTGAGCTCGTCCAGCAGCTTCACGATGCGAGGCTGACTCGCCATGTGCAGCGAGAGGTAGATCACGTTGACGCGGTTTTCCTTCACGTAGCTCGCGATCTTGTCGATGGGGCCGAGGATGGGGTATTTCATCTCCTTGATCGGCAGGCGTTCATCGCTGCGGTCCTCGAAGAAACCGAGCAGTTCCGAGGCGATGTAGTCATTTTCCGCGAGCCGGTCGGCCAGCGCGAGCCCTTGTTCATTGGCGCCGACGATGATGGTGCGCTTGGTCGGGCCCTGCAGCTTGATGAGCACGGGGGCGACGATGCGCAGCAGGAAGATCGCCATCATCAGCAGCATTGGCGTGAGCCACAGCCAGGTCAGGATGGCCTTGGCGGGGAAATACGAGATGTAACCGGTGGCGAGGCCGAAGCCGATCACCAGCCCGGCAATGAGTACCCAGTTGACGAGGGTGCTACTGACGACTTCGCCGGCCGACAGATTGATCTTGGAGCTGCTGGGAAAGGTCAGCGAAAACAGAATGACGGACAGGATCAGGTACGGCGGGTGCAGACTGCCCTCGTAGCTGTTGGCGATCATCCAGACCGCAAATACCACGACGACCGGATCGAGCAGCGCCTCGGTGATGTGGAGCAGGTTGTCGCGCGCAATCGCAACGCCGAAAGCCTTGCGAAAGCGCGGCGCAGGTTTATACCGATTCATTGAGTTCCAGCTTGCTGAGTTTGGCGACGGCCTGGGCGCGGTTCACGACGTCCAGTTTGCGGAAAATGCGTTGCAGATGGTTCTTGACCGTGAACGCGCTGATATCGAGGATCATTCCGATCTCGTAGTTGGTCTTGCCATTGCGGACCCACTCCATGATCTCCAGCTCGCGTGTAGACAGGGCGCCCATGTCCTCGTCGAAGGCGAGCGATGCTTCCTGATAAGGAGCAGGGGAGGATGACGGTGCCGGCATCTGTTCCGGCAGGTGGTCGAGCTGACGCAGCGAGCTGTCCATGTAGGGGAGCAGCGCTTCCAGCATGGCGCGTGCGGAGTCCGGCACGCCGGCGGAAGAACTCATGAGTACGTACAGGCAATCGTGGCGGCCGCGCACATCCTTGATGGCGTGAACCAGCGCGGAGCGCATGTGGCGGAAATTGCCGTCCAGCTGGTTATTGGCAAATTCGTTTTCCTCGAAGATGCCCTGATTCATCGAGAGCGTGAACGGAGCGCGCGAATGCTCGTTCCAGTAGCTGAACAGGCGTTTCAGCAGCGGGGTCAGGTTGGTGTTCTGAACCGTACCCGTGCGTATGCCGGGAATCGCCGACACGATATCGAAGTACACGAGCCCCAGGGAAAAGTCGCCCCAGGCTGCGATCATGATGTCGTGTGGCAGGAATTGCTGCAGATTGCCTTGCGACCACAGCAGGAATTCGAAGTGGGAGCGTACCTTGAGTGATTCGTGCAGCAGTTCGACGAACTGCACCATTTCACCGTTATCCAGTTTGGTATGGAGTGACATGATTTTTATCTTCGCAAGTTGATTGACACAAAGCAGGGGTAGCTGGTCTGGGCGGTGCGTCATGCCCGGGCAGCCGTGGGTGTACGTATTTCTTTAATTGCACCCTGCCGACAGCGAAACGACTTCTCGCTGAGTGTGTAAGGCAATTCGTATGCCACACTTTCAACTTATTGATATTTAAAGATAAAAATAATTTTCACCGTAAATCTTATAGCTCTGACTCGTCGTCAAAAAGCGACAACTCCACTTGGTCGCTTTGTAACTTCATGATTTTCTTGAAGTTGCCTTGTCGCGTGTTGCAGACAAATTTGCTGTAGGAATCGGATGACGGTTCCTTCGAGCCATTTTCCCTCTCATCGCTCCTCGCTATCCTCTAAAAAATCATTGATTTTCAAAGCACTAAAAATTAACCCATCACTGTGTAGGCCCTTAGTTCCTTTGGCCTATTGTTGAAAAACGAGGCAATTTTTAGCATGGACCCAACTTTCGAAAGGTGGGAATGCCAACCTGCACGGGTAGTTCTCATCCTACGCAGAACCGCGTGGTTATTGACTCGGCAGGCGACGTAACGGAGCAGGCTCATGTTCTACGGTGATTTTCTCGACAAGCTGAAAATGGGCGGTATGAGGATGATGGATACGCAAAATGGAATGTATGGCGACCTCGGCGACCTGGGGCTGGCCGAACATTACATGGATGAAATTTACGAAATCATTCATCAGATTCGGCTGTTCGACGATTTCGGCATCGACGAGATTCGTGCCCTGTGCCACTACCTGCACTGTTACGCCGCGCCGCGCAACTACCCGATCTTGCGGGAGGGCGATTACGGCGACTACATGGTGCTGATACTGACCGGCTCGGCCGAGGTGCGGGTACAGATTCCCGGCATCGGCAACGAGAAGATCGCCGAACTGGGGCCGGGCTCCACCGTGGGCGAGACGTCCATGATCGACGGCAAGCCGCGCTTCATCAGCTGTATTGCCACCACGCCCACCGATTTTGCCGTGCTGACGCGACAGTCGCTCAACCAGATCCTCATGCAGGCGCCGCGTCTCGGCAACAAACTGATGCTCACATTGCTGCAGCTTCTTTCGGCCCGCTTGCGCGAGGCCTACAACCCTGCACATGTCGAAACGGCATAAGCAGGCCACCCCGCGCCCATGGCCGGGTAATTAAGAAAAGAGGTGAACCATGATTAGAAAAATATTTGCCCTGATCGCCTTGATGGGGCTGCTGGCCTTTGCGCCGGCATCCATGGCCGTGGACAAAGCGGCAGATAAGGCAGCAGACAAGGCCGTAGCAGCAGCCAATGCGGCGAGTCCCGGGTATCTGCTGGGGCCGGGTGACGCGCTCCGCATTTCCGTGTTCCAGAATCCCGACCTCTCGCTCGAAACGCGCATCGCAGAGGACGGCACCATTTCCTTTCCGCTGATCGGTACGGTCAAGGTGGGCGGCCTGTCGCTCAATGCCGCCGAGAAGCTCATCGCCGACAAGCTCAAGAACGGCAAATTCGTGAAGCAGCCGCAGGTGAACATCGCGCTGACGGAAGTGCGCGGCAGCCAGATCGGCGTGCTGGGCCTGGTCGGCAAACCGGGCCGCTATCCGCTGGAGGCTTCCAGCGCGCGCCTGTCCGACATCATCGCGCAGGCTGGCGGCGTCGTGCCCGAAGCCGGCGGCGGTACCGCTGTGGTGACTGGCAACCGCGACGGCAAGCCGTTCCGTCAGGAAGTCGACCTGGTCACGCTGTTCAGCGACGAATCCGGCCAGACCAACATGAAGCTCAAGAATGGCGACGTGGTGTACGTGACGCCGGGCAATCAGGTTTCCGTGCTGGGCATGGTCAACAAGCCGGGCCGTTTCCCGATCGAGAATTCCAAGATGTACATCACCGACGTGCTCACGCTGGCCGGCGGGCTTTCCTCCGGCGCGTCCGACGTGGCGATTCTCAGCGGTCAGCGCGAAGGCAAGCCGTTCCGCAAGGAAGTGGACCTCGCCGCGATCTACCTCAACGGCACGCCGGATGCGAACGTGCTGGTGGCGGCGGGGGATGAAGTCTATGTCCACCGCGCCCCGGTGTTCTACATCTACGGCGAAGCCCAGAAGCCGGGCGCCTACCGCATCGAGCGCAACATGACCGTGATCCAGGCGCTCGCGCAAGGCGGCGGCCCGACCAACCGCGGCACCGAGCGCGGCCTCAAGCTGGTACGCAAGACGCCGGACGGCGGCACCAAGGAGCTTTCGCCCAAGATGACCGACCTCATCCAGCCGGACGACGTGCTCTATGTGCGCGAGAGCCTGTTCTAGGAGAATGCCATGAACCTGCCCACGCTACTTCTGATGCTGCGCGCGCGGCTCAAGATCATCGTCGCGACCTTTCTCATCACCGTGCTGAGCGCCACCGTGATCAGCCTGATCATGCCCAAGTACTATCGCTCCACGACGCAGGTGGTGCTGAGCTACACCGGGGTGGATACCGTGACTGGCTCCCCGTTGCTCGCGGCCCAGTTGCCGGGCTTCGTGCAGACGCAGGTGGATATCATCAAGAACCGCAGCGTAGCGCTCAAGGTGGTGGACGATCTGCATCTTCCTTCCAACGAAACCATGCGCGACACCTGGAATGAGGAAACCGAAGGCAAGGCGCCCATCCGCGACTGGATGGCGAATCGCCTGCTGGCCCGCCTCGATGTCGAACCTTCGTCCGACAGCAGCGTGCTCAGCATCTCCTACAGCGACAAGGATAGGCGCATGTCGGCGGACGTGGTCAACGCCTTCGCGCGGTCTTACCGCGACTTGAGCACCCAGCTCAAGGTGGAACCGGCGCAGTACGCCGCCGACTACTTCAGCAAGCAGGCCAAGTCGCTGCGCGAGAACCTGGAAGTGGCGCAGCGCCGCCTGTCGGACTATCAGCAGAAGAACGGCATCACCAGCGCGGACGAGCGCCTCGACGTCGAGGTCGCGCGCCTCAACGACCTGTCGCAACAACTGGTCGTCGCGCAGTCGCAGGCCATCGAGGCGCGCTCGCGCCAGATGGGCGCCGGCAGTGAGGATTCGCCGGACGTGGCGCAAAGCCCCATCGTGCAAAGCCTGCGCATCGACGCCGGCAAGGCCGCTTCCAAGCTGGCCGAGCTTTCCGAGCGGCTCGGCCCCAACCACCCGCAGTACATCGCGGCCAAGGCCGAGCTCGACAAGATCCGCGGCGAATTGCAGCGCGAGATCCGCAGCGCCTCCAACAGCGTCGCCGGTAGCGCGCAGATTCATTTGCGGCGCGAGGCGGACCTGCGTGCGCAGGTGGCGGAACAAAAGTCCAAGGTGCTGCAGATGAACCGCGTGCGCGACGAACTCTCGCTGCTCAGAAAAGACGTAGAAGTGGCGCAAAAGGCGATGGATACCACCGCCCAGCGCTTTACCGAAACCAGCATGGAAGGCAACTCCAACCACAGCGACGTGTCGCTGCTGTCTCCGGCGCTGCCTCCGGGTTCCCCGGCCTCGCCGCGCATCGGGCTCAACATCGCGTTGTCGATGGTGCTCGGCCTGCTGCTGGGCACGGGCCTCGGCCTGCTGCTCGAACTGCTCGACCGCCGCGTGCGGAGCAGCTCGGACATTGCCAACCTGCTGCGAGTACCGGTGATCGCGCTGAAACAGGAACGGCCGACCGTGACGGGCATCCGCCTGCTCCCCGGCCCTTCCACGGGCAGATACTTGCCTTCAGCCTGAGGAGCTTTACATGAATATCAGTCCGCTCAACCCCAACGCGCTTCCGATTTCCACCGGGAATTATCGCGATACGGAAATCGGCCGCATCCTCCAGGACCTCGGCAAGCTGACGCCGGAGGAGGCCGAGCGCGTCCTCCAGCTGCAGCAGAAGGAAGGCCTGCGCTTCGGCGATGCCGCCCGCAAGCTGCGGCTGGTGACCGAGGGCGACATTCTGCAGGCGCTCGCGATCCAGTTCGATTACCCCTATCTCGCGCCGGAACGCGGTGAGCTGAGCAAGGAGCTGATCGCTGCCTACGAGCCGTTCTCTCCCGAGGTGGAGGCTCTGCGTGCGCTGCGCAGCCAATTGCAGTTGCGCTGGTTCAACCATGGCAACAAGGCGCTTTCGGTGATATCGCCCAACACGGGCGAAGGGTGCAGCAGCCTCGCGGCCAATCTCGCCATCGTGTTTTCCCAGCTGGGCGAACACACGTTGCTGATCGACGCCAACCTGCGCCGCCCCAGCCAGCATGCGCTGTTCAACATGAGCGAGCGGCGCGGCCTGTCCGACGTGCTCATCGGCCGCGCCAGCATCGAGGTGATCCGCGAGATCGACACGATCTCCAATCTCTCGGTACTGGGCGCGGGCACGATTCCGCCGAACCCGCAGGAGCTGCTCAACCGCAAGAGTTTCGGCGAGCTCATGCATATCGTGCAGGACATCTACGACGTGGTCATCGTGGATACCGCGCCCGCCGTCACCTCGGCCGATGCGCAGATCGTCGCTTCGCGCTGCCGCGGCGCGCTGCTGGTGTCCCGCCTCAACGAAACGCCGATGGCGGACATTGCCAATGTCGGCGATCAGCTCGTCGTCAGCGATGTGCAGCTGGTGGCCGCCATCGTCCTGTAATTCCGCTGCCGTAGCCGAGGCAATGACGTCCCGGCTGCCCGGCAACAACAAGAATGTGAGTTTTCATGGCATTTGCCGATCTGCTCAAATCGTCGAGCCGGACGCTGATGACCACGGTCGCCGTTACGGCCATCGGGTTCTTCACGTCGGTGATCACCGCCCGGATCCTCGGGCCCGAGGGGCGCGGCCTGCTGTCGGGCGCGATCCTCATCGCGACGCTCGCGGGCAATGCGGCGCTGTTCGGCCTCGCCAACAGCCTCATCTACCACAAGGGCGCGGGCCGTCCGTTCAACTATGGCGGCTGGCTGGTGTTCTCGCTCATCTTCGTGTGCGGCCTGTCGGTGATGCTGGCGTGGGTGGGCATGAACATCACGGACGAAGCGCAGCTGCACGCACAGTTGCCGCTCATCCTGCTGCTCACTGCGGCGACGGCGGGGCAGGGCTTTTATTACGCGTTGTCGCAGCTCAATCACGGGTTGCAGTTCTTCAACCTCATGCGCTTCCTGCTCGTGGTGGGCAACCTCGTGCTGCTGCTCGGGCTGGTGGCCTTCATGGACGAGGTGAACTTCGTCGCGATCCTTATTACGCAGACCATCGTCGCAGCCGGACTGACGCTCATGGGCGTGTGGTGGTCGCTGCGCAACCGCGTATGGCAGCTCGAGGCCAGCGACCAGCCGCCGGCGACCTGGCGCGGCATGCTGGGTTACGGCGCGAGCCATCACGGCACGGTGCTGCTGAGCCTGTTCCTGGTCAATTTCGACAAGATCGCGCTGCTCAACATCGGCACCATCGTCGAGTACGGTTTCTACGCGCTGGCCTTCACCACCTCGCGCCTTATCGGCGCTTTGCAGGAAGCAGTGGCCACCGCGCTCTACTCGCGCTTCGCGGGCAAGGACATCCAGGCGCTGTCGCACCACGTGCGCGTCGCCTTCCGCATTACCTTCGTGCCGATGCTGCTGCTCGCGGCGCTTGGCGCGGCGCTGTCGCCCTGGCTCATCAAATGGGTGTACGGCGAGGCTTTCGTTTCGATGACCATCCCGTTCGCGATCCTGCTGTTCGAGGCGGTCATCACCGGCGCGAGCTGGACGCTGGCGCAGCGCTTCAACGCGGGCGGGCGTCCGGGACTGGTGTTCGTGCGCCAGTTCATTTCGGTGGTGCCGGTGTTCATCGCGCTTCCGTTCCTGCCGCGGGAAAACATCCACATCTATCTCAGTCTGCTCATGCTGTCCGGCGCAGTGCTGAGGCTGACCGTGACGCTGGGGCTGTATCCCTTCGCGCTCAAGGAGCGCATGCCCGAACTGCTGCCGACCGGGCAGGACTGCGCCAATGCGCTGAAAGTGCTGCAAGGCGCGCGCGCCCGGCTGCGGGGAGCGGGCTGACAGGCCCTCAACAATCCGAATCAACGAGGTATTGAAAAAAATGGACCAGAAAATCGACACCTATCCGCTGCGCGAGAGCGATATGCCCGAGTTCAACCACTCTGTCATGATGACCGCGTTGTCGGACAAGCATCAGGTCATACTCGACCTGATCGCCGGCCGGCCGTTCCATTATGTGGACTATCCGGTACACGGCAATATCGGCGACCTGCTGATCATGCAGGGCACGCTGGCCTTCTTCCAGCGCTACAAGCTCACGCCGCGCATCAGCGCGCCCGCATTTTCGTACAACCCGGGCTGGATCGAGAAGGACGACGTGATCCTGTTCCACGGCGGCGGCAATTTCGGCGATCTGTACAGCGAATTCGGCATGCAGGCACTGCGCGAGCTGGTAGTCAGCACGCGTCCTGAAAACCGCATCATCGTGCTGCCGCAAACGCTGCACTTCGGCTCGCCAGAAGAGCGCAAACGCTCGGCACGCGTGTTCCGCAAGCATCCGGACGTGCACATCTGCGTGCGCGACTACGCTTCCTACGAGATCGCCAAGGACTTCACCGATCACGTGCATCTGTTGCCCGACATGGCGCACCAGCTTTACCCGATTTTGCCGAAGCATCCTTCCGTGCGCAGTGCGCTGCTCATCAGCCGCATGGACGGCGAGAAGCGTGCTTCGGGCGACGGCGACACCCCGGAGTTCGCGATGATGACCGACTGGCCGGTCGTGGTGGGCGAGCGCGAGAAGAACATCGACTTCTTCCGCCGTGCGATGCGCAGCACCTACCGTCTCGGCATCGGCTGGAACTCCAACAAGCTGCTCACCAAAAGCTGGGCCAAGTATTCCGGCAAGCTCATCGACGATGCAGTGGGATTGTTCTCCTACTACAACCATATCGTGACCGACCGTTTGCACGGCCACATTCTCGCTTGCCTCATGAACAAGCCCAGCACGGTGCTGGACAACAGCTACGGCAAGAACTCGAGTTACGTCAGCGCATGGACGGCCAACAGCGAGCTCGTCTCTTTGAAGAAAGGATAACAATCATGGCTACCTTTGACGTTTTGCTCCCCGTGAAGAACGGGATCGATTACCTCGCGGAAGCGCTCGACAGCATCACGCTGCAAACTTTCCGCGACTGGCGCGTGTTTGTGCTCGACCACGGCTCCACCGACGGCAGCCTGGAACTCGCGCAGCTTTATGCCGAGCGCGACAAACGCATCCAGGCACACTCGCTGCCGCATGCCCAAGGCCTCGCCGGCCTGCTCAACATGGGGCTCGACATGTGCGACGCGAAATACGTGATGCGCCAGGACGCGGACGATATCTCGCTGCCCGAGCGCATGGAAGTGCTGGCGGCGGCGATGGGTGCCGACCCGGAGCTGGTGCTGGTCGGCTCGCTGGGCGACGTGATCGATGCCGAGGGCCACAAGATCGGTATCCTCGACATGCCCACCGGCGTTCATGGCGTGCTCACCGCGACGCCGTTCCGCACCCCGGTCGCCCACCCCACGGTGGCGATGCGCCTTGACGCGTTGCGCTGCATGGACGCCAAATATGGCGTGGATTTTATCGGCGCGATGCCGCTGGACCGCCGCATGAGCGTGCCGGGCCTCGCCGAGGACTATTTCCTGTTCGGCCAATTGGCATTGGTGAGCCGCTGCATGAATGTGAACCAGAGCCTCATCAAATATCGCTGGCACGGTTCCAACGTGGGCGCGACCAAGTACGTGGACCAGACCGATCTCGCGCTGCGCATCTCGCGCTACCTCACCGAGTCGCTCGCGATCATCAACAACACCAAGGGCTTCGACCCGGCGCCGTTCTGCAATCACGGCGTCAACCTCATCAACTTCCACGGCCGCACCGACTTCAGCGAGGAATACGAACAGATGCGCCGCTTCATGACCAAGGTGATGCCGGAGTCCATGGAGCTGCAGCACGAGCTGTCCTACCGCAAGGCGATTTCCAACCGCCTCAAGCCGGTCATGGCTTCGCGCTACGCCAGCCACGCGGCGCGTCACGGCATTCGCCATGTGGAGTGGCGCACCGTGCGTTCGTGGATGATCAAGGACGTGAAGAAGCAGCCTATCCTCACCCTGACCCCGTCGGGGCTGGTGGCCTGAGGCAAGCATGGATTCCCTCCAGTCGAAACCGCTGGTGGCCGGCCTGGCCGTGCTGCTGACCGGCCTCGTCGCCGGCGCGATCGCGGTGGGTTTCGTGGACCTGGTGAAGGGCAAGCTGGCGCTGGTCGCCGCGCTGCCTTTCGTGTTCGCGATGGGCATGCTGCTGCTCGCCGACAAGCGCAAGCTGTTCTTCCTCATCCTGCTGTTCCGCGCCTCGGGCGACCTCGTGCTGGAAACCACGCGCTTCGGCGGCGGCATGGGCGTGGGCGGTCTCATCAATGCGCTGGTGATCCTGCTCGCGATGATGTTCGTGTTCGAGCGGCCGGCCGCGCTCAACAAGCGGGCATTGTCGATCTGGGGCCCGCTGCTCGCAGTGGCGTTCGCGGCGATCTTTCATGCGCCCGAGCTCAAGGAGGCGGTGCGCGCCTTCCTCGCGCTGGTGTCCTACATGGCGGTGTTCGTCATCGCGTTCTATGTGGTGCGCAGCAAGGACGAGTTCGAGTCGGCGATCTCGCTCATCCTGCTGTCTTCCATCATTCCAGTGTTGTATGCGCTGTTCATCGTCGCCGGAAAGGGCGGGGGCGTGATGTCGGACGGGTTCCGCCTGAGCGGCACCTTCAGCCATCCCAACATCCTCGCGTTCTACCTGGTGCTCAACATTTCGCTGATCTTCTACCGGCTGAAAACGACCTTCGTCGATGCCGAGCTCTACAAGAAGATGGCGTTGTGGGGCTGGATGGGACTCATGATGGGGCTGTTGGTGCTGACCCAGACCCGCAGCGCATGGGCGGCGATGTTCGTGATCTTCGCGGTGTACGGCGTGTTCTTCCAGCAGCGCTACCTGCTGTACCTGGTGCTTGCGCCGCTGGTGGCGCTGCTGATTCCCACCGTGCGCGACCGGATCATGGATCTGGGCCAGGGCAACGAGATGGGCCGCTACACCGAGCTCAACTCCTTTGCCTGGCGTCAGCTGCTGTGGAAATACGCCATCGACTGGATGGCGCTCTCCAAGTCGGCTTTCGGTTACGGGCTCAACTCCTTCAAGCATTTCTCGCCGATTTTCTTCCCGCTCGCGGGCGGCACGCACTTCGGCGCACACAGCACTTACGTGCAGTGGTACTTCGAGACCGGCGTGATCGGCATCCTCTCCGCGGTCTGGCTGTATGTGCGGTTGTTCTTCACGCTGCTGCTGGGCCTCAAGCAGAACCGGCTGGGCACCATCATCGTGGTGACGCTGCTCATCGAATACCTGTTCTTCGCCTTCTCCGACAACATGCTCGATTACCTCGCCTTCAACTGGTACTACTGGTTCTTTATGGGCGCCGCCTGCGCGATGGCCTTGCGCTCGCCCGCGGCCCAGGCGTTGACCCGGCAATACGAGCCGGGCTGGAGCGAGCACGAGCCGGACTACAACTTCCTGAGGAGCAATCGCCAGCATGAGCCGCGATACTGATTGGGAAGCCGATCTGGCGCGCTATCCCGCGCCGCGCCCCATGCTCAAGGAGCAGTCGTTGTGGGCGGTGTGGGTGTACCGCTATGGGCGGCGCGTGGACCGCATGACCGAGGGACTGCCGCGCAAGTTGGCGACCATCGTCTATTGGCTGCTGTTCCGTGTCATCGAGACGCTGACCGCGATCAGCCTGCCCAAGACAGCCGAGATCGGGCCGGGGCTGCGCATCTGGCATTTCGGCAACATCTTCATTCATTCGAATGCGCGCATCGGCGCTCACTGCACGTTGCGGCAGGGCGTCACCATCGGCAACCGTACCGAGGACGGCCCGGTGCCGGTGATCGGCGACAACGTCGAATTCGGCGCCTACGCCCAGGTGCTGGGCGGCGTGCGCATCGGCAACAACTGCAAGATCGGCGCGATGTCGGTGGTGCTCAGCGACGTCCCGGACGGCTGCACCGCCGTGGGCGCGCCAGCCCGCATCATCCGCCCGGCGTTGCACAGCGTGCCTGTCTGCGCCGAGGCCGCTATAGGAATCTCCGATGAGTAAATTCAATATCGCCTACTTCATCAACCAGTACCCCAAGGTCAGTCACAGTTTCATCCGTCGCGAGATTCTCGCACTGGAGCGGCAGGGCTTCAGCGTGGAGCGCATCGCCTTGCGCGGGTGGGACGGCGACCTCGTGGACGTCGAGGACCTGCGCGAACGCGGCCAGACGCAGTACGTGCTGCAGGATGGCGTCGGCAGCCTGCTGCTCGGCATGCTGCGCCTCGCGCTGGCGCGTCCGGTTCGCTTTGCCCACGCGCTGGCGACCGCGCTGCGCATGAGTTTCCATGCGGATCGTCCGCTGCCGTATCACCTCATTTACTTGGCGGAAGCCTGTCGCCTGCTGCCATGGCTGGAAGCAGCCAATTCGCAGCATGTGCATGCCCATTTCGGCACCAATTCCGCCGAAGTGGTGATGCTGGCCCATATGCTGGGCGGGCCGGGCTACAGTTTCACGGTGCATGGTCCCGAGGAGTTCGACAAGCCGGAATTCCTCAAGCTGCGCGAGAAGGTGAAGCACGCTTCCTTTGTCGTCGCGATCAGCGATTTCTGCCGCAGCCAGCTGTTCCGCTGGTCCGACTATGCCGACTGGAACAAGATCCGCGTGGTGCACTGCGGTATCGAGCCGGCATTCCATCGCGGCTCGCCGGTACCGATTCCCTCTGCGCCGCGCCTGGTGTGCGTGGGGCGGCTGTGCGAGCAGAAGGGCCAGCTCCTGCTGGTCGAGGCGGTCGAGCAGCTGGTGCGCAAGGGTGTCGATATCGAGGTGGTGCTGGCCGGCGACGGCGAGATGCGGCAGGAAATCGAAATGCAGATCGCGCAGCGCAAGCTGCAGAAGCATTTCCGCATTACCGGCTGGATCAGCAGCGAACAGGTGCGCGAGGAATTGCTGGCCGCGCGGGCGCTGGTGTTGCCGAGTTTTGCCGAAGGCCTGCCGGTGGTGGTCATGGAAGCGATGGCGCTGCGCCGCCCGGTGCTGTCCACCTATGTCGCCGGCATTCCCGAACTCATCGAATCCGGCAAGCACGGCAAGCTTTTCCCCGCCGGCGACGCGGATGCGCTCGCCGCCGCGATGCAGGAATTCCTCGCGCAGCCGCTCGCGGCGGTCGAGGCCATGGGCGAAGCCGCGCATTACCGCGCGCTGGAACGCCACTCCATCGACAGCGAAGCGGGCAAGCTCGCGCGCCTCATGCTTGCCGTGACCTCCGAAGCCGAACCGCCGCGCGTGATGCCGGAAAAGAAGCGATCCTATGACGCTGCTGCTTGAAATCCTCTACGTTATCGCCTGCACGGTGCTGTTCGTGCCGGCGTTCCTGCTTGCATGGCAGGTGGTGCTGTCGCTGCCCTTCTTCAAACGCAAGAGCATCCTGTTCGGCCGCCGCCCGCACGTGGCGGTGCTCATGCCCGCGCACAACGAATCGGCCGGCATCGCGCGGCCCCTCAGTGCGATCCGCATGCAGTTGCAGCCGGGCGACCGCGTGCTGGTGGTCGCGGATAACTGCGATGACGACACCGCCGAGGTCGCGCTTGCCAATGGCGCGGAAGTCGTGGTGCGTACCGATGCGGAGCTGCGCGGCAAGGGCTATGCGCTCGATTTCGGCGTGCGCCATCTCATGGTCGATCCGCCCGAGGTGGTCATCATCGTGGATGCCGACTGCATCGTGCACGGCTACGCGCTCGACATGCTCGCGCGCTACGCTCTCGCAGTGAGCCGCCCGGTGCAGGCGCTCTATCTCATGCATGCGCCGGAAGGCGCCGGGCTCAAGACCAAGGTGGCGGAATTCGCCTGGGCGGTGAAGAACTGGGCGCGACCGCTCGGCTATCATCACATGGGTCTGCCGTGCCAGCTCATGGGTACCGGCATGGCGTTTCCGTGGGCGCTTCTCAAGGACGCCAGACTCGCGACCGGCCATATAGTGGAGGACCTCAAGCTCGGCCTCGATTTTGCTGCCGCGGGCCATGCGCCGCACTTCTGCCCCGGCGCGCGCGTGACCAGCGTATTCGCGAGCAACAGCGAAGGCGCGGATTCGCAGCGCACGCGCTGGGAACATGGCTCGATCGGCATGCTGCTGGAAGAGGGCTGGCCGCGCCTCAAGCAGGCGATCCGCGAGCGCAAGCCCGGCCTGCTCGCACTGGCGCTCGACCTGTGCGTACCGCCGCTCGCGCTGCTGACGCTGCTCGTTGTCGCGCTCTGCGGCCTTGGCGCCGCAGGCTGGCTGATCACGGGCGATGCGCGGCCGTGGCTGCTCGCCTTCATCGACCTTGGCCTCGTGGGTGGCGCAGTGCTGCTCGCCTGGCTGCGCTTCGGGCGCAAGATCATCTCGTTGCCCAGCCTCGCCTACGCGCCATTCTATGCGCTCTCGAAAATTCCGCTGTACCTGAAATTCCTGTTCCGCCGTCAGGCGGAGTGGGTGCGTTCACGACGGGATTGATGCGACGATGACCATCGAAAGCCAAGTGGCCCCCAAGCCCCAATCTGCCCACGCAAAAGCCCAGCGCACCGACAGCGAAATCTTCGTCGGTATCCAGATGCTGCGCGGGCTCGCGGCTTCGATGGTGGTGGTGCATCACTACGTCGCCTCGCAGGCAGAGCGGGGCGCGGAGCTCGGCCGCTGGTGGCACGAGTTCGGCGGCTCGGGCGTGGATATCTTCTTTGTGATCAGCGGCTTCATCATGATGATCACGCAGTCCGACCCGAGCGGGCAGCGCAATTATTCCGCCAAGAAATTCCTCACCCGGCGCCTGTTGCGCATCGCGCCGCTGTACTGGGTGCTCACCGCGCTCGCGTTCGGCATGGCCTCGCTCGCGGGCGCGGCGGTCAACACGCAGATTCCGTTCGACAAGTTCGTGATGTCCATGCTGTTCCTGCCTTACAGCCCCGGGCCGATTTCGATGAGCGACACCGCGCACCTCGCCTACGTGATCCCGATGGCGTGGACGCTCACCTTCGAATGGTTCTTCTACCTGGTATTCGCCGCGGCGCTCGCGTTCGGCCTGCAGGCCTTCGCCCGGCTGCGCTTCATTGCCGCGACCTTTATCGCGCTCATTGCGGCGGGGATACTGGCGCGCCCGGAAACGCCCATCCTGCAGGTGGTCACCAGCCCGCTGCTGATCGAATTCCTGCTCGGCTGCCTGGTCGCGACGATGTATCGCAAGGGCGTGCGCATACCGGCGTGGCTTGCGCTGCCGGTGGCACTGGTCGCGGTCGGCGCGCTCACCAACCAGCTGCACGGCAACGTATTCGAGCGTACCGCGATCTGGGGGCTGGCCTCGTTTGCGCTCATTTCGGCGGCGTCGCTCAATCGGCGCGAGATTGCGCTGTCGCTCGTTACGCGTCCGTTCGCACGCCTCGGCGACATTTCGTATTCGCTCTACCTATCGCATTTCTTCACGCTTGCGCTGTTCGTGCGTATTCAGGACCGCGTGCCGCCGCTCGCCGAGAGCTTCGGCTGGCTGACGCTGGCGGCTTTCGTGCTGCTCAATCTGTTCGGGGCCGAGATGTGCTACCGCTTTATCGAAAATCCGGCGCGTCGCTTCTTTGCGCGTGCCGATTTCGGGTGGTTGCGGCCCAAGCGCAAGGCGGCGTGACATGAGCACCCAGACCCGTCAGGACTGGGTGGATATCGCCAAGGGAATTGGCATTTTGCTCGTGGTCTACGGACACACTGTGCGCGGTGTGGTCTCGGCGGGCATGGAGACTGATCACGGCGTGCTGCGTCTCGCAGACAGTATCGTCTACACCTTCCACATGCCGCTGTTCCTGTTCCTGTCCGGGCTGTTCTTCTGCGGCTCGCTCAAGAAGCGCGGCGGGCTTGCGCTGGTGCTGCACAAGGTCGATACCATTCTTTATCCCTACGTGCTGTGGTCCTTGCTGCAAGGATTCATCGAAGTCTTTCTCGGCCGCTATACCAACGGCGACGTGACGATGGCAGAGGTACTCAATCTCAACGAACCGCGCGCGCATTTCTGGTTTCTTTATACGCTGTTCGTCCTGACGGTGATCGGCACGCTGGTGTACCTGCGCCTGCAGCCGCGCTTCTATGGGCTCGTCGTCGCGATCGCGGCGGTGATCTTCGTACAGCAGCATGCGCTGCCCGATTTCCAGAACGCGGATTACATCTATTACAGCCTGGTGTATTTCGCCGCCGGCATCTGGTTCAACCGGCATCAGGAGTTCTTTCTGCGGAACAGCCGCCTGCTGCTGTTGCCGGCATTGCTGCTGTTCGCGGCAGGGCAGTGGCTGTTTCATCTGGTCTACGGCATGAGCTACAAGGACATCGGCCTGCCGCTGCTCTTGCTTGCCGCCGTTTCCATACTCACGGTGGTGTTGGCTTCCAGCGTGCTGAGTGCCTACACGCCACGCTGGCTCATCTATCTGGGCGCTTCCTCGATGGCGATCTACCTCATGCACATCCTGGCGGGCAGCGGGGTGCGGGTCATCCTGCAAAAGATCATGGGTGTGGAGGACGTGACTGTTCACCTGGTTGTTGGCTTGCCGCTGGCAATCCTCCTGCCGCTGTTGGCGCTGGAGCTCTTCAGGCGCTGGAATCTGATGTTCTTTATTGAAGCACCCAAACCCGTTTCCGGGCATTACTGGTACCGCAAACTCAGTAGAACCTGACAGGACACGGCGCGGGCTTTTAAGGAAGTCGCGTCATGGAAAAAGAAAGATTCAATGTACTGGACGGATGGCGCGGCATCAGCATCCTGCTGGTGTTGGCCGCCCATTTGCTGCCGCTCGGACCCAAGGCGCTCGAACTCAATGTGGCGACCGGGCTGCTGGGCATGGTCTTTTTCTTCATCCTTTCCGGATTTCTCGTCACCCATTTCCTGCTGTCGCGCTACGGAGTGCTCGATTTTCTGATCCGGCGCTTCTTCCGCATATTGCCGCTGGTGTGGCTGTACATGACGCTGATGTTTCTCATCACGCCGGTGACGATAGATGTCTGGATGTCGCACTTCCTGTTCTACGGCAATTATCCGCCCGGCACGTTTATCTCCACCACGCCGCACCTGTGGTCGCTCTGCGTCGAGGTGCATTTTTACGTGGGGGTGGCGTTGCTCGTCGCGCTCCTCGGCAAGCGCGGGCTTTTGCTGATTCCCCTGCTGTTGCTGTTTTTTACGCTGCTGCGCATCGACCAGAGCGCGCATTACTCCATCATCACCCATCTGCGCATCGACGAGATTCTCGCGGGCAGCGTGCTGGCGCTCATCTACAACAACAAACTGGGGGTGTTGCTGCGGCAGGCGCTCGCGAAGGTGAACCTGCCTGTCGTCCTTGTCCTACTTTTGATTTCCTGCCATCCCGATAGCGGCTTCATGTGCTATTTGCGACCCTATTTCGCAGCCATTGCCATCGGCGCGACGCTCTTCAGCCAGAAGCAGACGTTTGCCGTGCGGGTGCTGCAACACAAGGTGCTGTTCTACATCGCGACGATCTCGTTCGCGCTGTACGTGATCCACCCTTTCCTCATGCAGACCTGGCTGGGGACGGGAGAAACGCTGGAGAAGTATGCCAAGCGTCCATTGCTGCTGGCTGTGCTGTTCGTGCTGGCGCATCTGTCGACGTTTTACTACGAGCAGAAATGGATCGTGACGGGCAAAACCTTATCCAACAAGTTGAAGGCGAAAGACGTGTATGAAACCAAATAAGAAACAAATCGCGATTGCCTTGCTAGTGCTCGCCCCTTCGGTCCATGCCGTGACCGCCGTCACCACGCTGCTCACCGACGCGGTCTTCGGCACCACCAGCTTCTGGTACAAGCCCATTCCCTCCACCGCGCCGCTGCATTCCAATTCGGCCAATTTCGTGAAGGAGTTCCTGCGCCAGAAAACGACCTATTACAACACCGTCACCGTCAACACCCGCGATTACACCAGCCCCGTATATATCGCTCCTTCCGGAGCGCCTACCGTGAAGGTCACGCAGTGGGATTGCCAGAAGAAAGGCTATCTCGACTCGACGTTGGCGACGCAGTGGGCTGCCGTGCCGATTCCGTCCAATGCGGTTCCCTCCAAGGGCACCGATGCTGAAATGACTATTTACCAGCCCTCGACCAAAACGTTGTGGGAGTTCTGGCAGGCGCGCAAGATCGACGGCAAATGGCAGGCGTGCTGGGGCGGCCGCCTGTTGAACACCTCTCTGAGCGCCGGCATTTTTCCGGGCTATTACGGCACGACCGCGACCAGCCTGCCTTTCATCGGTGGCCAGATCACGGCCGAGGAGCTAAAGCGCGGAGAAATCCGGCATGTGATGGGGATTTCCCTGGTCGAGATCGAGCACTACAACATCTTTTCCTGGCCGGCCAACCGCTCGGACGGCTACAACCCGTACAAGATTCCCAACCGCATTCCCGAAGGACTGCGATTTCGGCTCGACCCGCGCGTCAATGTCGATGCGCTGCCGATGACGCGCGTCGGCAAGATCGTGGCCAAGGCCGCGCAGAAGTATGGCTTCGTGGTTTGGGATCGCTCCGGAGCGGTATCGCTGCGTGCGCAGAATGCGGTGTCGTACACCGCGCTCGGACAGAGCGATCCGTATCCCACGCTGTTTGAAGGAAAGCCTAACTATGCGGTTTTAAACGGTTTTCCGTGGGACAAGATTCAGTTTCTCCCGATGCACTACGGTCGCCCTTGAGCGTCATGTCTGCATCCGGAGACACTGCGAACTGATAAGAATCAGTTAGTTAGCCTGGTTTTACATGGCGGTGTCGTCTCAGGGCGACGTTTTCTGAGATGAAGGTTTGTGGTGATTTGAAGATTTTTTGTTGTTTATCAATAGCTTGGGTTGGTGGCATGGCGATTGCTATTTCTCATGGCGTTACGCCATTTTGGAGGATTAGGAATTGAATCTGAGTCTAGGCAAGGTAGTCCCTATCGCAGGCTATCCGGTACACGAAGCGACGCCGGAAGATCTCGCCATCTACCTGCTCTCGGTTTTGCGCCACCATGAAAAGATCTCGCTGTTGTTCGCCAACAGCAATTTCGTCGTCAAGTGCAAGACCCTGCTGAATCGCATGGTCAACGACAGCGTGCTGATCGTGAACGACGGCATCGGCCTCGATATCGTCGCCAAGTTTTTGCACGGACGTCCGTTCAAGGCCAACCTGAACGGCACCGATTTTACCCCTTACCTGTTCCGCGAGTCGGCCCGGCCGCTGCGTGTCTTCCTGCTCGGCGCGAAGCCCGAGATCGTCACGAAGGCCGCGAGCTACGTCGAGCACGAGCTGGGCCAGGTGGTCGTGGGTTACGCGGACGGCTACAGCGGCATCGACGATCCGGAAACCATCCGCCGCATCAATCAATCGGAAGCCGAGGTGCTGCTGGTGGCGCTGGGAAATCCGCTGCAGGAAGAGTGGATTCTTACCCACCGCGATCAGCTCGATGTCGGCGTGGTAACCGGCGTTGGCGCCCTGTTCGATTTCTGGGCTGGCAACAAGCCGCGTGCGCCCGAATTTATCCAGAAGATGCGCATGGAGTGGCTGTATCGCCTCGCGCACGAACCGCGTCGCCTCATGCGGCGCTATACGCTGGACATGCTGGTGTTCTTTGCCGATTGCTTCAAGAACCGCAAGAACGTCCAGCCTGAATTGATTTCAACGGAGGGCCGTCCCCAGGCCCATTACTAGGTTCTGCTTTCAAATGGTTTGCCAGATGCACGATTGCGAAAAGACATCTGAAAACAGAGCCACTCACTTGCAAGGACTCATGCTATGAAAATACTTGTCGTCGGCGGCGCAGGATACATCGGTTCCCACATGGTGAAGATGCTGCTTGATCAGGGCCATGCGGTGGTGACTTTCGACAACCTTTCTTCCGGCTACCGCGATGCGGTGCTGGGGGGCGATTTCGTCAAGGGCGACCTGGCGGATCGGGAGCGTGTCGATGAAGTTTTCGCCGTGCACCGGCCGGACGCAGTCATGCATTTCGCTTCCCACATTCAGGTGGGCGAGTCCGTGCGGCATCCGGACAAGTACTACCAGAACAACGTCACCAATACGCTCAACCTGCTGGATGCGATGGTGAAGCACGGAGTGGAGTATTTCATCTTCTCGTCCACCGCCGCCATTTTCGGCGAGCCGGACTATGTGCCGATCGACCATTCGCACCCCAAGAACCCGGTCAATCCCTACGGCCGCACCAAGTGGATGGTGGAGCAGATTCTGCATGATTACGACGAGGCCTACGGGCTCAAGTCGGTATGCCTGCGCTATTTCAATGCCGCCGGTGCCCATCCGCAGGGGCTGCTGGGCGAAAGGCACGAACCGGAAACCCATCTCATCCCCTTGGTGTTGCAGGCTATCTCCGGCCGCCGCGAATCGATCACGGTCTACGGCCGCGACTACGACACGCCGGATGGCACATGCATGCGCGACTACATCCATGTGATGGACCTGTGCACGGCCCACCTGCTGGCACTGCAGCGTCTCATGGCGACCGGCCTGAGTCGCCGCTACAACCTCGGCAACGGCTCCGGCTATACCGTGCAGGAGGTCATCGATGCTGCCGAGCGCGTCACCGGTTGCCTGGTGCGTGTGCAGGAGGGCGGGCGTCGCGCCGGCGATCCCGCCATGCTGGTAGCGGACTCGCTGCTAGCACGCGAGGAACTGGGCTGGGAGCCGTTCTATTCCGATCTCGACACCATCATCGCCCATGCCTGGCAGTGGGAAATGATCGCTTTGCAACAACAGCGCGAAAACGAACACAACCGTTACGCCGCCTGACCAGGCTTATTCCGAATAAGCATTTAATCAACTTCAAGAAAACAGACACCATGACAAAAATTACCAAAGCCGTATTCCCCGTCGCCGGCCTCGGCACCCGATTCCTGCCCGCCACCAAGGCGAGCCCCAAAGAAATGTTGCCCATCGTGGACAAGCCGCTGATCCAGTATGCGGTTGAAGAGGCGGTCGCCGCCGGCATTACCGACATGATCTTCATTACCGGGCGCAACAAGCGTTCGATTTCCGACCATTTCGACATGGCTTACGAACTGGAAAACGAACTGGAGCGCAACGGCAAGGAGAAGCTGCTCAAGATCGTGCGCAGCGTGATCCCGCGCACCGTCAATTGCATCTATATCCGCCAGAACCGCGCGCTCGGCCTCGGCCATGCCGTGCTCATGGCCAAGCCGGTAGTGCAGGACGAACCATTTGCCGTGCTGCTGGCCGACGACCTGCTGGACGGCGAGCCGCCGGTCATGAAGCAGATGGTGGATGCCTTCGATTACTACAATTGCTCGCTGCTCGGCGTCGAGGACGTGCCGCGCGAGAATACCGGCAGCTACGGCATCGTTGCCTCGCGCCCGCTCGATGAAAAGGTGGAGCAGGTGTCCGGCATCGTCGAAAAGCCGAAACCCGCAGATGCGCCTTCTACGCTGGGCGTCGTCGGCCGTTATGTGCTCACGCCGCGGATTTTCCATTTCCTGGAAAACATTCAGGCTGGTTCGGGCGGCGAGATTCAATTGACCGATGCGATAGCCGCACTGCTCAACGAAGAGCAAGTGCTTGCTTATCGGTACGACGGCGTGCGCTATGACTGCGGCTCCAAGAACGGCTATCTCGAAGCCACCGTAAAGCTGGCCCTGCGCCATCCCGAGGTCGGCAAGGAGTTCCGCGCGATGCTGGAAGGCATGTTTGGCCAAAGTGTAAAAAAAGAGACACAAAATCATGAAAAACAAAGGGAACTGCTGGTGGTCGGTGGGAACAGTTGATGTTTGAAAAACGCTGTGCTATGGTCGCCCGGAGGGGTTGCGAATTACAAAAAAGGGGCATTTCACATGACCATTTCATGGGGCATGGTTAATTTCAAACAATCCAGGACTTGTCCTAAGCAGCATACTTATCTTCGTCCCAAGCAAATCGTTGCCGCCGTGGCTCTGGCCACGGCGCCAGTAATCGCTATTGCCGATGGCGCGGCGTATAACATCGATCCGCTGGACAAGATGGAAAACACCGACACGCTCAACTTCATCATCGGCGCGCAGGTACGTCACGATACCAACCTGTTCCGTCTGGATAGCGGGGAGGAGCCGCCCAACAACGGCAACGCCGACAAATCCGACACCATCTACTCGACCAATGTCGGGATGCGCCTCGACAAGCAGTACTCCCTGCAGCGTTTCGTGGCCGAGGTGATGGTGCGTGATAACCGCTTCCAGAACAACAGCTTCCTCGATTACACCGGCTTCAACTACAGCGCTGCCTGGCACTATGCTGTGACGCCGCGTATCACGGGCGTGCTGCTGGCCGAACAGAAGGAAGAGCAAAACAGCTTTGTGGAATTTCGCGAAGCGCGCAAGAACATCCAGACCAGCAACGTGCGCCTGTTCACCATCGACGGCGACATCGGCGGCGGTTTTCACGCCTTGGCAGGCCTGCTGGATGTGCGTGCACGCAACAGCGTGAACTTCGAGCAGGTGGGCGACTACCAGCAGGACGGCTTCGAGTTCGGCGGCAAGTGGGTCGCGCCTTCGAACAACTGGGTTTCCGTATTGCAGCGCATCACGAACGGTGAGTTCCGCGGCCGCGAACTGGATACGGTGGCTCAGTTGGACACCGGTTTCGACCAGGACGAAACCGAAGCCAATTTCTTCTGGCGCTTTACCGGCAAGTCAGCCGTCGAGGGCAAGGTGGCCTACGTCAAGCGCGAACACGACCATTTCAGCGACCGCGATTATTCCGGCATGACCGGCCGCGTGCTGTATCGCTGGGACGTGACGGGCAAGACGCAGATCAATGTCGCTCTCTCGCGCAATATCTACAACTACCAGGAAGACGAGAACAGCTACTACATCCAGAAGACGTTCTCCATCGGTCCGGTCTGGAACTACAGCCCCAAGACCTCGTTCCGTGCACGCTATGACTACAGCGACCGCGATTATCGCGGCGCGATCGTGCCGGTGGCCGAGATGCGCGAGGACAAGCTGCATACCTTCCTCATTGCGGCTGACTGGAAAGCTGCGCGCAGCCTTATCGTTACCGGTATCCTGCAGCGCGATAAGCGCGATTCGAATATCGTAGACAACGATTTCAACGCGACTTCGGCCAGCATCAACGCCCAATTCCTGTTCTGATCGGGCAATAAATCAGGCAGTAAAAAGAAAAGCCGGCAATGCCGGCTTTTCTTTTTGGCTTTCGATTGCGTCGAATCATACGTACACGGGCTTCGCGAACTCCATCCCGAAATTCCGCACTCTCGGTGCCATGATCTTCACGCTCAGCCAGTCCGGGTGCGCAAGCGGCGAGCTCCAGACCTGCCAATGCAGATGCGACAGTGCACTCGCGTCATTGAGCAGGTATCGCTTCTCTTGCGCATTCAACCCCGTTGGCCCCTGGCGTACCGCCTGATCGATGAGGCGCAGCCGCGCCTGCCCCAGCGTTTTCGGCATGGCTGGGCGGGCCACGGCCATTGCGCAAGCAAGCGCATTGACGCCCGGATCTACCACGGCATCGGTGAAGTCATGCGGATTGGTGACGTAGGCGAGATCTTCCTGCACCGCCCGCAGTTCCTCGGGCGGATTCGTCTCCTCCGGGATCAGGAACAGTCCCAGCCGCCGCAATTGCCGGCCGAGCAGCGGGCTGCTGGTAATCACCGAGATCGGCACGGAAAGCATCAGCGCGCCGAGGATGGGCAGCATCCACAGGAGGTAGGACGGATTGAGCCAGTAAACCAGACCGCCCCACACCATCCCCAGCACGGAATGCCAGCCATGCCGACGCAATGCGATGCTCCATGGCGTGGCTGCATCCTCGCGTGGCGGCGATTTCCACTGAATGCGCAGCCCGGTCAGCGCGGCGAGCACGAATTGCGTATGGAACAGCATGCGGATCGGTGCCATAAGCATAGAGCACACCCATTCCACGAGCATGCTGAGTACCAGCCGGATAGCGCCTCCGTATTCGCGCGCGCCGCGCAGCAGGATGAGCACGATACTCAGGATCTTGGGCAGGAACAGCCACGCGGCCGTGACGCCGAACAGCGCGAGCGCACGCTCGGGGTGCCATTCCGGCCAGACCGGGAACAACTGGTTGGGCTGAACGAAATACTCGGGCTCGACCAGCGTGTGATAAGCCAGCAAGCCGGTGGAAAGCAGCAGAAAGGTGAGCCACAGCAGGGCGGAAACGTAAGCGATCACTCCGGTCATAAACACGGCCCGATGCGCCACATGGAAGCCCGGCGCCCAGAACAGGCGGAAATTCATGAGATTGCCATGACACCAACGCCGGTCGCGGTTGAGCTCGTCCAGCAGATTGGGCGGCATTTCCTCGAAGCTGCCCGGCAGATCGTACACGATCCACACTGCCCAGCCCGCGCGCCGCATCAATGCGGCCTCGACGAAATCATGCGACAGGATTTCGCCCGACAGCGAACCCTTGCCTGGCAGCCGGCCGAGAGCGCAGTGCTTGATGAATGGCGCAACGCGGATGATCGCGTTATGTCCCCAGTAGTGCGATTCGCCGAGCTGCCAGAAATGCAGGCCGGCAAGGTAGAGCGGCCCATAGACGCGGCTCGCGAATTGCTGCAGCCGCGCGTAGAAGGTATCGCGTCCGGCTGCGGTCGGTCCCGTCTGGATAAGGCCGGCGTTGGGGTTGGCTTCCATGAGCTGTACCAGGCGCGAGAGACAGGCGCCGCTCATCACGCTATCGGCATCCATCACCACCATGTAGCGGTAATTGGCGCCCCAGCGACGGCAGAAATCGGCGACATTGCCGCTCTTGCGGCTGATGCGATGCTTGCGCCAGCGGTAGTAGATACGACCGAATCCGCCGACTGCGCGGCACAGCTCCAGCCAGGCTTCGGATTCGGCGACGCGCGTATCCGGATCGTTGGTGTCGCTGAGGATGTAGAAATCGAAATGTTCCAGATTGCCACTGCGCGCGAGCGATTCGTAAGTGGCGCGCAAACCGGCGAACACGCGCGGTACATGCTCGTTGCAGATGGGCATGACGATCGCCGTTCGCGCCTCGGATGAGATCGGCGCGTCGGGCGCTGCCGTAGCGGAAATCGAGAACCTGTCCCCCCGGAATTGCAGTACGAGGTAACCCATGAGCGCCGTCCAGAAACCGGCGGACACCCAGGCGCATAACATCGCGAACAGGCCCATGATCGCGACTTCCAGCGGCTTTTCGCCGTGATAGGGCAGCACTGCCGTCATCGAGTAAGTGGCGAGTGCGGTCTGCGCGATCACGAGCAGTAGCAGCGTAATGCGCCGGCGCGCTGCGGCAGCATGCCAATGGCCGCGCGGATCGGGTGAATCGCTTTGCGCCTCTTGCCCCGCATACCGTCGCGCGGCCTCGCCTAGCGGCAGCCATTTTGCCGCCTTGCCGACTAGCGCCTTGAATGGATGCGGCGGCCAATTGACCGGCGCCATGGGCGATCTGCGTACCGGCGGAACCGATGTCAGCATCGGATTCGCATTCGGGTCGATCTGCGCCGCGATATCGAGGCCATAGGCCACCTGCACCCGACCGGGTACGGAAGATTGCGCGGGGTTTGCTGCATCGAATCGTTCGTCGGAGAGCGCTTCATGCAGTGCGGACAGCGTCGACTCCGGATCATCTTTCTCCGGCGGATCGGCGGCCTTGCGCAGCAGCGCCTGGCGCAACTCGGCGCTCACCGCCAACTGGTCCAGATAACGTTCGCAGGTCACTGACGCGGACCTGCTTATTCGGGGGGAAGTATGTAGCTCCATGTCTCTGAAATCGCCGTGTTGTTGCTGCGCAGGTAGCTGCGCATTTCGATAGGCTTGGCGTTGTCCACGCGCTTGACGCGGATAGATTGCCGCCAGGTGCCGGTGACAATATTGGGATAAAGCGTGTTTTCGACCAGTTCGCCGTTGGAGTCGACCGACACCACGGCTTCCATCTTGGCCTCGGTGCTGAGCTTGCGCAGCGCAGGACCGTCGAAGTCGAGAATGAAGCCGATGCTGCCGTCGGGGTGCTTGACGAAGCTGTTGCCGCGGCGCGTTTGCACCACCCAGGAAGAGGGCGGCCGCGCCTCGTTTTCCTTCTGCCACTGGATGCGGTACTCGAGCGTGTAGGGCACGCGCGGCTTGGGCGGCGCATCGGGTATCCAGTAGGCGACGATGTTGTCGTTGGTTTCGTCTGGCGAAGGAATCTGCACCAGTTCGACCCGGCCCGGCCCCCAGTCGCCCTTGGGTTCGATCCAGGCACTCGGCCGCTTCTCGTAGCGCGCTTCCAGATCCTCGTAATGCCCGAAATCGCGGTCGCGCTGCATAAGGCCGAAACCGCGCGGATTCACGGTCGCGAACGAGGTGGTCAGCAGCCGCTTGGGATTCACCAGCGGGCGCCACATCCATTCGTCGTTGCCGGTGCGCACCTGCAGTCCGTCCGAGTCGTGCACCTCGGGGCGGAAGTCGTCCGCCGGCGCCTTCTGGTTTTCGCCGAAGAAATACATGCTGGTGAGCGGCGCAACGCCCAGCTTGCCGACATTGTCGCGCATGAACACCCGCGAATAGACATCCATGGTGGTGTTCGCGCCCGGCGTGATGACGAAGCGGTAGGCACCCGTCGCACGCGGCGAGTCGAGCAGGCCGTAGATCACGAGATGGCGGCTGAAGGTGGTGGGACGTTCCAGCCAGAATTCGACGAAGCGCGGGAATTCCTCGCCCGAACTCATGGCCGTATCGATCGCAAGGCCGCGCGCGGAGAGCCCGTAGATCTGGCCGCGACCGAGCGCGCGGAAATAGCTGGCGCCGAGAAAGACCAGCACCTCGTCCTTGTATTGCGGCGTATTGATCGGGAAGTGCACGCGCATGCCGGCGAAGCCGACATCCTTCCAGTCCTTGAAATTGAACTTGTTCGCGCCGTAATCGAAATCGCCCGGGTTGAGCTTGATTTCGCTGACGCCCTGCTTGGTGACCTCGTTGATGCGCACCGGCTGGTTGTAATGCCAGCCCTGGTGGAAAAAGGTCAGCTCGAACGGCAGGTTGGCATCGCGCCACCAGGATTTCTCGGGTTTGTAGCGGATGTCGCGGAACTTGTCGTAGTTGAGGTCTACCAGCTCCTTGGGCAAATTGCTCTCGTTTTTCTTGTAAGGCGAAGCGGCCAGCTGTTCGGCGCGCTGCGCGACATCATTGAAATCGAAGGCATGGGCCGCCTGCTGCCAGAGCAGAAAAAGGCCGCCGATGGCAGCAAGCTTTTTCAGCGAGCGTCGTGCGGACAAGCCAGCAGCAAAGGGAAGGGGAAGAGTTATTCTTGTCAACACTGCATCCGTCACGCTGATCTCCAGTTTCTTATGCATATAACAGCATGATCAAGGCAAGAAGAGTGCCAGCCATGAAACGGAAGAGTGGCCGTGTGCTGTTGTGTCAACCTGTTGATTATTAACGATTGCGAAGTCGGTGAATATCCTGATTACCGAAACAAGCAAGATAGGAATGGCGATTTATGTCTCCTGCTGGATACATAAAATTAATTTAATAATCAACGATATGAAGAGATAGTCGAAGCATTTGTCGGGTAACAGAGACAAACCAGGGAAAGGTGCCTGGATTATTCCGTCCCGCCCGAAGCCGGCGCCTGATAGTTCATGGGCAGAAATTGCAGCTTGTCCCAAGGGAAACCTTGCAGCACTGCGTAGTCGGGCTTGTTCTCGAACAAGGCCGGATACGGATCGGGCTGGCCCTGGGAAATGTAGGTATAGGCATTTTGCGCGCGCAGCGCTATCGCGCCGGACTTGTCCCAGACCACGAAGCCGTATTTCTGCGCGGCGCGTGCAATGATTTTTCCGGCCCGGCCCATGGGCAGCGACTCCACGTCCACTGCGGGATCGAGCCGCAGGCGCAGCCCTTCCGGTATGCGGTGTGGGCGCTTGTCGGGATTCCACCCGTCCGAGCGATGCGCGGGCCAGGAACGGATATTGAAGTGTTCTGCCTCCACGAGCGAAATTCCCATCACATGGCGAATTTCGCCGCGCCGCAGCTCTTCCGGCGTGATCTGCCCGCCGATGAAAGGCAGGCTGGTCGCGGTCGTGCCATAGTGACCCGGAAAAACACCCTCGTTCCGGGAAACATGCTTCATGCGCCCGCCCCAGCACGCCTGCCAGTTGCCGTCTGTCTTGCGCATCTGCCAGAACTCCCACAGCGAGTCGGTGGAGGGCTGGTAAATGGTCATTTCAGCATCCGTGCCCTTGGACGGCATGGCATAAGCCGGAATCGGCACGGCAGACCACTGCTCCGCCAGGCCTTTGTCCGACATGCCTTTCTTCTGGCAATCCCACTGCGTGACCTTCACGGTGGGCACCGACGCGTCCACCACGTACACCGGGCTCGTGTAATTGCGGGTGTTGACGTTGACGGTGTTGTAATACGTGCTTTTCTGGCGCAGGAAATCCTTGACCAGCTTCGCCGAATCAGGATGCAACGGTGCATCTGCAGGGATGGGGGCGTACCAGAAGCTGTCCGGTGCGAATACCTTGTCGGTGACCAGCGTTTCCGCGGAAACGCTGAAAGAAACAAGGGTCAAAGCCAGTAGAATTGGAAGTTGTGTAGGTCTGTTCATGCGTGCTCCGGGCCGCGAATATCATCGGGAATACAGTTGTCAAAGTTGCCCGAATGAAAGCTCGCCGCAATAGCCCCGTCGGACTAGTCCTACAGGCATGAGCAATCCACGAACAAGAATGGAGCCTTGTATGAATATTGCGATCCGTTTCCACGAAACCGGCGGCCCGGAAGTATTGCGTGCAGAAAACATCGAGTTGCCGCCACCGGCTCCCGGCGAGACACGCATCCGCCATCACGCCGTCGGCCTCAATTTCATCGACATCTATCAGCGCAGCGGCCTGTACAAGGTGCCGTTGCCCGCTATCGCCGGCAACGAGGGCGCGGGTGTGGTGGAGGCGGTGGGCGAGGGAGTGGACTGGCTCAAGCCGGGCGACCGCGTGGCCTATGGCGGCGGGCCGCTGGGTGCTTACTGCTCGGTGCGCAATATTCCGGCGGTTCGGCTATGCAAGCTGCCGGACGCGATCGGCTTCGAGCAGGCGGCGGCCATGATGCTGAAGGGCATGACCGTGCAGTACCTGATCCGCCGGACGTATGCAGTGCAGCCGGGCGATACCGTGCTGTTCCATGCCGCCGCGGGCGGCGTCGGCTTGATCGCCTGCCAGTGGCTGAAGGCGCTGGGCGCGCGCGTCATCGGCACGGCGGGATCGGACGAAAAATGCGCGCTCGCCGTCGCACACGGTGCAGAAGTTTGCATCAACTATCGCACGGAAAATTTCGTCGAGCGCGTGCGCGAACTGACCGGCGGCAAGGGCGTGCGCGTGGTCTACGATTCGGTGGGCAAGGATACGTTTGCGGGCTCGCTCGACTGCCTGCAGCCGCTCGGACTCATGGTGAGCTTCGGCAATGCCTCCGGGCCGGTGCCGCCGTTCGAGATCGGCCAACTGGCTAACAAGGGCTCGCTGTTCCTCACCCGGCCGACATTGGGCAGCTACACCGCGAATCGCGCCGACCTCGAAGCGACGGCCAGCGATCTGTTCGAGGCGGTTGCGAGCGGCACGGTGAAGATCGATATCGGCCAGCGCTATCCGCTCATGGAAGCCGCGCAGGCGCACCGTGACATGGAAGCGCGTTCCACGACAGGAGCCGGCATTCTGCTGCCATGAGGGATCTGGACGAGCTTTTCTCCGCGCTCGCGCAGTCGGATTTTCGCCGCAAGTTCCGGCTGCGCGGCGCCGATCTCGATTACCTGCGCGACAAGGGGCTGCCGCTGGTCATGCTGCATGCAGCGGATTTCGTGGCGAAGCGCCTTGCACCTGCCGTCATCCCCAACGACGGCAAGCAGACGCCGATGCGCGGCCATCCGGTATTCGTTGCGCAGCATGCCACTGCCTGCTGCTGCCGCGGCTGCCTGGAGCAATGGCACGGCATTTCGCCCGGGCGGGCGCTGACGGCGGAAGAACGTGAGCACATACTCGCCGTGCTGGAGCGCTGGCTCCGGGAGCAGGGTGGTTCGCTTCCTCCGCCCAAACAGGCCGGCTTCGACTGGAGTTAATGCGGTTTTCGCCGTGCGCGCCAGCTACGCCACACGGCGCGGAAATCCGGCAGGAAGGTGAGCAGTACCAGCGATCCGGCAAGGCTGAGGTAGAGCCAGCGCAGCGAATAATCGGTGACGAAGCTTGCGGCCGGTTTCTGCGATTGCACGTAGTCGTAGAAGGCCGGAGTATCGCTGCCTTCGACGTAGCTGCCCTTGATCTCCTGCGCCAGCGATTTGAGGTAGGCGTCATCCAGTTGCGACAGGTAGCGGTCGAACTCGGCATAGGCTACTTCCGGGTCCGGCTCGTCCTGGCTGGTGTCGGAATAGGACGCGCCGACCGCGCCGTGCTCCTTGGCGTCCGACGACCAGTAGCCCACCCATTTGTTGGCCGCGTTGTAGCGCGGAATCGCGACCGGGCTATGTCCGCCCACGCCCACGAATACCACGTTCTGTCCGATGCCCACCCCTGACAAGTCGAGTTTGTTGATCGCGTTGACCTTGGGCGCTTCATCGCCGTCGGTGAAGAACAGCATCTTGGCGGGCGCGTTGAGCGCATCGAACACGCTGGCCGCCGCCTTCACGCCGAAGCTCAGCCGGCTGTTGCCCGACCACGCCATGCGCCATTCCAGGTGTTCGATCGATTCCGTGATCTCGTCGTAGTTGGCGCAGACCTCCAGCGGCATGAACAGCAAGGCGACGTTTTCCGCTGCGAACACGCCCACGCTGATGTAGGTGCCGCACGGCGAGGTTTCCACCACGCGCTTCATGAGATGGCGGGTGTAGGCCATGCGGCTCACGTTCTGCCCGTTGAGCTTCACATCCTCCGCGTTCATGCTTTGCGACACGTCGGCGATGAGCAGATAGTTGTGCACGTCCTGCTTGAGCGGCACCTGCGGCTTGACCAGCGCGAGTATCAGCAGCAGCGCCGCGCCGCCGAAGAGCAGCGACTCATGATTGGCTTTGAGGAAAGCGGACAGCCTGTTCATGGCAGCCCGATCGGCAGATTGCTCAGTTCCATGCCGGCCTGTTCGCGCGAGGCGCCCTTGGTGCCAGCCGGCATCACGCCATGCAGCAGCGTGAGGTTGAATTTGGCTGCGCGGAGGCCGGGATCGGTGCGCAGCGCCTGTTCGTAACCCATGCGCGCCTGGGTGAAGGCATAGCGCGCCTCGTCCTTGAGCGTGCCGTCGTCGTTCACGCGGCGCTCGAGGCCGGAAAGGAACAGGTTGTTGGCGATATTGAACTGGATGCGTGCGCGCTGCTTGCTATCCGGACCCATCTCCAGCAGTTGGCCATAAGTCTGCACTGCATGCTTGTAATCCTGGTGGCGACCCTGGTCGTACGCCGCCGCGAATTTCTTCTGGAACGGGAACGCGTCGTCACCGACGGGCTTGCCTGCTTTCAGCGCGGCGTTGACAGCCTCGATGCGGGCGATCTGCCAGGCTTCATAGCCGGTGCCGGCAATACCGACGGTCAGCAGCAGCCCCAGCAGCCAGTTTTTTCTTTTCAGGCGGTTTTCCATGGTTGCACTCTCAGATTCTTGACGATGAACAGCAGCCCGCACAGCGCGAGCGCCAGCACGATCAGGTCACGCGTGTAGTCGTGACCGGGCAGGGTCACGGCGTACTGGATCACGTTTTTCTCGCGCGCGTCGATGTCGCGCAAGGCGGATTGCAGGGCGCCGGGATTATCCGCCTCGTAGGCGCGGTACTTGATCCCGAGCGACTTGAAGTACTGGTCCAGCTCGATTACGGCCGGCAGGCTGGCGGGATCATAGGTCTGGTTGCCGAAAATGCTGATGTCGTCCGGCTCGCGCAGCACGATCCAGTAGAGGTTGAGTTTCTTCTCGATAAGCTGCTCGCGGATTTTCTGCTTCACGCGCGGACTGATTTTCCCCGCGCCGTCGGACAGCAGGATGATCGCGCGCGAGCCGGAGCTGGGGATGCGGTCGAACAGCGCTACGCCTTGCGTGATGCCCGCGCCGATATTGGTCTGGTTGATGCCCGCGCTGGTGGCCGCGTTGATCGCCGCGAACACCGCCTTGCGATTGCTCGTGATCTTCACGCCATGCAGCGCGGCGTTGGTGAAGGCGACGACGCCTATCATGTCGTCCGGACGCGCGTTGATGAAGTCGGTAATGAGCCTACGTGCCGCACTGGCCTTCACCTCGGCAGTGCGCCCGCTCATGGAGTCGCCCGCAAACGGGTGCTCCATGCTCACGCTGCGGTCGATCACCACCGCCGTCTGCGCTCCCTTGCCGACCTTCTGCACCTGGATATCCGGCCCTTGCGGCGAAGCCAGCGCGAACACCAGCGCGGCGAGCAGCAGCGCGGTCAGCGCCCGTACCGCGAGATCGGCGTAATCCGAGAATCTGTCGCGCGGGACCATGTCCAGCCAGGAGTAGAGCTGGCCTTGCCGGCTTTTGAGCCAGAACGGCGTAAGCGCGAGCGGCAGCAGCAACAGCGCCCAGGGGTGCAACAGCGTCATGCCGCCCTCCGCTCGCAGTCGCGCAGCAGTTTGCTCAGTGTGACCAGTTGACGCAGAAAGGCGTCGTTGTCCTGTGGCGGCTGCGAGAACAGGGCTTGGCCCGATTGTGCGAAGAAGCCCTCGATGTCATTGCGCGCGGGAGCGTAACGGGGGTGACGTTCCACAAATTCCCCAATGTCCGCCATGAACAGGTTGCGGCCATGTGCGCGATTAAAGGCCTCATGCAGCACGGCGAGCGCCTGCTTCCACGCCTGCCCATCGGCAGACAGGCGCTTGATGCGGCGATGCGCCTGCGCGAACGGGCCGTTCATGAACGGCAGCCAGCGGCCGTCCGCGTTGAACCAGGCCAGCATCAGTGCGCAGAGGATGGCCAGCGCGGCGAAGCTATAGAGCCGCGCGCGATGCGCGCCGGCAGAGAGCGGCGCAGGCGCGAACTGCGGCTGCAGGTTGCCCTTGGCCGTGGACAGGTTGGCGGCGGCGAGCGGCGAATACCAGAAACGCCATTCCGGAATTTTCACGGCCAGCCCCTTGGGTCCTCCGGTGAGCGCGAACTGTTCTTCGGGCAGCACCATGATGCTCGGGGCAGCCGCGTGCGCGAACACCTGATAGCGCAGGGTGACGACGTAGCGGTTGGCATCGCCATGCGGCTGCGTTTCGATCTGCACGTCGGCGAGTTCGATGCCGTTGCGGTTGATGCCCTTGGCCGGCAGTGCGCTGCGCGAGAGCTGGTAGGGCGCGTGCGCTTCCAGCACCGCGCTGCGCTCCATTACGTCGCCGATGCGGATGCCGGTGCTCTGCAGCGGGTTGTGCAATTGCACGATGCGCGCGGCAGGCTCGGCAGCGAATACCGGTTGCGTCATCGAGACCAGCAAAGTGACCGCGAGTAGAAGTCGTAAGGGTTTCATAGGCTCATGTATTGCTCGAAATAGTGGGACATGGCGTCGGGATCGAACGACGCGCCGACGTAATGGGCGGTGCAGTCGAAGCGCTCGAACAGATCTTCCAGCGCTTCGCGCCGGGCGGCGAAGGCCGCTTCGAATTGCTCGCGCAGCGCCTGGCGGAAGAAGACGACACGGGTGCGCCCGGTTTCCGGGTCGATGAGGTTGCCGAAGCCGAAGCGCGGCAGGGCCTGGAACTCGTGCTCGTCCCACAGCACGACCGGCACGACCTGGTGCATGGATAGCATGTTGAGCGCCTCGGCGATGAGCTCCAGCGGCATGTGGAAATCGGAAATCCAGAACACCAGTCCGCGCTGCTGGCTCAGATATTGCGGCACTTCGAGGATGCCGTTGGCGCCGACGTTGAGGTGGTCGAAATCCTCCAGTTGCGCGATGGTCTCGAACGCCTGGTGCACGTGCTGGCCGAGCGGCAGCGTTAACGTTTCCTCTACCTGGTCGTGATAGCCGACCAGTCCAAACAGGTCGCTTGCCTCGTGCGCGGAATAAGCAACCGATGCCGCGACTTCCTTGGCAAGGTCGAGCTTGCGCCGCCGCCCGCGAAACTGCATCGAGCCCGAGAGATCGCACACCGCGAAGATCGGCGTGGTGTTGTCCTGGTTGTACAGTTTGACCTGCACCTGCTCGAACGGGTCGCGCAGCGACTGGCGTAAATCCATGCGGCGCGCATCCGGGTAATCCACGAGCGGCACGTTGCCGCGGTACTCGAAGCCGAGGCCGCGCTGGGTGCCCTGGTGTTCCCCGAAGTGCACGCTGCTGGAGCGCCACGGCAGGGAATAGCGGAACTGTTGGGCGTAGGCGGGGATCATGTTAGGGCGTCCTAAGCCCCAGCCGGCACGGCCACGCTGTCGAGAATGCGCGCGGTCAACTCGCGGGCGAGCGCGGTGCGGCGCATTTCGTACATGGAGTGGAACACGAGGCGGTGCGCGACGATTTCGTGGAACACCGCGTGGATGTCTTCCGGATACAGGCTGTCGCGCTCCATGAGCCAGGCGTGCACGCGCGCCGCCTTGAGCAGCATGCCCATGCCGCGCGGGCTGGCGCCGGTGTGGATGAGACGGTGCACGTCCACGTTGTCCATTTTTACGCCGAATTTTTCCGGGTGCTGCGTCGCCTCCCACAGGTCGAGCGCATATTCCTTGATCGCGTCGCTGGCGCGCACATGGCTTTGCAGCACGCGCGAGAAATCATTGAGCTGGTCGTAATGCAGGATTTCCGATTCCACCTGCTGCGTGAGTTCCTCCGCATGCTGGAAGCGGGTGTCGAACATGAGCGACTTGCGCAGCTCGCGGTCGGCCGGGATGTCGATCGGGATTTCCATCATGAAGCGGTCGCGCGCGGCGGACGGAATCTCGAAGGTCTCGTTCTTTTCCACCTGGTTGCGGTCGGCGAACACCAGCATGTGCGGCAGGCGATACTCGCGCTTGAACGCGTGCACGTGGCGCTCGGCCATTACGCGCAGCATGAGGGCGTGCACCTGCGGCCGCGCGCGGTTGATTTCGTTGAAAAAGAACACCGACAGCTTGTCACCGGAACGCAGCAGCGGGCCCTCGTCGATCTGCGGACGTCCGTCCGGACCGAGGAAGGTGTGGTAGATCAGGTCGTTGGGCATGAGGTCCACCGTGCCCTCGATGCGTTCGTACGCGCCGCCGATGCCGCGCGTGATTGATTGCAGCAGCGTGGTCTTGCCCACGCCCACGCCGCCTTCGAGCAGTACGTGGCCGCGCGCGAAGATCGCGATGTTCATGAGGTGAATGGCCTTGTCCTGGCCGACGATGACCTTCCTGACTTCGTTTTCCAGCTTGAGCGCATGACTGCGCCAGTCCGAGAGCCGGTTATCCAGAGGTTGCGACATGGGGATTCCTTGTTGGCGTGGGTCGAGAGGAGTTTCTATACCGATCTGTATACTTTCGGCGGGACTATACCGGTCTGTATACAATTTGCCAACAGGAATTTTTCCCGAGATGCATTAGTCCGCAGGCGCGGACTTGAACGGGTTGTGTTCGTTCAGCTCATCCATGTAGTGACGCATGTGCTGCGATTCGCGCGACAGGAATTGCTCGATGACATCGGAAAAGCCGGGATGGGCGAGCCAGTGCGCGGAATAGGTGGGGCGCGGCAGCAGGCCGCGCGCAAGCTTGTGTTCGCCCTGTGCGCCGCCTTCAAAGATCTTGATGCCGCGCGCGATGCAGAATTCGATGGCCTGGTAGTAGCAGGTTTCGAAGTGCAGGCCGGGGATGTAGAGATGCGTGCCCCAGTAGCGGCCGTAGAGCGCTTCCGCATCGAAGATATTGAGCGCGGCGGCGATGTCGCGTCCCATGTAGCGCGCGACGACCAGGAGTACATTGTCCGGCATGTGCTGGCCGAGCTTGTGGAAGAAATCAGGCGTGAGGTAGGGGCGCGAGCGGTGCTGCACGTAGGTATTGACGTAGCAATCGTAAAACAGCGCCCAATCGGCCTCGGTGATTTCCTGCCCCATGAGGTGACGGAACGTGACACCGTGCTCGGCGAGCTTGCGCCGTTCCTGGTGGATGCGCTTGCGCTTGTCGTGGTTCATTTCGGCGAGGTAGCTCTCGAAATTCGCATAGCCGGGGTTGTGCCAGTGGAATTGCACGCCTTCGCGGATCATGAGGCCTTCTTCCTCGAAAATGCCGCGTTCGTCTTCGGAGGGAAACAGGCAGTGGAACGACGACAGGCCCGCGTTCTTGGCATAATTGATCGCGGCAATCGCGAGCAGTTTGCGGCACGCATCGTTCTCGCCGAGCAGCCGCATGCCGGCGACGGGCGTGAAGGGAATCGCGCAGAGCAGCTTGGGATAATAGGACAGGCCGTTGCGATCGTACGCATCCGCCCATGCCCAGTCGAACACATATTCGCCGTAGGAGTGGTGCTTGACGTACATGGGCATTGCGCCGACCAGATAGGTGCCGAGCCACAGCGTCATGTGCTGCGGTATCCAGCCGGTTTCGATGCTGGCGCACTCCGTATCTTCCAGGGCGCGGAGAAAAGCGTGCTGCAGAAAGGGCTGGGTGCCGGCGAGACGGTTCCAGTCCTGCGCGGCGATTTCGGCGATGCTGTCGTAGACCCGGAAGGTAGGGCTCAGGTCCGGGTGAGGGGTGTTCGGATTAGGCGCATCCCCCGTCATGCTGACTCAGGCACGCGTATCGATACTGTTTCCGAGATGGGGCGGGTTGGAGGCTTGCTCGGCCGCGGTTTCAAGCAGGGTGAGCACAGAGCTGCTCTGGATTTCGAGCGTTTTCTTGAGCACGGCGAGAGCGACGGCGTCGCGCGTATTCTGGGTGACCATGGCAACGGCTTGGCCAGCGATGTCGCTTACGTTCATGCGGGTCTCCAGTGGAAGAAAAGCGAATTTGTCGTGTTCATTTTACCGGATTAGATAACGCGGCATAGCGCAAAATTCCCCGGGCATCCGATAAAAATCATGCAGATGCAGCCGCGTATGAGCTTGCCTAGGCGATTTCAGGCGCAGCCGCACCTATCATTTCTGATGGGTGAAAAAGCCGGGGCCGCCCCCTAGAATCGCCCTCAAACAATTCCAATCAGCCAACAACAATAAATACCAGCTTCCGGAGGCTTGTCCTCCGGATTGTTTTTTATCGGCTGCGCTCGCACGCACTTGAGTGGAACCTTTATATTTCCGGATACCCAAAATGAGGTTCATGCGAGACAGACTGTGACGCGGCATTTCCCCGGCATTTCCCCGCAGGCCATTCTCGGGCTGGAAGACTCCACGCTGGCCGACACGACCATCCGGGCGTATCTGCAGGCCGAATACCGCATACATGCCGACCAGCCGTTCTCGCTGGCAGTCGGCAAACATTCTGATGCGCTGCATGCGCTCTATACCACCGCTACCCGCTCGGCGGCTTTCATTACGCCCTTTAACCCGCTCGGCCATCTGCTCACCCCTCGCGAGAACCAGCTCCGGCTGCAAGAGCTGGAACACATATTGGAGGAGCGGGGGCTTGCTTATGTGCCGGCAGAAGGGCTGGATCCGCAAGGCGAATGGCCGCCGGAGCAGGGCGTGCTGGTGCTGGGCGCAGAGATGGACCAAGTATGCGCAATCGGGCGGGAGTTCAGGCAGAACGGTGTGCTGTGGTGCGACGAAAATGCCTATGTCGCGCTGGTGTTGCTGGTCTAAGCCTTCCCCAGCACGGTTTCCACGAGCCGGCACCAGTACGCCGCGCCGACTGGCAGCACTTCATCATTGAAATCATAGCGCGGGTTGTGCAGCATGCAGCCGCCTTCGCCGGAGCCGTTGCCCAGCCACACATAGCAGCCTGGCCTGGCCTGCAGCATGAAGGAAAAGTCCTCGGCACCCATTGAAGGCGGCAGGTCGGTATGGACGTGCTCGGGCCCGACTACGCTTGCGGCCACCGTGCGGCATAGCTCGGCTTCGGCATGGCTGTTCACCGTGGCCGGATAGCCGGACTGAATCTCGAATCGGCCTTGCATGCCGAAGGTCGCGGCCACGCCTTCGACGATCTTGCGAACTTCGTCTTCCGCCTGCTGGCGAATGGGCGTGCTGAATGCGCGTATCGTGCCGGCGAGATGCACCTGCTCGGGCAGGATGTTATAGGCATCTCCGGCATGAAAGCGGGTGACGCTCACGACGGCCGATTCCAGCGGATCGATGCGGCGGCTCACGACGCTTTGCAGCGCCTGCACCAGCGCGCTCCCCGCGAGAATCGCGTCTGATCCCTGGTGCGGCATCGCGGCATGCGCGCCGCGTCCGGTAAGCGTGATGTCGAAGCGATCGGTAGAGGCCATGACCGGCCCGTCATGTACAGCGAAATGTCCTGCAGGCAGGCCGGGCCAGTTGTGCATGCCGAACACCGCTTCCATGGGGAAACGCTCGAACAGTCCTTCCTCGACCATCACCCGCCCGCCGCCTTCGGCTTCTTCCGCAGGCTGGAAAATGAAATAAACCGTTCCGTCGAACTCGCCCGAGTTCGCCAGCCGATCCGCCGCCGCCAGCAGCATGGCGGTGTGTCCGTCATGGCCGCATGCGTGCATGCAGCCTTCGGCCTGGGAGCGATGGCCGAAATCGTTTTTTTCCGCAATCGGCAGGGCATCCATGTCGGCGCGCAATCCAACTGCACGCGCCGAACTGCCGCGGCTCAGCTTGCCGACTACGCCGGTGCCGGCCCAGCCCCGATGTACTTCCAGCCCCAGTTTTTCGAGCACCGAGGCGACGAGATCGCTGGTGCGGTTCTCGCAAAAGGCTAGCTCGGGATGGGCATGGATATCGCGGCGGATATCGATGTACGCCTGAAAAGTGGATGCGTCAGCGGTAAGGCTCGAAGAAATTTTGGCACCTGCGAAAGTAAAAGGTCTGGATGAATCGGACGGCTCTCGGGGAATTTTATCCCTCTCGCGGATGGGAGGCGCTGAAAATTTCAGGGGATTTCGAACCTGCATGAGACGGTGGGCGCCAGGCTGGCGCCGCCGTCCTGCGATGGGGGTAATGCTTAAGTGGTATTTACTGCCCTCGCCCGCCGCTCTACCTTAACCATACGCTAGGCAGGCAAGTGAGGCGGGCGTGGAATGAGGAGCAGATCAGTTTTCGTCCTCGATGTAGGCCTGATCCGGATCGTAATGAATGATCGCGAGGAACCGGATCGGCATCTGGATCAGGCGTTCGGGGCGGTGAGGCAATTCGCCCCGGAAGGTCAGCGAATCTCCCGGTTCCAGAATGTATTTTTCGGCGCCGACGCGGTACTCCACCTTGCCCTCGATCATGTGGATGAACTCCGTGCCCATATGCTCGAAAGGCGGGAACTCTTCGTTCTGTTCCTCGAGCGATACGAGAAACGGCTCGAAGTTTTTCTGGGGTCCCTGGTCGTAGGCCAGCAGCTGATAGGTGTGACCCCGGCTGGTGCCGCGCCTGACCACTTCCATGCCCTGGCCGCTTTTGACGAATTGCGCCCCGCCTGCGGGAGCGTTGTAGTCCCGGAACAGCCTGGCCACCGTGACGCCGAGCGAGTTGGCGATCTGCTCCAGATTTTCGAGGCTGGTCGAAGTCAGGCCGTTTTCGATCTTGCTCAGCATGCCGCGGCTCACGCCGGCGCGCTGGGAGACTTCGGCAATGGTGAGCCCGTGCTGCAGACGGATGTCCCGGATCGTGTGGCCCAGATGGATATGCAGGGTATGACTTGCATTCAATGTGATGGGGGATGGAACGGTCATCCTGAATCTCTCCAAGGGTTAACTCGACCACAGTCTATCACCAAGTTTCATAAAACTAAAAAAAGTTGAACAAAAGTATTGACAGCCGAATATGGCTTATGGGTAAATACGCTTAACTTGTTTCATGCGGTTAAATAAAGTTGTCTGGGAGTTTTTCTGGGGTAAAGACAACTGTCATGTTCAAGATCATTTAAAGGGAGTTGAAATGCCTCTGAGATTACTCAAGTACGCCCTCAGCCGTGAGCATCCCGCGCCACGGTTTTTCAGGGCGTGCGAAAACCCGAAAGATAGTTATGACGTCGTAATCATCGGGGGCGGAGGGCACGGCCTTGCCGCAGCCTACTATCTGGCCAAGGATCACGGCATCACCAATGTGGCCGTTCTCGAACGCGGTTATATCGGCGGTGGCAATACCGGCCGCAATACCACGATCGTCCGCTCCAACTATCTCACCCCCGAAGGCGTGAATTTCTACAACGCCAGCGTCAAATTGTTCGAGGACCTCTCGCAAGACCTCGACCTCAACCTGTTCTATTCCACCCGCGGCCACTTCACCCTGGCACACACCGAATCCGCCATGCGCACCATGCGCTGGCGCGCTGAAGTCAACAAGCATGTCGGTGTGGAAAGCTATGTGGTCGGCCCCGATGAAATCTCCAAGGCCTGTCCGCAGCTCGATATCTCCTGTAGCGGGCAGGCGCCTATCCTCGGCGCGCTCTACCATGCGCCGGGTTCGGTGGCACGCCATGACGCGGTGGCCTGGGGTTATGCGCGCGGTGCTGACCAGCGCGGCGTCGAGATTTTCCAGAGCACCGAAGTAACAGGTATCGACGTGCAGGGCGGCAAGGTCAAGGGCGTGCAGACCAATCGCGGCTACATCTCCACTAATAAGGTGTTGTCGGCGGTTGCAGGCTTCACGCCTCGCATCACCAAGATGGTGGACGTCGAGACGCCTATCGTGATCCAGCCGCTGCAGGCTTGCGTGAGCGAACCGATGAAGCCGTGGCTGGACACCATCCTGGTGTCGGGCAGCCTGCATGTGTATGTCAGCCAGTCCTCGCGCGGCGAGCTGGTCATGGGTTCGTCGCTCGACCCCTACGAAGTGCATTCCACGCGTTCTTCGCTCGACTTCGTGGAAGGTCTCACGACGCACATCCTCGACATGTTCCCCTTCCTTTCCAACGTCAAGGTCGTTCGCCAGTGGGCGGGCATGGCCGATATCACACCGGACTTCGCGCCCATCATGGGCAAGACGCCGGTGGAAGGCTTCTACCTGGATGCAGGCTGGGGCACATGGGGCTTCAAGGCGACGCCGATCAGCGGCAAGACCATGGCAGAAACAATCGCGAATGATCGCCCGCCCGAGCTGATCCATTCCTTCCGCCTCTCGCGCTTCGAAGAGTACGAGTTGACCGGGGAAAAGGGCGCCGCTTCGGTGGGCCATTAAGGGGAAGACGCATGAAATTACTTAAATGTCCGATGAATGGGGAGCGGCCGCTGAGCGAATTCGTGTTCGGCGGGGAAGTGCGTGAAATGCCGGACCCGAATACCTGTAGCGACCAGGAGTGGGCTGCTTATGTGCACTACCGCAGCGGCGCTCCTGGCATGAAGAAGGAGTGGTGGTACCACGGCCCCAGCGGCACCTGGTTCATTGCCGAACGCAACACCCTGCTCGACGAAGTGGCACGTACTTATCTATACGGTCAGGAGGGCAAGCAATGAGCACGCGGCTGCCAAAACAGAACGGCGAATGGATCAATCGCAGCAAGCCGGTGCGCTTCACCTTCGAAGGCAACAGCTTTGAAGGTTTCGAAGGCGATACCATCAGCAGCGCCCTGTGGGCGAGCGACCAGCAAGTGCTGGGACGCAGCTTCAAGTACCACCGTCCGCGCGGGGTGCTGAGCCTCGCCAACCATGACGTCAATGTCATGGTCACCGACGGCATCGATACCAATATGCGCGGCGACGTCGTGGCGGTAAAGACCGGCATGAAGCTCACGGCCGTCAATACCGACGGCGGCGTGAAGAACGACCGCAACCGCTACATCGACAAGATCGCCAAGTTCCTGCCGGTCGGCTTCTATTACAAGGCCTTCCATACTCCCAAGAACCTGTTCCCGTTCTGGGAAAACATCATCCGCAAGGCGGCGGGTCTGGGCGTGGTCAACTTCCAGTATCCGCGCATCCTCAAGCGCAAGACCAACCGGCATTGCGACCTGCTCGTCATCGGTGCGGGCGCTTCCGGCCTGACCGCTGCCATCGTGGCCGCGCGCAGCGGGCTGGAAGTGGTGATCGTCGACGAAAATGCGCAGGCAGGCGGCAGCCTGGGCTATGACCGCGCCGGTTCGTCCGAAACGATCACCCAGTTGCAAGAGCTGATGTCGCAGGTCGGCCAGTATCCGAACGTGACGCTCATGACCGGCGCTTATGCCGCCGGCTACTACGCCGATCATCTCGTGCCCATCGTGCATGCGGACGGCATCGTCAAGGTACGCGCCAAGGCCGTGATCGTCGCCAGCGGCGTGTTCGAGCAGCCGCCGGTATTCCGCAACAACGACCTGCCCGGCGTGATGCTGGGTTCGGCGGCGCAGCGCCTGATATACCGCTATGCCGTGAAGCCGTTCAGCAACGGCGTCGTGGTGACCGCGAATGCGCACGGCTATCGCGTGGCGCTGGATCTGCTGCATGCCGGCTGCAAGGTGAACGCATTGATCGACATGCGCGCCGCCGGTGAATCCGGCGCACTGGCAACCGAACTTGCACGCAAGGGCGTGGCTATCCGCAAGGGCAGCTGTGTCTATGAAGTGCTGCCCGCCTCCGGGAACATGGGCGTGCAGGGCGTCAAGGTGTGCAGCTACGACGAAAGCACCGCTCAGGCCAATCCTTCTACCGCCGAAACCATCGAATGCGACGGGGTGGCGATGAGCGCGGGCTGGGCACCTGCCGCCGCGCTGCTGTATCAGGCTGGCACTGCGATGCGCTACGAGAACAGCTTGCATCAGTTCGTCCCCGCGCGTCTGCCCAAGGGCGTGTTCGCCGCGGGCAAGGTGAACGGCGTCTATCGCCTGGAAGACCGCATGCATGACGGCGCGCGCGCCGTGGCCGATGTACTGCGCCATCTCGGTATGGAAGGTCCGGAGATCGACGTGCCGGAGCATGCCGAAGCTGCTCCTAGCCACCCTTATCCGGTGGTGCCGCATCCCGATGCGAAGAATTTCGTCGACTTCGACGAGGACTTGCAGGTCAAGGACTTCGTCAACGCGGCGAAGGAAGGCTTCGACAACATCGAGCTCATGAAGCGCTTCACCACGGTGGGGATGGGCCCGAGCCAGGGCAAGCATTCCAACATGAATGCGATCCGCATCCTCGCCCGTATCCGCGGCGTGCCCGTCGACAAGATTGGCACCACTACGGCGCGTCCCTTCTTTCATCCGACGCCGATCGGGCATCTGGGCGGCCGCAGCTTCCATCCGCATCGCCTGACCGCCATGCACGGCTGGCACGAGGCAGCGGGCGCGGTATTCAGCGAAGGCGGCGTCTGGGTACGTCCTGCGTATTACGCCAAGCCGGGCTTGTCGGCCCATGACATCGTTCAGGACGAAGCCATGACGGTACGCACTTCGGCCGGCATGATCGACGCCAGCACGCTCGGCAAGATCGAAGTGTGCGGGCCGGACGCTTCCCACTTCCTCGAGCGTTTCTACACCGGCAGCTACGGCAGCCAGAAGGTGGGCGAAATCCGCTTCGCGCTGCTGCTCGACGAGGCCGGCGTGGTCACGGACGACGGCGTGGTCGCGCGGCTTGCCGACGACAAGTTCTACGTCTCCACCAACACAGCGAATGCGGCCGCGGTTTACCGCGAGATGCAGCGCTGGCTGCAGAAGTGGCAGCTCAACGTGTTTCTCATCAACGTCACCGGCGCCTATGCCGCCATGAACCTGGCCGGCCCCAATGCCCGCAAGATTCTCGCGAAGGTCGCATCGGTCGATGTTTCCGAGAAGGAGTTCCCGGCATCGCACTTCCGCGAAGGCAAGGTGGCCGGCGTGCCGGCACGCATCCTGCGTGTGAATTTCGTGGCCGATGAGGCATTCGAGATTCACGTGCCGGCAGCACAGGCGCGCACTGCCTGGGAAGCACTCATGGAAGCCGGTCTGGAAGAAGGCCTGCGCCCGTTCGGGACCGATGCCCAGCGTCTGCTGCGCCTGGAGATGGGCAACCATCTGGTCAGCCATGACACCGACGGCCTCACCAATCCGTTCGAAATCGGCGCGGAATGGGCCTTGCGCATGGGCAAGCCGTTCTTCGTCGGCCAGCGCAGCCTCAAGATCATCGCCAAGCGCAGCGTCACCAAGCGTCTCGTTCCCTACGTGCTGGACGAGGGTTTCAACGGCGAGATGCCGCAGGAATGCAATCTCGTCATCGACGAAGCAGGGCAGATCAAGGGCCGCGTCACCAGTATCGCCTACAGCCGCTCGGTCGGCCGCGTCATCGGGTTCGCCTACGTCGATCCCGCCAGCGTCGCACCGGGTTCCCGCTTCCAGATCCGCACGGACGGAGGCTCCCTGGTGAAGGCCACGGTTGTGAAGACGCCGTTTATCAAGAGCAGCAAAGGAGACCAGGCATGAGCGCGGTTACACGGCAAACCCCGGTTGCGTTCGCGCAACAGCACCTCGCGCCGAAGATGACGGTGGTGCACGGCATGGAGATTCCGCTCGAATTCGCGAGCGCTGAAATCGAGCACAAGCGCAAGGTCAATCTCGGCATCTGCGACGTGAGCTGCTTCTCCCGCTTCGGCGTCAAGGGCCGCAACGTCGTCCAGTGGCTCAACGAGCAGAAGATCGAGATTCCCTCCGAGCCCAACTCCTGGGTGCAGCAGGGCGAATCGCTGGTGCTGCGGCTCGGCAACAGCGAGTTCCTGGTGGAAGACCAGCTCGAAGGCAAGGCATGCGCGTCGCTGGACGGGGCCGTGATGCCCGAGGCCTACGGCGTTTACAAAATCCAGCGCAACGATACCGCTTTGCTGTTGAGCGGCAGCCATGTGCAGGAACTCTTTTCGGAAATTTGCGCGATCGATCTGCGCGACGGGGCGCTGCCCTACGGCAAGGTGGTGATGACGCAAATGGCCGGGATTTCGGTCACCGTTCTGAGGCAGAAATTCAACGGCGAAGATGTATACCGCCTTTGGTGCGACGGCACATACGGCCCGTACCTCTGGGAAACGCTATTGGAAATCGCGGAAGAGGTGGGAGGCGGTGCAGTTGGGCTTTCCTGTCACTACAAGGAAATGCTCTAGGGCGGGTTCATGCCCAACTGGCGGTATTACTTTCTAGGGAGATGCGTATGAAAACGTTGGCAGAAGCAAAGAAGTTTCTGAAAGACAATGACGTCAAGTATGTTTTGGCGCAGTTCGTGGACATTCACGGGGTGGCGAAAGTCAAATCCGTGCCGGCGGACCATCTTGAGGACATTCTCAAAAACGGTGCCGGGTTCGCGGGCGGCGCCATCTGGGGCATGGGCATCGAGCCCAACGGTCCCGACTACATGGCGGTGGGCGAGCTCTCTACCCTGAGTCTCGTGCCCTGGCAGCCTGGCTATGCGCGCATCATTTGCGACGGCCATGTCGAAGGCAAGCCTTACGACTATGACTCGCGCGTGATTCTCAAGCGCCAGATCGAGCGCCTCGCCAAGAACGGCTGGACGCTGTACACCGGCCTGGAGCCCGAGTTCTCGCTGCTGCGCATGGACGAGAACGGCTGCATCCATCCGCACGATCCGACCGACAAGCTGCAGAAGCCCTGTTACGACTACAAGGGCATCACGCGCCATTCGCCTTTCCTGGAAAAGCTGACGGAATCCCTGCGTGCCGTGGGCATGGACGTCTACCAGATCGACCACGAGGACGCGAACGGCCAGTTCGAGATCAACTATACCTACGCCGACTGCCTCAAGAGCGCGGACGACTACATCATGTTCAAGATGGCGGCGAGCGAGATTGCCAACGAAATGGGCATGATCTGTTCGTTCATGCCCAAGCCGTTCAGCAATCGCCCGGGCAACGGCATGCACATGCACATGTCCATCGGCGACGGCAAGAAGAGCCTGTTCCATGACGACAGCGACCCGACCGGCCACGGCCTGTCCAAGCTCGCCTACCACTTCATGGCGGGTATCCTCGCCCACGCCCCGGCGCTGTGCGCACTGGCCGCCCCGACCGTGAACTCCTACAAGCGACTGGTCGTCGGCCGCTCGCTCACGGGCGCCACCTGGGCACCGGCCTACATCTCCTACGGCAACAACAACCGCTCGACCATGGTGCGTATCCCCTACGGCCGTATCGAGCTGCGCCTGCCGGACGGCGCCTGCAATCCCTACCTCCCCACCGCCGCGGTCATTGCCGCCGGTCTGGACGGGGTCGAGCGCGAACTCATGCCGGGCAAGGGCCACGACATCAACCTGTATGACCTCAGCCCCGCAGAGCTCAAGAAACTCAAGATCGGCATCCTGCCGCAGAACCTCAACGAAGCGCTCAACGAGCTCGAGAACGACAAGGTGCTGTGCGATGCGCTCGGCAACGGCGTGATCTCGGAATTCCTCAATCTGAAACGCATGGAGTGGGTGGATTACATGCGCCACGTTTCCGATTGGGAAATCAACCGCTACGTCGAATTTTATTAATCAGGCCTGTGAGACAGGCAAACACAAAGGAGTAAGCAATATGTGTGGAATCGTAGGACTACTCGTCAAGAATCCCAAGCTGCGCCCCCAGATCGGGGAGCTCATGATGCCGATGCTGATCGGCATGACCGAGCGCGGCCCGGACTCCGCCGGTCTCGCCATCTTCGGCGCGCCGACGGCGAACGACAGCCGCAAGTTCAGCCTCTACGCCGCTGATGAAGACTTCAACTGGCAGAAGCTGGGCCATGACTTCACGACGCATCTCGGCAGCCCGGCCCAGATCGAGGTCAAGGTCAACCATGCAGTGCTGACCACCCACCTCGAGCCGAACACGGTCAAGGTCTGGCTGAAGGAGCACTATCCGCAGCTGCACCTGCTGTCCGTGGGCCAGCTCATGGACATCTACAAGGATACCGGCACCCCGGCGGAAGTCGCGGCACGCTATGGCTTCCAGAACCTGTCCGGCACCCATCTCGTCGGCCACACCCGCATGGCGACCGAATCCGCCGTGACCCCGGCCCACGCCCACCCGTTCACCGCAGGCGAAGACTGGTGCCTGGTGCATAACGGCTCGCTCTCCAACCCGAACAGCCTGCGCCGCATGCTGCAGCACCAGGGCATCAGCTTCGAGACCGACAACGATACCGAAGCCGCTTGCCGCTTCCTGGAATGGCGCATGCGCGAAGGCGACGACCTGCGCACCGCGCTCAACAAGGGTTTCGATGAGCTGGACGGCTTCTTCACGCTGCTCATGGGCACCAAGGACCAGCTCGCGCTGGTACGCGACCCGTTCGCATGCAAGCCGGCCATCGTTGCCGAGCACGACGATTACGTGGCGATCGCTTCCGAGTACCGCTCGCTGGCGCACCTGCCGGACGTCAAGAACGCCAATCTTTACGAACCGATGCCTGAGGAACTTTACATATGGAAAGTCTAGACCTTCACAAGATGTCCGTGCGGGAACTCAACCAGTACCTGCACAAGGAGCTGCCGAACAAGAACGGCGTGAAACAGCTGGAGATTCTCAACCCGGACGGCATGCACAGCATTGCCGCGGGGATGGATGTTCCGGTCGACATCGACATCAAGGGGCATGGCGGCTACTACGTCGGCGGCATGAACAAGCACGCCAACATCACGGTGCACGGCAACGTGGGTTGGGGCGTCGCGGAAAACATGATGTCCGGCACGGTGCGCGTCAAGGGCTTCGCCTCCTCTGCCGCCGGTGCTACCGGTCGCGGCGGCACGCTGATCATCGAAGGTGACACCAGCCTGCGCTGCGGCATCTCGATGAAGGGCATCGACATCATCGTCGGCGGCAGCATCGGCAACTTCTCCGGCTTCATGGCGCAAGCCGGCCGCATGGTGATCTGCGGCGATGCCGGCGACGGCCTGGGCGACTCCATGTACGAAGCGGTGTTCTACGTGCGCGGCAAGATCAAGTCGCTGGGCGCGGATGCCCAGGAAGAGCCGATGACGGACGCGGATTACGCGGCGGTTCAGGAACTGCTGGATCGCGCCGGCTTCAAGCATGACCCGAAGGAATTCAAGCGGGTGGCGGGCGCCAAGAAACTCTATAACTGGAACGCAGACGCGAACCAGGAATACTGATACAGGGATACGAATCATGACCAAAAAATTAGTACTGGAAGAAAGCGCTGGCTTTGATCAGAAAGTGATCGAATACGTGCACCGCGCTTCCGCGACGGGGTTGTACGAAATTCGCGGCATGGGCGCCAAGCGCCACCTGCCCTCCTTCGACGACCTCGTGTTCCTGGCCGGTTCCGCTTCGCGCTACCCGCTGGAAGGCTACCGCGAGAAGTGCACCACGACCACGGTTCTGGGCACCCGTTTTGCCAAGAAGCCGATCGAGCTGGCAATCCCCATCACCATCGCTGGCATGAGCTTCGGCGCACTGTCCGGCCGCGTGAAAGAGGCCCTGGGCCGCGCTGCGACCGAAATGGGCACCTCGACCACTACCGGCGACGGCGGCATGACGCCGGAAGAACGCCAGTCCTCCAAGACGCTGGTGTACCAGTGCCTGCCTTCCCGCTACGGTTTCAATCCGGACGACCTGCGCAAGGCCGACGCGATCGAACTGGTGATCGGCCAAGGCGCGAAGCCGGGCGGCGGCGGCATGCTGCTGGGCCAGAAGGTGACCAAGCGTGTGGCCGGCATGCGTACGCTGCCGGTGGGCGTGGACCAGCGCTCCGCGTGCCGTCACCCGGACTGGACCGGTCCTGACGACCTCGCGATCAAGGTCGCAGAACTGCGCGAAATTACCGACTGGGAAAAGCCGATCTACATCAAGGTGGGTGCGACCCGGACCTTCAACGACGTGAAGCTGGCAGTGCATGCCGGCGCCGACGTGATCGTGGTCGACGGCATGCAGGGCGGTACCGCTGCCACGCAGACCGTGTTCATCGAGCACATCGGTATCCCGACCCTGGCAGCACTGCGTCAGGCCGTGGACGCGCTGGAAGACATGAACATGCGCGGCAAGGTGCAGCTGATCGTCTCCGGCGGTATCCGTACCGGTGCCGACGTGGCCAAGGCGCTGGCCATGGGTGCCGACGCCGTGGCGATCGGTCAGGGCATCCTGCTGTCGCTCGGTTGCAACAGCTCCAGCTGGGTGCATGAAGGCGCGCATATCGATGCGACCGCCGATTACAACGCACTCGGCACCGCTCCCGGCTACTGCCACCACTGCCAGACCGGCAAGTGCCCGGTCGGCGTGACCACGCAGGACGAGATTCTTGAACAACGCCTGGAGCCGCTCACCGGCGCCAAGCGCGTCAAGAACTACCTCAAGACGCTGAACATGGAACTGACCACTGTTGCGCGTGCCTGCGGCAAATCGAACGTCCACCACCTGGAGCGTGAAGACCTGGTGGCGCTGACGATCGAGGCTGCTGCCATGGCAAGACTGCCGCTGGCAGGTACCAACTGGGTTCCGGGAGCTACCGGGTTCTGATTTCTCCAAGAGCGATCCCCCCGACGCAAGTCGGTTTAGGAAGGGAGCTATGACATGCGAGCAATTCGACGGACGGGAAAACGGGGTACCTTGCTCAACCTCGCGTCTGAAGGCGATGTTCGGGCCGGCCTGCACTTCGGGTCGGCAGGAGTAGCTCTCTTCTTTCTTTCTTTTCCGGGAGCGCGGCAGTCGGCGCGGCTCCCAGCTGGTAGCAAGCTGTTGTTGTGAAGTCGCAGAACGCCCATCCATCTCGTATGGATGGGCGTTTTGTTTTTAAAACATAACCGGAGGAGAAGTAGATGAAACAAGATATGAAATCGCGAATACAGCGCATGTTCATGCAGGACTGTGTAATGGCATGGTTCGATGTGCTGTTGTTATGGGCGGTGGCGGCGTTCGTGCTGTTCGATACGCTGGCGTTCGTCCAGGATGGAAACATACGTACGGCGCTGTACATCGCATGTGCTGTGCTGGTGTTATTCAATACGGCCTCTGTCGCCGCGATGACCTCGCATTACGCGGAAGACAAGGATTTCATCTACGGTCTGGACATCAAGCATCTGGACGATAACCAGGAAGCCGCACGCCTCGCGAGAGTAGCTTCCGCAGCGAGGGCTTCAGCATGAAGAAATACACCCCCAAAAAGCAGAGCGGTATCGGGCAGTTCATCGACAGCATCTTCATCCTGGTGCTGGTTTACGTGAGCCTCTACATCCCTTTGCTGCTGAAGTCGGAACCTGCCGAGGAAGCGGCGGCAGATGCCGCGAAGGAAGCAGTCAAGCCCACCTGGACGTCGCTCGACGTTTCGCCTGTAGTCCAGCAGCAGTGGGAAAAGCTGGGTTACGACGCGGAAAAGGCGGCCGGCCTGATCGGCTCGAAGTTCGACTACACCATCGACCCCCTGATGTTGCTGATTACGGTGGCGGTGATCGTGGGCTACTTCGTATTCATGATCAAGGTGTCCGACAAACAATACCGCGAGGTCATCGCGGAAAAATTCGGCGAGCGCTGAGCGCCGCACGACGAGGAGAACGAAATGAATTTCTGGCAAATACTGAGTTACGCCGCCTGGGTGATTTCCGCCCTGCTGGTGGCCTGGATGCTGGCCGACATGGTCAGTATTTCCAAGCAGTACGACGAAGACTTCCTGATGAGCTCGCGCGAAGGCGCGGACGAGCTTACCGATCATTAACCGTCATACTTTTCAGGGAGACCGTAAATGAGTTCAAGTGCTACAAGCGCTGCAGGAGAGCAGCGCATTTCGATGCTGAAGGTGCTCAATCCCTTTCACGTCTGGGCGTTGGGCGTGGGGATCGTGCTGGTCGGCGAGTTCATGGGGTGGAATTTTTCCGTGGCCAAGGGCGGTGCCTACGGTGCGCTGATCGCCTGCTGGGTGATCGGCCTGCTGTACACCTGCGTGGCGATGATCGATTCGGAAGTCACCTCGACCGTGGCGGCTGCCGGGGGGCAATACACCCAGGCGAAACATATCATCGGGCCGCTGATGGCGTTCAATGTCGGGTTGTACCTGGTCATGGCCTATACCATGCTGGAGGCGGCGGACGCGCTTATCGTGGGCGACCTCATGAAATCCGGGGCGGAGGCTCTGGGCTACGCGGGGTTGAATACCCAGCCCTTCGTAGTGCTCACCATCGCCTTCCTCGCGTGGTTGAACTACCGCGGGGTGTTCATGACGCTGACGCTGAATTTCGTCATCACGCTGGTCGCGTTCGTCGCGATTCTGGTGCTGTTCATCGGCGTGGATCCGCTCAATCCGGGGACCGTGCTGAAGCACAAGGAGCTGCTGACCGACCTGCCGTACGGCTGGATCGGCGTGGTGGCCTCGCTGCAGTTCGGCATGTGGTATTACCTCGGTATCGAGGGCACCTGCCAGGCGGCCGAGGAAACGCGTTCGGCTGCACGCTCCATTCCGCTCGGCACCATGGGCGGCATGATGACGCTGCTGGTGGCGGCTACGCTGACCTGGTACATCTGTACCGGCCTGATGCCGTGGCAATACCTGGGACAGGCCTATACGCCGCTGTACGACGCCGCGACCATTGTCGGCAACACCAAGCTGCAAATTCTGCTGTTCGTCGGCACGCTGTTTGCCGCGGTGGCTTCCGCCAACGGCTGCATCAACGATGCCTCGCGCGCCTGGTTCTCGCTCGGCCGCGACCGCTTCATGCCGGGCTGGTTCGGCGCGATCCACCCGCGTTACCGCACGCCGTACCGCGCGATCATCTTCCTCATCCCGATCGCGGTGTCGTTCGCGTTCACCGGGCTGCTGGACCAGGTGATCACGTTCTCCATCCTGTCGGGCCTGCTGGGCTACACCTTCATGTCCATCAACATGGTGAAGTTCCGCAGGAAGTGGCCGCTCGGCACCATCAAGCGCGGCTACATCCATCCGTTCCACCCGATCCCGGCCATCGTGCTGTTCGTCCTGTGCTCGGCAGTGTATTTCGCGACCTTCCTCGGATATGGCGCGTCGCTGCTCGCGATCATGGCGTTCTATATCGTGGCGTCGGCCTGGTTCACGTTCCGGCGGTACCAGTTCGTCAAGCGCGCGGACCAGTTCACGATGCCGTGGCCGCGTCCCAAGGGTTATTAACGGAAACAGGGAGAACATGACATGAATAGCAAGCTCCTTTGTGCGACGGATGGCTCGCACAGCGCCGACAAGGCGGCTGATTTCGCCATCGACCTCGCGCGCAGAACCGGCGCCCACCTGACGTTCCTGACGGTGGTGCACGTGACGACGCAGGATGTGGCCCGCAGCGTGTTCTGGGATTCGGACGTGCTGGCCGCGGGCGATGCCCAGCTGCAAGCCGAGTTGCGCAGCGTGCGCGACAAGGCCGGTGCTGTCGGGCTGAAAGACATTGCCTGCGCGCGCGCCGAAGGCCACGACATTGCGGCCGCGATCATCGACTTTGCCGAGCGTAACGGCTACGACCACGTCATCACCGGTTCGGTGGGGCGTACCGGCGTTGCCCGCATGCTGCTGGGGTCGATCGCGCAGCAGGTGATCGCCAAGGCGCACTGTCCGGTGACGGTGGTGCGTTGATGTCGTTGTAAGCGGGAGGGCGGGTTCGCCCGCCTTCCCACCTGTAGGAACATTTATGCAACTCGCCCCCTATTTTCTCAGCCTGCTGTTTGCGGCAGTGCTGGCCAGGATGTACCTGACCCATCATCGCAGGACGCTCGCGGGCCGGGCCAGCTTGCTGGATACCTGCAAACCTCTGCTGCGAAGCGCCGTGCCGGGTCGCAACGAAGCCGGATATGCGACGCTCGAGGGCCTGTATGACGGTTATCGCGTGCGCCTGACGCTGGAAGAAGACCATCTCGCGCTGCGCAAGATTCCTTCCCTGTGGCTGCACCTGCTCATCGAAAGCGACCGTGCCGGAAGCTCCGGCACGCTGGGCATGCTGGTCAGGCCGCAGAACACCGAGTTCTACAGTCCTTCCTGGGACTGGGAGCATGCGGTCGCGCCCCCGCCGGGCTGGCCGCAGCATGCGATCTATCGCACCCGCGGCGAATTGCCCGACATCGCACGTATCGACATGCGCGTGAAGGCGCTGTTCGAGGATGAAAAAACCAAGGAGCTGATCGTGACGCCGCAACGGATCCGGCTCACATATCAGGCCAAGCAGGCGGAGCGGGGCGACTACCTGCTGCTGCGTTCCGCCACGTTCGATCACGACCCCTTGCTGCCCGATACCGTGCAGGCGCTGTTGCGCCACGGCATCGGACTGCATCAGGACCTGGAAGGAGGTACCGCGTGACCATATCCATTTCCCAAAACCGCTCCCCACTGCATCCGCTGGTGGTGCTCGCCGTCGCCGTCGTGTTGCCCGGGGTCGGGCAGGTGCTCAACGGCTCGCCCTCGCGCGGATTGATGATGCTGTTCTTCATGCTCATGCTGGGCGTCATCACCTATAACCTGGCCGGGCCCGGCATTTCGATTGTCGGCAAGTTCGCGGGCGGAATTTTCATCTATGCCGTTTCGGTGATGGACGCCTATTACTGGGCGCGTTACCGCGCGGAGCGTCATCGGGTGACTGCATGAAGCCGATTGCGATCTTCCAGTTTTCGCCGACAGAGGGGCCGGGGCATCTGGTCGAATTCCTCGATGCCCGCCATATCCCATGGCGGCTCATCCGCATCGATGCCGGCGACCCCGTACCGGCCGACACAACGGCTCTGTCCGGCATCGCCATGATGGGCGGCCCGATGAGCGTCAACGATCCGCTGCCGTGGATTCCCCAACTGCATGGGCTGATCCGCGAGGCGGTGGACAAGGATGTGCCGCTGCTGGGGCATTGCCTCGGCGGGCAGTTCCTGGCGACGGCGCTGGGCGGCCGCGTCACCAACAACCACTGCAAGGAAGTCGGCTGGCATGCGGTGGATATCGAGGGCGGCGAAGCGGCGCATCCATGGTTCGGCGACATGTCCGAGTTCACTACTTTCCAGTGGCATTACCAGACCTTCAGCATCCCGCCCGGCGCTACGCGCGTGCTGAGCAATGAGCATTGCGCCAACCAGGCGTTCGTCCTCGGCCCGCACATCGGATTCCAGTGCCATATCGAGATGACGACCGGCATGGTGCGCACCTGGGTTGACGGGAATACGGCGGAGATCAACGCGGCGGCGAATGCTTCTTCGGTGCAGTCGCCGGAGGAAATGTTGCGCGAGCTCGATGCGCGTGTCGCGACGCTTAACCGCGTTGCCGACGGCATCTACACCCATTGGATCAGTCATCTAACCACTTTGGAGTAATCCCTTGTTGGAATTGAGGGGAGGGTTGCGCCATTCGATAATGGCCTCAAGTTTGGTGACGAGCGGCATGGTCGTCATCTGGCTTATCTCCTCACTCCCCCGAATGGCGGGATTTGGAAGGGGGTCGAGTCAGTTTCGTTGCAAGCCGGTGTGCTTTTTCCCTCAGTTTGGGCGCATCGGCAACACGACCCCCTTCATTTTTTTGTGAGGGCGAAAAACGGTTGATACGCCATGGGCAATGACAGGTTTTTTGTGGAGCGAATGTTATGAATCTACCCATCGATTTTCCGCTGACAACCGTCGAGGATGTACAGAACACTCCGGATATTCGCCGGCTTGCGATCGACCAAGTCGGCATCAAGGGCATCCGCCATCCCATCAGCATCCCGGACAACACCGGCGCCATCCAGCACACCGTGGCGACGATCAACATGTACGTCTACCTGCCCGAGCACTTCAAGGGCACGCACATGTCGCGCTTCGTCGAGATTCTGAATTTGAACGAAAAGCCGGTTTCGATCGGCAATTTCCGCGAGATGCTGGAAGACATGGCGGAGCGGCTGGAAACGGATTCCGGCCATATCGAGATGCACTTCCCCTTCTTCGTCAACAAGACGGCGCCGGTATCGGGCGTGCGCAGCCTCATGGATTACGAGGTCAGCCTCATCGGGGACATTCGCGACGGCGCCTGTGGAGTGACCCTCAAGCTGCTGGTGCCCGTGACCAGCCTGTGCCCATGCTCCAAGAAGATTTCCGAATACGGCGCGCACAATCAGCGCTCTCATGTGACGATCACCGCGCGCATCAACGAGACCATCACCATCGAAGACCTCATCCGCGTGGTCGAGGAAGAGGCCTCCAGCGAACTCTACGGCCTGCTCAAGCGCCCGGACGAGAAGTTCGTCACCGAATACGCCTACGACAATCCCAAGTTCGTCGAGGACATGGTGCGCGACGTGGCGGCGCGGCTCAATGCGGATGAGCGCATAGCCCGCTGGTCGGTCGAGTGCGAGAACTTCGAATCGATCCACAACCACTCCGCCTACGCCGTGATCCACGGAGGCCGTTCCGCATGAACGACCTCAATCCGGCTTTCCTGGGGCTGGAGCAGGACTACCAGCTCGGCATCAGCCCGGTCGAGGACATCGTCGCCGACATCCGCGCGGGCCGCATGGTAGTGCTGGTGGACGAGGAGGATCGCGAGAACGAGGGCGACCTGGTGCTCGCGGCGGAATTTGCTACGCCCGAACACATCAATTTCATGGCCAAACACGGTCGCGGGCTCATCTGCCTGACCTTGACCGAGGCGCGCTGCCACCAACTCCACCTGTCGCGCATGGTCGAGCGCAATGGCTCGCCGCTCGGTACCAATTTCACTGCTTCCATCGAGGCTGCCTATGGTGTAACCACCGGCATCTCGGCTGCCGACCGTGCGGTGACCATACGCGCTGCGGTCAAGGCCGATGCGCAGCCCACCGATATCGTGAGCCCCGGCCACGTCTTTCCGCTCATGGCGCAGAACGACGGTGTGCTGGTGCGCGCGGGCCATACCGAGGCGGGCTGCGACCTCGCGCGCCTCGCCGGGCTCGAACCCGCGGCTGTGATCTGCGAAATCCTCAACGAGGACGGCAGCATGGCGCGCCTGCCCGATTTGCGCCGCTTCGCCGCCGAGCATAATCTGCGCATCGGTACCATCGCCGATCTCATCCAGTACCGTAGCCAGCACGAAACGCTGGTGGAGCAGGTCGCGGAGCGCACCATCCAGACCGCGTTCGGCGCATTTCGCCTCGTGGCCTATCGCGACCGCACCACTGAAGAGACGCATCTCGCGCTGGTGAAGGGCGATCCGCGCACCGCGAGCGACACGCTGGTACGCGTGCACGAGCCGGTGTCCGTGCTCGATCTGCTGGATAGCGACAGCCGCAGCCACGCGTGGAGCGTGCCGCGCGCGCTGCAAGCGATCCAGCAGGCGGAAGCCGGCGTGGTGGTGTTGCTGTGCCGCCAGGAGGCCGGCGACGTGCTGGCCGAACGCATCCGTACCCCCGAGAAACCGCCGCGCCCCTCCCATGCGCTGCGCGATTACGGCATCGGCGCGCAAATCCTGCGCGATCTTGGCGTCACCCGCATGCGGCTCCTGGCGCTGCCGCGCAAGATGCCCAGCATGACGGGCTTCGGACTGGAAATCGTCGAATTCATCGGCGGCTAAGCCGCAGGTTTTTCTCTCGTCCGGAGCCACCCCATGTCGCAATATTTCCTCAACCACGCCATCGCTGAGCATCAGGCGCGCAACCAGCGCTGGGGCTTCACCTGGGCAATCTGGACCGCGATCCTGTGGGGGGCGTGGTACGTCCCCGGCACCGCGCTATGGTTTGAGCACCCCTACGTCGATATCCCGGCCGACGACCAGTCACTCAAGCTTGCCGCGACCGCGGTGATGACCTGGGTGCATGCGATCACCGTGCTGCTGTTCCTGCTGCTATGGAACGGCGTGCTGGGCAAGGTGCGCGATTACGGACGCACCATCGTCCGCTTCCGCAAGATTTCCAAGTGGTATGCGCTCGCCTCGCTGTGCGGCGGCCCCATGGCGATTTTCGGTTCCTATATGGCAATGGGCTTCGTCGGCCCGGTGTTCGCCGCGATTACCTCGCTGTTCTATCCGGTAGTGGGCGCCGTGATCGCCACGCTCTGGTACAAGGAAAAGATTTCCCGCCAGGCCGCGGTCGGCATGGCCATCATCATCTTCGGCGGCGTTGTCATCTATGGTCCCGGCCTGTTCGGCGAAATGGACCTGACGCACAACAACGCATGGCTGGGCTATGTCGGCGGCATCCTGTCCGCCATCGGCTGGGGCGCGGAGGGCGCGGTGGCGGCGCGCGCGATGGACGTCACCGACCCGGACGTGGGCATCCAGTGCCGCTTCAGCTTCGAGGTACTGTTCTGGGGGCTGTTGATCCTGCCCGTGCTTGCGCTGTTTACCGATCTGCCCATAGGCGCGCTGATTGTCGGTACGGTCACCACGGGCAAGGCCATGCTGTGGATCCTGCTCGCCGCCGCCTGCCATGCCTATTGCTACACGTCGTTTTACAAGAGCTTCAGCCTTATCGGGGTAGGGCGAGGCGAAGCCATCGGCAATCTTTACGCGGTTTTTGCGCTCATTTTCATCGCGGTATTCACCTTGCAGCTTCCCGAATGGTATTTCCTCATCGGCCTCGCGCTGACGGTGCTGGGCAGCTTTGTCATGTTTGCGGAACCGGCGGAAGAAACAGCGCAACTGCGCGATACCGGTCCCGTGAAGGAGGGGGCATGAAACTACATCAGAAAGCATTCCTGCTGGTCGAAATCAGCAAGGTTTCCAGCATCTGGGACAGCGATCTCATCGCCAAGGCCATGAAGGAATACGGCCTGTCCGGCAAATACTGGATCAACAGCCTGCGCGTCGCGCTGGACGAACTGGCGGCGGCAGGCCTCATCGTGCGCGTGTCCAGTCGCATCGACGACGGCAAGAAACTGCTTCCGGGCGCGCTGCTGTTCCACTGGCGCCTGTCGGAATTCGGCCGGTCCCGCATGCGGGATACCGGGCTGCTCAACTATCCATGAACGTATTTCCAGAAAAAGGGGGCGTTGCATGAGCGAATTCTGGGGATATCCCTATGCCGACTGGCTTGCCGTATTTGTCATCGCTGGTTGCAGCGCGCTGTGTCTGTGGTGCGCCCGGCGCTATGTGAAGAATTACTAGCTCGCGGCTTCATTCGTATTTCACTCCACTTTCTATAGCGTGACTTATATGGCAACGGGGCAGCTACAGCTGCCCCGTTGTCGTTTTGCTTCAGTTCGTTTCAGTCACAGCCGGTTCTACAGCCGCCATTCCAGATCCGGATTTTCGCCCGGATTGTAGGGCACGCCCCAGATCTTCTGTTCGCGCTTGTAGGGCTTCTGGTGCTGCGGGTCCGGGTCCTCGATCTCGCGGGCGAGGCGGTGGCCATCGAAGGTCGCATCGGCAATGATGCGCGGCGCTTCGGCGTCGCCGACCACGAACACATTGTCGATGCCGTTCTTGGCCCACTCTTCCTTGCGGGCCTTGAGTTCGCGGTACAGGCTGTCCTGCGACACGCGGCCGGTGACCAGAACCACGGTGTCGAACTCCACCCACACGTGCGAGTCGTTGACCTTGTTGCGCGGCAGTTCGCCGGCACCCTTGAACTCGCGCTTGTGGCCGTCGCCCCAGATGTTGAACAGTTCGGCGCGGCCTTGCTCGATCCTGGAGCAGCCGTGCTCGCCGATCACATTGATGCCCAGGCCGTGCAGAAGACGCTGCATGTTGGCGCCTTCCAGGGTGTATTCCATGTAGGCGCCAAGGCCGCACACGGTGGACACGGTGACTTCATGGCCAGCGCGGGCGAACTTCTCGGCCAGGCTGGGAGCGGTGTAGTAGGCATCGTAGTTGACGATCAGTACGCGCTTGCCGATGGGCTTCTTGCCTTCGTAGACCTGTTCCGGCGTGAGCACGTAGGGCAGGCTGGCATCGGCACCGGGGATCGGCGAGTGGGTGATGTGATTGACGCCGTTGGTGCTCCACTTGGCGCCGGTGGCGATCACCACGCGCGATGCGCCGTAGTCCATGATGTCGTCGGCGGTCATCGGCTTCACGCCCAGGGCCAGCTGGCAGCTCTTGTTCTTCTTGAGCAGTTTTTCCAGCTGGGTCTGGCGATAGTCGCGGTGGAAACTCCACTCGGCCAGGCCAGGCAGGGTCGCCACATCGTTGACGTAGCCGCCGACCTTGTCGCGTGTGTCGACCAGGTGCACGGTGTAGCCGCGTTCCATGAGCACGCGGGCGCACTCGGAACCGGCCGGACCCGCGCCGACGATGAGCACGTCCTTGTCGGACTTGGCGGGCTCGAACTTCTCCGGGTGCCAGCCGCGGCGGTATTCCTCGCCAGCGGTTGCGTTCTGGGTGCAGATGAACGGCACGCCGCCCATTTCCCAGCGGGAGATACACACGTTGCAGCCGATGCAGGTGCGGATGTCGTCCACGCGGCCCTCGTCGATCTTGCGCGGCAGCCACGGGTCGGCGATGGAGGGGCGTGCGGCGCCGATGATATCGACGATGCCGGCGGTGACCACCTGCAGCATCTTTTCCGGGTCGTAGTAGCGGCCCACGCCTACCACCGGCTTGTTGGTGTGCTTCTTGATGTGCTTGATCCAGTCGTTTTCATGGCCGATCTGGTAGAAGCGCGATGGGCCGGCGTCTTCGCCCCATTCGGCGATATCGCCGATGTTGACGTCCCACAGGTCGAGATAGGGCGAGGCGGCTTCGATGAAGCGCAGGCCGTCTTCCTGCAATTCCACGCCGGTCGGGCCATACAGCGTATCGACCGCGCAGCGGGTCACCAGCGCGACGTCATCGCCGACCGCGCGGCGAATCTTTTCCAGCGTTTCGATCCAGAAGCGGGAGCGGTTCTCGAAGCTGCCGCCGTATTGGTCGGTGCGTCGGTTGTAGTACGGGTTGAGCCACTGCATGGGGCCATAGGCATGGGCGCCGTACACGTTGACCAGGTCGAAGCCCGCGTCGCGGGCACGGAGCGCGGCATCCACGTATTGCTGCTGCAAGCGATGCAGTTCGTCGAGGTCTGCCGCATGGTTGTAGGTGAAGCCGGGGCAGCCCGGCACGGTGCCGAACTCCGAGTTGTACTGGGTGGGGCCGCGCGAGATGGTGCGCGATTCGAGTCCCGGAGCATGCGGGCCGCCGTAGAACAGTTCGCAGCCGGCCAGCGAGCCGTGGCTGTGCACGTGGTCGACCATCGCACGCAGGTTGCGCATGTCGCCCTGGTCCCAGATACGGGCGGTGATGCGCAGGGTGTCGTCGCATTCCGGATGGATGGAGCATTGTTCAGTGTTGACCGCGCCCCAGCCGCCTTCCGCCTTGATGCCGCGGTGCGCCATGTTCATGCCGGGATGGTTGGTCCCGGCGCCATTGCAGTGCGGCACCTGATAGAAGCGGTTGCGTATGGTTTTGGAGCCAATCTTGACTGGGGTGAACAGAATGTCATACCGCGGATCTCTTGCCATTGCCTTGTCCTCCATTGGAAATTGATTTAAAGGTGTATTGAGGATGAATTTATCCCGTATTCGCATGTTAGCGGCCGGGAAAAGGCTGTCCATTACACGTAGGAGTTACTACTTACGGGGTATCGGGACTGGGCGAAAACCGCGAGCGCAGCGGTGGAGCAGCCGGGAATGAAGTGGCAGGGCTGAGATGGCGGGATAGGCTTGGAGCAAGGAATACCCCCATGGTAGTACTCCTTCAACACAATTATTTATTGCCCCTATTGGGGGTAACTTATGCTCGACATTACGAGTGCAACTCATCCTCAGGAAACAACAATGGAAACTCCCGAGACCCGGCAGGACCGCTTCGACGCCATTGTGCGCCGCATCGAACCACTGAACCACGACACCGTGGCCGTGAGGCTGGCTTGCCCGGATATTCCCCATTACCTGGCGGGGCAGTACCTCAAGGTGTTCCTCGACGAGCAGACGGTCCGCTACTATTCGCTCGCGAGCGCGCCGGGGATAGACGACGACCTGCTGCTGCATGTGCGGCGCGGGGCGGAAGGGTCTGCCAGCCGCTGGTTCCATGAAGTGCTGCAAGCAGGCGACAGCGTTGCCATCAGCGCGCCGCGCGGAGCATGCGGCTACCGCCCCGGGCAGCCGGAACAGCCGCTGCTGATGGTGAGCACGGGCCCCGGGTTGGCGCCGTATTACGGTATTGCACGGGCGGCGCTGCAGCATGGGCATCATGCGCCCATCCATCTTTATCATGGAGTGCGCTACGGCGAAGAGCTCTATCTCGTGGAGCAATTGAGCGCATTGGCGCGCCTGCATCCGAATTTCCATTACGTGCCGTGTATTTCCGGCGAAACGCCGGCGCCGGGTTGCCGTGCGGGACGAGCACTGGATGTCGCGCTGCGCGAAACGCCGCTGTCTTCCGCCTGGCGCGTTTATCTGTGCGGCCATCCCGGCATGGTGGAAGATGGCTGGCAGCGAGCGATCCAGGCAGGGGTGATGCCGCACGCGATCCTTTCCGACCAGGTGCCGGACCTGGTCGCCCGCTTGGCTGCAATGGCGGCCTGAAGCCTTTCCCGCGACCTTGGCAGGCATGCTTGCCAAGGGTGGAGAATTAAGATTCCGTTATCCAATTACCCCTTTGGAAGTAATCCCTATTGGGAATTGTAGTCATACGGCTGCAATCTGATGATGGAAGCAATGCGGTGTCGGTCCCAACAGATATAACTAACGTGAGGAGAGACCCATGCGGCAGCGTTTGTTATATCGGCTCTACGGTGCGGAGAGTTCGGTGTTTCTTGCCATTCCGGTCGTGTGAGCCATTCGCTTACAGATCTAAAGGGGATACACAGTGAAAAACAGTTCGCAGGGTGTAGATGCGATCACCGCGGATTTGTATGAAGATGTGACGGCTCAAAACGCCACTCTTCATCGCAAAATCGATTGGCGAGGCGCATTCTGGGTGGCAAGCGGCGTTCCGGCGCTGGTGCTGTTTTCTATGGGCGCGATTTCGGCGACCGTCGGCAAACCGGCCTGGATCGTATGGATGGTCTCGATTGCCTTCGGGTTTATCCAGGCCTTCACGTATGCCGAAATTGCCGGTCTCTTTCCGCACAAGTCAGGCGGCGCTTCCGTTTATGGCGCAGTTGCCTGGGTGCGCTACAGCAAGTTCATCGCGCCGGTTTCAGTCTGGTGTAACTGGTTCGCATGGTCGCCCGTGCTCGCCATCGGCTCCGGGCTCGCGGCGGGTTACATATTGAGTGCGCTGTTCGCGCCCGATGCAGTCATCAATACCTGGCAGATCACGCTGCTTGACCTGGGCGGCATCAAGGACGGCCTGGTGTTGCGCATCAACGCGACCTTCATCCTGGGTGCGGCGGTATTGCTCGGCGTGTTCGCGATTCAGCACGGCGGTATTCTGCGCTCGGCCAAGACCACGACTATCCTCGGCGTGACGGCGCTGATCCCGCTCATGCTGATCGGCCTCGTGCCCATCATTACGGGCGATGCTCCTTCCGTAAATTTCCTGCCGCTGGCTCCTCTGAGCTATGACGCTGCCGGCAACGTGATCGACGGCCAATGGGACCTGCATGGCTGGACGCTCATGGCGGGCGGCCTGTTCATCGCCGCCTGGTCGACCTACGGCTTCGAGACGGCGGTCTGTTATACCCGCGAGTTCAAGAACCCCAAGACCGATACCTTCAAGGCGATCTTCTATTCCGGCCTGCTCTGTATCGCAGTGTTCACGCTGGTGCCGATCGCGTTCCAGGGCCATCTCGGCCTGGGCCAGATGGTGACACCTGCGGTGACGGATGCCGCTGGCAATGTGACGACTCCGGCTGTCTACAACGGCATGCTGGCGCCTGAAATCTACAGCGGCATGGGCGTGGCGAGCGCGATGTCCGGCATGCTGGGCGGCAGCGCGTTCGTGGCCCATATCCTCGTGATCATGCTGGTGCTGGCGCTGCTGCTGTCCATCATGACCTCGATGGCCGGCTCTTCCCGCACGCTGTATCAGGCATCTGTCGATGGCTGGCTGCCCAAGTACCTGTCGCACGTCAACGAGCACGGCGCGCCGACCAAGGCGATGTGGACCGACCTGTGCTTCAACCTGATCCTGCTGATGATGTCCGACTATGTGTTCGTGCTGGCGGCTTCCAACGTCGGCTACATCATCTTCAACTTCCTCAACCTGAATTCCGGCTGGATCCATCGCATGGACCGTCCCAAGTGGGATCGTCCGTACAAGGCCCCGACCATCCTGCTGCTGGTGGGTGCGATCCTCGGCTACGTGAACCTGGCACTCATGGGCCTGGGCGCGAACATCTGGGGTTCCGGCACGCTCATGACCGGCCTGCTGTTTGCGTCGCTGATCATTCCGGTGTTCATCTTCCGCCACTTCGTGCAGGACAAGGGCGTGTTCCCCAAGACCATGCTGGAAGACATGCATCTGGCGGGCAACGAGAGTGGCGTAGCCAACCGTGCCGGCATCCTGCCTTACCTGGCACTGCTGCTCGGCGTAGGTGTGGTGTATTTCACCCATAGCCTGGTTTCCTGAGCTCCTTCCATCCCGTCTGTCCCTCCCTCGAGAGCCGGGATGTAAACGGGCGACTTCGGTCGCCCGTTTTTTTTTGCCTTGCATCGGCCTGAGAGGCGCTTACTACCAAGGTGGTAAGCCGTAGTGGGAATTGTTCTGAGGCGTCGATGCAAACAAGATGACGACATATGCGATGGCCGTGGTTTCAGCAAGGTCGCCGCATCCGGAGGAGAGTCACTGACTCGTTAGAGGCGGCCCAGAAGATCCCGCGTGGACTGGTCGCCGGCCGAAACGAAATTCGTCATGAAGGGAAATGCAAGTGAAAACACATGAGAGTAAAAGAGGCGCGATCACAGTCGACGCGTCCATGAGCGGGGCGCCAGCCGATGCCTCGCTGCAAAGATCGATCAACTGGACAGGCGCATTCTGGGTGGCAAGCGGCGTGCCGGCCCTGGTGCTGTTCTCGATGGGCGCGATTGCCGCCACCGTGGGCAAGCCGGCCTGGCTGGTGTGGATGCTGTCCATCGGCTTCGGCTTCGTCCAGGCCTTTACCTACGCGGAAATTGCGGGGCTGTTCCCCAACAAGACCGGCGGCGCCTCGGTATATGGCGCGGTGGCCTGGGTCAAATACAGCAAGCTGGTAGCACCCCTGTCCATCTGGTGTAACTGGGTGGCCTGGTCGCCGGTGCTGTCCATCGGCGCAGGCCTGGCCGCCGGTTATATCCTGACGGCGCTGTTCCCGGCAGATGCCGCTATCAATACCTGGCAGCTCACGCTGCTCGATCTGGGCATGCTCAAGGAAGGCCTCACGCTGCGCATCAACGCGACCTTCATCATCGGTGCCGCATTGCTGCTGCTCGTCTACGCAATCCAGAACGGCGGCATCCTGCGCTCGGCCAAGACGACGATGATCCTCGGCCTGTCCGGTCTCGTGCCGCTCATGCTGATCGGTCTCGTGCCGCTGATCACTGGCGACATGCCGGCCGAGCATTTCTTCCCGCTGTCCCCGCTCGCCTACGACGCTGTCGGCAATGTGGTGGACGGGAAGTGGAATGCCGACGGCTGGGTGCTCATGGCGGGCGGCCTGTTCATTGCGGCCTGGTCGACCTACGGCTTCGAGACGGCGGTGTGCTACACCCGCGAGTTCAAGGATCCCAAGAACGATACCTTCAAGGCGATCTTCTATTCCGGTCTGCTATGCGTGGCGGTGTTCACGCTGGTACCGCTCGCGTTCCAGGGCCACCTCGGCCTCGGCCAGCTCGTCACCCCGGCGGTGACCGATGCAAGCGGTGCCGTGACCAGTGCTGCAGTGTATGACGGCATGCTGGCTCCGGACATCTACAGCGGCATGGGCGTCGCCAGTGCGCTGGCCGGTATCCTCGGCGGCAGCGCGTTCATCGCCAACCTGCTCATGGCGATGTTGGTGCTGGCACTGCTGCTGGCGATCATGACCACCATGTCGGGCGCGTCGCGCACGCTGTATCAGGGTGCCGAAGACGGCCTGCTGCCCAAGTTCCTGTCGCGCGTCAACGAACACGGCGCTCCGACCAGCGCGATGTGGACCAATCTCGGCGTCAACCTGGTGCTGCTCATGATGTCGGACTACATCTTCCTGCTCGCCGCGGCCAATGTCAGCTACATCATCTTCAATTTCCTCAACCTCAATTCCGGCTGGATCCATCGCATGGACCGCCCGAACTGGGAGCGTCCGTACAAGGCTCCAACCATCCTCATCGTGCTGGGGACGCTGCTGGCTTTCGTCAACATCACGCTGATGGGTCTGGGCGCGAATATCTGGGGCGCGGGCACGCTCATGAGCGGCCTCATCATGGCTGCTGCGGTGATCCCGATCTTCATGTGGCGCCACTACATCACGGACAAAGGCCAGTTCCCCAAGGCCATGCTCGAGGACATGCATCTCAGCACCGACGAGAAGGGCGTTTCCACCCGTGCGGGCGTGCTGCCTTACCTCACGCTGGCGGCGGGCGCACTCATCGTCTACATCACCAGTTCGATCGCTTCCTGATCGACGGCACAGGCTTCCCGTCCGCTCGCCCCTCTCGAGCGGATGGCGAAGGGCGGGCGGCCTTGTGCCGCCCGTTTTTCATTGATTTTCCTTGGTTTTCCCGCCCATTCAGACGCGAGCTCTACCACCTTGGAGGTAAGTCGTAAGGAGAATTGTGAGGGGGAGGAGGCGTGCCGAAAATAGCCCTACGTTACAACTCTTCTAAAACCAATGGAGAAAATGAAATGGCACGCGATCCTAAGCATGACATTCTGTTCGAGCCGATCCAGATCGGCCCCAAGACCCTGCGTAACCGGTTCTACCAGGTGCCGCACTGCATCGGCGCCGGTTCCGACCGTCCCGGCTTCCAGGCGGCTCACCGCTCGATGAAGGCCGAAGGCGGCTGGGGCGCGATGAACACCGAATACTGCTCGATCCACCCCGAGTCCGACGATACCCATCGCCTCTCCGCCCGCCTGTGGGACGAAGGCGACGTGCGCAACCTGCGCGCGATGACCGACGAGGTCCACAAGTACGGCGCGCTGGCCGGCGTTGAACTGTGGTACGGCGGCGCACACGCACCCTGCATGGAATCCCGTGCCACCCCGCGCGGCGCCAGCCAGATCGCGTCCGAATTCGAAACGCTGACCTACTGCAAGGAAATGGACCAGAGCGACATCAACATGGTCCAGCAGTACTACGTCGATGCCGCCAAGCGCGCACGCGACGCCGGCATGGATATCGTGTACGTCTACGGCGCGCACTCCTACCTGCCGCTGCAGTTCCTGAACCCGTACTACAACAAGCGCACCGACAAGTACGGCGGTTCGCTGGAAAACCGCGCCCGCTTCTGGCTGGAAACGCTGGAAAAGGTGCGTAACGCGGTCGGCAAGGACTGCGCGATCGCTACCCGCTTCGCCGTGGATACCGTGTACGGCCCGGGCCAGATCGAAGTCGAAGTGGACGGCATGAAGTTCATCGAACTGGCCGACCCGCTGGTCGACCTGTGGGACGTGGACGTCGGCGACATTGCCGAGTGGGGCGAAGATGCGGGTCCTTCCCGTTTCTATCAGCAAGGCCACCAGGTGCCCTGGACCAAATTCGTCAAGCAGGTTTCCAAGAAGCCGGTGCTGGGCGTCGGTCGCTACACCGACCCGGAAAAGATGACCGAAGTGGTGACCAAGGGCTTCGCCGACATCATCGGTGCTG
>CAMLDO010000006.1 GCA_946478865.1 uncultured Methylobacillus sp.
GCTGGTGGTGGGAAGACGAAGCCGGCAAGGAATGCGGCCTGCATGTGAAAGGCGCCAGCGCCGTAACGCCGATCAAGTTTGAGACGATAAAATGACGACCCTGACCAAACAAACCCTATCCCATCTGGATTGGCTCGAAGCCGAAGCCATCCACATCATGCGCGAAGTCGCCGGCCAGTGCGAACGTCCGGTGCTGCTGTTCTCGGGCGGCAAGGACTCCATCTGCATGCTGCGCATCGCCGAAAAGGCATTCCGCCCGGGTAAGTTCCCGTTTCCGCTGATGCATATCGACACCGGCCACAACTACAAGGAAGTGGTCGATTTCCGCGACAAGCGCGCTGCCGAACTGGGCGAGCGCCTCATCGTGCGTTCGGTCGAAGACTCCATGAAGCGCGGCACCGTGGTGCTCAAGCATGAAGGCGAATCGCGCAACAAGCATCAGTCGGTGACCCTGCTGGAGGCGATCGCCGAGTTCGAGTTCGACGCCTGTATTGGCGGCGCACGCCGCGACGAGGAAAAAGCGCGCGCCAAGGAACGCATCATGAGCTTCCGTGACGAGTTCGGCCAATGGGACCCGAAGAACCAGCGTCCTGAGCTGTGGAATCTGTACAACGCCCGCGCCCACCGCGGCGAGAACATCCGCGCCTTCCCGATCTCCAACTGGACGGAAATGGATGTGTGGCAGTACATCGAGCGCGAAGGCCTGGAGCTTCCGAGCATCTACTTCGCACATCAGCGCGATGTGGTGATGCGCAACGGCGCGATCTTCCCGGTCAATGTGCCGCTCGCTTCCGGCGAGATCATCAACCAGCCCAAGGCCGGTGAGGACATCGTCAACCTGCAGGTGCGCTTCCGTACCGTGGGCGATATCACCTGTACCGCGCCGGTGGAATCCGACGCCAACACCGTGGACAAGATCGTGCTGGAAACCGCGACCACCACCATTACCGAGCGCGGCGCGACGCGTCTGGACGACCAGACCTCCGAAGCCTCGATGGAACAACGCAAGAAGGAAGGCTATTTCTGATGAACGCCCCACTCAATCACCAGGACAACGGCCTGCTGCGCTTCATGACCTGCGGCAGCGTGGACGACGGCAAGAGCACGCTGATCGGCCGCCTGCTGTTCGACACCAAGACCATTCTTGAAGACACGTTGACGCAGATCGAACGTACCTCCAAGAAGCGCGGCATGGAAGCCGTGGATTTGTCCCTGCTCACCGACGGCCTGCAAGCCGAGCGCGAACAGGGCATCACCATCGACGTCGCCTACCGCTACTTCAGCACCGGCACGCGCAAGTACATCATCGCCGACGCACCGGGCCACGAGCAGTACACGCGCAACATGGTGACGGCCGCGTCCACCGCCAACCTCGCGATCATCCTCATCGACGCGCGCAAGGGCGTGCTGACGCAGACCCGCCGCCACTCCTATCTGGCCCATCTTGTCGGGATTCCGCACATTCTGGTCGCGGTCAACAAGATGGATCTGGTGGACTACGATCAGGCCGCGTTCGAGAAAATCCGAGCCGATTACTTGGCTTTTGCCACTGAGATCGGCCTGCAGCGTGAAGGCCACGACATCCGCTTCATCCCGATGTCCGCGCTCAATGGCGACATGATCGTCGACCGCGGCGATGTGATGAACTGGTACGACGGCCCGACGCTGCTGGAAATCCTGGAGGCCGTGCCCGCCGCGCATACCGAGAAGGCAGAAAATTTCCGCTTCCCCGTGCAGTACGTGTGCCGTCCGCAGGATTCCGCCAACCCGGAACTGCATGACTTCCGCGGCTTCATGGGCCGCGTCGAGTCTGGCGAGATCGCAGTAGGTGACGACGTGACCGTGCTGCCTTCCGGCCGCACGAGCAAGGTCAAGGCCATCCAGCTCGGCAGCGACAAGCTGGACCGCGCGATCCACGAGCAATCCGTGACGCTGCTGCTGGAGGATGAGATCGACATTTCGCGCGGCGACATGATCGTCAAGAGCAGCGAAGCCAAGGAACCCGTCAAGCAGATTGACGCAATGCTGTGCTGGCTCTCCGAAACGCCGCTCTCCCCGGCCCGCACCTACATCGTGCGCCACACCACCCGCGAATCCAAGGCCAAGGTAGGCGCAATCGACTATCGCGTGGACGTGAACACGCTGGAACAGCAGCCGACGCAAGGCCTGAGCATGAACGACATCGCCAGGATCAGCTTCCGCCTGGCACAACCGCTAAGCGTGGACAGCTATGCCGACAATCGCGCGACAGGTGCTTTCATCGTCATCGATGAAAGCACCAACAACACGGTTGGCGCAGGCATGGTGCTCTAAGCGCGGCTGTGATTGAACCCGCAAAGCTGATAAAATAATCGACTAAATTTCTGGAGTGGATCATGACCTACGTCGTTACCGAAAACTGTATCCAATGCAAGTACACCGATTGCGTGGACGTGTGCCCGGTGGATTGCTTCGTGGAAGGCCCGAACTTCCTTGCAATCGACCCGGACGAGTGCATCGACTGCACGCTGTGCGTGGCCGAATGCCCGGCGGAAGCTATTTTTGCCGAGGATGACGTGCCGGCTGATCAGCAGGAATACATCGAGCTGAATGCCCGTCTCGCCAAGGTCTGGCCGACCATCACCAGCAAAAAGGATGCTCTGCCTGATGCCGATGACAACAACGGCAAGACCGGCAAGCGCGGCCTGCTGATCGAATAAGCAGCTCGACGACTGAAATAAAAAGGAGGCTCAGGCCTCCTTTTTTATTGCTTGTCGCTTGCATCCCTACCCGCTATGAGTGCCTCGCCACTGCGCAGTACCTTGCACGCTTACCCACGACACCAGCAAATAACCGCTCATGCCGAGCGCCAACCCTAAGGGATGCTCCCAGACCAAGGGAATCAGCAAGCCAGCGGACACCGTGGATAGCAGCATCTGCATGAACGCCTGTCCCGAAGCAGCGGTACCGCGCAGCTTCGGATGCCGGTCCAGCGCAGCCACAGACAATACCGGCATCGCGAACGCCATGCCCACGTTGTACAGTGCAATTGGCAGGATATTCCATAGCGGTGCAGCTGCGAGCCGGGTGCAGATCGCCAGGTTCAGCAGCACTGCACCCGTCATCCAGGCATATGCAATGCGTAACAGCATGGCACTGGAATAGCGACCGGCCGCATGGCGCGCGCACCATGAGCCAGTCACCATGCCCACTACAGTCGGGATGAACATCCAGCCGAACTGATGTTCATTCAGGCCCAGGTGCTGGATCAAAAATACCGGAGCAGCAAGCACGTAGACGAAGAAACCCGCAAAGTTGGCGCCGAAGCAAACAATCAGACGCATGAACTCGGCATCCGCAAAAATATTGCGATACCCTGCAAGCACACGTCGCGGCGACAGCCTCACGCGCTTTTCCGGCGGCATGGTTTCGGGTAGATAGCGGTAGGCTGCGGCTAGTGCGAGCAAGGCATAGACACACAGGAAAACAAAAATCGCCTGCCAATGGATGCCCAGCAGCAATCCACCAATGATGGGTGCCACCGCTGGCGCGAGGCCAAAGATCATCTGTACTTGCGCCATCACGCGCTGCGCTGCGACCCCCTCGAACAGATCGCGCACCATCGCCCGCGCAATCACGTTACCGGCGCCGCCAGCCAACCCCTGCAATGCGCGAAAAAACCACAACGTTTCCTCATTGGGCGCCAGCGCACAGCCAATGGAGGCCATCGCGAATAACAGCAACCCCCAGCGCATCGCAGGCAAGCGGCCGATACAGTCGGAAATCGCACCGTGCCACAGCGTCATCACGGCATATGGCAGCAGATACGCGGTCAGGCTTTGCTGCAGCCCCAGCTTATCAGCACCAAGGTCGAGCGCCATCGCGGGGAAAGCCGGTAAATAGGTGTCGATGGCAAATGGCGCAAGCGCCGCCAGGCTCGCCAGTACGATCGAAATCAGAAATGAAGATTTATGCATGAATGGTGCACGCTCTCAATCGCAATGCGCCTTTTTGCAGCGCCATGCACCACGCTACGCCCTCACCATTTATAAAAATCATGGGCTTACCTTAACTATATTTTTGGGTCTATTTTTTGCTTTTTGGCAACAGGATTCATGTTTCCTTATTCTGTATGAGCGTAAGGAAGCAACCAAAACACAGGATTGTATCGCTGCCTGAACCCTAGGCACCATTTATTCATGCTCCGCAGCAATGACGCTGTCGGCAGTATTCATCGCAATGACGCGCTGGCAATCATTTTTGCTTACTCGCTAGGAGTCATTGGACGATGAAATCTAATTCAACATCCTATTTCGGTAAATACCGCGAAATCATCTTGGCCGTCGCGTTCTTCCTGATCTTCGACATGGCCGTGCTAGTGCTGAATTTCTATATTTCCTTCCAGTTGTCGGATAGCGCCATCAACCTCAACTTATCGGGTCGCCAGCGTATGCTGTCGCAACGCATGACCAAGGCGCTGCTGATCAAGCAGAGCGATGCGCAAACCTATCGCAACAACCCAAAGAACGATGAGGAGCTCACCAAAACGGTTGCGCTCTTCAACAAGACACTGCAAAGCTTCAAGCACGGCGGCTCCGTGATGGGCACAGACGAGAAAATGGTGCTTCTCAAGGCGCTGCAAGAACCGAAATACACAGCCATCCTGACCAAAGCCGACGATATCTGGCAGCCCTATCTGACACTGCTGTCGCCCGTGCTCCGAGGTGCCGCAACGCCGGAACAACTGGATGCGGCGGTTCAATACGCGCGCAGCCATAATGTCGAGTTGCTCGGTCTAATGAACAAGTTGACCACCGAACTGGAAAAGGACGCTGCTGCACGTGCCGATTTCCTGCGCTATGTGCAGACCGGCGGTATGGTGCTGGCGACGCTCAACTTTCTGTTCATCCTGTTCAAGTTCATTCGCCGCTTGCGCGAGAACGACCGCCTTGTCGAACAGGCCCAGCAGGAAACAGCCGAAATCCTCGACACCGTGAAGGAAGGCCTGTTCCTGCTCGACGCGGAGTACCGCATCGGCACACAGTATTCCGCCTCACTGGCAGGTATTCTCGGCACCACGGTCAGCCCCGGCCTGGATTTCAAACAGGAGCTGCAGCGCATGCTGAGCAGCGAGACTTTCGAGGCAGCAGTAGATTACATCGACCTGCTGCTAGCCGGGCGCGTCACGGAAGCGCTGGTAACGGACCTGAACCCCCTGCTTGCAATTCCGGTACAAACCCGCCCAGGGGATGGCAAATCACGGCTGCGCTACCTCACCTTTCAATTCAACCGCGTACTGGTGGATGGCAAGATTTCGCACTTGCTGGTCTCTGTGTTCGATGTGACCGAGCAACAGGAACTGGAAGCCGCACTGGCACAAGCACGCAAACAGGCCAAGACCGAGGTCGAGGTCATGCTGGAAATCCTCAAGATCAGCCCGGCCGCACTGAACGAATTTCTCGCTTCGACCGAAAAGGCGTTGCTCAGCATCAACGACGAACTCAAGGGAGCCGGCGCGTCCAGAAATGCGCGAAAAACGGTCGATCTCGTGTTTCGCCAGATCCATACCATCAAGGGCGAGGCTGCGGCGTTGGGGCTGGATATCTTCGAATCGCTGGCACAGCAGTTCGAAAGCCTGCTTTCCAGCCTGCGCGGTAAAGAGCAACTCAGCGACAACGACTTGCTCGCCCTGCCTGGTCCTCTGGACGAGTTCTTCCAGAAAGTCGCCACCATACATGAACTCGCCGGCAAGCTATCCGCTTTCAGCGGAGGCATCCCTGCCGCAAACGCTGCTGTCGCCGATGACTTTGCCCGCAGCTTGCATACCCTGGCGGAGCGCATCGCACGCGACCACGACAAGGCTATCAGCGTTACCGCCCAGCTGGATGCGTTGAACGGCCTGCCTGGCGACGCCCAACGGCAGGTCAAGGATATTGCGCTGCAATTGCTGCGCAATGCGGTGGTGCACGGCGTCGAGCCGGCTGAAATCCGCAAATCGCGCAAGAAAGCTCCGATCGGCTCGATCTATATCGGTCTTGATAAGGTGGGCAACGATTACGAACTGGTAGTGCGCGACGACGGACATGGACTCGTAACGGAGGATATCAAGACCGCTCTGATCGACAAGGGCCTCTACACCCCTGCTCAGCTCCAGCAACTGGATCCCAGGCAGATCATGATGAAAATCTTCGAGCCCGGTTTTTCCACCGCCGCCGCAGTTGACCGCGATGCCGGGCAAGGTGTCGGCATGGATATCGTCAAGCAGAAGATAGGCGCGCTGGGCGCCCGGCTCGGCATTTCCACACAGAAGCATCTTTATACCAAGTTCAGCATTCGCTTTCAGGCCTGAGGAAACCGGTCATGCAAAAGAAACTACTCATAGTCGATGACTCCAGCATTTCCCGATCGCGTATCGCCCGCGCGGCGCTACATGCCGATCTCAAGGGACTCAGCATCTGCGGATTGGCCTCAAACGGCGCAGAGGCACTGGCCCTCAGCGCAAAGGAACAGCCGCATCTAGTCACAATGGACCTGACCATGCCGGAAATGGACGGCGTAAGCTGCATCGACGTCATGGTGCAGCAACTGCCTTCAGTGAAGATATTGGTGATCTCGGCGTTAAGCGACAAGGCGACTGCGATCAAGGCACTGAAAAAAGGCGCAGTGGGCTTTCTCTATAAGCCGTTTACCGACGAGCAACTGGCGCAGGCCCTGCTGCAAATCTCGGAATAAGTGGAGAACAAGAAATCTTATGAACGAGAATGATCTGGCGGTATTTACCAATGCCGTCAAACACTACTTCCTGCAAACCACTCACGAGCAGGCCGAAATCCGCGCCGCCTATCTTGGCGAATCGGAAAAGCTGTCGCATGGACTATATACCGGACTGATTACGCTTTCCGGCATGTTCCGCGGCTGCGTGCACTTCTCGGCCCCCTACACTATGTTGCTGCAGATGCTGGTAATCCTGGGCGAGCCGGACCGTAGCGAAGGACAATTGCTGGATATCGTCGGGGAAATTGCCAATACCATCGCCGGCAATGCGCGCAAGCATTTCGGCGCCGGGCTGGAGATTTCGGTACCCGTTACGCTACGTGGCCATGCCGAGGAAATCCGCGCGGCCGTGCGTACACGGCCGTTTGTGATCTCACTGCGCTGGCGCAACCAGGACGCGATGGTGGTAGTGGATATTGAATCGCTGAACTAGGGCAGTGCGTGAAACTCTTCCACGCGCTCCTTCAACTCGCCCGCGATGAGCATCTTCGAGTTCTTGTCGTTGCGGAACACGATGGGTTGCGCTTGGCCGCGCGGGTCCTGGGCGTCCTTGATCGCCTGCTCGATGAGGTGATGATTGGGCGAGAGGCTACACACCGGGTCAGCGCTTTCCGCATCGCCTGAGAGCAGGAAGGCCTGGCAGCGACAGCCGCCGAGGTCTTTTTCCTTTTCAGGGCAAGTGCGGCATGGCTCCTTCATCCACGAATCGCCGCGGTAGCGGTTGAACGCGGGCGAATCCTTCCATGCCCACTCCAGTCCCTTCTCACGCACATTCGGGAATTCGATGCCGGGCAGCACGCGTGCGGAGTGACACGGCAGCACATCGCCGTTGGCAGTGACGATCATGAACACCTCGCCCCAGCCGTTCATGCACTTCTTCGGACGGTCGGAGAAATAATCGGGCACAACGAAGAAGATCTTCATCTTGTTACCGACTTTTTCGCGGAACTCGTTGGTAACCTTTTCCGCGTGGTCAATCTGTTCCTTGGTCGGCATCAGCTGATTGCGATTGATGAGCGACCAGCCGTAGTACTGGGTATTCGCCAGTTCGACGAAATCCGCGCCCAGCGCCTCGGCCATTTCCAGAATCTCTTTGATATGCCCGATGTTGTAGCGGTGGATCACCACGTTGAGCACCATCGGGTAGCCGTGGCCCTTGATCATCGCCGCAACCTTCTTCTTGAGTTCGAAGGTGCGCGTATTGGTGATGAAGTTGTTGATCTCCTCGGTGATGTCGTGCATCGACAGCTGGATATGGTCGAGCCCGCCTTCCTTGAAGGCCTGGATGCGCTTTTCCGTGAGACCGACACCGGAAGTGATAAGGTTACTGTAGTAGCCGAGCTTGCGCGCCTCGACCACGATGTCCTCGATGTCGTCGCGCAGCAGCGGCTCGCCGCCCGAGATGCCGAGCTGCAGCGCGCCCATCTTGCGCGCATCGCGCAGCGCCTGCAGCCACTGCTCGGTGGTGAGCTCGTTCTGCGTGTGCTTGTCGTAGTCGGTCGGGTTGTAGCAGAACGCACAGTGCAGCGGGCAGCGATAGGTCACCTCCGCCAACAGCCACAAGGGCTGGGTGTGCGTTACAGAGGCTGCTACGCCGTTATTCTGTTGTGCCATATGCTTCTCTCCTAAATGACCTAGTTCGCCTTGACGACCCAGGCCTTGCCAGCCGCAAGCTCCACCATGGCAACCACGTCGCCTTCGAGATCGGGCACGTCGGGAAACGCCTGCTTGAGCTCGGCGACGATATCAGCCACGGTTTTATTGCCGTCTATACGTTTGATGACCTCACCGGCCCCGCCGTTCAACTTGATCATGCCCTCGGGGAATAGCAGCACGTAGCATTGTTGCGCTTCTTCCCACTGGAAACGGTAGTGTGGAGCGAGCTTGTAGATGTCGTTGTGGTCCATAAATGCTTTCAATATCTCGGTTGACGCAGATAATCGCGGCCGTCGGTCTTGATGTCGGTGCTGGCCAGCATGATGGAATCGGCGATCACCCACAGCACGTCCAGCTTGAATTGCAGGATATCCAGCGCGCGCTCCTGCATCTCGCGGCTCTGGCTGAAATAGTTGAGCGTCACGTCCAGGCCCTGCTCCACATCGCGGCGCGCTTCGGTGAGACGCTTCTTGAAATAGGTCAGGCCCTCTTCCTTGATCCACGGATACATCGTCGGCCAGGAGCTGATGCGCTGCTGGTGAATGTGCGGGGCAAACAGCTCGGTCAGGCTGGAGCACACCGACTCCTGCCACGGACGCTGGCGTGCAAAGTTGATGTAGGCGTCGACCGCGAATTTGACGCCCGGAGTCACCAGCTTGAGCGAGGTGACCTCCTCGCATGTGAGACCTACCGCCTGACCCAGCTTGATCCACGCCTCGATACCGCCTTCCTGTCCGTCCACGCCATCATGGTCGGTGATGCGCACGATCCATTGCTTGCGCACTTCCTTATCCGGGCAGTTGGAGAGAATGGCCGCATCTTTCTGCGGGATGCCGATCTGATAGTAAAAACGATTGGCTACCCAGCACTGCAGTTGTTCTTTGGTCAGCTTGCCCTCGTACATCATCACGTGAAACGGATGGTAGATGTGGTAGCCCTTGCCCTTCTCGCGCAACTTGGCCTCGAACTCCTCGCGGGTCCAGGGTGCGTTGACTGCCGGTGCATTCATGTCGATGCCCTCTTAAAGAATGATGTCCATGCCGTCGTAAGCGACTTCAATGCCGTGACGGTCGAGCTCTGCCCGTTCTGCGGAGTCTTCGCGCAGAATGGGATTGGTATTGTTGATGTGGATCAGCACGCGTCGCGCATTCGGATAACCATCCAGCACCTCGATCATGCCGCCAGGGCCGGACTGCGGGTTATGGCCGATGTCGCGCGCCTTCTTGGTCATGAGGCCCATGTCGATCATTTCGGTGTTGGTCCAGAAGGTGCCGTCCACCATGATGCAATCCGCCTGTTCCATATAGGCCGGCAGATGCGGCTCGATCTCGCCCAGGCCGGGGGAATACCAGCATTTCTTGCCGGTGCTGATTTCCTCGATGAGCACGCCAATGGTGTCGCCCGGATGCGGATCGTGGCGATGCGGCGAATAAGGCGGTGCCGCGCTCTTGAGTGCGACTGCGGTAAAGCGCAGGTTGGGTGCGCCGGGAATCTCGAAGGAAGTCTTGCCATCGATCGGCACGTCGTGGCGGTTGATGCCGCAATAATGGCCGAGGATGTTGAACAGCGGGTTGCCGGTGGTCAGGTCCTGATAGACCATCTCGGTACAGTAGATTTCACGTTTGACCTGGCCTTCGCGCAGCATGAGCAGGCCGGTGGTATGGTCGATCTGCGCGTCGATCAGCACAATGCCGACGATGCCGCTGTCGCGGATGGCACGCGCGGGTTGCAGCGGGCTGAATTCCTGAATCTGCTGCAGCACATCGGGAGAGGTATTGAACAATACCCAGTTGACACCGTCGCTGCTGACGCAGATGGAAGATTGGGTACGCTTCCTGGCCTTGATCGTGCCCTTGCGCAGGCCGTCGCAGTTGGGGCAGTTGCAGTTCCATTGCGGGAAACCGCCGCCTGCGCCGGCACCTAATACGTGAATATGCATGTTTTAATTATCCAGACTTGCAATGGGCACTACGCCCTGAAATCAAGCAAGGGCCGCCGTGGAGCGGCCCCCCATTACGTTACAACCTTAGCGGTTGCAAACGTACATGGTCACTTCAAAGCCGAAACGCATTTCGGTAGCTTGAGGCTTGGTCCACATAGTAAGTCTCCTTAGTTTGAAAGTTATACTTCTTCGGATTTCACGCCACCGAGGTTGGCGCTGGATCCGGCTGCCATTCTCCGCAGCAAGGCCCTTTCGCAACAGTGCAAATATCAGGAAATTCTGCTCATGATTATCATGAGGGATTCCATTATAGAGAGATGATGCCGAAATACGGGCGCAGCTCTACAATCCGATGTGGCTCTATCGCATCCGTTGATCATGCTCACTACTCCAGCCGACATTATCCCGCCTACCATTGCAGGCTCGCTCGACGGCCTCTTTCAGGAACGTGCTCGCCGCAATCCGCAAGGCATCGCCTATCGCCACTTCGACGATACCCGCAATGCCTGGATCGATCTGACATGGTCGCAGATGGAACACGAGATTCGCCGCTGGCAAGTCGCATTGCGGGAAGAAGGGCTGCTTCCCGGCGAGCGCGTCGCCATCATGCTGCGCAACTGTCCGCAATGGGTCATGTTCGATCAGGCTGCTTTGGGGCTCGGCCTGGTCACCGTCCCTGTCTATACCTCCGACCGGCCGGAAAATGTCGCCCACGTACTGGAAGACTCGGGAGCGGTATTGCTTCTGGTAGAGAGCATCGAGCATTGGCAGCCCTTGCGTGAAGCATGCGCAAAATTGCCGCATCTGCGATGTATCGTCAGCATGCAAACAGCCCCCGAACCCGACGATTCTCGCTTGCGTAGCCTCGCGGACTGGCTGCCGGATGAAGGTGACGCCTTTTATCACTACATCACTGATCCATCCAGCCTGGCCACCATCGTTTACACCTCGGGAACCACCGGAAAACCCAAGGGCGTCATGCTGAGCCATGCCAACCTGCTGGAGAACAGCTGGCAAGCCATCAAGCTGTTCCAGTTGAAGAACGACGAGTGCATGCTGTCCTTCCTGCCGCTCTCCCATGCCCTCGAGCGCATGGCCGGCTATTATCTGGCCGTGATGGGCGGCGTCACGGTCGCTTATGCGCGCTCGATCCAGCAATTGCAGGAAGATTTCGGTCTGTTGCGCCCCACCATCCTCATATCCGTGCCTCGCATTTTCGAGCGGATATTGGGCGGAATCCGTAAAAAACTCGATAAAGGCTCTCCCGCAGCACAGCGTCTGTTCCAATTGACCCTGGATACTGGATACAAACGCTTCGAATACCGGCAAGGGCGCGCAAACTGGGACCCGCAACTCCTGCTGTGGCCACTGCTGGAGCGCACAGTTGCGCACAAGATCACGCAAAAACTCGGAGGACGCCTACGCCTCGTCGTGTGCGGCGGCGCCGCCGTTTCGCCGGAAATCTCGCGTACCTTCATTGGACTCGGGCTGCAATTCCTGCAGGGGTATGGCTTGACGGAAACAAGCCCGGTTATCAGCGTCAACCGGCCCGAGGACAACCTGCCTTCCAGCGTGGGCGCACCGCTCGGTAACGTGGAGACACGCGTCGATGAAAACGGTGTCCTGCATGTACGGGGGCCAAACGTGATGCTGGGCTACTGGAAAAATCCGGCTGCAACAGCAGCGATAGTGAACGCAGACGGCTGGCTCAATACCGGTGACGTGGTGCGCATCGACTCCAGCAGGCACATCCATATTACCGGCCGGCTCAAGGAAATCATCGTGCTTTCCAATGGCGAGAAAATTCCACCGGGGGATATCGAGACTGCAATCCTGCAGGATCCGCTGTTCGAACAGGTCATGGTGGCGGGCGAAGGGAAACCCTATCTCAGCCTGCTCGCCGTCATCGACCGCGAACAATGGCTGGAGGTCGCCGAGGCACACAATCTGCCGAAGAACTGGCCGGAATGCCTGGAAACACCGCATGCTAAGGCCTATGCGCTTACCTGCGCAGGACGCCGAATGCACGCTTTCCCGGGCTACGCCCGTATACGACGCGTAGCCCTGCTAGCGGAAGTATGGAGTGTGGAGAATGGTCTGCTGACGCCGACGCTCAAGCTCAAACGGTTGCAGGTGCTGGAGCGCTACAACAAGGAATATCAAGAGCTATATCAGGGATATATGCAGTAACAAGACTGGAGGCCGCGATGCCATGCTTGATGAAAACATGACATCGCTACGCTCAGTTGTGAGGCCTGACCATGTCGGTCAAGGTTTGCGTCGATCGGATTCCTTGCGTTTCTTGACCGCTGCGCGTAATTCGTTCTTGCGCCTGCGCATCGTCACCAGCCCTTCACCCGGCTTGCGCTTGTCAGTCTCGGCATACGGATTCTCGCCTTGCTTGTACTGCACACGCAACGGTGTACCCGAAAGTTCGAATGCCTTGCGAAACACGCCTTCCAGGAAGCGCGTGTAGCTTTGCTTGATGCCTTCCACATGGTTGCCGTGGATGACGATGATGGGCGGGTTGCTGCCGCCCTGGTGGGCATAGCGTAGCTTGGGGCGTATGCCCTTGGAGACCGGCGGCTGGTGTTGCTGCAGGGCGTCCGTGAGCACGCGCGTGAGCTTGGGTGTCGGCAATTTGGCCATCGCCGCCTTGAAGGCGCCATCTACCGATTGCAGCAATGGCGTCAGCCCACTGCCCTGCAAGGCAGATATATAGTGGAACTTGGCGAAATCCAGAAATTGCAGCTTGCGGTCGATCTCGCGCTTGATCCACTCGCGCTTGTCCGCATCGAGCCCGTCCCACTTGTTCACAGCGACGACCAGCGCGCGGCCGCTTTCGAGGATAAAGGCTGCGATATGAGCCTCCTGTTCGGTCACGCCTTCCTTTGCATCCACGACGAGAATGACCACGTTGGCATCCTCGATCGCCTGCATGGTCTTGATCACCGAGAACTTCTCGATGGCCTCGAACACCTTGCCGCGACGGCGCACCCCGGCTGTATCGATGAGCGTGTAATGCTTGCCGTTACGTTCGAGGTCGATGTAAATGGAGTCGCGCGTGGTACCCGGCTGGTCAAAGGCGATCACGCGCTGCTCGCCGAGCAGTGCATTGACCAATGTCGATTTGCCCACGTTGGGACGGCCTACAATCGCCACCTTGGGCGCAGCATTGGCTTTATCGTCCTTCTGTTCCTGCTCTTCTGGCGCAAAGTCGCTCAGTGCCAGGTTGACGAGATCGCGTACGCCTTCGCCATGGGCGGAAGAAATCGAAAGCGGGTCGCCCAGGCCCAGTTCGTGAAACTCGGCCGAGGCAATACCACGGTTCATGCCTTCGGTCTTGTTGACCGCGAGATACACCGGTCGATCGCTGCGGCGCAGGCGATCCGCGATCACCTTGTCTTGCGGCGTGAGCCCTTGGCGGCCATCCACGAGGAACACGACGACATCCGCTTCATCGATGGCGAGCAAGGTCTGCCGCGCCATTTCCGCGAGGATGCCGTTATCGACCAGGGGTTCGAAACCGCCGGTATCGACGACCAGATACGGGAAATCGCCGACCACGCCTCGACCGTAATGGCGATCGCGCGTGAGGCCGGGCAGATCCGCCACCAGAGCGTCACGCGTCTTGGTCAGGCGGTTGAAAAGCGTGGATTTGCCGACATTGGGCCGGCCTACCAGTACAAGCGTCGGCAGCATTATTTGAGGCTAATCGCGTAAACGCCGCCACCGCTGGTTTGCACCAGCAGTCGGGAGTCGCCCAGGTAGACGGGCTGAGCCAGCACAGGGCTCTTGTCGGTCTGAATTCGGGCAGCAAAGGCGCCGTCCTCATTACCGAGGAAGTGCACGTACCCTTCAAGGTCGCCCACGGCTACGTATTCGCCGATCGGCATGGGGGCGCTTACCTGACGGTTCAGCAGCCCGCCTTGACGCCAGTAGCTCTTGCCGCTGCCGTTATCCAGCGAATAAACGGCACCGCCGCTGTGCGTCACGAATACACGGCCGTCATCGGCGCTCAAGCCGTTGTAACTGGAAATATCACGGTTCCACAATACGCGGCCATTGGTGCGATCCACCGCCGCGACGCGGCCCTGGAAAGCAACGGCGTACACGACACGGCCATCCACGACGGGCAGGCTGGTGATATCGGCAATGCGCTCAATCTCGGTCACGCCCTTGGGCAGTGCCACGGAAGCTTCCCACAGCAGCTTGCCGTCGTCGGCCTTGAGTGCCACCATCTTGCCGCCGGCAAAGCCGACATAGGCAGCGCCGTCCGCGAGCGCGACACCCGCATTGCTGCGCAGAGAGAGCGATGGTGTAGCTCGTTCGTACACCCACTTGCGCTTGCCGTCCACAGCGCTCAGTCCATAGATGCGGCTGTCGCCGCTGCGAACGACCACGACGCCGTTGGCAATCTTCGGGGCGCTCAGCACTTCACTGCTAACCTTGGCTTTCCAGAGTGCCTTGCCGTTCTGGTCGAAAGCCAGCACCATGCCCTTGGGCGTGCCGACCAGCACCAGGTTTTCGCCCGCGCCCACACCGCCGGAAATGACCTCACCCGCGCTGACGCTCCACACCTGCTTGCCAGTGGCAGCATCGAGACGCGTGATCTCACCTTTGGTGCTCGCAGCGAATACCGCACTGCCGTCCACTGCGGGCGTGTAGCTATAGCCCTCGGCCTTGCCGACCGATGCACTCCACAACAGCTTCGCGGTCGCCTTGGACTTGAATTCGGCCAGAGCCATGGGCGGATCCGCCGGTTCCGGTCCGAACATGCGTTCGGAAACGTCGCGCTTGAGATCGGTAAGCGAGGTGCATCCGGCCAATAGTACGAATGCGAGTACGGAAAGTTTGCGCACGGTCATTAGCTGCCCAATGCGTCGAGTTTGTGCTGGGTATAACCGTGCAGACGACCCTTGGCATCAAGCTTGGCCAAGGCTTCGGTATACGCGGCCTTGGCTTCCGCATGTTTGCCTTGCGCGGTCAGGATGTCGCCCTTGAGATCGGCGACGAGGCCATCGAATGCCGCTTCGTGCTTTTCGCTCAGCGTCTTCAATGCTGCGTCATAGGCTTTTTCTTCATATTGAATGGCAGCCAGCTGCAACTGGGCGATGGAGCGCACCGAATCTTCCTTGGCGTTCTTGGTAGCCCATTCCAGCTGGGCCTTGGCGCTCTTGGCATCGTTGCTGGCGTAGTTCGCCTTCGCGGCGATCAGGGCGGCACGGCCGGCATACGGCGTACCGGCATGGTTTTCTATGATCTGGCCGGATACCGTACGGATATCCTTGATATCCTTGACGCTCATCTGAGCCAGTACTTCATATTGCGTCGAAGCCTTGAGTGCTTCGCTGCGTTGGTAGTACTTCCAGCCCTGGTAGGCGGCAAACCCGGCGAGCACGGCAATCAGCGCCCACGTCACCATGTTGCCATTGCGCTTCCACCATGCCTTGAGTTCGTCGAGTTGTTCCTGTTCTTCCAGATCGTATGCCATATGTCTTCCTAATGCGCCAAACGGTGTTGGCCGGGTATTGAATTCAATAACTTGCGCGTGTATTCCTGCTGCGGCTCGCGGTAGATCTGCTCTACTCCGCCCTGCTCCACGACGCGCCCGTGATGCATGACCGCAATGCCATCTGCCATGTGTCGCACCACGCGCAAGTCATGGCTGATGAAGAGATAGCTCAAGCCCATCTCCTGCTGCAACTCCTTGAGCAACAGGAGAATTTGCGCCTGGATCGATACGTCCAGCGCCGAAACCGGTTCGTCGCATACCACCAGGCGCGGCTCCAGAACGAGCGCACGCGCAATACCGATACGCTGGCGTTGCCCGCCCGAAAATTCGTGCGGGTATTTTTCCGCGTCCGCTGGACTCAGGCCTACACGCTGCAGCATGCGCATCACTTTTTCACGTCGTTCGGCCGCATTGCCCAGCTTGTGTATCAGCAGCCCCTCGCCCACGATCTCGCCTACTTTCATGCGCGGATTGAGTGAGGCGAACGGATCCTGGAACACCATCTGCAGGTGACGGCGCGCGGCACGCAATTCCTCACCGCTCAGGCCCGATAAATAGCGCCCTTCAAAGTGTACCTGACCGGCATCGAGGGGCTGCAATTGTAGCAGACAACGTGCGAGGGTGGATTTGCCGCTACCGGACTCGCCGACCACTGCGAGCGTGCTGCCAGGTTTGACGGAAATCGAGACGTCATCGAGCGCGCGTATCGTCGTCGAACCGAAGCCGAAACGTCCGCTGCGCTGCTTATAGGTCTTGACCAGGTTATGGGCGACGAGAATAGTTTCGCTCATTGCGCAGCCTCGTTGAGCCAGGCGTAATCGATGGGTTTGAGGGGCTTGGCGCCCTCCGCGTCGGGCACGCAATCGAGCAAGGCACGCGTATAGGGATGCTGCGGATTGCCCAGCACTTCGCCGACCGGGCCGCTCTCGACCACTTCGCCGCGGAACATCACTACCACGTCATCTGCGATATCCGCTACCACGCCGAAATCGTGCGTGATGAACAGCATACCCATGTTCATGCGCTGCTTGAGTTCCGCCAGCAAGGCCAGAATCTGCGCTTGAACGGTCACGTCCAGCGCCGTCGTCGGCTCGTCCGCGATCAACATGACGGGCTCGCAAGCGATGCTCATCGCGATCATGACGCGCTGGCGCTGCCCGCCGGACAGTTCATCGGGATAACTGGAAGCGCGCTCGGCGGGAATGCCAACCTGCTCCAGCAGTGCCGCCACTTTGGTTTTGAGTGCCTTGCCGGACAGGCCGAGATGCACCGATAACGGCTCGCCGATCTGATAACCGATATTGAGTACAGGATTGAGCGAGGTCATCGGCTCCTGAAAAATCATGCCAATGCGTTTGCCGCGAACTTCGCGCATTTGCGCGGGGCTATAAGTGGTGAGATCGTTGCCCTGAAACAGGATATGGCCGGATTGGCGCCGCAAAGCAGGCGGCAGCAACCCCATGACTGAAAGCGCGGTAAGACTTTTGCCGCTGCCGGACTCGCCTACGACGCAAGTGGTCTTGCCTGACGCCAGCGCAAAGGAAACATTATTGACCAGCTGCCGCTGTGCATCAGCTGCCGGCGTGACTGTCAGTCCCTCTATGCGCAGCAGTTCGCTCATTCCGTCAGTCGTTCTGCCGCTTCCACGAGCGTCATCCGGGCCTGCTCGCCTTCAGCACGCAATGGCTTGACGCTGACCTGCCCTGCGGCGACCTCGTCATCACCGATGATGATCGCATAGCGCGCACCGCTCGCGTCGGCCTTCTTCATCTGCGACTTGAAACTGCCGCCACCGCAATGCAGAACCACGCTGAGTCCCGAATCGCGTAACTGCTCCGCTGCCGGAATTGCAAAGCGGTCGGCTTGCTCGCCGAGGTGCAGCACATAGGCATCCGGCACCAGCGCCGGAGGGACAAACTCCTGATCCTGCAGCAGCGCCAACAGGCGCTCCACGCCCATCGCGAAACCGCATGCCGGAGCCGACTTGCCGCCGATCTGCTCGATCAGGCCATCGTAGCGACCGCCTGCGCAGACGGTGCCTTGCGCGCCCAGTTGCGTAGTCACCCACTCGAACACGGTTGCGTTGTAGTAATCGAGACCGCGCACGAGACGCTTGTTCACGGTGAACTTCACTCCAGCCGCATGCAGCATGTGCTGCAGTTCTTCGAAATGCTGGCGCGATTCGTCGTCGAGATCATCCATGAGCTTGGGCGCGGTCTCGATGATGGCCTGCATGGCCGGGTTCTTGGAATCGAGGATGCGTAGCGGATTGCTGTGCAGACGGCGCTTGGCGTCCTCGTCCAGCACATCGGCATGCCCTTCAAAATACTGGATGAGGCGGCTGCGGTAACGGGCGCGCGCTTCAGGCGAACCCAGCGTATTGATTTCCAGCGTCACGTCGTCCAGTCCGAGCAGCTTCCACAACCGTGCGGTCATGATGATGTGCTCGGCATCCATGTCCGGGCCGGCAAAGCCCAGCGACTCAACGCCGATCTGATGAAACTGGCGATAGCGCCCCTTCTGCGGACGTTCGTGGCGGAACATCGGCCCTTTGTACCATAGGCGTTGCGGAGCGTTGTACAACAGATTGTGCTGCACCACGGCACGCACGCAGGAAGCCGTACCTTCGGGGCGCAGCGTGAGGTGCTCGCCATTCAGTCGATCTTCGAAACTGTACATTTCCTTTTCGACGATATCCGTGACTTCGCCGATGGAGCGGACGAACAGATCGGTGTTTTCGACGATAGGGGTGCGGATCTGGGTATAGCCGTAAGCACGCAGCCAGTCGGCCACGGTATCTTCAAAGAACTCCCACAGTGCCGCGTCGGCCGGGAGAATATCGTTCATGCCGCGTACGGCCTGGATGGTCTTGCTCATGCGTTGTTATGACTTCCGGTTATTCTAGCCAACCGCCTTGAGCGGAATGATCTTGTGTTCGCGACGCAAGGCGCCGCCTTCGGAGTAATGGGTTTTGACGTAATCCTCGACGATGGCCTGGAACTCCTCGGCGATCGATTCGCCCTTGAGTGTCACGGTCTTTTCGCCGTCGACGAACACTGGCGCTACCGGCACTTCGCCAGTACCCGGCAGGCTGATGCCGATATTGGCGAGCTTGGATTCGCCGGGTCCGTTAACCACGCAACCCATGACCGCGACGTTCATGTTTTCCACGCCGGGATATTCGTTGCGCCACACCGGCATCTGCTCGCGCAGATAGCGCTGGATCTTCTGCGCCAGCTCCTGGAAGAAGGTCGAGGTAGTACGGCCGCAGCCGGGGCAGGCGGTGACCAGCGGGGTGAATGAGCGGATGCCCATGGTCTGCAGGATTTCCTGCGCCACAACCACTTCGCGCGTGCGCGATTCGCCCGGCTCCGGGGTCAGGCTGATACGGATGGTGTCGCCGACGCCCTCCTGCAGCAATACAGACAAGGCAGCCGTGGAAGCGACGATGCCCTTGGAGCCCATACCGGCTTCGGTCAGGCCAAGGTGCAGCGGATATTCGCAGCGGCGCGCAAGTTCACGATATACGGTAATCAGGTCCTGCACGTCACTGACTTTGCAGGAAATAATGATGCGGTCGCCCGCAAGGCCGATATCCTCGGCCTGCTGCGCGCTTTCCAGCGCCGACTGGATGAGCGCCTCGCGCATAAGCGCTTCGGCAGACAGCGGCTGCGCAAGATGGGCGTTCTCGTCCATCATGCGTGCCATCTTGGCTTGGTCCAGACTACCCCAGTTGACGCCGATGCGTACGGGTTTGTTGTAACGGATCGCGGCTTCGATCATTGCGGCGAACTGTTCGTCGCGCTTGGAGCCCTTGCCCACATTACCGGGATTGATGCGGTATTTCGCGAGCGCTTCGGCGCAATCGGGATACTGCAACAGCAATTTGTGCCCGTTGAAATGGAAGTCACCGATCAGCGGCACGTCACAACCCATCGCATCCAGCTTGTTGCGGATGGCGGACACTTGCGCCGCAGCTTCAGGGGAATTGACGGTGATACGGACCATTTCCGAGCCCGCCTGCCACAACTCGTAGACCTGGCGCGCGGTAGCTGCTGCATCGGCCGTATCGGTATTGGTCATCGACTGCACGACAACGGGCGCATCACCGCCCACAGCGATGCCGCCGATCATGACGCGACGGGTCTTGTGCCGATGAATATGCTGTTCGATCAACTCTTACTCCAGGGTCAGGCGCGCAACGTTGGAGCGGATATGCGGCGCAGTATCGACAGGATTGCCGTTATACGTGACCTGAATGCCAGCCGCGTTACCGATGGTCAGTTTGAGCGGCGGCGTACCGGTCACGGTCTGGCTGGCACCAGCGACCACATTGCGGCCCAGAAGCTCCTTGCCGTCGCGATCCGTCACCCCTACCCAACTGGTTTGGGTTGCGGTCAGAACCACGGTGGCAGCGGCAGAAGCCGGTGCGGCAGGAGTCGCTTGCGGAGCAGTCGTTTGCGGAGTAGCTGGGGCGACAGGATCAGCTGTCGCAGGAGCAGTCGGAGCCGCAACTTCGGGAGGAACTGTTTCCGGTCCCGGTGCCGGCAGCACTTCAGGCAAAGGCGCCTGCGGCAAGGGTTGGGCCAATGGCTGATCAAGAGCAGTACCGGGCAACTCTTCCTGCGGCACTTCCGCTTCAGAAGACTGCTCGGGGGGCATGCCATTGCCAGCGAAATCCTTGTAGGCAAACCAGGCGGCCAGCAACAGGATCACAATCACGATAGCGGCAAGGTAGATGGTCCAGCCTTTGCGCTCTCGTCCGGCGATCTGGATGTTCTCCGAGTGGAGGCTGATATGCTTGGGTGCCACCTCTATCCCATGAGCCCGGCAGGCGTCCAGCAAAGGCTCGGGATCAAGCTGCAGCAACTTGGCGTAATTGCGCAGAAAACCGCGCACAAACGCAGGGCCGGGCAACTCGTCCATGTGGCCCGACTCCATCGCCACCACTTGCTTGGGCGTCAGGCGCAGACGAGTACCGACATCCTCGATGCTCAGGCCCATCTTTTCGCGGGCATCCACCAGAATGCGACCCACTGCTTCCAGTGAGAGCGCAGGCGACGAAAAACCGGAAGTTCCGGTCTGTTCGAACTCTTGGGATTGATCAGTCATGGTGTTCGATAAGCCTTCGTAATTCGCGACTGCAATTTATTCAGCCAGCAATGCCTTGGTTTCATCCGAATTCGGATACTTCTTTCTCAACAGGAGGCTGTAGCTGGCTTCGGCATCCCTGTCACCCAGCTTGCGTGCGTTGCGCACACCCAGCCACAGCATTTCCGGCGTAGGCTCGATATTATGCATGGCCTGGTTGAGATATGTTCGCGTCTGCACATGTTCGCCCTTGGCGAACGAGAGCAGCGCCAGTTGATAGGAGGCCGCACGTGCACCCGGATCGGCGCGCAGCGCCTTGAGGAAATAGCTCTCGGCATTCTGTTTATCCTGCTTCTTGAGGGCACAGATGCCGGCATTGAGGTAAGCCGAAGCTGGCGTCGCATACAGCGGATTGCTGACAGCCGTCATGAACTCGCGGATAGCCTCGTCCACGCGATTGCGCACGCACAGGAACGTGCCGTAATTGTTGTGCGCTTCGGAGTTTTCCGGATCGAGCTGCAAAGCCCGCTTGAAATTGGCTTCCGCCTTGCTGTCCTGCTTGAGGGAAGCGTGTACCAGCCCAAGGCCGGTATAGGCCGGTGCATAGGAAGCATCCAGCTCGGTGGCCTTGGTGAACTCTTCCAGCGCGATTGCCATCTGGCCCTGCGAGTAATAAGCAGCAGCGAGTTCGGTGTGCAATTCCGCACGGCGGCGATCCTGCGACTCCTGTCCGGTTCGCGGTTTCTGGGCGGCGCAGCCGGCGAGGACCAGCAGCATCAGCAATACTATGATTTTTTTCATGCGGCAGCCTTGATGGTTATTCTGCTTGTACGGCGCGTCTTGTCTTCGACCTTGCCCGCCAATTGGCCGCAGGCCGCATCGATGTCATCGCCGCGCGTCTTGCGCGTCGTCACGACATAACCGGCTTGCATCAGCACGTCGCGGAAGCGGCGGATGTTCTCTGGACGGGAAGTATCGTAGCCGCTGTTCGGGAACGGGTTGAACGGGATGAGATTGAACTTGCAGGGCACGCCCTTCACCGTCTGCAGCAACTGCTTGGCGTGCTCCACGCTGTCGTTCACACCGTCCAGCATTACATACTCGAAAGTCACGAAATCACGCGGCGCCTTTTCCAGGTAGCGCACGCATGCGGCCATGAGCTCCTTGAGCGGGTATTTCTTGTTGATCGGGACGATCTCGTCACGCAGCGCGTCGTTGGGCGCATGCAGAGAAACAGCCAACGCCACCGGGCAGGCGTCGCGCAGTCTATCCATCGCGGGCACGAGGCCGGAAGTGGAAACAGTCACCCGGCGCCGGGATAGTCCGTAAGCCGAATCGTCCAGCATGATGTTGAGCGCGGTGACGACGTTGTCGAAATTCGCCAGCGGCTCGCCCATGCCCATCATCACCACGTTGGAGATGATGCGGTCGCCCTTGGGGTCACGTCCTAAGGCTTTGTTTGCGAGCCATAGCTGGCCGATAATCTCGGACACCTGGAGGTTGCGGTTGAATCCCTGACGGCCGGTGGAGCAAAACGTGCACTCCAGCGCGCAGCCGACCTGTGACGATACGCACAGCGTGCCACGATCGTCTTCGGGAATGAACACGGTTTCCACGCCGTTGTTGGGACCGACGTCCACCAACCACTTGCGCGTACCGTCTTCGGAAATCTGTTCCACCTTGACTTCAGGTGGACGAATTTCGGCCATCGTTGCGAGCCTCTCGCGCAATGGCCGGGCGATATCCGTCATCTGCTCGAAATCGCGCACGCCGAAATGATGCATCCAGCGCATCAACTGCTTGGCGCGGAACGGCTTCTCGCCATGTTCGGCGAAAAACGCGGCGAGCTTGGGCTGATCGAAATCGAGCAGATTGACGAGTGACATCGAATTAACGCGAGTAAACCTGGGAAGCCGGGAAGAAATAGGCGATTTCGATCGCGGCATTTTCCAGCGAGTCAGAGCCGTGCACGGCGTTCGCATCGATGCTTTCAGCGAAATCGGCGCGGATGGTGCCAGCAGCAGCCTTCTTCGGATCGGTCGCGCCCATCAGGTCGCGGTGAGCCAGCACGGCATTTTCACCTTCCAGCACTTGAATGACCACCGGGCCGGACACCATGAACTTCACCAGATCATTGAAGAACGGACGCTCGCGGTGCACAGCATAGAAACCTTCGGCTTCTGCCTGGGACAGGTGCGTCATGCGGGAAGCAACGATCTTGAGGCCGGCGCTTTCAAAGCGCGAATAAATCTTGCCGATCACGTTCTTCGCGACTGCGTCGGGTTTGATGATGGACAGGGTGCGTTCAACAGCCATTTTGACTCCAAAAGTTAAGTTTATGAAAACGTGAAAGAATAGCATTTCGGCCGCATGAAATAAACCTTTCAGGCCGCGTTTCTTTGCCTCCGGGCCTCGTAAAGACAGATTCCGCTGGCTACAGACACGTTAAGGCTCTCGACAGTTCCGAACATCGGAATCCGGACCAGCTGATCGCAGGTTTCGGCGGTCAATCGACGCAAGCCGGTGCCTTCCGCGCCCAGCACCAGCGCGACCGGGCCGGACAACTTTGTGCCAAACAGATCATGCTCGGCCTCCGCAGCGGCTCCGACCAGCCAGACGCCGGCCTCCTTCAATTCCCGCAACGTGCGGGCAAGATTGGTCACAGCGATGAAAGGTACGGTCTCCGCTGCTCCGCAAGCGACTTTGCGCACCGTCGCGTTAAGTCCGGCGGCCCTGTCCTTGGGCGCGATGACAGCATGCACGCCCATGGCATCGGCCACGCGCAGACAGGCGCCGAGATTGTGCGGATCTTCCACGCCATCCAGCACAAGGAAGAACGGCGGTTCGGCCAGGTCGGACTCCAGAATGTCATGGACATCCTGATATGGCAGCGGCGTATCGGCGACACGCGCCAGCACGCCTTGATGACGGCCATTGGCGGCGAGACCGTCGAGGCGCTCCTTTTCCATCTGCATCACGCGCACGCCCTTCTGCTCGGCAATTTGAAGCAGGTCCTGCATGCGGGCGTCCTTGCGCGTCTTGTCGACACAAACCTCCTGCACGCTGGCCGGATTCTGGCGGAGCCGGCTCGCCACTGCGTGAAAGCCGAATACGATGCGGGTGATGCTCATTTCTTCTTGCTGCCCTTCCTGGAAGTAGATTTGGATTTGCTCTTGCCGCGCGTACTGCTCGGCCCGGCCGATTTGCCCTTGGAACCGCCCGGCAAGCTCAGTTTGGAACGCGATCCGGCAGCAGGTCTTGCTTTCGGCTTGCTCGCCGGTTTGGCGGAAGATCGCGCCGCAGGCTTGGCGACTGGTTTAGCGGCCGGCATTTTGGCCGGTTTTTCGATTGGCGTCGACTCCTGGGCTGAGACGAGCGGATCCAGCACGAAATCGATCTTGCTGGTTTCCATGTCCACACGCGTCACCTTGACGCGCAAACGATCACCGAGGCGATAACGCACGCCGGTGCGTTCACCCAGCATTTCATGGCGGACAGCGTCGAAATTGAAGTAATCGTTGCCGAGTTCGGTAACGTGCAGCAAGCCTTCCACATATACTTCGTCCAGCGCTACGAATAGGCCGAAGCTCGCAACGCCAGCAACGGTGCCGGTGAAGCTCTCGCCCACCTTGTCCTGCATGTAGTAGCACTTGAGCCAGGTTTCCACATCGCGCGTCGCATCGTCGGCGCGGCGCTCGGTCATCGAGCAGTGCATGCCCAGCGCGTGCCAGTCGCCAGCCTTGTACTTCTTGCCTTCCAGGACCGCTTTAATCGCACGGTGAACGAGCAAGTCGGGATAGCGGCGGATAGGCGAGGTGAAGTGGGTATAGTTCTCATAGGCGAGGCCGAAGTGGCCGACGTTGTCCGGGCTGTACACTGCCTGCTGCATCGAACGCAACAGTACGGTTTGCAGCAATTGCTCGTCCGGGCGGCCCTTGATGTGTTCCAGCAGCTTGCCGTAGTCCTTGGCATGAGGAGTGTCGCCACCGCCCAGCGTAAAGCCGAACTCAGCCATGAAGCCGCGCACCTTCTCCAGCTTCTCCGGCGTCGGACCTTCGTGGATGCGGTACAGTGCCGGATGCTCGTGCTTGGCGAGGAAATCCGAGGCGCACACGTTGGCCGCAAGCATGCATTCCTCGATGAGCCGGTGCGCGTCGTTGCGCACGACCGGCACGATCTTGTCGATCTTGCCTTGATCATTGAACATCATGAGCGTCTCGGTCGTCTCGAACTCGATTGCTCCGCGTGTGGCGCGCGCCTTCAGCAGGATCTGGAACAGCGCGTTGAGGTTCTGCACGTGCGGCATGAGCCACGCGTATTCCTTGGCCGTCTCTCCTTGAGGATTGACGATCATGTCGTACACCTTGGTGTAGGTCATGCGCGCCTTGGACAGCATCACCGAGGGGTAGAACTGGTATTTCTTGATCTTGCCCTTGCCGTCGATCTGCATGTCGCACACCATGCACAGCCGCTCGACGTCGGGATTGAGCGAGCACAGCCCGTTGGACAGCGCCTCCGGCAGCATCGGGATCACGCGGCGCGGGAAGTAGACCGAATTGCCACGGTCGTACGCATCCTTGTCGAGCGCATCGTCCGGCCGCACGTAAAAACTCACATCGGCAATCGCGACCACCAGCCGCCAGCCCTTGCCTTGCGGTTCGCAATACACGGCATCGTCGAAGTCGCGCGCGGTCTCGCCGTCGATGGTCACCAGCGGCAATTCGCGCAGGTCGATGCGCCCCTTCCAGTCGGTCTTGCGCACCTTCTTGGGATAGGCCTCGGCCTGCTTCACCGCCTCGGGATTGAACAGATAGGGCAACTGGTGCTTACGCAGCGCGATTTCGATTTCCATGCCGGGATCGGCATAGTTGCCGAGAATCTCGACCACCTTGCCGATGGGCTTGGCGTACAGCGAAGGTTGCTCGGTCAGCTCGACCATCACCACCTGCCCCGTCTTGGCCCGCATCTCCTGTCCCGGCGGAATCAGAATGTCCTGCGCGATGCGCCGATCTTCCGCTGCCACCAGCACCACCCCGCTCTCTACAATGAGACGTCCGACAATACGTTTATTGGTGCGCTCCAGAATCTCGACGACCTTGCCCTCGGGTCGGCCGCGCCGGTCGAAACCGGCCTGACGCACGAGCACGCGGTCGCCATGCATCACCTGCGCCATTTCCTTGGGCGACAGGAACAGATCGTCGCCACCCGCATCGGGCACGAGGAAACCGAAACCATCCGGATGCCCCAGCACCTTGCCGGGAATCAGGTTGACCTTCTCTGCGAGACACAGCGCTCCCTTGCGATTCTGGAAGATTTGCCCGTCCCGCAACATGGCGCCCAGACGTCGATTGAATATCTCGCGCTCGGTCTTGCGAATATCCAAAAGTTTGTAAAGCTGCTCGATGCTAACGGGCGCGCCCTCTTCCTCCATGATTTGCAAAATAAACTCGCGGCTGGGGAGCGGATGTTCATAATTGGCGGCCTCGCGGCCGGCATGAGGGTCTGTGGTTCTGCGCTTTTTTGATGTTGACAAGGTCAATTCTTCCTCTTAGAATGGCGGTCTTTCGTTGCCCAGATGGCGAAATTGGTAGACGCGCTAGGTTCAGGTCCTAGTGGTGGAAACACTGTGGAGGTTCGAGTCCTCTTCTGGGCACCAGCAGATTCCCCGGAAACCGCATCGTACTTGAGTCGATGCGGTTTTTTGCTTTTTGCGCCGGCATGCGCGGTTTTTGAAAAACATGCGGCGCATTCTAACCCACCCGTCCCGAAACTTTTGTTAAGTCTTGCCTGCTGAGACAACGGCGCGGCGCCGGCGTTTGGTTTTGAATTCAGGCTAAGACCGGACATATCGGCATTCTCCTACAAAACACGCCTCCCGTCCGTCTCAAATCTTCCCATTTCTCCTACAACCACGCTTGCGCTTGCGCATGACAATGCATTAAGTCAGGGTTTGCGGAGGTTGCCCATGCTGCAAGATCTGCTGGCATTCAGCGTCAGCCCGGTCGAGATCATGACACGGGGAACGCTGATGTACTGGTTTCTGTTCCTGCTATTCCGCTTTCTGCTGCGGCGCGATATCGGGACGGTCGGGATAGGCGACTTTCTGTTCGTGGTGATCGTGGCGGATGCCTCGCAAAACGGGATGAGCGGCGATGCGAAGTCGGTGGCGGATGGGATTCTGCTGGTTGCCACGCTCGTGTTCTGGAATTTCCTCATCGATTACGTCAGCTACAAATCGGCTCTGGTTCGTCGTATCACCGAACCGCCTTCGGTGACGCTGGTCAAGAATGGCAAGCCCGTCCTGCGCAACATGCGGCGCGAATACATCACGCGCACAGACCTCCACGCCAAGATGCGCGAGGAAGGCATCGAAGACATCGCCAAGGTCAAGGAAATGCGGCTGGAATCGGATGGAAGCATCAGTGTGATCCAGACGGATTAATGCATTTGCCCGCTTTTGGTGCAACCATTTACGCGCAACGCCATCCAATTGCTGTGGATAAGGCTTCCTGAATTCCTACACGGAAATCAGCCTGTGGTCGATTAACCCGAAAAGGTGATATGGCGATGCTTCGCTTATTTCTGTCACAAAAAGAGAATAATCCATGAGCGACTCCCTCACTCAGCATTCCCAAACTCCTCAAGCCCGACAAGACCGCGTGCTGGTCTTTGCAGTACATCCGGACGATGAAACGTTGGGTGCAGGCGGACTTATACAGAAAGCCCTGAAATCCGGTTCGGACGTACGTGTCATTATTGTGACCGATGGCGACAACAATCCCTGGCCGCAACGCTATATCGAACGTCGCTGGAAAATCCTGCCGATGGATCGCGAGCGCTGGGGCAAGCGTCGGCATGAGGAAGCCGTCGCTGCATTATCGTTGCTGGGCGTCACCTCGGATCAGATCGTGTTCTGGGGTTTGCCGGACCAAGGTTTGACTGCCTTGTTGACGCAGCACCATGCGGAAACCGTCGCCAGAATTTCCAATGAAATCGCCTTATGGCAACCCAGTTGCATCGTCGCGCCTGCCTTGCAAGACAAACACCCCGATCACAATGCCTTCGGCCTCATGGTGGAATTGGCACTACAGCAACTCGGGCAGGAAAACCCGGTGCCGCAAGTCCTGTATTACCTGATTCATGGGCAGGCGCTTTATGCGTCTGCGCTCAGTGTGGAACTGGATGACGCCGAACAGCAACTCAAACGCAAGGCGACGCTATGCCATTCGACGCAAATGGCGCTAGGCCGGCAGCGTTTCCTCAAATATGCGAAGCCTCGCGAAAGCTATCACCTCTCGCCCTCCCTGGATTCTTACCAGCTTCAGCATCCGGTTCGCGTCGTCTCAGTAGCGCCGCCCTTACTGACATTGCATATCCAGACCTCTGCCTGGATTCGCCGTTTCGGCAAGCCATCCCTCACGATTATGAGCGGAACGGCAGCTTATCGTGTTGATCTGGATGTGCGGGGCCAGGTCAATATCACCGAATGCGTCAGCAACGCCATCATGGCACAAGCGTTTCTTGTCGAAGGCGACGACACGCTGGAACTATCGATGCCGCTCTCGCTGTTCAAGCAGACGGATCGCCTGTTCTTCAAACTCGAACGCCGTGGCGTTTTCTTCGATACGGCGGGATGGCGCGGCGCACGACTTGAAACGGACAAGGCTGTAGCTTCGGTAATCGGCTTGATGCCGTGCTACGAAGTCGAGGATTTCTGTGAGCAGGTGATTCTCAAGACCGTACGGCAAGTGGACCATCTCATCGTCGTCGACGACGGATCGTCCGACGGCACCACACAGATCACACGACGCCTTGCCGTCCAATTGCCCGGCCAGATCAGCCTGATTCGCTTCGAGCGCAACCACGGCAAGGGTGTGGCCCTCATGGCTGGCTTCATCCATGCATTGAATCATTTCGATTTCGACACGCTGATCACCATCGATGCCGACGGTCAGCACCCGCCCGGCCGTATTCCTGCACTGGTCGAAAAGATACGCGAAGGTGCGGAAATGGTGATCGGCGAACGGCAGGTTGCAGAAATGCCGGGGCGCAGCCGCATCGGCAATACGCTCGCGACCAACGCGATCCGCTGGCTGCACCCACATGCGCCGTCGGATACCCAGTCCGGCATGCGCGCATTCAGCCGCGCCCTCGTCGAGGAGATCGCGTGCCGCATCACCGGCAGTCGCTACGAAACCGAGTTCCAGATCCTGTTGCTGGCCCTGGGCAAGGGCAAACGCATTGCCACGGTCGAGATACCGACGATCTACATCGATAACAACCGTTCGTCCAAATTCCGTCCGGTACTGGATACGCTGCGCATTGCGCGGGCGATGATCCACTGGCGCTAGGATTGTTCGACGCGATGTTCGATCCGAGCGCACTCGATCTCGCCCGCATACAGTTCGGCTTCACTATCTCCTTTCACATCATCTTTCCGGCCATCACGATAGGCCTGGCAAGTTATCTCGCCGTGCTGGAAGGCGCCTGGCTGCGTACCCGGCGCCCGCTCTACCTGGATCTCTACCACTTCTGGCTCAAGATTTTCGCGATCAACTTCGGCATGGGGGTGGTCTCGGGCATCGTGATGTCCTATCAGTTCGGTACCAACTGGAGCCGGCTTTCGGATTACGCAGGGAGTGTGCTGGGCCCTCTCCTTACCTACGAGGTGCTCACAGCCTTCTTCCTCGAAGCCGGCTTCCTCGGCGTGATGCTGTTCGGCCGTAACAAGGTCGGGCCGGGACTGCATTTCTTTTCGACGCTCATGGTCGCGCTCGGCACGCTGATTTCGGCCACCTGGATACTCTCCGCCAACAGCTGGATGCAGACACCGACCGGTTATCAGATCGTCGACGGGCGGCTCATCCCGATTGACTGGATGGCGGCGATCTTCAATCCCTCTTTCCCGTATCGCCTCGCGCACATGGTTACCGCTGCCTACCTCGCCACCGCGCTGTTCGTAGTCGCCTCGGCCGCCTGGCACCTGCTGTGCCGCGATGACAACGCGGCGGTCCGGCGCATGTTTTCGATGGGTTTGTGGATGATCCTCATCCTCGCCCCTGTGCAGGCCGTCATCGGCGATTACCACGGACTGAATACGCTCAAGCATCAGCCGGCCAAGATAGCCGCGATCGAAGGACATTGGGAAAACAAGGGCGAGGAAGCTGTACCGCTCATCCTGTTCGGCTGGCCGGACATGCAGCGCGAAGAAACGCGCTATGCGCTGGAAGTGCCGCATCTCGGCAGCCTCATCCTCACGCATAGCTGGGACGGACAGTTCCCGGGACTCAAGGAGTTTCCGCGCGAGGATAGGCCGCCTTCCACTATCGTGTTCTGGAGCTTCCGCATCATGGTCGGGCTGGGCGTGCTCATGATTATGCTGGGTCTTTGGAGTGCGTGGCTGCGCTGGCGTCAGAACCTGTTTCACCACAAGCCCTTTCTGCGTTTCGCCCTGCTCATGGGTCCAACCGGAATATTCGCGCTTCTGGCCGGCTGGTTCACCACCGAAGTGGGCCGACAACCTTGGGTGGTATACGGCCTAATGCGCACCAAGGATGCGGTTTCGCTGCATGGCGCGCCGGAAGTGGGACTCACGCTGCTGCTGTTCGTGCTGATCTACTCTGCGGTATTCGGCACCGGCATCGCCTACTTGCTGCGCCTCATACGGCTAGGGCCGGTCACGGGCGAGAGCGCGGCACCCGACGAGGGCGGTCCGGGGCGCGAAAAACATCCGATGCGGCCGCTGTCGGTAGTCACCGGCCCCGAAGAAGACGTGACGGGAGACGGAAAGGCATGAGCATGGAACTCGCACTGCCGTACATCTGGGCCGTCATCATCCTGTTCGCAATCATGATGTATGTGATCATGGACGGGTTCGATCTCGGCATCGGCATCCTCTATCCCTTGTTCCACGACAAGGAAGACCGCGACCTCATGATGAACAGCGTCGCGCCAGTGTGGGACGGCAACGAGACCTGGCTGATCCTGGGCGGCGCTGGTCTGCTCGCGGCTTTTCCGCTTGCCTACTCGGTGATCCTCAGCGCCTGCTACCTGCCGCTGATCTTCATGCTGATCGGGCTGATCTTCCGCGGCGTCGCCTTCGAATTCCGCTTCAAGGCGCACGAGCACGAACGCCACTTCTGGGACAAAGCGTTCATCGGCGGATCGTTTGCCGCGACTTTCTTCCAGGGCATGACGCTCGGTGCTTATGTCCAAGGCTTCGAGGTAGCCGAACGCAACTTCAGCGGCGGCCCACTGGACTGGCTCTCGCCATTCTCGATTTTTACGGGAGTATCGCTCGTTGCCGGCTATGCGCTGCTGGGCAGCACCTGGCTCATCATGAAAACCGAGGGGCACGTGCAGCAGGAGTCCTACCGCGTGACGCGTCGCCTGGTGTGGTTGCTGCTGCTTGCGATTGCAGGGGTGAGCATCTGGACGCCGCTCATGGATGCGGAAATCGCCGAGCGCTGGTTCACCATGCCCAATCTGTTATGGTTTGCACCAGTGCCGCTGCTCGTGGCTTTGTGCGCCCTGCTGCTGCTGCGTGCGATTGCACAGCGTCACGAAACCGCACCTTTCCTCTACACGCTGGCGCTGATTTTCCTGTGCTACGCCGGGCTCGGCATCAGCCTGTGGCCGCATGTAATCCCGCCCGACATCACGCTGCAGCAGGCCTCGTCGCCGCCGCAGAGCCAGATGTTCACGCTGGTCGGCACGCTGATCATCCTGCCCGTCATCCTGACCTATACCGTGTGGTCCTACCGCGTATTCCACGGCAAGGTGCGGCACGGGGAGCACTACCACTGATGTGGAAAAAGCTGGCCTGGTTCATTGCATTATGGGCCGCCGGCGTGATTTCACTGGCCGGGCTCGCGTACGGGCTGAAAATCCTTATGGAAGCCGCCGGATTATCGGACTAGGCGCGGCCTAATCCTTGTATTCGGTATATTTGGCGTTGCTGCCGCGCACCTTGTCGGCCGGGTATTTCTGCGCGTTGAGCGTGATCTTGGCATTGGCGGCATCGATGAGGTCGATGCCCAGCACATCCGACATGCGCAGCAGGTAGACGAAAGTATCCGCGATCTCGTGCGACACCTGTTCCAGCTTCTCCGGCGCAATATCCTTGCTTTCCGCCTCGGTCAGCCACTGGAAATGTTCCACCAGCTCCGCCGCTTCCACGATCATCGCCATCGCCAGGTTCTTGGGGGAATGAAACTGATCCCAGTCGCGCTCGCGCACAAAGGCGCGCAGGCGGTCGCGCAGTTCGGTCAGGCGGTCAGCCATCTGTTATCTCCATGGGGAATTTGAAAATGCAGGCCATGCCTGCTGCGGAAAACCCGCAATGTACCATTTCGCGACGATCAACGCTCCGCTGGAAATCGCCCAGGCTACCGCGAGCTCAGTTTTCCTTATGCATCCCCTAGCGGGGTATTCGCCGGCCCATGAAGTACCTGCCCATCGATACCAAAACGCGAGCCGTGACACGGACAGTCCCACGATTTCTCGGCGGAATTGAAAGACACCTCGCACCCCAGATGCGTGCAAACTGCCGACTTCACATACAGCTTGCCGCTCTTGTCGCGATAGGCCGCTTTTTTTGCCAAGCCGCTCCTGACGATGGCTGCCTCCCCAGGCGCAATCTGGTCTTCGTTATCCACCTCGGGGGGCGTTACCCAGTTGCCATACTGCGAAAGCGTGTTGGCCTGCTCCTTCACGAACTCGCCCATGGCATGCGTGGCTTTGCGGGCTGGGTCGTACACCTCCGTCCATGGGTTGTTCCGCCCCATGATCATGTCAGTCACCAGCATGGCCCCGGCGGTGCAATGCGTCATGCCGTTCCCCGAATCGCCGGTGATGATGTAGACGTTATCGTTACCACCCGGATTCCTGCCCAGGTAGGCAACCCCATCCGCCGGTTCCATGACTTCGCCGGACCAGCGATATGCGACCGCACCTGCCATCGGGTAATGCTGCCGCGTCCATTGTTCGATCTCGTCATACCGGTGTTCGGGGTGGGCGTCCTGCCCCACCTTGTGATCCTGTCCGCCGACGATCAGGAAATCGTACTGATCGGCCTGCTCAGGCGGCTCGGCAATGCGAATATAAAAGTATGGATCCCCCGTATCCCACAGCAGAATACGCGGTACCGCCCCCTTGGGCACCTGGAAGGCTACAACGTATGTCATGTAGCCTGATTGCTTGGTATGCATGGCGACACGGTTAATGAAAGGTGTATTGGTCGCAATGACCGCGGCTTGGGCGTGCACGGTGTGATCTGCAGTCGTCACCTCGCTGCGGCCTGCATTTTCACGAACATCGAGCGCTCGGGTATGCGTAAAAATCCTCCCGCCGTTACGTTCGATTGCCTTGCAAAGGCCCGCCAGGTATCGCAGAGGATGAAACTGGGCCTGTTCCGAAAATTCGAGACACGGCCCGGTATCGAAACTGAGCGCGGGCACGCAATCCAGCTTTTTCACCACTGCGCCTGCCCGCAAAGCGGCATCGTACTCCTTATCCAGTTCGGGCCGGCCCTCATGGGATCGGGCATAAAGATAGCCTTTCACCCGGACAAATCCGCATTCGATGCCCTCCTCCTTGCAGATGGTTTCGACCAAGGAGATCGCTTGCCCGAAACTGTCGGCCACCAGCCGGCTGCTGTCAGCCCCCAGCATCGCTTCAATCTCGTAGTAGCGGTTGTCCGGCACCGCCAGGTGGGCCGTGGTATGGCCCGTCTCGCCGCTGCAGATTTCATATGCTTCGAGCAGAGCGACACTTTTACCTTCCTTGCTCAACAAATAAGCAGTCGTCAGTCCGGCAATGCCGCCACCGACGACGCAGACATCTGCCTCGATATTTTCGGTTAATCGGGAGTAGTCCGGCATGGGCTGGGTGTCCATCCATACCGAAGTCGAACGTTGAATTTCGCTGGTCATGGCGCCTCCTGGAGAAATGCTTGAGGAAATGGACGCGTAAACCGATAGGACAGCGGAATTGGAGAAAGATTAATAAACGGGAGAAATCCTTTTACGGATATCTCCCGATACAAACGTCTCAGCGCTTCTTGATTATGGCCGGATCTGCAAGTCGGCCAGACAGCCCATTGCTACTTGCGGTTGCTGCCCGCCACCATCTTGATCTCGAACAGCCGGCACTCCAGCGGACCATTGAACAATGGCGTACGCTTCGAGGGAGCCAGCCGCATGAGCTTGGGCATGCGCAAATCCGAGGTGAGGAAATAGGCGTTCCAGCCAGCGAAGCTGCGCTTGAGCGTCTCTCCCATTTTCGGGTAGAGCGCAGCCAGCATTGCATCCTCGCCGATGCGCACGCCATAGGGGGGGTTCGTCACCAGCACGCCGGAATCGGCCGGCGCTTCAAGCTGGGTAAAATCTCTCTGCGACAGCCACACGGCTTCCAGCAGCCCGGCCTCTTCCAGGTTCTGCTTGGCCGAGCGTACTGCCTTGGGATCGATGTCGCTGCCGTAGATTTCCATGAAATCCACCGGCTTCACGCGATCCAGCGCCTGCTGGCGCATGCCGTTCCACAGCGCAGCGTCGTAATTGGCGAACTTCTGGAAGGCGAAGCCGCGCTGCACGCCGGGCGCCATGTCGAGTGCCATCATGGCCGCTTCCAGCAGGAAGGTGCCGCTGCCGCACATCGGATCGAGCAGCGGCGTACCCGGCTGCCAGCCGGACAGCTTGAGGATGCCTGCGGCCAGATTCTCACGCAACGGCGCCTCCACGCTGGCCTTGCGCTGGCCGCGCTGAAACAGCGAAGCACCCGAGGTATCGAGGTAAAAACGATACTCGTCAGCGGTGAGATAAGCATGCACGCGCATGTCCGGCTGCTTGGTGTCGATGTAGGGGCGCTTGCCGCTTGCCTCGCGGAACTTGTCGCACACCGCGTCCTTGATGCGCAGCGTGACGAATTCCAGGCTCTTGAGCGGACACTTCACTGCAGTCACCTTGACCATGAAGGTGCGCTCCACTGCGAACCATTTTGGCCACGGCAGCGCCATTGCCGCCTGGTACAGATCATCCTCGGTGCGGTACTTGCCCTGCCCTACCTGCAGCAGGATACGCGTCGCGACCCGGCTTTCGAGGTTGGCCCGGTAGCACACCGTCAGATCGCCGGCAAAACCGACCCCACCGTCGGTAGGCGCCAACGATCCGGCTCCCAGCGCCTTCAGCTCGTCTGCCAGAATGCCTTCCAGCCCGCGCGGACAAGTGGCGAAATAGGTGTAGTGGTCTTTTTTCATGGGCTCAAACGATCAGGCGGTTGGAGGTGTGCTGGTTATGGTCGCGCAGGCGTTCCACGAACTCAAGGAACTCGATCTTGAACTCGCCCTGCAGTTGCTTTGCCCTCTCGCGCAGAGTGGCCCAGCGCAAATCGGGCGGCGTGCGGCGGAAACCGAACACGACGATATTGCCAGGACGTCCGGTCGGCAGTACCAGCACACGCATGCCGAAGCTCTGCTCGATGCGCTGCAAATACACGTCGAAGTTCTTGTCGCTGCCCCACAGGTTCACGACCAGGATGCCATCGTCGGTGAGCGCTTCGGCACAGGTATCGAAAAATGCCTGCGAACTCAGTTCCGACGCGAGCCCGCGGCTGTCGTAGGCGTCGAGGATCAGCACGTCGGACTCGCCAGCATGTGCATGCAGGTAAGCGACGCCGTCGCCCTCGATGGTCTGCAAGCGCGTGTCATCGTCTGGCAGATAAAAATGACTGCGGGCGATCGCGATCACCTGCGGATTGATCTCCACGGTGCGTATCGTGTGCTGCGGCAGGTAGTGATGCACGAATTTCGGGATCGAGCCGCCGCCCAGCCCGATCAGCAGCAGATTGCGTGCCTGTGGGCGGAACAGCAGAAACATCATCATGCCGCGCGTATAGGTAAGCTCCAGGTCATAAGGAGCGTTGACGCGCATCGAGCTCTGGATCGTATTGGAGCCGAGATGCAGCGAACGCACGCCGTCCACTTCGCTTACGTCGACGCTGTCGCCGTCGCTCACATTGCGATGGATGCTGCGCGCGAACCGGCGCGGGCCGAGGCGGAACATGCTCACTCCAGCGCCCCCTTGTAGCGGCACTCCAGTTCCATGAGCAGCGGGTCGATACGTTTCACTTCAAGCAGTACGCGACTGCCCGGCGCGAGCTCAGGCAGGTTGTGAACCTTGGTGACATAAGGCAAGCCGTCAAGACGCACGAGGTTCTCGCGCCACACGGTCGCAGCGATTTCATGAATGTTTTCCTGCTGCAAATAGACCAGGCACCAGTGTCGCTCCATGCGCGTCTGGAACTCGTTGTAGGCGTTGTAAGTCAGGTCAAAATCGCGCATCGCGCCCACCAGCGCATCGCTGTCCTTGGCGTAGGCCGGCTCGGTGCCCTGCAGTAGCGCGATCATCTGGCGCTGGTTGATGAGATCAACCGCGCGGCGCAAAGGCGAAGTGTTCCATGCATACTGGGCAACACCCAGGCCCTGATGCGGCTCGGCATTGACAGTCATATACACCTTGCCGCCCTGCTGCGCGCGGTAGATGCCGGGAATGGCGTTTTCAGCGAGCAGACCGCCCCAGTGCGCGTTGGCGTGGATCATGAGCTCCGCCACCAGCTTGTCCATCGGCGAGCCGCGTTTGCGCTCGGTGATACGAACCTTGCCGTCCTCGACATAGAAGTTGTAATCCACCTGGGGCGGGCGGTTGGGATCGTACTTGCCGCGCGCCTTTTCCAGCGACTCGGCGAGACGGTGCAGCAACACCAGACGCTCCGAGTAGGCGTGCGCACTCGGCGTTTCCCAGTTTTCTTCGTTGAAATGCGGCTCCAGCTCGTCGTGGCGCAGGTTATCGGCAATTTTCACCGCCTCCAGCCTGCTTGTCTGGCTGACGACAGCCAAGTCCGGTGCGATATCGACATAGAGCGACAACGCAGGCCGCCAGATGCCCGCATGCAGGCTGAATGGCTCGATGGCCGCTTCCGGCAGCATGGTGATCTTGTTGCCCGGCATGTAGACGGTGGACAGTCGCTTCATCGCGATCGCATCCAGCGCACTGCCCGGAACAATCCCGAGTGCGGGCGCGGCAATATGAATGCCCACACGGGTATTGCCATCCGCCAAGGTCTTCACCGAAAAGGCGTCGTCGATCTCGGTCGTGGTGGAATCGTCGATACTGAACGCTTCCGCTTCCGCCTCGGGCAGATTATCCGGCGACAGCACGGGCTCGTGAGCCTCGAAATGCACGCCGGCAGGGAAATATTCGCGCAGGAAAGCGCCAAAGTGGTAATCGTGCGCGGACGGCAAGGCACCGCAGGCTTCGAGCAATTTGACGTGGCTCAGCCCGGTAGCAGTAGCCGCCTCGTCCAGCGCTTTCCACTCCAGCGTATTCTTGTCCGGCGCGTAGAGCAGCATATCCAGCTTTTCGCCGAACTCCGCCGGCAGCGTGTGGGCAGTGAGTTGCGCCACGTAGGCAGCGACTTTCTCTGCCTGCAGGCGCTTGCGTTCCTGCGCAGCCAAAGCAGCCTTGAGGTTTTCCTCGGGCGCTGCCTTGTAACGGCCCTTGCCCTTGCGGTAGAAATACATCGGCGCGGCATGCAGGCTGATTGCGGTGGCTGCTGCCTCCATTGGAGAAGGTGCATGGCCGTAATACTCTTTGGCCAGTTCCTCGAAGCCGAACTCGTCCTCGCCGCAGCATTCCCAGAGGAAATCCGCTGCGAGCGTTTCCGCCTCGGCCTGGGCTTTTTCCATGAAGCCCGCGAGCGCGCCGTCGAATTTCAGCAGGACGTTCGCGGTTTTGATCTTGGAGCGTTTCCCGGAGACGGATTCGACTTGCAGCGAACCGGGATTTTCGGTCATGACGGAGGCAACCTTGAAGCTGCCTTCCTCTTCGTAAAAGACGTTCATTGAATGACTACGGAATGGATTAGCCGCTATTTTACCGTGGAATGCGCGGCCGGGTCGGGGCAAAGCACTGCCGCGCCTGAGGTCCGACCCGACCTCAAGCAGTGGCGCGGCGATTGGCAGGAAATGCGTTAGTGATCTTCGACGCGGAAACCGACCTTCAGCGTCACCTGCCAGTGCGCGATCTTCCCGTCCATGATACAGCCACGGGTCTCGATCACCTCGAACCAGTCCATGTGCTTCACCGACTGCCCGGCCTTGGCAATCGCATTGCGAACCGCATCATCGGTTCCGTTGGGCGAGGAGCCCACCAGTTCGATCAGTTTGTAGACATGTGCGCTCATGACATTCTCCTTTCGTATTGTCAGTCGTTGTTCATTGCTGCCGCCTTGCGCGCCAGCCATGCCTCGGCCGGCTCAGGACGGGAAAACAGGTAACCCTGATGTATGACCTTGGCGCGGGAATTCAGGAAATCCGCCTGGGCCTGCGTCTCCACGCCCTCTGCCACGATCTTGAGTTTGAGATGGCGCGCGACGGAGAGGATGACTTCCACCAGCGCGGCATCGTCCGGATCGTCCGGTGCATCCTGTACGAACGTCTTGTCGATCTTGAGTTCGTGGATCGGCATTCTTTTGAGATAAGCCAGCGAAGAATAGCCGGTACCGAAATCATCCACCGAAAAATGGATACCGAGCGCTGCCAGCTCGGTCATCTTGGCGACAATCTCGTTCATGTTCTCGATCATCACGCCTTCCGTGACTTCCAGAGTCAGATGGCTGGCATCGGCCCCTGTCAGGCTCAGCAGATTACGCACGGAATCGACGAAGCCAGGATGGCGGAAATGCCGCGGGCTGATATTGATGGAAACCCGAATCGGCGATTGCGCGATAGCTGGGTGAACCAGAAGATCGCAAACAGTTTTCAGTACCCAGTTGTCGACGTCGATGACGAGATCGGACTCTTCTGCAATCGGAACGAACGCACCGGGCAGCACCAGACCGCGCAGCGGATGCTGCCAGCGCACCAGCGCCTCCACGCCCACCTCCTGTCCGCGCGCGTCTATCTGCGACTGAAAATAGAGCCGCAGTTCGTCCGTCTTGATCGCGTGCCGCAACTCTCGCTCCACCTGGAAGCGCTGGCTTGCGACCTGCTCCATATCTGTCTCGAAGAAGGAAGTCTGATTGCCGCCGCTCTTCTTGGCGAGGTGGAGCGCGGTATCGGCACGGCGCAGGATATCGTCCGGCGCGTCGTGCTCCATTTCCGGGAACAGCGTAATGCCGAGCGTGGCAGTCATGATCACTTCATCGCGCCCGGTACTGAAAGGTTGCCTGAGCGCATGATGAATTTTGTCAGCCACCACATGCGCATGCCGGTTGGCCATGCGCGCTTCGGTCTCCCGCCCCTGAAGCAACACGGCAAACTCGTCGCCTGACATGCGAGCCAGCGTGTCATCCTCCCGCAGGATCGCACTGAGGCGCTCGGCCACGGACTTGAGCAGCAGGTCGCCTGCGGTGCGGCCCAGCGCATCGTTCAGCATTTTCAGCCGGTCAATATCGAGCAGGATCAGCGCACAATAACGCTTCTCGCGCCGGGACAACGTCATCATCTGGCCGACGCGGTCCATGAGCAGAATGCGATTGGGCAGCCCGGTGAGCGCATCGTAATAGGCCAGGCGATGGTAATTCGCTTCCGACTGCTTGCGGTCGGTAATGTCCAGCATCACGCCCTGCAGATACTGCGGCTGCCCCTGCTCATCGTGGATAATCTGCGCTTCGTCACTGAAATGACGCCATTCTCCGTTTTTCGCCTTGAGCCGGTACTCCATGGAGAATGGCACACCCTGGTTGTGCGATTCGGCCAGCCGCCGACTCACCTCGGGAAGATCCTCCGGATGAATCAGTTGCTCCCACATCTTGGGATTGCCGAGCCACTCATCGACGGCATAGCCGAGTGCCTCGACACGCGGGCTGACATAGGTTGTCTGACTATATTGATTGAGCGAAGCGCGATAGATGATGGCGGGCACCTGTTCCGTCAACAGACGAAAGCTATGCTCGCGCTCGCGCAGCATTTTCTCTGCCCGTAGTTGCTCGGTAATATCGCGCGAAACACCGAATATGCCGACGATCTGCCCGGCAGCGTCGAACAGCGGCCCTTTGGTCGAGTGAAAATGACGCTCGCCGCTGACCGTATTGAAACTCTCCTGAAAACCGAGGGTACTCCGCTCGGCCATGATTTTACGGTCGTTCTCGACCGCCTGAGCAGCCTGCTCGGCCAGAAACCACTCATGGTCGCCATGCCCCACTACCTGTTCTGGAACACGCCCTATCAGGCTTGCCGCTTCGCGATTACAGAAGAGGTAGCGGCTATCCTTGTCCTTGGCATAAATGGCATCCGTGGAGCCTTCCGCGATTGCATCCAGCAAGCGCAAGGCTTCCAGTTTCTGGGCCTGTATACGACGGAGATTTTCGGAGGCGGCAATGCTTTGTTCGACCAGTCTCCTGACGAGACCATAGAGCAGGAGGGATGTGACGCCGATGAATGCCCAGCCCTTGACCACGCTGGCCCAGGCGTACTGTTCGCGACTCTGGAAAAGAAATTCCAGCGCCTTGTCCGAAAGCAGTATCCACAAGGACCCGAAACAGGCATAAACCAACACGACCTTGAGCACGCCGCGAAGCGTTCCCGGCGCGTGCGCGTCGTTCTGGGAATCGTCTGAATGGATCATCGGATAGTTGTGTTATGGATGTCGCCAACCCCTTATCCGGATACTACTCCAAGCCACCCTATGGGGAAACTGCGCGGAAGCCTCTTCTCAGCGCTTCCCGTCGACGAAAGCGGCAATATGCGTCAGAAGTTCCTCTTCCTGATACGGCTTGCCGAGATAGACGTTCACGCCGATTTCCTGCGCATAAGCCCGGTGCTTGTCCGCGGTGCGCGAGCTGATGACGATCATCGGTATACGCGCCGTCTTCGCATTACCGCGTACCGCGCGCGCAAGTTCGAAACCGTCCATGCGCGGCATTTCGATATCCAGCAAGATCACTTCGGGCTCGATGGATTCGAGCTGCTGCAAGGCATCGACGCCATCCTTGGCAGTCACCGCATGATAGCCTTCTCGCGCCAGCAGCCGCGAAATCACCTTGCGCATGGTCAGAGAGTCGTCCACGACCAGCACGGTCGGCAATGACGGCGCCTCGGTGATGGCCACCGATGGCGCCACCTCGGTAGCCAGCGCTTCCCGGAAAGCCATGTGGATAGGGTTCAGGATCAACATGACCTTGCCGTCCCCCATGACCGTCGCGCCGGAAATGCTGCCCATCCCGGCCAGTTGCGGGCCGATGTTCTTGACGACGATTTCGCGATTACCGCGGATTTCATCCACGATCAACGCAATCCTGCGCGTACCGCTGCGCAACAGCATGATGGGAGTATAGGCCTGTGGCTCCGGTTGCGTGGAGCGCCCCAGCAAACGCGAAAGATGATGCAGGGGATACTGCCGGCCGGCCCAGGTGAATTGCCCCGCCGCCTCGATGGACGGCAGCGCGCTCTGCTTGATTTTCTGCACCTGCTCCACCATGGGCGCCGGCAGCAGGAACTCTTCTTCGCCGATACGCACCAGCACCGTCTGGTTCACCGCCAGCGTCAGCGGCAGGTAAATCGTGAAGGTACTGCCCTGGCCCGCCTCCGACGCCACTTCGACACGGCCGCCGAGCACAGCGATCTCGGCGCGAACGGCATCCAGCCCCACGCCTCGGCCGGAAACCTGCGTAACGTTATCGGAAGTCGAGAACCCGGGTTCGAAGATGACAGACACCAGCTCGGCAGGATTTTCCAGCTGGGCATCATTCAACAGCCCGAGACTCGCCGCCTTGGCCTTGATCTTGTCGAAATCCAGACCCGAACCATCGTCGCTCAGCGAGAGAATGATTTCATTGCCCTCTTGCCGCGCCTGAATGCCTATGTGACCGACCTTGGGCTTTTTCACCTGAGCGCGCTTCTTCGCATCTTCCAGCCCGTGCGCGATGGCGTTGCGCAGCAAGTGCTCCAGAGGACCGACCATTTTTTCCAGCACGCTGCGGTCAATATCCACCGCTTCACCCTGGATCTCCAGCTCGGCCGGTTTTTTCAGCTCGGCGGAGGTCTGGCGCACGATGCGGTGCAGACGCTCGGAAACCGTGTCGAACCGCACCATACGCGTCCGCATCAAGCCCTGCTGCAACTGCTTGGTCATGCGCGACTGTTCGTTGAGCGCGGCCTCGGTTTCGTTGAGGTTGACCATGAGCCCCTGCTGCACGGTAGCCACGTCGTGCACGCTCTCGGCCATCATGCGCGTCAGTTCCTGGAACCGGGTGTAGCGGTCGAATTCCAGCGGGTCGAAAGTCTCGTGCGCTTCCTGCAACTGCGTCAGGCGCGACTGCATCTGCGTCTCGGCTTCGATTTCCGCTTCGCGCAACTGGGTACGCAAGCGGATCACGCTGTCCGTAAGTTCCAGCAGCGCGGATTTGAAGGTTTCCATCTGCCGCTCGATACGGGAGCGGGCAATACTGACTTCACCCGCTTCGTTGACCAGATGGTCGATGGCATCGGACCGTACCCGCATCATGGGTGTGACAGTCAGACTATCCGCGATAGCCAGCGCTTCTGCATCGGCGGCGGCTGTCGCCAGAGAAACCTCTGCCGGAGCTTCGGCATGATGGCGCAATTCGTCCAGTTGCTCGCTGATAGCGTCGTACTGCTTGAAGAATACGGTGAAGCTGCGGACCGTGGGCGCGCCCTTGGCCAAGGCTTTTTCGACCTGGGTTTCCAGATCGTGCAGATCGTCGCCCATGCGCATCGCGCCTGCCATGCGGGCACTGCCCTTCAGCGTATGCAATGCGCGCTGCAATGCCTGCTGTGGCGCCGTATCGGCCGGGTTTCCCTGCCAGTCGCGCAATTGGCGGCCCACGAGAGGCATCAGTTCATTGGACTCTTCCAGGAACACTTCCAGCAACTGCCGGTCGATATTGCCGCTGTCCTTGTTCGACACGAAGGACGGAACGGCATCGAGTACCGAATCGCTCGTCAGAGTCCCCGGTTCGACGGGCGCTGCACCTTCCTCAACCAGCATGGACTCGGAAAGCGTGATCTCCGCAGTGGCCTGCACTTCCTCTGCGGACGCAGGCAATGCACGCAGGGCATCGCACAGCCAGGGAGCGGACGCAGGCAGGCGATAGTTTTCCACCTTTTGCAGCATGGACTGCAATGTCGCCGTAGACTGGTCGAACAGATGCAGTTCTTCCTGCGACAATCCGGCAAAGCGCGGCTTGATTTGTTCCAGCCAGAACTCCAGCGCGCCGCCCAGATCGGAAATAGCTGTCAGGCCGACGGTGCGAGACACGCCGCCCAGGGTATGCGCAGGGCGTTCGATATCTGGAATGGCAGATTCGGCATGGGCTTGCGCTGCAGCCAGCAACTCCTGCAAAAGTCCGAGGTTGGCGCGTGCTTCGCCCATGAAGATGTCGAACAGCTCGCGATTAACACTATGCTTGCCGCCGATGACAACGAGATCTGCGGCGGGCCGCTTTTCTTCCGTACTGGCTGCCGTCTCTACCGCCGGAGGTTCCACTGTCTCAGGCTTCGCTACCGGGGCTGGCTCTACTACCGGAGTTGCCGCAACCTCCTCCACCGGGGCAGCCGGCTTCAGCAGTGCATCGGCGCGCGCTTTCCAGACACTAGGCGCCAGCGTAACTTCGCCATGCGTGAACAGTTGTCTCACCCAGTCCTGGAACTGCTCGCTGACACTGTCGATGAAGTCCAGCACCGGAGCGGAGAGTCCGCTGCGCTGTTCGATCAGATGATTCAGCAATTGCTCCACCGCCCACGCCACTTCACCCATGGCGGTCAGGCCGACCGTGCGTCCGCTGCCTTTCAGGGTATGGAAAGCGCGGCGAATCGTGACCAGCGCCTCGTGGTCGTCGGGCTGCGCGCGCAACTTCTGCATGCAGCTTACGATGGTCTCGTGCACTTCGCCGGCCTCGGCGAGATAAACCTCCAGCAACTCCTCGTCCAGCGCCCGATCGACCAGAATATCGGGCTCGGCCGGGGCAATCGCCTGCACCTCGGCAATTGCCGGAGGCGCTGCCGTGGCTGCGCTAAGCGCAAATTGCAAACGCTGGGGCAATGGATCGATGGCATGGCTTGCCTCGCTATCGCCCTGCAGCAGACGGTCAAGATAAAAGCCCAGCGCACTGAGGCTTTCCGCCACCAGCTCGAACTCTTCCACCGTCACCTGAGCCGTCTGTTGCGCGAAACGCTCCACCATCGCATGCGTTCCGTCGATCACTTCGGCCGCGACGGGCTGTTCGAGCATGCGGAATGCACCAGCCACTTGCTTGAACAATGGCGTCAAGGCAGCCAGTTGGTCGCGGGCTCCGGCGTCGCGGAAGAAATCGTCCAGCGTCTGTTCCACGCGCTGGAGATTGGCACGTATTTCGTCGGCCACCTGGGCCAGCACGGCCAGTGTTTCGTCCTGAGTAGCGGCAGGATGAGCGACCGGTGCATCCTCCGGGCTTGATTCCGATCCCGGCAGCATCGCCCGCATGGCAGCCGCCTGCGCCGCCGCGCCCTCAAGTGCGCTGGAGCGGGCTTTTCCGCTGGCGGCAAGCGCGCTTTCCAGCATCAATAACGTAGTCGCCATCTCGATGGAGAACATCGGATCGAGAGCCGTATCCGCTCCTGCCACTACCTGGGCGGATGCGGCAATATCCTCCAACGCCCGTTTCAATTCGGATTCGCCCGCTTCAGCCTTGTCCGCAAGCATATGCGACTGTTCGAGGAAAGTACCTCGCTGATCAGCCTGGCCTGCAGACACCTGCATCCAGCACTCCTTGAGCGCAACAATGCCCGATCGCGCGGATTCGAGATTGGCATCCTGCAACGCGGTTGCTGGCTGCGCAGCAAGCATTTCTGCGTCGGACTGGCGGTATTTTTCCAGTTCGAACACCTGCTGAATCCTGCGCAGACGTTCGGTTACCGGCGCGGCGATGGCGGCGTAATAAAGTACATCGCGCAGCAGCCGGTTATTCGGCTTGGCATTGCCTTGTGCCAGATAGTGAATCTGGCGTTCGAGCTGCAATAACAGCTGACGGCAATTCTTGTCGAGCTGCACGGCTCCATGCGCGATCGCGTCGATCAATCCGACCGCCACCCACCACAGGGTCTTTTGCGACGGCAGCGCCTGGGCACGTTCTACCGCTTCGAGCGCATCCCGCATGCCCGACAGCAGGCTCTGATCGTCCAGCGCTTTCAGCCATTGCACCAGCAGCTTGCGGTATTTCTGGCCCTGCTCGTTGAGATAAACCGGAAGTTCCATGCCCTCGGGAATGAAATGCTCCAATCCCGAAGGGGCGCTGTTGAAGAGGTCAGGAAAGAAAAGCTCGCTTTCCTGCACCTGCTCGACCCCTTGTGCCACTTGCATGGCCTTGAACTCGGGGAACAGGCGCAGCGGGATATCCGGCGCGCCATCCGCAAGCGCCTGGATGTAGGTACGCAGGGACCGCAATGCGGCAGACAGTATCTCCGCGTTTTCTACAGCAGCGCTCGCCTGTCCCTTCTCCAGCGTGGCGGCCAGGCGCTCGGCCTCTTCGGCGAATCGCTGTACGCCTTCCAGCCCCACCATCGAGAGCGCGCCCGCGACCTGGTGAACGTAAGTCTGGCAAAAGCGCAGCGGCGAAGGATCGGCAGGCGCGGCGGCAAAGTCGGCGGTTTTCGCCAGCGCATCGTCCAGCGCGCGATCGATTTCGTCCTTGACCCAGCTCAGCGGACCAATATCAAATTCCAGGGACACGCGTCACCACCCGTTCGTCATCAGGACAGCTTGAAGCCGGAAACGGAGGCGCGCAGTTCTTCCGCGAGCGTGGTCAGCTGGCCGATGGAGCCGGCGGTCTGGCGCGTGCCTTCGGTGGTCTGCGAGGTAATCGCCTGGATTTCCTGCATGAGCTGCGTCACCTTCTGCTCCATTTCGGTCTGCGCGCGCGTCGCCTGCGAAATCGAGGCGATCAGGCCGGCGAGGCTGGCCGTCACCTCGCCGATCTCGTTCAGCGCCTGGCCGGCGGCGTCGGACAGCTTGGCCCCTTCCACCACACCCTCGGTACTGCGCTCCATCGCGGAGACGGCGTCGTTGGTGTCCTGCTGAATGGTTTTCACGATTGCGCCGATCTGCTTGGTCGCTTCGGACGAGCGTTCCGCAAGGCGCTGCACTTCCTCGGCCACCACCGTGAAGCCGCGGCCGGCTTCGCCTGCGGAGGCCGCCTGAATCGCGGCGTTCAAGGCGAGAATGTTGGTTTGTTCGGTAATGTCCGAGATCAGCTCCACGATTTCACCGATCTCCTGCGAGCTTTCGCCCAGGCGCTTGATTCGCTTGGAAGTTTCCTGAATCTGCGCGCGAATGTCGTTCATGCCGGAAATCGTGTTCTGCACGGCCACTGCGCCTTGCGTAGCAGCTTGCAGCGAACGCTGCGCCACCTCGGCGGACTGATTGGCGTTGGCGGACACCTCGTGAATGGATTGTGCCATCTGCTGCACGGCGGTATCCGCATCGGAAATCTGCTGCGACTGCTTCTGCGCAGCGGCCAGGAGACGGGTCGTGACGCCCTGCGCCTCGGTCGAGGCTACCGTCACCTGCTCGGTCGCCCGGTTGATTTCCCCGACCAGGGTACGCAGGCTGTCGATGGTGTAGTTGATGGAGTCTGCAATCGCGCCGGTGATGCTTTCCGTCACCTCCGCCTCTACGGTAAGGTCGCCGTCGGCGAGGTCGCCCATTTCATCCAGCAACCGCAGCACCGACTCCTGGTTGCGCAGGTTTTCCGCCTCGACCTGTTCAAAATGCTGCTGCGCTTCCTTCACCTGGCGTTTCCCCAGCATCACCATCACGGCTACGGCGAGAATGATGAAGATTGCAGCCAGCACGACCCACACATGCGAAAACAGATCGCCTCGCACTGTCTTGAGCAGCGCATCGCCTTCCTGCGTCATGCGATCGCTGGCCGCGGCCACATCCAGCGCGACCACAGCAAGATTGACCCCGCTGGCAGGATTGGGACCGGAAAACTTGCTCTTCAGCTGCGCATCGACGGCTTCCCATTGCGTAGTCAAACGGTCAAGCACGGCCCCGCTCCCAGAGACGCCGAAAACGCCGCCGCTCTTCTGCAATGCCAACATCGCATCACCTACCCGCCCGTGATTCAATTTGACACGTTCCGCGGCGTTGGGCAGACCAAGCGCGACCATTTGCAAGTCCTTGGCGATGCTCTGCATGCCTGACTGCATGCGGGCGACATTTTCAAGGTAGGCGGCATCGTGCTCGCGTTTGAGCACATTGAGCGTCAGCGAAACGGCCGTGAGTATGCCGAATACCGTTACGAGCACGATGGGGCCGCGAGTGGATGCTGTGCCGGAGGCGGATACGGATGCGGCCTTTCCGCGCGATAAGCCGCCCGCGATCTTCTGCCAGAAATTGCCTATGAGTGCCTTGTCCAACGCCATAACCTTCCCCTCAACCTCGTTTTGTACGGTTGCGCCCGCTTGCTAGCTTGACGCGATTTTCATGAATTCGGGCAATGCCAGTAATGCCTTGATGTCGATTTCCTGCCAGGTATCCCCGGCTGCATCGTGAAACACCCGTCCCCCGAGCCAGTGGCCGGGCATGGCTTCGTCTGCGCGCTCCTCCATCTGGTCGAGCGCGCGCAGACCCACGATGGCGCTAACCAGCAGCCCCGCATGCGCCTTGTATTTCTGATGGATCAACAGGATGCGGCTGGCAACGCCTATGGTCGTGGCCGAGCCCCCCGCAAACTGCGACAGGTCGCTGACGCCGTAGAGATTGCCCCGCACGTTGGCCATGCCGAGAAACCAGGATCTGCTGAGCGGAACCGGATGAACTTCGGGAACCGGCAGCACCTCGCTGATATCGTCGAGACGTACCAGCAACCTTCTGTCTCCGGCACGCACACCGAGACGATTGCGCGTGTTGGCATCAGCCGCACGCGTCTGGTCCTTGATGCGAACCAGGATGTCTTCCTGGTATTTGCGCAGGTCTAGGGTTCTGGCCATGGAAAATCGTGATCCCGATCAGCCCAGTGCCGCAATCTTGGCCAGCAGGTCGGCTTCGACCACCGGCTTGACCACGCATTCCTTGGCGCCTTGGCGCAACGCCCACACGCGGTCGGTCAGTTGCTCCTTGCCGGTGCAGACCAGCACCGGAATATGCGCGGTCTCAGGCGCCTTTGTCAGCGCACGCGTAGTCTGGAAGCCGTTCAGTCCGGGCATGATGACGTCCATGAGCACGAGGTCGGGCAGTTCCACCTTGACGCGTTCAAGGGCCTCCTCGCCGCTTTCCGCCTGGCTGACGGTATAGCCGTTGCGCGTCAGTATCTCGTTGAGAAAAAAACGGTCGGTTGCAGAGTCGTCCACGATCATGATTTTGGTGATGGGCATGCCGGCACTCTCGTTCTGGTTGATCTATTTGTTGGCGGTATGGCGGGTCACCGCATCCAGCAGGCTGTCGGCGGTGAACGGTTTGGTCAGGTACTCATCGGAGCCGACCATGCGCCCGCGAGCGCGGTCGAACAGGCCGTCCTTGCTGGACAGCATGATGACGGGGGTATTGCGGAAGCGTTCGTTTTTCTTGATGAGGGTGCAGGTCTGATAGCCGTCGAGGCGCGGCATCATGATATCGACGAAGATCACGTCGGGAAGGTGGTCCGCGATCTTGGAAAGCGCGTCAAAGCCGTCTTCCGCGAGGATGATCTCGCAGCCGGCCTTGCCCAGAAAGATTTCGGCGCTGCGTCGGATGGTGCTGCTGTCGTCGATCACCATGACCTTCACGCCTGCGAGGCTGTTCGCCTTTTCCACCGTTGCTCCCCTTGTGTTTTTTTTGTGAACGACGCGATTCGTACGGCTGGGACGATACTGTGCGCCCCTGTTTGCGAGCCATTATGTCTGCGGGGCGAAAAATTATCCAGCGCCTTTCGTCCCGCTTTTACCGCCGTTTGTCGAGACGTTCCGCAAGCGCTGGATAAACTACACGATTCATATTGCTCCGGCAATTCGGTTGGGTTTAAACTCGCCGCACGCCCGGCTCCATAACAAGGGCAACGTAAGTATTACATTACGGATAACTCAGCCTAAGTTGTTGTTACATCGATGCGTTTCCTGCCGTCTTATTGAGACAGGCTCGCTGCGCCGACGATGACTTACGCCCGTTATCGAGAACAAGACTGGAACCCACATATGCTGATCAAACAGGAAGCCGTCACCGGCAAGCAGGCACTCAAAGACCTTCCCAAGGCCTCGCCCTTGCCTTCCGCCAATCTGGTTCTGGTATTCGGCTCGGTCAAGCGCTTCGGCGAAGCCAAGCTGGCTGCATCGATGAAGGAGCGCTACCCTTCCGCTCATATTATCGGCTGTACGACGGCAGGCGAAATCAGCGACGAAGGAGTGTTCGACGACAGCCTGCAAATCACCGCGGTCCAGTGGGAACGTACCACCATGCGCGTCGCCGACATGCGTGTCTCGGACATGAAAGGCTCGTTCCAGTCCGGCGCTACCCTGGCGGCCAGCCTCAAAGCAGATAACCTGCGCGCCGTCCTGGTGTTCTCCGACGGCCTGAGCGTCAACGGCACGGAAGTGCTCAAGGGCTTCCAGAGCGTGATCGGGAACGAGATTCCCATCGTAGGCGGTATGGCCGGCGACAATGCGGCTTTTACCCGCACCCTGCTGCTGCACAACGACACCGTCAGCGACCACCTCGTGATCGCAATCGGCCTGTACGGCAACCACCTCGTCACGGCCAGCGGCGCATTAGGCGGCTGGAAGCCATATGGCCCGCCGCGCAAGGTCACGCGCTCGGACAAGAACGTGGTTTATGAAATGGATGGCAAACCCGCGCTGCCGCTGTATCGCATGTACATCGGCGAGCACTATGCCAAGGGACTGCCCGGCACGGGCCTCAAGTTCCCGTTCGCCATCGTCGGCGAAGGCGGCCGTAACGTGGAAACCGTGCGTACGCTGCTGAGTATCGACCCCGCCAACAACAGCCTCACCTTTGCCGGTGACGTGCCGGAAGGCGAAACCATCCGCCTGTGCCAGACCACGCACGATCGTCTCGTGGAAGGTGCCGGCGGCGCGGCCAAGATGGTCGCGGAATCGCTGCCGCCGCAAGCGATCAATGCGCCGGGCCTCGCCATCTGCGTGAGCTGCGTGGGCCGCAAGCTGGTGATGGCGGAACAGATTGCAGACGAAATCCGCATCGTCAAAAGCACGCTGGGTGGACAGGCAGCGATTACCGGCTTCTATTCCAACGGCGAATTCTGTCCGACCTCCAGCGCCGACCAGAGCGTGCTGCACAACCAGACCATGACCATCGGCTATCTCACCGAGGACATGGCAGCCTAAGCACTTGCACGGGCGGAACGGCTACGGCAGTTCCGCCCAGATTTTCTCCAGCCGCTTCACCGACACCGGGAACGGCGTCTTCAATTCCTGCGCGAACAACGACACGCGCAACTCCTCGATCAGCCAGCGGAAATCCTCCAGCGCCTCGCTCGCGCCCTCGGCCTTGCGTTCGGCAATGACGCGCGTTTCCCAGCGCTGCCATAGTTCCTGCACCGCCTGCGCGCTGCGGGTATCGCGCTCGACGCTGCTGGGATATTTTTCCAGACGCATGCGCAGTGCCTTCAGATAGCGCGGGATGTGCTGCAGGCGCTCCCATGGCGTCGTACTGAAAAAACGCTTGGGCAGCAGGCGTGCGTATTGATCTTCCACCTCGCGCTTCACTCGCGACATCGCAGGTGGCAGGCCGTTAAGCTTTTGCGCGAGCGGCTGCACCTCGGCGGCGATGGCTTGCGCGAGGCGTCCCGCGCCCTCCACTACGGCCGGCAAACGCGTCCGGGCACGCGCCTTGAGCGCCATGAAGTCGGCGTTGCTGCGCGGCAGCTCGTCCTCGCCGATGAATGCACGGTCGGCGATCGCGGTCAGCATGTCCTCGCGCAGATCGTCCGGATTCATGATGTTGCGCAGCAGCATCGCGTACTGGTTGAAGCCGGGCAGGCCTTTTTCCAGCTGCTTCATCTGCTCCTTGAGCTCGAAGCGCATAAGCCGGCGCACGCCCTTGCGGTGCGATTCCAGCGCGGCGGCTTCGGTATCGAACAGCTTGACCGCGACGCTGTCGCCACTGTCTTCCAGCGCCGGATAGCCGGTCATCTGGCGGTTGTTGCGGGTGAAATCCAGTTTCTTCGGCAGATCGCCGAAGTCCCACTGCTTGAGACCGGTCTTTTCGATATCCGGCTGGCCGCTGCGGAAGGTGAGCTGCGCCGCTTGGCCGAGCTGATTTTTCAGCGCCAGCCAGTCGCGTCCCATCGCCAGCTCGCGACCGGCGTCGTCAATCACGCGGAAATTCATGAGCAGATGCGGCGGGATGGGCTCCGCCCATTCGCTCGCGGACAACTTCAGCCCAGTGCGCTGGCGAATGTATTCGGCCACCGCCTCCAGCAGCCTGCCCTCGCCCATCTTCGCCTTTTCAAGAAAACCTGTGACGAAGTCGGGCACCGGCACGCATACGCGGCGTATGGTCTTGGGTAAGGATTTGATCAAGTGCGTGATTTTCTCGCGGATCATGCCCGGCACCAGCCATTCGGCCTGCGTCGGGTCGAGCTGGTTCAATAGCGCCAGCGGGATGGTCGCGGTCACGCCGTCGAGCGGATGTCCCGGCTCGAAACGGTACTTGAGCGGTACTTGCGTACCGTCGAGATCGAAAGTCTCCGGGAACTGTGCCTCAGTCACGCTGCTCGCCGCATGGCGCATAAGATCGTCGCGCGTCAGGTACAGCAGTTTCGGGTTTTCCTTCTCCGCATCCTGCCGCCATTTCTCGAAACCGGCGCCATTGACGATGCCTTCGGGAATACGCGCGTCGTAGAACGCGAACAGTGCATGCTCGTCCACCAGCACGTCCTGACGGCGGGCCTTGTGCTCAAGTTCCTCAATCTCCTGCATCAGGCGCTGGTTAGCCGCGAAGAAGGGTGCGCGCGTGTCGAATTCCATGTTCGCCAGCGCCTCGCGGATGAAGATCTCACGCGATTCCACCGGATCGATCGGACCGTAGTGCACGCGCCGCTTGGGCACGATAGTGAGGCCGTACAGGCTGACGCGCTCCCACGCCACCACCTGCGCTGGCTTGCGATCCCAGCGCGGGTCGCTGTAATGGCTCTGTGTCAGGCCACGTGCCAGCGGTTCGATCCAGTCGGGATTGATATCGGCCACGCCACGCGCATAGAGCTTGGCGGTTTCCATGAGCTCGGCCGCCATCACCCATTTCGGACGGCGTTTCTTGAGCGATGAGCCGGGCGCGACATGGAAACGGATGCCGCGCGCGCCGAGGTAACTCTCAGCCTCGCCGTCCTTGAAACCGATATTGCCCAGCAAACCTGCGAGTAATGCGCGGTGAATCTGGTCGTAGCCCGCTTCCTGCTCGTTCGGCTTCAACTCCATATCGGCAACGATGCCGGCCAGCTGGCCGTGTAGCTCGCGCCATTCTTTCAAGCGCAGAAAAGACAGGAAATTCTGGTGGCACTTGTTCAACAAATCGCGATTCGACTTCTTATGCTTGAGCGCATCGTCGTAGAATTCCCACAGCTTGAGGAAACCCATGAAATCCGAGCGCTCGTCGGCAAACTTGGCATGCGCCTGGTCGGCCGCCTCGCGCTTGTCCATCGGTCGTTCGCGCGGGTCCTGGATAGCCAGCGCAGAACCGATGATCAGGATTTCTTTCAGGCAGTTCTCGCGCTTGGCGGCGAGGATCATGCGGCCGATGCGCGGGTCCAGCGGCAGCTTGGCGAGTTGCTGGCCGACCTCGGTGATGCGGCGGTTTTCGTCCACCGCACCGAGCTCCTGCAACAACTGATAGCCGTCGGCGATCAGGCGCGAATACGGCGCCTCGATGAATGGGAATTCGGCCACATCGCCCAGCTTGAGCGATGCCATGCGCAGGATCACCGACGCAAGCGAGGAACGCAGGATTTCGGGGTCGGTGAACTCCGAGCGGTTATTGAAATCCTCTTCCGAGTACAAGCGCACGCAGATGCCGTTGGACACCCGGCCGCAACGGCCTGCGCGCTGGCGCGCCGCTGCCTGCGAAATCTTCTCAATTTGCAATTGCTCGACCTTGGCGCGGGCGCTGTAGCGGTTGACGCGCGCCAAACCGGTGTCGATCACGTACTTGATGCCAGGCACGGTGAGCGAAGTCTCGGCGACGTTGGTCGCGAGCACGATGCGGCGTCCGCCTGAGGGACGGAACACCTTTTGCTGATCCTCAATCGACAATCGCGCAAACAATGGCAGGATTTCCGCGCCCTTGGGATGATGTTTTCTGAGGTGTTCGGCGGTATCGCGAATCTCGCGCTCGCCGGGCAGAAACACCAGGATATCGCCGCCGCCGAGGCGCGACAGATCGTCCACCGCGTCAAGGATCGCGGCTTCCATGGTCTCTTCCTGCTCGTCTTCCTCGGTTTCCTGCAACGGCCGGTAGCGCACTTCGACCGGGTACATGCGACCCGACACCTCGATTACCGGCGCGCCGTCGAAATGCTGCGAGAAGCGATCCGCATCGATGGTCGCGGAAGTGACGATCACCTTGAGGTCGGGCCTTTTCGGCAGCAGCTGCTTGAGATAGCCCAGCAGGAAATCGATGTTCAGGCTGCGCTCATGCGCCTCGTCGATGATGAGTGTGTCGTAGGCGTTGAGGAAACGGTCGCCTTGCGTCTCGGCAAGCAGGATGCCATCGGTCATCAGCTTGATATGGCTGGTCTCGGACAGCTTGTCGTTGAAGCGGACCTTGTAACCCACCGCCTCGCCCAGAGGCGTTTTCAGTTCCTGTGCGATACGTGAAGCCACCGAGCGCGCGGCGATGCGGCGCGGCTGGGTGTGGCCGATCAGGCCGGCAACGCCACGCCCCAGCTCCAGGCATATCTTGGGCAATTGCGTGGTCTTGCCCGAGCCGGTCTCGCCGCAAACGATGACCACCTGGTGCTTGGCAATCGCTGCCGCAATTTCGTCCTTGCGTTGATTGACCGGCAGGTCCTGACCGAAATCGGGCTTGGGCAAGCTGGCACGGCGAGCGGCATAGCGGCGCGACGAGCTTTCGATCTTCGCCGCCACATCCGCCAAAATACGATCCGCGGGCTTGCCCGCCTTGAGCGCGTCCCGCGCATCGCGCAGTTTGCGTTGCAAGGGATAACGATCAGCCAGCATGCAGTGCGGCAGCTGAGCCTCGAACTGTTCGATGACGCGGGAAGGAGAAGGCATGGAAGGACTGGTCATGGGCCGCGAATTTTACCATGCCGGGCGGCTGCGTCGCGGAAGGTAAAAAACGGTAAAACTGCGCCTCGTCCCCTACCCCATAGTGCGGCACTTGGTTAACATGCCGGGATTGTTTTTATTGGAAAAAGTGCGCTCATGCCCAAGATTCTGCTGGTGGACGACGATGTCGAGCTTGTCAGCATGCTCAAGGAATATCTCGAGCAGGAGGGCTTCAACGTGAAGGCCGTCCACAATGGGGAAGAAGGTGTTGCGGAAGCCCATACCGGCCACTATGCGATTGCCGTGCTGGACGTGATGATGCCGGTAATGAATGGGGTCGAGGCGCTGCGGCGTATCCGCGCTGATAGCGCCATGCCGGTGCTCATGCTGACCGCCAAGGGCGACGACATGGACAAGATCATCGGGCTGGAACTGGGCGCCGACGACTATGTCCCCAAGCCTTGCACGCCGCGCGAACTGACCGCGCGCATCCGCGCCATCCTGCGTCGCGCCGAGACCGCACAATCCCCGACACAATCCGCCACATTCTCGCTAGGCGCATTGACCATGTGGCCGCAGCAGCGACGTGCGGAATGGGACGGCGAGAACCTTGACCTCACCAGCAGCGAATACAATCTGCTGCTGGTGCTGGCGCGTAATGCCGGGCAACCTGTCAGCAAGAAGGAGCTATCCGAACAGGCACTCGGGCGCCCACTGGCGCGCTTCGACCGCAGCATCGACGTGCACCTGAGCAGCATCCGCCAAAAGCTCGGCAAACTGCCCGATGGGCGCTCCTGCATCCAGACCGTGCATCGCCTCGGCTATCAATACCTCAAGGAATAGATTCAGAGCATCGCATGGGCCGTCTTTTCTGGAAGTTCTTTCTGTTCATCTGGCTGGTGCAACTGCTGGGCATGCTAGGCGTAGGTGCCAGCTTCTGGCTGCGCGACCACATCCGGGCCAAAGAAATCGCGCAGGCTGTATCGCCGCAGGCGGCCATGCACAGGCCACCGCCGCATCACGAACCCAAGCACCTCCCGCCGCACGGTCCCAAGCTGCTACCGCCACCCGAGATGATCATCGCCAACCTGCTGGTCGGACTGCTGGCTGCCGGCGGACTCGCCTGGTATTTCGCCAAGCCCATCCGCAACCTGCGCACGGCGTTCGATGCCGCCGCCGACGGTAAACTGGAAACCCGGCTGGGCGGGACGATGGGCCGACGGCGCGACGAACTGGCCGATCTCAGCCGCGATTTCGATCATATGGCGGAACGCCTGCAGACTCTGATGAGCAGCCAGCGCCATCTGCTGCATGACGTGTCGCATGAGCTGCGTTCACCGCTCGCCCGACTGCAGGCAGCTATCGGCCTCGCACGCCAGACCCCGGACAAGCTTGCAGCCTCGATGGACCGCATCGAACTGGAAAGCACGCGCATCGATGCACTGGTGGGCGAACTGCTCACGCTGTCGCGGCTGGAAGCCGGTGTCACTGGCGATTTGAGCGAAGAAATCAACCTGGGCGAACTGGTCGCCGACATTGTCGAGGACGCACGTTTCGAAGCCAGCATTCATAACCGCACGGTGGAATTCCTGGGCGACTGCGAAGTCATCGTGCGGGGCCGCGCAGAGCTGCTGGGCCGGGCGATCGAGAATGTGATACGCAACGCGATCAAGCATACGCCGCAAGGCAGCTGGGTGTTGCTGCAGGCGGAATACAAGCCTGTTGAACATCTGCTGCAACTCAAGATTCGCGATAACGGTCCGGGCGTCCCCGAAGCGGAGTTGCAGAAAATCTTCGAACCGTTCTTCCGCAGCAGCACCAGCACTGACGGTCACGGGCTCGGCCTCGCCATCGCACACCGCGTGGTGCAGGCGCACGGCGGCAGTATCCTGGCGCGCAATTGCGCCGGCGGCGGGCTCAGCGTCGAGATGACCTTCCCGGTTTTGCGCACTGCCTGAACCCTCTTCTTTACCCGCATTTACCTCGCATTGACGGCAGCTTACATGCCGCGCTCCTATGATGACTCCATCGTCACGGCCACGACGGCTTGCACGGTTTACTCATCGACTCAAGGAGACATCATGAAACGCAACATTCCCGCCCTGCTAATCACCCTCGCCACTTTGCTCCCCACGCTGGCGCTTGCCCAACCTGAAGGCGACCGCGGTCCCGAGCGGTGCGCCAAGCCGGAGCATCGTCACGGACATCCTGACGCCGATTTCATGAGCGCCGCACGGATGCCGCCCTTTCTGCATGGCATCGTATTGAGTGAATCGCAGAAGGACGCGATTTTCGGCATCCTGCATGCCGATGCCCCTGCCGTACGCACCCATATGAAAGCCGCGCAACAAGCGCATGAAGCGCTGCGCGCCCTGACGCTTTCTGACCGCTACGATGAAGCCAAGGCCAGGGAGCTGGCAGAAACCGCAGCCGACAACATGGCGGTATTGACGCTGCTGCGTTCGCATAGCGAATCGCGCATCTACCAATTGCTGACACCGGAACAGCGCAAACAGGTCAACGAACAGCGTGAAGAAGCTGGTCCGCATCCGGCCAATCTGCGCGCTATCAAACCCGTGCCGCATATGCAGCGCGCGATGTAATTGTTTCCAGGTGACGGCAATTCTTGCCGTCACCATTGCAGACTAGGGGTGAGTCGATTGCCTGAGAACCGGAAAAATACTGGCTGATCAATTACCTGCATGATCCAAGCACCCATAAGCCGACTTTTCGGAAAACCTTTCGGATACGGAAAAATTTGCCGCTTCCCAACCTACTCTTGCCGCATGGTCAGGAGCCAGCGAAAAAATTCATAACTTACTAATAAATAAAGAATTTTTATTAACCGAAATTAACAATACTTTACACCTCCCGCCATCAAATCCGCCCTTGTCTGGCCGATACTTTGCTATGAGCTGAAGGCAGGCTCATGGCGCTATTAGCGCACAGCAGCTCTGTTTGCCCGGCATCAACGGGCAATCCTTCACGAAAACCAAGAAAGGAAGCAACATGATGAACAGCATAGGTAGCAGCATGGCCTCCAGCTGGGCGAGCAAGCTTTTCACCCAGCTGGATACCAAAAATCAGGGATACATCGAGCAAAGCGACCTCGCCTCCGCTCTTAGCAAGATTTCCGATGACAGCAGCAGCGTCGATGAAATCTTCAGCCAGTTGGACGGCGACAGCGATGGCAAGGTCACGCAGGACGAGATGACGAGCGCGCTGGAACAGGTCGCGGCAGAACTCGACAAGCAGTTCAACAATATGCGCATGCAGGGCGGACCCGGCGGTCCGGGCGGCATGCCGCCGCCTCCGCCGGAAAACGATGCCGGCTTTACCGAAGAGGAACTCGCCAGCCAACTGGAGGAAATCGGCAGCACGGACAGCCAGCGCTCTGAGCTGATTTCCAAGGTTCTGGAAAACTTCGATACTGCGGACACAGACGATGACGGCAAGGTCAGTTTCAAGGAAGCGATGGCGCTCGATCAGTCTTCCAACAGTGCCTCCAGCTCCACTACGACCGCGACGGAAATCGATACAGCTTCCGCCTCCTCTACTCAATCCGACGTCACGAAGCAGATCATGCAGTTGCTGCAGGCCTATCAGGTATTCGGCCGGGACGAAGAGCAGAACGGCCTCTACGCCGCGCTCTCCATTTCCGCCTGACCATAGCAATACAAGGCCGGCATTTGCCGGCCTTGAGTCTTACACCTAATGAAAATCATTAGGCACAATTCATGAACTGCACGAATGTATTTGCTAACCGGACGCGTATAGTGAGAACCGTGCGATGAGTCATCGCCTAACAAGACACTTAAGGAGATTAGCCATGTGGACCAAGCCCCAAGCTACTGAAATGCGTTTCGGTTTTGAAGTGACGATGTACGTCTGCAACCGCTAATACGCGTTTAGCACAGATTCAAACGCCCACGGGAGCTTCGGCTCTCGTGGGCGTTTTTACATTTTCGTATTGCAGTCGAATGTGCCGGGAGTATGATTAAAACTTGAACCGAATCCTAATCTTAGGAGGTTAATCATGGCACTGAGAATTGGCGACGTGGCTCCCGATTTCACTGCGGAAACCACCGAAGGCACGATACATTTTCACGACTGGATAGGCGATGGCTGGGCCATCCTGTTCTCGCATCCCAAGGACTTCACCCCCGTCTGCACCACCGAGCTCGGCTATCTCGCCAAGCTCAAACCGGAATTCGACAAGCGCAACTGCAAAGTAATCGGCCTCAGCATCGACAGCGTCGAAGATCACAAGCGCTGGACCAAGGACATCGAAGAAACGCAGGACTGCACCCTCAACTATCCACTCATCGGCGACAGCAACCTCGAAGTAGCCAAGCTGTATGACATGATCCACCCGAATGCCAGTGGAACCGCAAGCGGGCGCACGGCCGTGGACAATGCGACGGTGCGCTCGGTATTCCTGATCGGGCCGGACAAGAAGATCAAGCTGATGCTGATGTACCCCATGAGCACGGGGCGTGACTTCAACGAGGTGTTGCGCGCATTGGATTCGTGCCAGCTTACGGGCAAGCACACCGTCGCGACCCCGGTCAACTGGCGGCCCGGCGAAGAGGTCATCATCCCGCCTTCCGTGTCCGACGAAGCGGCCAGGGCCAAATATCCGTCCGGATGGCGGGCACCCAGGCCTTATTTGCGCTACGTGCCGCATCCGCGCTAGGCGGTTTCAGTCAAAAAACAAGGCGCCTGAAGCGCCTTGTGAAGTTTATTTCTGCGTGCACTCTTCCGAGCCGGTATTACCCCCCTTGTACTCCGGCTCGTAGTAGAACTTGCTGAACGCCCACTTGCCGTTCTTGCCTTTTCGGATCGTCGCGATGCCGGTGCCGTAATCCTTGGTGGATTGATCCTGCAATGCAAAGTGGATCGCCAGCTTGTCACCCTCGGAAACCGCATGACCGAGGTAAGCGCCGAACCCGGGCACTTCGAGCTTGAAGGTATAGGCGCCGTGGCTACCTACGCTTTGCTCCGCCACTTGCTTCATCGTCACCGTGCCGGTGTATTCGCCTTCATGCGCATCCACGCCCTTGCACTGGTACACACCGCTGTAATCCGGGCCGGTAAAGGCCGGCTTGGCGCTGGCAATCCCGCTTGCCGCCAGCAGGGCGACCAAAACAGCTACATTCTTCATGCAACTCTCCCTTTAAAAATAATCAATCCGCAATTGCGATGCCGGATTCAGGTGCCGGCAGCACATTGATCTCGATATCGCCCATGGCGACTTTCTGACCTGCGCGTATCTTGCACGTCTTGCGCGTTTCCACCTGCCCGTCGACGGTGACTGCTCCGCTCGCCACCAGGGCCTTGCCCGCGCCGCCGCTATCGCAAACTCCGGTCAACTTGAGCAGGTTGTTGAGCTCGATGTATTCACCGCTCAGCACAAACTCCGTTTTCTGCATCTCCAACCTACCCTTCCTGTTTTCAATCGCGCATTCTACCGCAGCCCTCGCACCAGACCGTGGCACCAGGCCTGAACTTGATCGCACTCTCGCCATCGAACCGGAAAGTCACCCAGGTTGAGACATGCAGCAACCAAACTCCCCTTTCGTTCGATTCAAAGACATTACCCGCCTCATGCTGAGCGCAGTCAAGGCATGGTTCGAACACCGCGCGTCCAGCAAGGGCGCGGCGCTATCCTTCTACACGCTGTTCTCCCTCACCCCGATCCTGGTGCTGGCAATCGCGGTCGTGGGCTATTTCTTCGGCCACGAAACAGCGCAGGGCGAGATCATCGGGCAGATCGAAAGCCTCGTAGGCCGGCAAGGAGCAGATGCGGCGCGCGTTATGCTCGCTGCTGCACAAAATGACAACTCCAGTTTATGGGCGACGATCATCGCTGCCGGGCTGCTCATTCTCGGCGCCACCACGGTATTCGCCGAGCTCAAGGCCAGCCTGGACGAAATCTGGGGAGTGGTCACGCATAACGATTCCACTCTGAAATCGCTCGTGATGACGCGGCTGCTGTCGTTCAGCATCGTGCTCGCGCTTGCTTTTCTGTTGCTGATTTCGCTGGTGGTCAATGCCGCGCTGGCGATGCTGGAGCATTTTGTCGGCGGCTTTCTCGGAGAGATGTTCGGCATGTTCACCTACGTCTCGACGCTGGTCACCTACGGCGTTATCGCCTGCATGTTCGCGCTGATCTACAAGATGCTGCCCGATGTGCCGCTCTCCTGGTCGGATGTGTGGATAGGCGCCGCGTTCACGGCCGCTCTGTTCATCCTGGGGAAGTATGCGATCGGGCTCTACCTCGGCAACAGCAGCATCGCCTCGGGTTACGGCGCGGCGGGATCGCTGGTCGCCTTGCTGCTCTGGGTGTACTACTCGGCGCAGATATTCTTCCTCGGCGCAGAATTCACTCGGCAATACGCGACGCGCCTTGGCAGCCTGCAAAACTGGAAACGCGCCGCCTGACGCTTAAGCGAAACGCGCGCGCAACTCTTCCAGCCCGACTTCTTCCAGCATTTTTTCCAGGCGCTCGGCTGCCTTGCGACGCGGCAGATTCTTGTAACGCGCGATGATAAGTTCGTTCTTCATTGAGTGTTCCCAGCCCACCAGCTCGGTCACCGTCACCTGGTAACCGTGTGCTTCGAGCTGGAGGCAGCGCAGCACGTTGGTGATCTGGCTGCCGAACTCGCGGGTATGTATGGGATGACGCCATAACTCGCTGAGCGGATTTGCAAGCGCCCGGCCTTTGTTCTTGCGCAGCACGGCAGCGACCTCAGCCTGGCAGCATGGCACCAGCACCATGAACCTGGCCTGTTTTTCGAGGCCGAAGCGTATCGCATCGTCAGTCGCCGTATTGCATGCATGCAGCGCCGTCACGATATCGACTTCCTCCGGCAATTCTGGCGAAGTAATCGATTCTTCCACGGAGAGATTGAGGAAGCGCATGCGCGGGAAACCCAATCTGTCAGCCAGTGCCCGCGAATGCTCCACCAACTCCTGCCGCGTTTCGATGCCATACACCTCGCCCATCGCGCGCTGCTTGATGAACAGGTCGTAGAGGATAAACCCGAGATAGGATTTTCCGGCGCCGTGGTCCACCAGCGTAAGCCCACCGGTCTCATCCAGCACCTCCTGCATCAGCGGTTCGATGAACTGGTACAGGTGATACACCTGCTTGAGCTTGCGGCGCGTATCCTGGTTGAGCTTGCCGTCGCGCGTCAGGATGTGCAGCTCCTTGAGCAGCTCGATGGATTGTTCGGGTTTGATTTCGGGGATCAGGGTCACGGTCGGGGTCGAAAACATCAAATTTCCGACATTTTAAGGCTGTTGTGCGCTTAGAGCCTATTTTCAGTTGATTTCATGCACCGCGTTAAGTCAGGGCGGGGATGGATGCGAGACGTAGTGCGGTGTTGCGCCCTGCTTGTGGAGAATGACTACACTGCACAGGTCGCGCCTTGCACTATATCCCGCAGGCAATCAGCGCGGAGTATGAAAACAACTGAAATAGGTTCTTACATGGGATAATTGCGCCATTTCCGATCTCTCAAGCAGGACTTATGGCAATACAGTGGTTCCCCGGTCACATGACCTCTGCGCGCAAAAAGGCGGCGGAGACCATGGAGTTCGTCGATGTCGTCATCGAGGTGCTGGACGCACGCCTGCCAGAGGCCAGCCATAACCCGATGATCGAGGAACTGCGCCTGTTCCGCCAGCGTCCCTGCCTCAAGATCCTTAACAAGACCGACCTCGCCGACCCGGCTGCAACGCAGGCCTGGCTCAATTTCTACAACAAGCAGCCAGGCGTGAAAGCCGTGGCGCTGTCGTGCAAGAAACCGGGCGACGCAGCCAAGGTCGTCGGGCTGTGTCAGTCCCTCGCGCCGCATCGCGGCACCAACCTCAAACCGCTACGCATGATGATCATGGGCATCCCCAACGTCGGCAAGTCCACGCTCATGAATGCCTTGCTCAACAAGCGCGTCGCCAAGGTCGGCGACGAGCCGGCAGTGACCAAGAACCAGCAGCGCATCGAGCTCAGCGACAAGGCGGTGCTCATCGACACGCCGGGCATGATGTGGCCCAAGATCCAGTACGATTCCGACGGCTTCATGCTCGCCGCGAGCCATGCCATCGGACGCAATGCGGTCATCGACGAGGAAGTAGCGACCTTTCTCGGCGATCTGCTACTCAAGCGCTATCCTGCCTTGCTGACTACGCGCTACAAATTCGATACGGCCGGCATGGACGGCGTAGATGTGGTGGAAAACGTCGCCAGGAAACGCGGCTTCCGTATGAAAGGTGGTGACCTCGATCTGGAAAAGGCCGCGATGACGCTGCTCACCGATTACCGCTCCGGTGCACTCGGCCGCATCTCGCTGGAAACCCCGGAAACACGCCGCGAGATGACCGCCTCGCACACTCCGCGCGAAGAAGAACCCGCCGAGGATGAAGAAGAAACCGACTGAACCCTGCCCGTGTGGCGGCGCCTCATACGCCGCCTGTTGCGAACCTTGGCACCTCGGCACACCAGCCCCCACGGCCGAAGCACTCATGCGCTCGCGCTACAGCGCCTTCGTGCTCAAGCTGGAACCCTATCTGCTCGCCACCTGGCACCCTGACACTCGCCCCGCTTCCCTCGACTTGGCCGATGACACGACCAAGTGGCTGGGGCTGGAAGTGAAGCGTCACGAATCCGACAGCGACCACGCCATCGTGGAATTTATCGCGCGCTACAAGGTCGGAGGCAAGGCCAGCCGGCTGCATGAAACCAGCCGCTTCGTTCGAGAAAACGGACGCTGGCTTTATATCGACGGCACGTTCATCCAATAACTTTACGGAGCAAGCATGGATTACCGCACGCTCGGCCAGACCGACATTCGCGTCTCGGCGGTCTGCCTCGGCACGATGACCTTCGGCCAGCAGAACACCGAAGCCGAAGCTCACGCGCAACTGGATTACGCCATATCGCAAGGCATCAACTTCATCGACACGGCAGAGATGTATCCCGTCCCGCCGCGTGCCGAGACGGTAACGCGCACCGAAACCATCATCGGCACCTGGCTCAAGCAACAGCCGCGCGACAAAGTTATTCTCGCAACCAAGGTCGCCGGCCCACGCCGCAACATGCAATGGATACGCAGCGGCCCGGCAGCGCTGGACCGCGCCAACATCCGCGCTGCCATCGAAGGCTCGCTCCAACGCTTGCAGACGGATTACATCGACCTCTACCAACTGCACTGGCCGGAACGCAACGTGCCGATGTTCGGGCAATATCAGTTCGACCCGACACAGGAAAACAAGGAGTGGGTGCCTATCCGCGAACAACTGGAAGCGCTCGCGGAACTGGTGGAGGAAGGAAAAGTGCGCGCCGTCGGTGTCTCCAACGAGCAGCCGTGGGGCGTGATGGAATTTCTCAGGATCGCGAAGGAATACGACCTGCCGCGCATCGCCAGCATTCAGAACTGCTACAACCTCATCAATCGCGGCTTCGAGTTCGGCCAGGCGGAAATCGCTTATCGGGAAAAGCTCAGCCTGCTCGCCTATTCGCCGCTCGCCTTCGGTCACCTGACGGCCAAATACCAGGACGACCCGCAGGCCTCGGGGCGCGTCACACAATTCAAGGGCTTCGCTCAGCGCTACGAAAAACCCAACGTCCAGCCAGCAGTCTCTGCTTATGCCGCACTCGCTCGCAAGCACGGCATGACACCGGCGCAGATGGCTCTGTCCTTCGTGTTCCGCCGCTGGTTCGTAACGAGCACCATCGTCGGCGCCACGTCAATACAGCAACTGGAAGAAAACATCGCAGCCTGGAACAAGCCGCTATCGGAAGAGCTGCTCAAGGAAATCGAGCAGCTGCACCTGCGCTATATGAACCCGGCGCCTTGAAGCGCCTGTAAACTCAGCCCGGCCGGCGTGCGTGGAATTGCAGCGGCTGCGGCTGGGCCATCTGCAGCACCGGCTTGCGGATCTTGCCCATCACGTGCATTTCGCACTTCTTGCAGTCGAACTTGAGGGTCAGGCGATCCTTGCCGTTGATAAGTGTCATCGGCTCGGCGGTTACGGTGCCCTGCACGCCGATCACGCCCTTGGCCTCCTTGGGACACAAGCTGTAGCTGTAGCGCAGGCAGTGCTTGGTGATCATCAGCGACACCTCGCCCAGTTCCTCGTTCGCCTCATACGCGGCGGCAATCGCCTTCACGCCGTGCCGTTCGTAGAACTGGCGCGCCTTGGCGTTGTAGACGTTGGCGAGATAGCTCAGCGTGTCTTCCGGATAGACCGCCGGCGGCTGGGCAGGATCGCGGCGCGGCGGACGTACATAAGCGGCAATGCGCGCGCGTTCGAGCTTTTCGATGGCTTCGCGACGTAACGCATTGACGGCGGAAGCGGGGACGAACCATGGTTGCGTCCATTCCAGCGCAATATCGGCAACGCTGAAATGCGTCCCGCCGAGTTTGGCGAGATGCTCGCGCAGTGTCGCTTCCGCGCGTTCCGGCTGTTGCGCAACCTGTTTTTCCTGTAGCAATGAGGCCGTGGCCATGCAGCCGTCCGCATCAGTCAGCGTGAGCGCAAAGCCGGCATCGGTCTCGTAAAAACGCATCGCCAAGGCAATACGGCGCTCCGCGGAATCCTTTTCCAGCAGGCGCATGAAGGCGTGGTCGCGATTGCGATACACCGTCGCACCGCGACGCAGGTCCTCCGGCATCTCGTTGGGATAAAGCTTGTTGCCCTGCACAATGTTAACGCGCAGCCCGATGAGATCCTTGTGCACGTCGAAGAAGCTGAGGCCGTCGCCGTTATGCAGCTCGACGTTGGTCTCAACCTCGAAATGGTCCTTGGCGATGCGCGTGACGCGGCCGATTTCCTCGCCCGCGTGCTTGGGCGTGTCGAAGGCGCCGATGTCACCCTTGCGGCCGTTGACGAAATAATCCGTTGCGCTGCGGTTGAAGGTCTTTTCCGGCTGCGGCGTGAAGCCGTAAGTGCAGCGGCCGGAGGAAGCGCGCGCGAGCTCTGGGCGTTCCTCGATGATCTCATCCAGCAGCTGGCGATAATGCGCGGTGGAATTCTTGAGGTAGGTGATGTCCTTGAGCCGCCCCTCGATCTTGAATGAATCGATGCCGGCATCGATGAGCGCACGCAGGTTGGCACTCTGGTCGTTGTCCTTCATCGACAGCAGATGCTTGTCGTTGGCGAGGATACGGCCTTGGGTATCTTCCAGCGTGTACGGCAAGCGGCATGCCTGCGAGCATTCGCCACGGTTAGCGCTGCGGCCAGTGTGGGCGTGGCTGATGAAGCACTGGCCGCTGAAGGCGACGCACAGCGCCCCGTGCACGAAGAACTCCAGGTTGCAGCTGGTCGCCGCACGTATCTTGTGGATCGTCGGCAAATCCAGCTCGCGCGCGAGCACGATCTGCGAGAACCCCACCTGGTCGAGGAATACTGCCTTTTCCACGGTACGGATGTCGGTCTGTGTGCTCGCATGCAACTGGATCGGCGGCAGATCCATTTCCAGCAGGCCCATGTCCTGCACAATGAGCGCGTCCGCACCCGCGTCGTACAGCTGCCAGACCAGCTGGCGCGCGCCTTCCAGTTCGTTGTCGTGCAGAATGGTGTTGAGCGCGACAAATACCTTGGCGTTGAACTTGTGCGCATACTCCGCCACACGCCCGATGTCGGCCACCGTATTGTCGGCGGCGGTGCGCGCGCCAAATGCCGGGCCGCCTATGTAAACGGCATCAGCGCCATGCTTGACCGCTTCGATGCCGTATTCGGCATTCTTGGCGGGAGCCAGCAATTCGAGGGAGCGGGAGTTCTGCATCGTGACCGGGTATTCAACGGGGTGCGTACTATATCATACCATCGCGCCATGATGGGCTCCGCAACCCCTTGACCGGGAAAGGTAATTACTTCAATCTACTGATAAGCATGAGCACTTCGGCCCAAGACCTGGCGCAGTCAAGTGCTACCGCCGCCGCTTCTGAATCGGAACGCCTGGAAACCTCGGTTCAGATCGAATTGGTTGGTGCTCTGGTTCGCCAATCCCGTGATGCGGCGTTGATTGCGCCGATGGGCACTTTATTTCTGGCGTGGCTGCAATACGGATACGCGCCTCTTCGCACTATCCTCGCCTGGCTCGTGGTCGTGACGCTGCCAGACATTCTCACCATCGCCACCTCGCTCAAATTCGCCTCGATTCCCAAGACGCTGGATACCATGCGCTTCTGGAAATTCCGGCAGACCTTTTTCCATACCCTGGCCGGGCTGGCCTGGGGCAGTTCCGTCCTGTTCTTTATCAGCGAAAACACGGCATCTTCGCAGGAGATGAGAATCGTCCTGATCCTCATGGTCGTAAGCGCACTGGCGGTGATTCCGATTTCCACCTCGATGCTGTCGCTGGTCGGCTTCGAAATCGGTATCTCGATCATTCCGCTGCTCCATTACCTGTTCACCCAGCATCCGGAGCATGCATGGCTGTCTGTGGGAACAGTACTGCTACTGGGATGCACGCTGCATTTCGGCTGGATCGCCCACCGCCTGTTGCGGGCGCATGTGCTCAGCTCCTCGATCAACGACCGCCTGGCAACGGCTCTGAGCGAAGCCAACCTGACCATCAATGAAACCAACCGGGAATTGCAGGAGAAGAACGCCGCGCTGACACAGGCGCTGGAAAAGCTCAACAATCAGGCGTCGCACGATGAACTGACGGGAATTTTCAACCGCCGCTACATCCTGCAACGGCTCGAGAACGAATTGCAGGATATCCGCCGTTACCACACGGTATGCTCCATCGCACTCATCGATATCGACTACTTCAAGCAGGTGAACGACCGCTACGGCCATAGCATCGGTGACTTGGTACTTAGGGGCTTTGCGGACCGCATCCAGGGAGAACTGCGTCAAGGGGACGTTTTCGCCCGTTATGGCGGAGAGGAATTCCTGCTGGTGCTGCCGATGACCGAGCTGGAAGCCGCGGCCAAGCTGGTAGATCGTCTACGACAAATCGTGGAAGACCGACCGGTTATCACGGAACCCGTCGTTATCAATATCCAGAGTTCATTCGGCGTGGCGCAGATGCATTCCAACGAGCCGGTGCATGATTGCATCGCGCGTGCCGATCAGGCGCTGTATCGCGCCAAGGCCAATGGCCGCAACCGCGTCGAACTCGCGGACAAATCTCTCGGCTAGCCGCCGGCCCAGCGTTCCTCGACCCGCCCGTCCTGCGCCACGAAAACCGCGCTCGCGAGACGATGAAAAATGCCATGCTCCACCACGCCCGGAGTTGCATTCAGCTGCGCATCCAGTTCGCCGCCATCCACGGTGGGACTGAACGTCAAGTCCAGCACCAGGCTGCCGTGGGAGGTGACGGCCAGACCATCCTTGCTTGCGTTCGGGCGCAAGTCACCTTCCCCGCCGAGCGATTCCAGCGTGCGCTTGGCCAATTGCCATGCGAAGGGAATGACTTCGACCGGAATCGGATATTTCTCGCCGATGCGCGACACGAGCTTGCTCTGGTCCACCAGCACGATGAATTTGTCCGCAGCGCGGGCGAGCAGTTTTTCGCGCACGAGGTCGGAGCCGCGCCCCTTGAGCAGCGTCATGTCGGGCGTAACTTCATCCGCGCCATCCACATAGAGATCGAGCCGGTCGATCTGATCCATGGAAACCAGCGGCAAACCCAGGCTGCGCGCCTTGATCGCACTCACCACGGAGCTGGAAACAGCCCTGACCTTCAAGCCCTCCTCGCGCATGCGCCGCGCCAGTTCCTCGATGAAAAAATTCGCGGTCGAGCCAGTGCCCAGGCCGACCAGCATATCGTTCTGCACCAGGCGAGCAGCCTGACGGGCAACGAGTTCCTTGTCATTCATGACATCACCTCCTGATGGATGGTATCAGCGCCCCCAGCGCAGGGCAGCAGTATGCACCGGAGAATCCCAGTGCTTGCGGATTTCATCATCGAGCAGGCACACCGTGATCGAAGCGCCCGCCATTTCAAGCGAAGTAGTGTAATCGCCGACGAGAGAGCGGGTGACGGTAATGCCGCGCTGCTTCAGCAGCTTCTCGGCGGAGTTGTAAATCAGGTAGAGCTCCATCAACGGCGTGCCGGTGAAACCATTCACCATGAGCAGGGCCTCGCTGCCGGATTCCGGCTTCAGATCTTCCATGATGGCATGGACCAGGTCAGCGACGATTTCATCGGCACTGCGCATCGATTCGCGACGGCGTCCCGGTTCGCCATGGATACCGACACCCATTTCCAGCTCGTGCGGCTCGATATCGAAGGTCGGGCGACCCGCCGCCGGCACGGTACAACTGGTAAGGGCGACCCCCATGGAAGCCGTGCGACTGTTGACGCGATCACCCAAGACCTTGCATGCCGCCAGATCGGCGCCGGTCTCGGCCAGGCTGCCCACCACCTTTTCGACGATCACCGTGCCTGCCACGCCGCGGCGGCCGGTGGTATAGGTCGAATTCTCGACCGCGACATCATCGCTGGTAATCACCGTGGCATGCTCGAACGGCAGCATCTCCGCCGCCATTTCAAAGTTCATCACGTCGCCAGCGTAGTTCTTGACGATGAACAGCACGCCTTTTCCGCTCTCCACTGCTTCCGCAGCAGCCAGCATCTGGTCGGGTGTAGGCGAAGTGAATACATGACCGGGACAGGCGGCATCCAGCATGCCGTAGCCGATAAATCCGCTATGCAGTGGTTCATGGCCCGAACCGCCGCCCGAAATCAGGGCTACCTTGTTCTCGGCTTTCTTAGCACGGGCGAGGTAGTTGGGATCGAGATTGAGGCTGACAATATCGCGATGCGCCGAGGCGAAGCCGGACAGGCTCTCCACCAGCAGGTCGTCGACATGGTTGATGAATTTCTTCATGATGCTCCTCCAGAAAATTCGCTTGCCTCACCCTTCCGACCTCCAGGGTTGAAAGCGGCAAGCCGCGTTCTATTTGTCTTGCTAATTGTCTTGGGCCAATGCCAGGTCGCAAATGGTACAGATGATGACCTGGCTGCTCTTGGCGCCCGGGTCGATATGGCCGATGGCACGCTCGCCCAGAAAAGCGGCGCGCCCCTTGGTCGCGATCATGTCGCGCGTCGCCAGTACGCCCTGTTCCGCCTCGCGCTTGATCACCTGCAGCGTCTCGGCGCAGTCATAGCCTTCGTCGGCCAGCCGGGTGAAGGTCTGCGAAACCGGGATTAGCACATCGAGCATGGTTTTCTCGCCCACGCCAGCCTTGCCGCGCATTTTGATCGCTTCCACACCGGCCGCAAAAGCGATGGCGATCTGCGGTAATGATTCGGCACCCTCCTCCTTGACCGCCTTGGCCATGGCGATGAAAAAGCTGCCGATAAGCGGGCCTGAGGCGCCTCCAATCGTTGAAAGCAGCTTCATGCCGACCTTTTGCAACGCGGCATCGGGTGCAAGTGGCGCCAGTTCGTCGCGCATGCCGACGATGGTCGCGCAGCCGCGCTTCATGTTGATGAAATGGTCCCCATCGCCGATTTCGCGGTCCAGCGATTCGATTTCGGGTTCGTGCGCGAGGATAGCCTGATGAACAGCTTCGGCCGCTCGCAGAATGAATTCTGTGTTCATGCGCTTGCCTTGTTTGGATTGGTGATCTGGATTGGCAGGAAAGCAGCCATGCTGCCAGCTTTTGGATTGTCAGCCAAGAGCAGCATGACGAAGCGCTGCGCACGCACAAATGAAACGGCCGGTGTCGACAACGAATTTCGTCATCGGCACCGGCCTTGGCCAGGCTTTAAATTCCTGGATTACTTAGCTTCTTCGGCAGGCGCAGCAGGTGCTGCTTCGCCTTCGGCCGGAGCTGCGGAATCAGCCGGGGGAACCCAGCCACCCGGCTCAGCCGGAGCTGCTTCGGGTGCCGGAGCAGCCGGTGCAGCTTCAGGAGCGGGAGCCGCTGCTTCGGGAGCTGCAGCACCGTCAGCCGGAGCTTCCTCTTGCTTGTTGCAACCAGCCAGCAGCAGGCCAGCGAATGAAAGTGCGAGCAGAGTCTTGATCAATTTCATTAAAATTCTCCTTTGCATGTTTTGTACGGTACGGGCGGTAGCGCCGGCTCAAAATGATAGCAGGAATCTATCGGAGTGATGATCGATCCTGGGGAAACAGACCGGTAAAGGCCATGAATTGTTTCCACATGGTGAAAGTCACGGCGCCCAAACTCCAAAAAATCGTGCGCCTCTTTTTTTGGTCACCCGATTTCCGCGATAAGTTCCTGCAATGCTCGCGGCCTATGTACGCTTGTCCACACTCATTGCCGTCGCTCCCGAGGCTGCCAACAACAGCAAACCGCCAGCCATCGACAAGTTTTTCATGAACATGATGCTTTGCATGGGATCGGTGAAGTTCGTATGAAACAGCGCTGCGGCCGCGATCGAGAACACTGCCAGGGCGAATGCGGCGATGCGCGTCTGAAAACCGATCACGATGGCAATGCCTCCCAATACTTCGAGCGCAATCGTCGGCCATACGAGGAAACCCGGCAGTCCCACGGATTGTATGTAGCCAGCCGCGCCGGCGGGATCGGAGATTTTGCCGACACCGGAAACGATAAAAATGAGGGCAAGCAGGAAACGGCCAAGCAGATGGATATACGAATTCATGCCTTTCTCCTTTTAGATTAATTGGTTATTGAGATGCTGCATTCTGGATAATACGCGCATTCGATCTCCAGGGCATATCGCTGCATGGATAACGTGCGCAAACAAAAGAGCCACGAATATTCGTGGCTCTTTTTACTTTATGCAGATCAGCGGCTGATCGGCTTGTAACGGATACGCTTGGGCTTGGCACCCTCTTCACCGAGGCGCTTCTTCTTGTCCTCTTCGTATTCCTGATAGTTGCCGTTGAAGAAAGTCCACTGCGAATTGCCTTCCGCCGCCAGGATATGCGTCGCGATACGGTCGAGGAACCAGCGATCGTGCGAGGTCACCAGCACGCAGCCGGAGAATTCCAGCAACGCGTCTTCGAGCGCGCGCAGCGTTTCCACGTCGAGATCGTTGGACGGTTCGTCCAGCAGCAGTACGTTGGCACCTGAGATCAGCGTCTTGGCGAGATGCAGGCGGCCGCGTTCGCCGCCGGAAAGCTGGCCGACGATCTTCTGCTGATCGCCGCCCTTGAAGTTGAAGCGGCCGATGTAGGCGCGGCTCGGCATTTCGAAGCGGCCTACCGACAGGATGTCGGCACCGCCGGAAATCGCCTCGAACACGGTCTTCTTGTCTTCCAGGCCTTCGCGCGACTGGTCTACCGCCGCGATCTTCACGGTCGGCCCAACAGTGATCTCGCCAGAATTCGGCTGCTCCTTGCCTTGCAGCATGCGGAACAGCGTGGATTTACCCGCGCCGTTGGGGCCGATCACACCCACAATCGCGCCGGGCGGGATGCTGAAGGACAGGTTATCGATCAGCAGGCGGTCGCCAAAGCCCTTGGATACGCCGTTGAACTCGATCACCTGGTTGCCCAGGCGCTCGCCCGGCGGAATGAAGATTTCCTGCGTTTCGTTGCGGCGCTGGTATTCGACGCTGCTCATTTCTTCATAGCGGGCGAGACGCGCCTTGCTCTTGGATTGACGCGCCTTGGCGCCTTGGCGCACCCATTCCAGTTCCTGCTTCATCGCCTTGCGATGGGCGTCTTCCTGCTTCTGCTCCTGCGCCAGGCGGTCTTCCTTCTGTTCCAGCCAGCTCGAGTAGTTGCCCTTCCATGGGATGCCCTCGCCGCGGTCCAGTTCCAGGATCCATTCGGCCGCATTGTCGAGGAAGTAGCGGTCATGGGTGACGGCCACCACGGTGCCGGGGAAACGCACGAGGAATTGCTCCAGCCATTCGACGGACTCGGCATCCAGGTGGTTGGTCGGCTCGTCCAGCAGCAGCATGTCGGGGCGGGACAGCAACAGCTTGCACAGCGCGACACGGCGCTTTTCGCCGCCGGAGAGATGTTCGATCTTCGCATCCCAGTCCGGCAGGCGCAGCGCATCGGCGGCGATTTCAAGCTGGGTTTCCACGTCCGCACCGCTTGCAGCCAGGATGTTCTCGTACTTGGCCTGCTCTTCCGCGAGCTTGTCGAAATCCGCATCGGGTTCGGCATAGGCGGCATAAATGCGCTCCAGCTCCTGCTTGGCCTGCATCACCTCGCCCAGACCGGACTCGACCTCCTCGCGCACGGTCTTGGCCGGATCGAGTTGCGGTTCCTGCGGCAGATAGCCGATAGAGATATTGGGCTGCCACTGCACCTCGCCCTCGAACTCCTTGTCCGCGCCCGCCATGATACGCAGCACGGTGGATTTGCCGGAGCCGTTGAGGCCGAGCAGGCCGATCTTGGCGCCAGGGAAGAACGACAGGGAAATATCCTTGATGATTTGCCGCTTGGGCGGCACGACCTTGCTCACGCGGAGCATGGACATAACGTATTGGGCCATGGTGGGGTCTTGTGCGGAGATTGAAAACCGCGATTTTACCCGAGGCTGGGGGCGAGCATCACATCCTTGTCGAAACCCACGCGCCGGTAGCCTTCGAGAAAACGGGCATAGAGCACCGGGTCTGTGAATATGGGGCGCGGCAAGGCTCCTGGATATAAATGCCGCGCTTCCATCGCGGCGGCAGCGGCCTCCTCTTCGCGCCCCAGCATGCTGTTGTAAACGGCGAGATAGGCATGATTGGCGACAAAATCTGGATTGATGGCAATGCCTTTCCTAAGAGCATCGAAGGCGGCCTCGTAATCCTGCAAAGCGATATAAGCCTGCCCGAGCGCGAGCAGATATGGTGAGGACGGATGCGGGTTGAGACGCATGCCTTGCTCGATATGATGCAGCGCCTCCTCTCCCTGGCCCGCCGCCGAAAGCGTGTAGGAAAGAAACAGATGCGCATCTGCGTCATTGGGATTGAGCGCACAGCTCCTGCGGCCTTCGGCCAAGGCAATTTCCGGCTGGCGCCTCCACAGTTGCACCCACCCCATCATCGCATGCGCCAGCGGCAGAAAATCATCCAGCTCCACCGCGCGCTGCGCATGGACCAGAGCAGGCTCCAGCGTTTCGGCATCGCGCGTATTCCAGCCCATGGAGTATTGCAACACATAGCTGCGTGCCAGCCACGCATGCGCCACTGCATACATCGGGTCGAGCTGCAGGGATTGACGGAAATGTACCTGCGCTGTTGTGCAGCCTGTCGGCGAAAAATGCCAGTATTCGCGCAGCCCCCGCAGCAGTACATCGTGCGCTTCCGGGTTGCGCGTACCGCCGAATCCCAAGCGCTCGCGCTCGAAACCGGAAAGCTGAACCTGCAAGGCATCGACGATACGGCTCGCCACCTCGTCCTGCACGGCAAAAATGTCGCCCGCCTCCCGATCATAGCGTTCGGCCCACATGTCTGCTCCCGAAGAAGCATCCACCAGCTGGACAGTGATGCGGATGCGGTCGCCCGCTTTGCGTACGCTCCCCATAAGCAGGTAATGCACGCCGAGTTCAGCCGCAATGGCGTCGGGACGCTTTTCGCTGTTCCTGTAAACGAATGAGGATTGGCGGGAAATCACCATCAGGCCGGAAAGCTTGGAAATATCGGTGATCAGGTCATCCGTCAGCCCATCGGCGAAATAGGCTTGCGTGGGGTCGTCCCCGATATTGCGGAAAGGCATAACCGCCAGAGCCGGTTTGCGCTCGAGAAAAGAGGCATTCTGTGTTCCGGCACTACGCAGAGTCGGGACATAACTCCCTTTCGGCAGCTCGAACACGATGCTGTCGCCACCACCCGCGCCTGAATAATATTCGATCAGCTTGGAACGTAAGCGCGCCATTTCGACACGGACGATGGAGTCCGCCACCGGGTCGAAATCGGTACCGCGCCCGAACACTTCAACGCCAAGGGTGTAGCCCTTGAGCAGATGCGCCCGTCCGGAGAGGGACTCTTCGACGACAAAGCGCAACAATGCCTGCTGCCGCTGCGAATGGATAAATAGCGGATGCGCCAGAACACGTTCCAGACAAGCCCGGATTCGCTCCTGGTCGATGCAGGCTTCCCTCTGCGCGCCCTCATCCATACCGGCTCCGTTGAAACAGTATTTGAATTGTTACTAACAGTCAGACACTACGCCTTCGTACTGCACTGCGCAACAATGGCCCCACGATTCCAACAGGAGAGCCATCATGGACGACATGCGCATGAGTATGACGGAAACACCTCCCGCATCCTCTCTTCGCCATCTCGACGAAACGCTGGACCGGGTCAGGAATGCAGCACTGAAGTTCGCCGGACTGCCGCTGGAACAGCGCGTGGCACTCGCCAGCGCGATGCAGCAAGGGATGCTCGCCTCAGCCGAGGATATGGTGCGCGCCGGCTGCGCCGCCAAAGGGCTTCCTTTCGACAGCCCCTTTTCCGCCGAGGAATGGGCGACCGGTCCCTGGTGCATCATTCGCCATTTGCGGCTGGTGCGGGAACAACTGGAAGCGCTGCGGCTGAGCGGCAACACCACAATAGGAAAGATAAGCCACGCCGCCGATGGGCGGCTCACAGTGAATGTGTTTCCGGACAATGCCATCGACCGTACCCTGTACCAAGGCTGCAAGGTGGAGGTCCGCATGCAGCATGGCGAGGACGCCCGCGCCATCGAACAGCGCCGCGCCGGGTTTTATCGCGGCCATGCACATACCGGGCGCGTGGTGCTGGTGCTCGGAGCAGGAAATATCGCGGCGATCGGCGCCATGGATGTGATCACCAAGCTCTTCAATGAAGGCAAGGTGTGCGTGCTCAAGATGAATCCCGTGAACGCCTATCTCGGCCCGATCATCGAGCGCGCCTTTGCCGAAGCGATCCGGCAAGGTTTTCTGGCCGTGGTCTACGGCGGGAAGGAAGAAGGCCACTATCTGACCCATCACTCGGCCATCGACGAGATTCACCTCACCGGATCGGACGCGACCCATGATGCCATCGTGTGGGGAGGCGCCGAAGCCGATCCGGCCACGCGCAAGCAGCTCGGCAAACCGATTTGCACCAAGCCTGTGACATCGGAACTCGGCAACGTCTCGCCGATCATCATTGTGCCTGGGACTTATTCGGAGCGGCAGTTGGCCTACCAGGCAGAGGAAGTTGCCAGCGCAGCCACGATGAATGCGGGATTCCTGTGCAATGCGGCGCGGGTAATCGTTACCGCGCAATCGTGGCCGCAACGCCGCAAGTTCCTGATGCATCTGCAACGCATTCTCGGCGCCATCGCCCCGCGTCGCAGCTATTATCCGGGCGCCCTCGAAACCTGGCAGGCCAATACCGTCAACCGCAAGAACATCCTCAAGATAGGTCGGCCGGGGCCGAATGCCTTACCGTGGACGCTGCTGACCGGCATTGATCCCGCCGTTCATGAGGCACTGTTCGAACGCGAGGCATTCTGCCCGATACTCGCCGAAGCCGCCCTGCCTGCCCGAGACCCTGTCGATTTCCTCGAACAAGCAGTGGAATTCGCCAACGCAAAACTGTGGGGCACGCTCTGCGCGACGCTGGTCGTCCATCCGACAACCACGCGTAACAAGGAAGGAGCGGCGGCAGTGGAACGGGCCATTGCCCGGCTGCGCTACGGCACCGTGGCGATTAACGCGTTCCCCGGCATGTCGTTCGGGTTCGCGTCGCCACCTTGGGGAGCCTATCCGGGCGCTACCCCGGACAATATCCAGAGCGGACGCGGCTGGGTACATAACACGCCCATGCTGGAAGGTATCGAAAAAGCCGTAATGCGTTTTCCGCTGTCGATGTTCCCCAAACCGGCCTATTTCCCCAGCCATCGCAATGGCCACCGCACATTGCAGGCCCTGATCCGACTTGAAGCCGAACATGGATGGAGCCGCGTTCCGGCAGTAATGTGGAATGCCATGCGCGGCTAGAACAACGCTCCTTTTGCATACCCGCCCAGCCTTTTCCACAAGACTATGCGGGGTGACACCCGGGCGGGCAATCGGTAAACTTGCCCGCCTCTATGCTCTCGAAACTCAACCCCCCCCAACGCGAAGCGGTCAAGTATCTTGATGGTCCCCTGCTCGTGCTCGCCGGTGCCGGCAGCGGCAAGACGCGGGTAATCACGCACAAGATCGTCCACCTCATCGATCAGTGCGGCTACCAGCCCAAGGAAATCGCGGCGATCACCTTCACCAACAAGGCCGCGCGCGAAATGCAGGAGCGCGTCGGCAAGCTGCTGGAAGGCAAGCCGAGCAAAGGTTTGACGGTCACGACCTTCCACTCGCTCGGACTGCAGATGCTGCGTCAGGAAGCGCAACTGCTCGGCTACAAGCCGCAGTTCTCCATCCTGGATTCCTCGGACAGCTTCAAGATCCTCGCCGACGTGCTCGCGACCACCGACAAGCAGCTGCTGCGCCGCACGCAGACGCAGATTTCCAACTGGAAGAACGCCTTCGTTTCGCCGGACAAGGCCGCCGCGACCGCAGACGAAGAAGACACACATGCCGCTGCCAAGGTCTACCAGATTTACCAGCAGACGCTCAAAGCCTACCAGGCCGTCGATTTCGACGATCTCATCAAGCTGCCGGTTGAGCTGTTCGAGCAGCACCCGGAAGCGCTAGAGCGCTGGCAACGCAAGCTCAAGTATCTGCTCATCGACGAATACCAGGACACCAACGCCTGCCAATATCGCCTCGTAAAACTGCTCACAGGCGTGGAAGGCCGCTTTACGGCGGTGGGTGACGACGACCAGGCGATTTACGGCTGGCGTGGCGCCGATGTGGAAAACCTGCGCCAGCTCACGCTCGACTTCACCAAGCTCAAGGTCATCAAGCTGGAGCAGAACTATCGTTCCACCGTTCGTATCCTCAGAGCCGCCAACACCGTCATTGCCAACAATCCCAAGCTGTTCGAGAAGCAGCTGTGGAGCGAGCACGGCACCGGCGACATGATCACCGTGGCGGCGATGCGCGACGACGAGCACGAGGCCGATACCGTGGTGATGAAGCTGCTCGCTCACAAGTTCGAGCATCGCACCAAATTTCTGGATTACGCGATCCTGTATCGCGGCAACCACCAGTCGCGCCTGCTCGAGGAAAAGCTGCGCGAACACAAGGTCCCCTACACCGTCTCCGGCGGCCAGTCGTTCTTCGACAAGGCCGAGATCAAGGATCTCGTCGCCTACCTGCGCCTCATCGCCAACGAGGATGACGATCCGGCCTTCATCCGTGCCGCGACTACGCCCAAGAAGGGCATCGGCAACACCACGCTGGAGCGCCTCGGCGAATATGCCGCGCAGAAGCATATTTCGCTGTTCGAGGCTGCGTTCGAGGGCGCTTTCCAGTCTCTGGTCGGCAACAAGCAGCTGGAAGACCTGCTCACCTTCTGCAACTTCATCAACCGCATCCAGGAGCGCGCGACCAAGGACCCGGCCGGCGAGGTGTTGAACGACCTGCTCACCGCGATCCAGTACGAGATGCACCTCTACGACTCGGAAGAGCCGCGCGCTGCGGAAACCAAGTGGAAGAACGTGCAGGATTTCGTCGGCTGGCTCACGAAAAAGGGCGACGAGGACGAACGCAATCTGCTGCAGCTCACGCAGATGGTCGCGCTCATGAGCATGCTGGAAGGCCGCGAGGAAAGCGAGCCGGACGCCGTCAAGCTCTCCACGCTGCATGCCTCCAAGGGGCTGGAATACGGTCACGTGTTCCTCATCGGCGTCGAGGAAGGCATCCTGCCGCACCGCGAATCGGTAGACACCAACCGCATCGAGGAAGAACGCCGCCTCATGTACGTCGGCATCACGCGCGCCCAGCGCTCGCTGCATATTTCCTGGTGCAAAAAGCGCAAGCGCGCCGGCGAGACCGAGTCCTGCGAGCCGAGCCGTTTCATCTCAGAGCTGCCGCAGGATGACGTCAAGCATTCCGGCATGCCGGGTGCCGATCCGGCCGCGAGCAAGGAAACCGGGCGAGCCGCGATGGCCAATATCCGCGCCATGCTGGGCAAAGGCTGAGGCAACAGCTCTAGTCCGCCGAGGAACTTTGCGGCGATCCCGACACTCCTTCATGGATGAGGCATCGCCCCTTCTTTTTTGCGCAAACTCACCATGCCGACGCGAAACCCCAATGAATCGCGCCGGAAATCCATTTTTCTCCGGTTAGCCCTGGTCATACCGCTGCTGTTGATTGCAGCGGTCGCCATCTGCGAACTGCTGGGCTGGCCGTTCCTGCGCCGGCCGTTCGAGCACTTCGCGGGCGAACAACTGCAACGCGAAGTGCGCATCGCGGAACCGTTCCGGCTGCGACTGATTGGCGGGGTGAAGCTGGATGTTGGCGGCTTGTGGATTTCCGCACCACCCGAATTCGGCGTGCCCCACCTGCTCAATACCCGCCACGCGCATATCGAACTGCGTTACGCCGATCTTTACCGCTTCAAGCGCTATGATGTTCTGCGCATCAAGGCGCTGGAGGTGGACCGCATCGACGGGCGGCTCGTGCGCAACGCCGAGGGCAAGGCCACCTGGCATTTCCGGGAAGATACCAATGACTCGCGCAAGCCTTTCCCCGTGATCGAAAAGCTCATCGCCACGCAGGGTTACGGAGAAATCCGGGATGCCATTACCGAAGCCGACCTCAAGCTCGATTTCGGCACTGCCGAAGGCAGCCAGAATCGTGATTCGGACTCCCACATCCATGCGGTAGGCACTTATCGCCAGAAACCGCTGGAAGCCACGCTTGCCACCGACGGTTTCCTGCCCATCGCGACGCAGGACAAATCCGCCCCGCCGATGCGTTCCAAAGGTTCGGCGGATTACGCCGGCCTACACCTCGATTTCGACGGTTCGGTATCGGACTTGCTGGGTCGGCAGAACATCGACGGCAGTTTTGTCGCACGCGGCCCTTCGCTCAGCATCCTCGGCAACTTCACGCACAGCGTGCTGCCAGTGACGGACAAATTCATGCTGCGCGGCAAGGTCAGGAAAAACGACGAAGTGTGGAACGTCGACGTCAGCAAGGCGCGCATCGGGGAAAGCGATCTTTCCGGGAGCTTCCGCTACGACCCGCGCCCCGAGCGGCCGTCGCTCACGGGCACGCTGCTGGGCTCCAGGCTTTACATTTCCGACCTGTTCCCCGCATTCGGTACCCGCACCGGCGAAGGCAAGGTAGTAAAACCGCCGCGCGGCAAGATCCTCGCGGACCGGCCGCTCGACCTGCCTTCGCTTAACAAGATGGACGCGGATATCGTCGTGAAACTGGATTACGTCGACCTCGGCCGCCTGTTCGCCCGCCCCATCAGCCCGTTCCATGCCACGCTGACGATGGACAAGGGCAAGCTGGCGCTCGCGAAGATTGCCGCAAGCGTTTCAGGCGGATCGCTCGCGGGGCTGATTTCGATCGATGCGCATCAGGAAGGAAAGCAGCCCGCGAAAACGCCGCCGCAATGGCGTATCGACCTGACGTGGAAAGACATCGACCTCGAAAAATGGCTGCAAGTCAGCCAGGAACGCAAACGCGAAGCACGCCGACAGGGTGAAAAGGAAGTGCCGCCCGCTTACGTGACCGGAACCTTCCTCGGCCGCACCAAGCTCTCGGGGCACGGCAATTCGACCGGCGAACTGTTGCGCACACTGGATGGCGACATGGCGATGGCTGTACGCAACGGCACCATTTCGCACCTGCTCATCGAGCTTATGGGTATCGATCTCGCCCAAAGCCTGGGCATCCTGATCAAGGGCGACGAATCGCTGCCCATGCAATGCTCCGTCATGCAACTCGACGCCAAAAACGGCATGCTGACGCCGCAAGTGGCCTTGGTGGATACCAATGTCACGCTGGTCCTGATAGACGGCCGCGTCAACCTGCCCGACGAAGAGCTTAATTTGCGGCTGACCGCCAAGCCCAAGAACGTTTCCCCTTTTACCCTGCGTTCGCCCATCCGCGTCAGCGGTACATTTGTCGACCCCAAGGTCCGACCGGAAGGCGGCCCGATCGCTGCACGCGTGGCTGGCAGCGTTGCACTCGCCTTCATCAACCCGCTGGCCGCACTGCTGCCTTTTGTCGATCTCGGCAGTACAGGCGATACGCCCTCTCCCTGCCGGAAAACCCTGTCCGGCTTCGGCGCTACGGCAGGCCACGCCCCTCGCAAGTAATACTTGCCGTCCGATAAATCTCTAACTTGTCATGTATAAACAGCACTTTCTTAAAAAAGGTTATACTTAACAAGACAAAAATATCCTTATTTTGGCGCAACGTCGGAGAAGCGATGCAATTTATCAAATCCGTCTTTCTCGAACCGGCTCAGGCCGTGCTGGGAGATATCTCCCGACAGGAACTGTTGTGGCTGATTCGATCGCACGGGCATTCGCCTTTGCTGGCCTCACGAAGGGCCTTGGTCATAGCTTCGCGCGTACGCCTGATCAGCCTGATTTTCTTTTTGTGCACGCCCTTGTGGATTCCTCTGGACGCGATTTTCCTGCCCAAGGATATATGGGCCAATGTAGCCCTTGCTCATGCCGCAGCCTCCTTGTCCTTTCTGGCATTGACCATCTCAGTACGCGGAGTCACCACCTTTCGCAGCGCATTGGCCCATATGATGGCCATGCTGTTAATCCCTACCGTTTTCTATTCCTTCGTGTACGTCTATCTCGCCAATGAACACATGAGCTGGATCGCGACAAATTTCGCGATGGGATACACCATCCTCCCCTTCATCGTCGTCGCAGGCATCGGCATCTTTCCGCTGACGCTGGTCGAAAGCATGCTGGTCACGATCCCGATCCTGCTCGCACAAGTCCTGGCTACGGGATTGCAGCTTCCAGTATTCAACTGGCCGTCGTTCATCGGTTCGCTCTGGTTGCTGGTGCTGATCGCGGGCGTTTCGACGCTAGCCTGCTGCTCGCAGCTTGCGCTGATGGTGCTGCTGGTTCGCGAAAACATCCGGGACTCCCTGACCAAATGCTTCTCGCGCGCCAGCGGGCAGGAGTTGCTGCAATTCCAGTTCGAGCTGGCGAAACGGAACCATGCCCCGCTCTCCGTAGCCTTCCTCGATCTGGATCACTTCAAATCCATCAACGACACCTACGGTCATGAAGCAGGCGATCAAGCCATCCAGAGCGCAGCCAATACCATTCAGCAGCACTTGCGGGCAAGCGACCTGCTGATGCGCTGGGGCGGAGAAGAATTCGTCATCGTGCTGCCGGAAACCAGCGCCTCCGAAGCGCAGCTTGCGCTCCAACGCATTACAAAATCAGGATTCGGCCATCGACCAGATGGCCGTACCTTGACCGCAAGCATCGGGTTTGCCGAACGCGAGGCAGATCAGGCGACAACATGGGAATCCTTGATCGAATTGTCGGACAGCCGCATGTACCTTGCCAAGGAAAGCGGCCGCAACCGGATGATAGGCACCCCCGCAGAATCACATCAGCCTCAGCCCATGCCGGTACATTGACGCATGGGCCGGCAAGGTGGCACGGCACGCGGTAAAATGCCGGCATGCCTTACATTACGCTTGAAAACGCCAGCCTGGCTTACGGCCTCACCCCACTCCTCGACCATGCCGACTTTCAGCTCGATCCCGGCGACCGCGTCGGCCTGATCGGTCGCAACGGCACCGGAAAATCCAGCCTGCTCAAGGCCATTGCCGGCGAAATCAAACTGGACGATGGCACCGTGTGGCGTCAGCCGGGCGTACGCATCGCCTATGTACCGCAAGAGCCGCCACTGGACCCGGCACATACGGTATTCGAGGCCGTGGCGGACGGCTTGGGCAACCTGCGCCAGATCCTGCTCGATTATCACGCCGTATCGCACGCCATGAGCGATCCTGGCGCCGATACCGAGGCGCTGCTGGAACGCATGCAGCAATTGCAGCATGAATTGGAAGCGCAGGACGGTTGGCAGGTGCAGGCACGCGTGGAAACCGTGCTGTCGCGCCTCAGCCTGCCAGCGGATACACCAGTCAGCACGCTTTCCGGCGGCTGGCGCAAGCGCGTCGCCCTCGCTCGGGCGCTGGTCGCGGCGCCGGAAATCCTGCTCATGGACGAGCCCACCAACCACCTCGACTTCGCTGCGATCGAATGGCTGGAGGACATGCTGCTCGACTTCAAGGGCGCACTGCTGTTCATCACCCATGACCGCCGCTTCCTCGACCGCCTCGCGACCCGCATCGTCGAACTGGATCGCGGACACATCAGTGAATTCAAGGGCAATTTCAGCCAGTACCAGATCAAGAAAGCCGAACTGCTCGAAGTAGAGGCGCAGCAGAACGCCAAATTCGACAAATTCCTCGCGCAGGAAGAAGTCTGGATTCGCAAAGGCGTGGAAGCGCGCCGCACGCGTAACGAAGGCCGGGTGCGGCGGTTGGAGCGATTGCGGGTAGAACGCGCCGCACGTCGCGACCGGCAAGGTACGGTCAAGCTCGCGCTGGATGCGGGCGAGCGCTCCGGCAAGCTGGTGGCCGAACTGGATCACGTGAGCAAATCCTTCGGCGACAAGGCCGTGATCCGCGACTTCTCGACGCGCATCCTCCGTGGCGACCGCATCGGCCTGCTCGGCCCCAACGGCGCGGGCAAATCCACGCTGCTCAAACTGATTCTGGGCGAACTGGAACCCGACAGCGGCGAAGTCAAGCGCGGCACCAACCTCAACATCGCCTATTTCGACCAGATGCGCGAACAGCTCGACGACGAAGCCACGCTGGCCGATACCATCAGCCCCGGTTCGGATTTCGTCGAGATCGGCAACGAACGCAAGCACGTCATCAGCTACCTCGAGGATTTCCTCTTTCCGCCGCAACGCGCCCGCGCCCCGGTCAAAATGCTTTCCGGCGGAGAGCGCAATCGCCTTCTGCTGGCGCGCCTGTTCGCGCGGCCGGCCAATGTGCTGGTACTGGACGAGCCCACCAATGATCTCGACATCGATACGCTGGAACTGCTGGAGGAACTGCTGCAGGACTTCGCGGGAACACTGTTTCTGGTCAGCCACGACCGCGCTTTCCTCGAAAACACCGTGACTCAGGTGATTGCCTTCGAAGGCAACGGCACCCTGACGGAATTCGGCGGCGGCTATGACGATTGGCAGCGTTTCACCGCGCAGCGCACTGCCGAGGCTCAGGCCGAAAAGGCCAAGACGGCAACGTCAGCACCGAAGGCCGCCCCGACCAAGCCAATCTCGAGCAAGCTGGGCTTCAAGGAGACGCAAGAGCTGGCGGCGCTTCCGGACAAAATCGAAGCGATGGAACACGAGCAAAATGCTATCAATACTGAATTGGCAGACGGTGAAATCTACCGCCGCGATCCGGCCCGCGTAAAGCTGCTGCAGGCCCGGCTCGCGGCGCTCGATACCGAGCTGGAACAGGCCATGCTGCGCTGGGAAGAACTCGAATCGCGCCGGGGATGACGGCGACTTGAAATAATTGGCGCAGCCGCTTGTTTTTTCGACAGAAAGAGCGCATCGACGCGCCCATGCCATGCTAGAATCGGCGACGCCATTCCGCATAGGCATTTACGAGGATCGCTATGACCGCCAACGCAGAGACAACGACTAAAAAACAGGCGTGGGACATTCCCAAGGAGGCATTGCTTCCAGATGATCCCCTGGCGAATTGCCTGGTGCTGCTGACCCGCATGCAGCACCGCCCCTTCTCGCTGCAATCGCTGACGGCCGGCCTCCCGCTGGTTTCCTCCCGACTCACTCCCGAATTGTTTGTCCGCGCGGCCGCACGCGCAGATATCAGCGCGCACATTCTCAAGCGCAAGCTCGACAGCATCAGCAACTTGACCTTACCTGCCGTACTGCTGCTGGAAGACGGTCAGGCCTGCCTGCTGCTGGAAAAGCATGCGAATGACATGGTCAAAGTAGTGTTCCCGGAAGCAGGTGCCGGTGAAGCCGAAGTGGCGCTCAAGGATCTGGAAGAACGTTATTCGGGATTCGCCATTTTCGTAAAACCGGCCTTCCGCTTCGACAAACGTGCCGAAGCCAGCTTCATACCCAAGCCCAAGCACTGGTTCTGGGACACGGTGAAAATGGCTTGGCCGATCTACAGCGAAGTGCTGGTCGCTTCCCTGCTGATCAACCTGTTCGCTCTCGTGATGCCGCTGTTCATCATGAACGTGTACGACCGCGTGGTGCCGAACAACACCATCGAAACGCTATGGGTGCTCGCGATCGGCGTCGGCGTGGTCTATATCTTCGACTTCATCATGCGCGGCCTGCGCGGCTATTTCATCGATATCGCCGGCAAGAAGATCGACGTCATCCTGTCGTCCAACATCTTCGAAAAAGTCATGGGCATTCGCATGGAAGCCCGGCCGCCTTCCGTCGGTGCATTTGCGAGCAGCCTGCAGGAGTTCGAGTCCTTCCGCGAATTCATCACCTCGGCCACTATCACCACCTTGGTCGACCTGCCCTTCCTGATCCTGTTCCTGGTGCTGATCTGGTGGATCGGTGGCATGGCAGCGATTCCGGCCATCGTGGCGGTCCCGCTGATTTTGCTGTCGTCCTTCCTGCTGCAAAAACCGCTCGCCGCCGTGATCAGCGAAACCTTCCGCACCTCCTCGCAACGGCAGTCCACGCTGATTGAAAGTCTGACCGGGCTGGAAACCCTCAAAGCAATCGGCGCCGAAGGCCCGATGCAACGCCGCTGGGAGCAGCTTATCGGCCATCTTGGCAAGTTGAGCCTCAAGGCGCGCTTGCTGTCTGCAGCCAACGTCAATACCGCCACGTTCCTGCAACAGATGGCGAGCGTCGGCGTCGTCATCGTCGGCGTTTACCTGATTTCCGAACGCGAGCTTTCCGTCGGCGCGCTGGTAGCCTGCACCATGCTGACCGGACGTGCATTAGCCCCGTTGTCGCAGGTCGCCGGCCTGATCACGCGCTACCACCATGCGCGTGCCGCACTGGATGGCATCAATCGCATGATGGCGCTGCCGGTCGAACGCGAACAGGGCAAAAGCTTTGTGCACCGCCCCACGTTCAAGGGCACCATCGAGTTCAAGGATGTCTCCTTCAACTATCCGGAACAACCGATTGCCGCGCTGCAAAACATTTCCTTCCGCATCGCAGCCGGCGAACGCGTCGGCATCATCGGGCGCATCGGATCCGGCAAAACCACGCTGGAAAAACTCATCATGGGCCTCTACCAGCCGACCTCAGGCTCGGTCTGGATCGACGGCGTGGACTCGCAACAGATTGATCCCGCCGACCTGCGCCGCAACATCGCCTATGTACCCCAGGATGCGATGCTGTTCTATGGTACCGTGCGCAACAACATCGTGTTCGGCGCACCTTACGTGGATGATCGCGCCATGCTGCAAGCCGCGGAAATCGCCGGCGTCACGGAATTCGTCAATCGCCATCCGCTCGGCTTCGATATGCCAGTAGGCGAGCGTGGCGAAGGCCTCTCCGGCGGTCAGCGCCAGTCGATCGCCGTTGCGCGCGCCCTGCTGCTCGACCCGCCCATGCTGGTTCTGGACGAACCCAGCAACTCTCTGGACAATCGTTCGGAAGAAAACCTGAAAGCGCGCCTCAGCCAGCATCTGGAACACAAGACCCTGCTGCTGGTCACGCATCGGGCTTCGATGCTGTCGCTGGTCACGCGCCTGATCGTGGTGGATGGCGGCCGCATCATCGCGGACGGCCCGAAGGAACAAGTACTGGAAGCGCTTTCTGGAGGCAAACTGCATGTTGCAAAAAATTAAAACAATCGCCAAGGACAAGATCCTGCCGGACACCGCCAAGACTTCAGGCGGCGTTCCCGCCGCCGATATCGAGCTGATGCAGGACAGCACGGCCGCATTGTTCCAGGAAACGCCGCGCTTCGGCTCCTATATCCTGTACGGCCTGATCGCTTTTATCGTGATCTTCTTCATCTGGGCCTTCTTTGCGAAGATCGACGAAGTAACCGTGGGCGAAGGCAAGGTGATTCCGTCGAGCCAGGTGCAGGTAATCCAGAACATGGAAGGCGGCATCATCTCCAGCATCCCGGTCAAGGTAGGCGACCTGGTCAAGAAAGGCGACATCATCGTACGCCTCGACGAAACCCGTTTTTCCTCCTCGCTCGGGGAAACCAAGGCCAAACACGATGCGCTGCTCGCCAAGGTCACACGCCTCAACGCCGAAGCCTCGGGCCGGCCGCTGCAGTTACCTACCGACCTCGTAAAATCCAATCCGCAGGTGGCCGAGGACGAACGGCAATTGTTCCTGTCCCGCCAGCGCGAGATGGAAACCTCGGTGAGCGTGCTCAAGCAACAGGCCAGCCAGAAGCGCCAGGAGTTGCAAGAGACGCAAGCCAAGCTCAAGCAACTGGAACAAAGCTACGGCCTGATCGACAAGGAACTCAAGATCAGCCGCCCCTTGCAGCAACAGGGTGTGATGTCCGAAGTCGAAATCCTGCGTCTGGAACGTCAGTTGAGCGACCTCAAAGGCGACATGGATGCCACCCGCCTTTCGCTGCCGCGTTTGGAACAGGCCGCCGCCGAAGCCAATACCAAGGTCGAAGCTGCCTGGGCCAAGTTCCGCTCCGATGCCGCGTCTGAAGCCAGCATCGCCAGCGCCGAATTGGCCGGTACGAGCGCCAGCAGCGTGGCCGCCGAGGACCGGCTGGCGCGTACCTCCGTCCGCTCCCCGGTAACCGGCCTCATCAAGCAGATCAAGATCAATACCATCGGCGGCGTATTGCAGCCCGGCATGGAAATCATGGAAGTCGTTCCGCTGGAAGATACGTTCCTCATCGAAACCAAGGTACGCCCGTCCGATGTAGGCTTCATCCATCCCGGTCAGGAAGCCATGGTCAAGCTGACCGCCTATGACTTTTCCATCTACGGCGGCCTGGAAGCCACTGTGGAAAACATCAGTGCGGACACCATTACCGAAGACAAGAACGGCAAGAGCGAAAGCTATTATCTGGTTCAGGTTCGCACCAAGAGCGGCACTTTCACCGGTACGCACAAGAAGCTGCCGATCATCCCCGGCATGGTCTCCACAGTGCATATCAAGACTGGCAAGAAGACCATCCTGCAATATCTGATGAAGCCCGTACTGAAGGCGAAATACGATGCTTTGAGAGAAAGGTAAAGTCCTTTCATACATAAAAAAGCCGGCATTGCCGGCTTTTTTATTCGATATGGCAGGATTACCGCTCTTCCGGTCGTCCCACTCCATAGCCCTGCACGCCATCCACGCCCAGGCTGCTCAACAGATTCAGCTCTTCGTCGGTTTCCACCGAAACCACAAAAACCTTGATCTCCAGGCTGTGCGCCACCTTGATCACCGACTCGATGAAGAACTGGTTGTCCTTGTTGTTGAGCAGGCCGCGCACGTAGCTGCCGTCGATCTTGATATATTCGAGCTTGAGCGTGCTGAGATAACCGAAGGACGAGAAGCCACGACCGAAGTGATCAAGCCCCACGCGCGTTCCGTAGGCAGCCACGCGAGCAATGAAATCGCGCAGTGCATCGACATTCTCAATCATGCCGTACTCGGTCACCTCGATCAGCAGGCGTGAAGCCGCCTCAGGCGCCTTGCCCAGTTCGGTACACAGCCAGTCAACGAACTCCTTGTTCTGCAAGCTGGCCGGGAACAGATTGACAGCCACCGGAACGTCGCCGTAGCGTTTTGCGCCAAGGCGGCTCAGCACTTCGGAAATCATGGCGCGGTCGAAGTCGCCTGCAAGGCGCAGCCGCTTGGCGACTGGCGTATAGACAACAGCAGGGATGACATTGCCCTGATCGTCCGTCAGACGCATCAGGGATTCGTAATGCAGAACCGTGCTGCGCGCCGCTTCTTCAGCAGCCTTGGCAGGCTGGACCAGGAGCGAAATCCGCTTGCTGGCCAGCGCATCGCGCAGGATATCGCCCCACTGCGTGGCGGTACGTACCGGAGAGTCTCCAGCGCTCTTGCCCGGGTCGATGAGGCTGACAGCGTTGGGTCCTTGCTGTTGCGCAGCGCGTAGCGCCATGTCAGCCGCGGAAAGCACTTCGCCATAGCTTTGCCCCGTAAACAAAGTCACGCCAATATGGCCGACCTCTTCCCCGTCAACCAGGCCGCGCTCCTTGAAGCGCAGCATGGCCTTGGCAAGATTCTGTGCCAGTTCCATCGCATCCGCCTCACCCGCATTGTTCAGGACGATGGCGAAATTAGCACCGGATAGATGGACGGTGAAATACTCCAGATGGGCTTGCGACTTGCAGATAGCCTCCAGAAACTCTGCGGTGTTCTTGAGCAATTCGTCGCCTGCCTGGAAGCCGCGCTTTTCGTTGTACTGCTTGAAATCCTTGAGCTCGAGCAGCAGCAGCGCGCCATGTTTTCCGGTCTCGATGAGCTGCTTGAGGTTCATCTCGAAATAGCGACGATTAGCCAGTCCAGTCAATGCATCACGATAGTTCTCGGAACGCAGGCGCTCGATGGAGGCAGTCTGCTCGTCGAACATTTCCTTGACTCGTGTACTCATGCGATTCATGGCCTCGACCACGCTGCGCAATTCCAGCGTCCAGGGAATCTTCTTCTGTACCGGATATTCGCGGTCGCAAATCGCGCGGGCCTGCATCTCGACGTCGCGCAACGGGCGCAGGATGAAGTGCAGCGCAACCACGCCAAGCAATACGGTCAGGGTGGACGCCGCGAGGAACCACCAGAAGGACTCCACGGTATTGGACCACAGCGCGACATAGGCATAGCCGGGATTGGCCTCGACACGAACCGTGCCGGCCTGCTGCCAGCCGGCCATGATCAGCGCTTCCCCGCGCGGAGTTTGCAGGGGAACCAGATCGACAAACCATTGCGGCACGTTGCCCAGCTTTACGTCCTGCTTGCGCGACACGAGAGGCTTGCCCTCGATGTCGCTGACGACCACTTCACGGTAATAACCGCTGTCGGAAACAGCGCTCACCATGCGATCCACCACGGCCATATCCTTGTCGGCCATGGGCGGCGTGAGCGTCAGACCCAGCGATGTGGCCGTGTCCTGAGAAATGGTGCGGAGCTGATCATTCAGGTAATCGCGCGTGTTGTTGATGCTGAGCAGCAAGGTGCCGACGAACAGCAGTATGAACAGCGTCACGATCACGATCACCAATTGGCGAAGTAGCGTCATTTTGAATCTCCCTTAAAACTCTTTGCCCATGCGCGCCATCATGTCGCGCCAAAGGCCAATCTTGTTGCCGCCAGCCACACTCTTGCCGGTACCACGCTCCTTGGCGAGCCACAGCCCATCACCGTTGAAGCTGTAAACAGGAGTCAGGTCAGGCCGCTTGTCGGCGGGCTTGATTTCCGGATTGAGGTTGTCGAGGACCACCGGCATGGCACTCGGTGACGAGTAGTAGGTCAGCACCATATGGGCGGCATTTTGCAGACCGTAGCCAGTGGCCTTGACGTAAGTGATCTTCAGTTTGTCGATCGGCACGCCCAGCGCCAGCAACGTGAAATACTTGCTGATGGAGTAATCCTCGCAGTCGCCGCCGCCAGACCCCAGCATTTCAAGTGGGGTAGCCCAGTAATCGACGACGCCGTAATGATCAAGATCGGAAACGAAAAGAATCTGGTTGAAGAAATTGTTTACCAGCTCCAGCTTTTCTTCTTCGGTCTTCTGCTTGTTACTCGCCATGAGGTCGAGCCAGGCACTCAAACGCTTGCGGGCCGGCACGCCATATTTGGTCTCTGCTGCGGCAAGCTGGCGATCCGTCAGCACTACATCGAAGCTCGCACCGACAGTAACCGTGGCAAAAGCAACGAGAGCCGCAAGCGCAACAGCGCGGCCCCAGCGATGCGTGAGCCCAGTCATACCCCAAGCAATATCGCGTCGAGTCAACCCCATCCCCTCAACAAAAAAGGGCAGGAGACTATCTCCTGCCCTTTTCGATCATGCCATCAAATTATTACGCAGACAACGGCCGCGCTTACGGTGCTGGCGTTCCTTCCGGGGCCGGAGCGGCCTCCGCTGCAGGCGCCGCTTCGGCTGCCGGAGCCGCTTCAACAGGTGCCGCTGCCGGAGCTGCTTCAGCCTTGGCCGGTGCACCATCCGCAGTCATGATCTTGGCTTCTTCACGCGGTGCAATACCGAGCGACTCGATCAGCTTGCCCATATCGGCCAGCAGGCGATAGCGGGCAAACATCTCGACGAACTGACCGTCGACATAGTTCTGGCGGGCGGTGTACAGCTCGTTCTCGGAATCCAGCAAGTCCAGCAGGGTACGCTGGCCGATGCTGAATTGCTTGGAGTAGGCATCGCGGGTCTGTTCGGTAGCATCAGCGTGCGCTTTCAGCTTGGGCAGACGATCCATCGAAGTCAGCAGAGAGTTCCAGGAAAGACGGGTGCTTTCCTCAACCTCGCGACGAGTACGGTTCATGATTTCGGAAGCTTCCATTTCCTGGATGCGACGCTCTGCAACGCGGGCCTTGTCGGTGCCGCCGTTGTAGAGGTTGTACTTCAGGCGAAGCATGGCGTAGGCGTCGTTGTTCTTGTAACGCACGCCGTCCAGATTGTTGTTCCAGCTGGTACCCATTTCCAGATCGACACGCGGACGCAGCAGCGATTCGGCGGCACGAGTCTGAGCTTTGGCGGCGTCGATATCGGCGGCTGCGGAATTGAGCAGCGGATGATTGTTGACGGCCACGCTCAGAGCGTCATCCTCGGAGGTAGGAACGCCATCCGGATTTCCCGGGCGTGCCACATCGCGCGGCATTTCGCCGACAACGCGCTGGAACTGGATATTGGCTTCACGCAGATTGGCATCCGCGGAAGCGAGATTGGCTTGAGCCAGTGCAAGACGGGCCTGAGCCTGTTCGAGGTCAGCACGACGGCCGACGCCACTGTCAGAACGCATCTTGATCTGCTCGAACACGCGCTCGTGTGCAGCCAGATTGTCCTGGGTCAGGTTGCGCAACTCTTGGCGGCGAACGACTTCAAGGTAGGTCTCGACCGCGCGCAGCCCGATATGCTCGGAAGTACCGGCAACGCGGTGCGCGGCGGAACGAACACGCGCTTCATGACGCTGGACTTCGCTCTTGGTACCAAAGCCGTCATAAATCATTTGGGACAGAGTCAGCGCGGATTCACGGCGCCAGAGATTATCGCTGCCGGGACGAGTGGAGGTATTTTCGCTCCATTCAGCACCCACGCCAGCGGACAGGTCGATCTTGGGGCGATAACCGCCCTTGGCCTGATTTACCGCTTCATCGGTAGACAGACGGCGGTTCGCATCGACCAGAATGTCCGGATTGGACTTGATCGTTTGGTCGACGGCTTCGCTCAGAGTTTGTGCAGAAGCTGTGCCGGCGAACAACACACCGGTCACCGCGCAAAATAGGACGGAATACTTGAAATTCATGATAACCCCTTGTTGTTTATCTAAAGTTATTAGGTAACTTAAGACTCCAACTTAATTTATTCTAATAACTTTATTGTTGGCAAACGAAATTTTTGCAAGTTAATTCCCGAGCATAAAACTTCAGAAATTGTTGCAAAAAACATACAGTCTTTCGTTGCGAGCAGGACTATATCATGAGGCTATATAACGGTCTCTACCCCAAATGGGGGAGAAAAGAGGCTAATCGCTTTTCAGGGATCGACGCGTAAATTTCCGTCATTGAGAAGGTTGGAAATGATGGCTGCGTTGCTCAACGTATTGTTCGCCGTCAAGTCCACGCTTTGAAGAATAATGGATTGGACAGGGGCTGCGGACCCTTCCCCATCGCTATCGATGACAATAGTGGTATTGTGCCCATCGAAGCTGAAAGACAAGTAGCTACCCAGCCTTGCCGGGCTGGCATGCTCGCCTTCGAGAATATCTGCCAGATCGAGTACATCGCCAGCGACGCCTGCCGCGAAATCCGTCACGGTGTCCATGCCGGCATCAGCCGCGCGCCAGACAAATACATCGACTCCCCCACCTCCGGTCAGTACGTCATCTCCGGGACCACCCACGAGAATATCGTTTCCAGTACCGGCAACCAGAAGATCATTTCCGACGCCGCCGGAGAGCAGTTCGCTATTGGCACTGCCGATCAGCGTGTCTGCCCCCGGCCCGGCTTTCAGCACGGGTAGCGGGAAATCGCCCGCGTCGACCAGCATGACCGCATCGGCAACGAGAATGTCGTTACCCTGCACCATCGCCGCCAAATTTTCGACGGGTTCATCCATGTGAAATGTCGGCTCATGGTCGATGGTGATACCCGTATTGCTATAGTCGAATGCGACGGCGTGAAGCGACGTACTGCTATCTTCGTGGAGCATCGCATAGTGAAAGCGATCAGCACCGCTCTCAGGCAGTGGTGCATCGTAAGGAGTGTAGGCATAAGCACCCGCACTGTTGACATGCAGGACACCGAATTGCCCTGCCACATCGACCCCCATGACCCCTACAGCCAACGAGTTGGCAAATGCAATGCCGATAGCTCCTACCGTATTGCTTTCGTTGATCAGATTGCCTTGCAATGTGGAGGGTTGAAGCGTCACCGGAGCGGGCGACAATTGTGCAGCGGCGAAGAATACCGGCACTGCATCTTCCCGCGATAAAACCGTGGCCATCGCAATGGTAGCCTGACCATTCTCGACGGTGACGGTCAGCGCTGCATCCGACACATCGCCATCCCCATCGATGAGACGATAGGCAAATACTTCATCCATGGTGGCCGTAACATCGCGGGGAGCCACATACAACCATTGCCCTGCGGCATTGACATCCTCATCGGCAAAATAAAAGGTAAAGCTGCCGCCTGCTGCCGTGTTTGCGGTAAACGAGGTACCCGCCAGAGTGCCGCTTTGTGCACCGCTCAATTGAATCGTGCCTGCGCTATCCCAGGTGTAGATGGTCAAGCCAGCCTCGGTTTGCAGCGTAATCGACTGGACCCGCGCGCCATCCGCTCCCTGCACGTCGTCCGTGAGCAAATTACCGTTAACGCTGGCAGGCTGTACCAGCGGAATCAGCGTATCGATCAAATCCGAAAAACCATCTACGAGGATAGGAGCGCCCTCCCCGTCCAGATCGACTTCCTGCAAACGGTTGATACGAATATCGTCGCCTACACCAATAACAGTCACCTGGACGCCATTCTGCGCAAGGAAACCGGCCCAGGCGGTAGCCGTAGCATCAGTAAGCGCATTGCCATTGGTACCCAATTGCTGATTGGGATGACCATCGCTCAGGAAAAGCACCTGATTGCTGGCACCTTCGACGGGCTGGAAGAACGTCATGGTGGCCTGGATCGCGTCCGTGAAATCCGTACCACCGTCAAAAGGACGCGTGCCGCCATCAACCGGATTAAGGGCATTCAGGCTGGATGCGAACGAGGCATAGTCAGTAAAAGGTCCAAATGTGAGCGAAGTCCCTGAGAAGGCAACAAAAGAAAGCGTGACGTCACCCTCTGCTTTGTCGAAAATCTCCTGTGCTGCCGCCTTGACGGCGTCCACCATCACATTGAGTTCGGTGTTGTCGATGCTGTTGCTGAAATCCAGCACGAAAGCGAAGTTGAGATCCAGCCCTTGCGCTTCGGGTACAGTCACCGCGTTATCGTTGGCGGAAGGGGCATCATCCAGAATGGCAACCGAGAAGGAGCCGGAAGTCGTATCTCCATCATTGTCCGTGGCAACAATGCCGAAAGTTTCGGTCAGCGCTGGCTGATTGCCATGAGATTCATTGCCGGTCAGTGTATAGCGATAAGAAACTTCTCCGCTTGCGCTATCAAAGCCGGTAATTTCCAATGTGTGCCCCAGACTGCTGGTTAACGTGACGGGCGTGAATATGCCGCCGGAAATAGCTGTCTGGCCTTCGACCATCAGGGTATTCAATCCGTCCGGTGCCGTAATCGTGAAGCTACCGGTTTGGGTCAGCGATGCCGGATCGGGATGTGAACCGCCAGGTAAATTGCCTTCATCCACCACCGGGCCTCCCGGCACCAGAATATCCAGCGGATTATCGCCAGCAGGAAAGCCACTTTCCGCCGAGGTCACATCCTCTTCAGGAGGCAACTCCGGCACGAGCGGGGGAAAAACGGGAGCGGGAATACCTATCGTCTCAAAGCCGCTGGTGACGGCTCCTTCCGTGTTGTTGAAGTCAACAACCACGAACGATGAGCCGCCCTCATCACCTACACCGGCTCCTGCAGCTGTTGCTTCGGTAATAGCGGAAGGATCCTCGCCACGGGCGATCAATTCCTGAATCTGCTCGACCGTCAGCGCGGGAGCGGCAGGAGCCGCGGCAACGCCCAGCACCTCGCTGTCGAGCACAATCTTGGAAGAGGTAGCCAAGTCCAGCTGGGCACCATTGGCCAGATCGACGATCACCAGGCCATCCGGGCCTGTCACGATAGTCTCGTTCGGATAAACCTTGTCTCCGGCAACCAACTCCCGCTCAACTCCTGATGAATCGATAGCCTTGACACTTCCGAGGGTGGCTTTGACCGTACCCACCGCTTCGGGCTTGAATGTGACGGAGAGACGCTGTGTATCAGCCATAGCTGGCTCCTAATCTTGAATAGGCAAGCTTAGGGTTGACTATAGTTTTCGGCCGGCCGTACTCCTATAGCCCTTTCGGACCAATTAAGCCATTGATTAATTATGGAAATAAAAAAGGCGCCCGAAGGCGCCTTAGTTATTACCATTCTTTAGTTAGGAGTCTACCTTCAAATTCCCATCAGAGAGCAGTTTATTGATGATAACAGTCGGATCAGATGAACCGTAAGTCAAGTCACCATTCACCAAGATTGTTTGTCCTGTGCCTCCTGAATTGGTAGAGCTATTTGCATCGATAGTAATTACAGTCTGGTTAGTTTCTGAGTTGTAACTAAAGCTCAAATAATTACCGAGAGATGCAGCAGTGGAATGCTCTCCTTCAAGAATATCAGAAAGATCAAGCACATCCTTTCCTGAACCCAATTCAAAATTAGCCACGACATCCTTGCCAGTATGACCTAACTGCCACTCAAAGGTATCGACCTCTCCACTAGTACCATACAGGATATCGTTACCCGTTGTATCAAGAATATTATTGTTAGTATCAATATTTACTGTGAAGGTACCCGTATTGGAGGTATCACCGTCACCATCAACCACAGACACATTGAAGTTCAATGCTAAATCATTGGGCAATACGGTAGTTGAAGTCGTTGTACCCGTGGCGGTAATCAGGAAGGTTTCTCCATCTGCGTCCACGTTAATAACGTCAACACTCAGAATGTCTCGGCCTGCTACGGTACTTGTAACAGTTTGAGTACTGAGGTCAGCCACTTCTCTATCCGTAAGGATTTCTGTGTAGGTATTCGTACCATCCGTCGTGTGCAGAATGAACCTTACCGTTACCGTATCGTTTCCGGAGTTATCCTTCGACAAATCGAAAGTGACTGTAGCTGAGTCCACACCTTGCGGCAGAGCCGGATGCGTGGCCCCGCTGGTGTCTGCGTCACCCTTATAATAGGTCAAGGTCATCGATTCGTTCTGCTTGATGGCTAAGCCACCACCGCCGTCACCAGAGGTACTGACACCAAGGCCGTTGTTACTGGTATTTACCGATGAAACGGTACCCAAATTAGTACCACCCGCATAGTCATAATGCGAAGTAAATTTAATATCAGTTACCGGGTCCGCCAAGTGCTTGGCTTCAGCAATCTGCTCGAGATACAAATCTCCACCGAAGCCACCGATCGAACCAGTTACATTGAAGTTCTGAGTAACTGTTGTGGTCGGATTTGGCGTTACCAGATTGAACTCGTAAGTACCATCCGCCTTCATGAACAACGTGAAGAACGTTTGGGTCTTCGCTGCATCGAGATAAGCGGTATACAACTCGCCCAGATATGTACCAGATCCATCGAACATATCTTGTGTACCACTGGCTGCAACTAGGCTAGGGGTATTAACCAGCGATACGTTGATACCTTCAAGACTATTCAGATTAGGCAGCGCATTGGTTGCATTAGAACCATCGGCACCGAATGCGAAGTCCCAATGCCCAGTAGCAATGCCAGCATTGTTCGGCGCAACCATATTTTGAATTGAGTTAATGATCGGTGTGTCATCCATGATGCGGATTTGCAGGTCTGCTGCTGCCGAAGTCGCACCG